>NZ_JBALFV010000054.1:0-91397 GCF_036916735.1 Nostoc sp.
AAGTGGACAAATCAAATCAGTCGCTAAAAAATTTTGTGTATGCTAACTTCTGGTTACCCTAATTTTCTCTCATCACAATGAATTAGCCCTGCCTTTTTAAGGGGGTCGCCACAGGCGGGGGGATCTTATCCGAACCCTATTGACCTCCGTGGGTTTGAAGCCCTTGATTTTCTCTTAGTCCACGGAGGTGGACTTTGCTTTGTGTAGCCGCGAATTCTATTCGCCCAATACTTTTAAAACATCTTTTAAAACTTTAAATTATTACTTACGATTTTCGCGCCGCCACTTCCCCCGAACTAAGCGAATTTCATCAAAAGTATAGCTTTCGCCAAGTTGTTCTCGAATTGGCGTTAAAGAAATATCACCAAGGACTTCTAAAACTTGCCAAATTTTTTGTTGATGTTCAAGAGGTACTAACTGATTTATGTCTACAGGCTGATTTTTTTCAATCAAATCTGCCAAATGACGAATAATTGTTGTGGGGCGAATGTTGCGTTTTTTGGCAATTTCATTAACACTCAAACCTTGTTTATGTAATTGTAATGTGAATATTTCTGTGTCGGAAGGTAAGCCAACAGAGGGTGTAAAATTAACCTGTGGTGGATCTACCAAACCTTTTTCTTGGCGGTAGGCGCGAATTTCTGTGAGGAATTTATCGCCATATTGGGAAAGTTTGTGACTACCTACGCCCGAAAGTTTACCAAATTCGGTTATAGTTTTAGGTTGTACCTGTGCCATTAATTTCAAGGTAGAATCCTGAAAGACAACGTAAGGTGGAACAGACTGTTCATCAGCAAGTTGTTTACGGAGCGATCGCAACCTCTGCATTAATATTTCTGCTTCAGCAGCCTTCTCACTCCCTTCTTCCCAAGTAACCTTCTGTGCTACGGGAACAACAAGGGAAACTGTACGCTGTCGCCGCATCACTTCCCAACTAAGGGGGTTAAGTTTCAAAACTGAGTAACCATCGCTAGTCTGTTCTAGCAACCCTTGATGTAAAAGCGATCGCCCCAACATTCGCCATTCATCTACACTCTTATCTTTGCCAATACCGTAAGTGGAAAGTTTATCGTGTTCGTACTGGATAATTTTGTCTTTTTTTGCCCCCCGCAACACATCAATAATGTGCAGCATCCCAAATCTTTCTTTACAACGCGCCACACAGGATAAAAACTTCATGGCTTCAATTGTCCAGTCTTCCATTGGTTTGGGATGACGGCAATTATCGCAGTTACCGCAATTACCAAGAAAACGTTCCCCAAAATAACCTAGTTGAATTGTTCGCCGACAAACAGTACCTTCAGCATAGTCAATTACTTGACGCAGTTGTTGTTTAGCAATCAACTGTTCTTGGGTGTCAGTTTTTTGATTAATACTCCATTCAATGGTTTTAATATCACTGAAACTGAAAAAAAGCGTACAACGTGAAGGTTCATTATCCCTTCCTGCCCTACCTGATTCTTGATAATAACTTTCTAAATTACGCGGTAAATCAAAGTGAATTACTAATCGCACATCTGGCTTATTAATTCCCATTCCAAAGGCAATTGTTGCCACAATGACGCGCACATCATCCCGAATAAATCGAGTTTGATTGCTGCTACGTTCTTCATCAGTTAATCCAGCATGATAAGATAAGGCAGAAATTTTATCATTTTGCAATTTAAAGGTGAGTTCATCAACTTTTTTGCGCGTTAGGCAATAAATAATTGCTGAACCTTCATTTTCTCGAATAAGTTCTAATAATTCAGTATACGCAGACTTGGTTTTAGAACGGACTTCGTAATAAAGGTTTTGGCGGTTAAAGCTTGCAATGTGGATACTTGGTTGTTTTAGCCCTAGTTGTTGAATGATATCAGCACGGACGCGATCGGTTGCTGTGGCGGTGAGGGCGAGGGTAGGGACATCAGGATAGCGTTTCCGCAGAGATTTCATTTGGCGGTATTCTGGACGGAAGTCGTGTCCCCACTCAGAGACGCAGTGGGCTTCGTCAATGGCAAAAGCCGCAATGCCAATTTTTTCTTTGACTAAATCGAGAAATGGGAGAAATCTTTCACTCAACAGGCGTTCTGGGGCGACGTAAAGTAGTCTAACTTTACCACTAAGGATAGCTTCTTCCCGCGATCGCACTTTGTACGGATTCAGACTACTATTCAAAAATGTGGCAGCAATATTATTATTTTGCAGTCCTTCCACTTGGTCTTGCATCAAAGCGATTAATGGCGACACCACCACCGTTAAACCTTTTTTAATTAATGCAGGTAACTGAAAACACAGAGATTTTCCTCCACCCGTAGGCATCACAATCAATAAATCTCGATTTTGCAGCGCATCTTCGATAATTTGCCGTTGTCCGGGGCGGAATCTGTCGTAACCGAAGTGATATTTTAGCGCTTGTTCGAGATTGGGGTACTGAAGCATAGCGATCGCTTTTTCGGGGGCTGTCTGCGTGAGTAGTTATTGAAGATATCAGGATTTTAACTCACATCACCAGCAGCTTTGGTCAGGACTGCGTTTCTGGAATGTGTAAGCGCAGACCGCACTTCTCTACGAGACGCTCTTGCTAGCTTGCTTCCACGTTCGCGTAGCGTGCTGTAGGCAAGTGGTATGACATACTTCGACTGCGCTCAGTACAAGAAGCTCAGTGACCACCGCAGGCATCGCACTAAGCAATCATCGTATATGAGACTGGGCTTTCTCTAACGGCTCTTAACTTTAGACAGTGACAAAATTGAAGATTATGTTTTTACATATTTTGGATGTTCCCGTCAGCATCTACCTAACCGAGGATTTGTAGTTATTCCTTTGCCTTGATGCCCTAGCTGGGTACATTTTAACTGTAATTCTAAAGCATCAATTTTTCGTAAAAGTGACACTCCCCACACTATAGAAATCACCAACTTGATTGTCATACCCACAAGCAAAAGTGTCACTATTGTAGCAGTTTTTTTTTGTTGAATCAGCCTTTTTTGTTGTTCTGCAAGTCGTGCATCAATTTCTTTGGTACGTTCGGCTTCTAATGCGTGCTGCATTTCTTGTCGATCTAATTCTTCACTAGCAGCTAAAAATCGATAATCTAAGTTACTCAAGCTTTTGCCATTTGCCCAAGTTTGAGCATCAATCAAGGCTTGTCCCCGCAATAGGCGAGATTCATCTTCTTCCTTTGAGGCTATCCATGCATTGAAGGTTTCGTAGTAGGGGCGCAAGTAAGCTAATTTTTTTCCAACCCATTCTAAATTGAAAACTTCTTGATAAATTCGGTTTTTGATTTGGAGAAAACCTTGCTTTTTGATTACTAAACCAGACAGCAACAGTTCTACCTGTTCTTGACTATCGTCGGCTGGGACTTTCACTCCTTGGAGAATTTGTTGATAAATTCCCAGCAATCTGGCGGCAATTTGTTCGTTTCCCAGGATGCGATCGCGAATTGTCCGTAAATGTTCCGGTTCATCTTGTGATTCCCATTTTTCGATTATCTGCGATCGCACCACATTTTCTATCCAAAATTCTTCTGCACCAGGGGGAATTTTTAGCTTTCTACTCACATCATTTGGAGATAAACTGACAAGTAGCCGACACAGCTTTTGAGTAAGAAATGGTTGTCCTTCTGTCCAAGCTAATACTTCTTTCAAAACTTTTTGGGGCTGATTATCTTTAATATTCAATCCCAAAGATAAGGGTTGAGCTTCTTGAAATGTAAAACCATTGACTTGGATGGCTTTACCAATATTAAACGGGGTAGTATTATGTCGATATCGAATTAAGTCTGAAGGTGTCGCAACACCAAAAATTGCAAATGTAATCCGATGATACTCTGGATCAATTGCTCGTTGGTTATAACAGAAGCGAATCAAGCTAAAAAAGTCATCAACAGAGAAATCTAGGCTGAGAATACTGTCAATTTCATCAATAAAAATAAATAGTCTTTCGTTAGGAAACTGATTTAACAGAATTTCTGAAATAAATCGACTGACTTTCTGAACTAAAGAAATATCATTTTGTTCTTGCCACCAGGTTTTTAAATTGACTTTACCTAACAGTTTAAAGCCTAACCATAAATCACCTACTACTCCCTTATACCACTGTTCTGGAGTTATATTGTCACAACCGATATTAGTCATATCAACGGTGGCACATTTAAAACCCTCTTGTTGGAAGCGATGCTTTGTTTTTACCATAAGTGAGGATTTGCCCATTTGCCTACTGCTGAGGATGTAGCAAAATTCTCCCTGCTTTAAAGCTTCGTAAAGTTCCACATCCGCTCTGCGCTCAACATAGCTAGGAGCGTCAGTTGTCAGGGTTCCACCAACTTGGTATCGATAATTGTTCATTTGATTTAAAATTTTAAACTAATTCTCATTTTTAATAACTGAATTTGCATAGATATAAGTGATTTAATTCATATTAAGAACGAGAAGAAGTATTTTAATTATTTGTGTTTCAACAGTTTACCATAACTCATATGACCCTGAGCGTTTTAGTTGTTGGCTAAAATAAAAGCGGTATAACTCACACATTGTGTGAGCTTGATTGCCGTTTAATTGAACCAAACCCATACTTTCTAGTTTATAAGCAGCGATCGCATCTAGCTCCACTTTTTCATCTGTGGCAATTACCTTTTCCATAGCTGACATTAATTCTGGTTCTTTTTGGAGTAAGCTCAACAGTTCTCGTAAATGCTGACTGTAAATTCCCACTTGTGTAGATGCGCTTTCTAGTAACACCTCTAATGTTATTTCTTCGTGACATAAATGATAAAGCGCAAGGCTTACCAAATAGGGATGTCCTCCTACCATTGATTGTAAGGGTACAAGGCGTTTTGCCCCTTCGGAGTCTGCTGCCCAATGTAGCCCGTAAGCTAATGCTAAATTCTGTACCTGATTGAGGGTAAACGGCGGCAACGTAATTGTTATTCCGACATTGAAAGGTGATTGGTTTAGCTTGAGTGGAATATAAATTTCTGTGGTGTGAACTACCACCATTCGGAGTTTTTGCCAGATTTGATCCTGCTTTGCTTGTTCGTGCCAAAATCGCAGCATTGGCAGAAAGTCTTGGGCAATATTGGGATGTTCAAAAACTCGATGGACTTCATTCAAAGCCAAAACTACAGGACTTTGCTCAATGTATTGCAGCAGATATGCTTCAAAATAGATTTTGCAGCTTACCTTGCTGCCCATTTCTGTATCCCAAAAATCATCTAGAGAGGGAAAGAGATTTAATTGCCTGCTGACATTGATACAAAACCAACGCAAAAATTTATCCAGAGAAGCAAAAATATCTTCGTCAGCTTCTTGAAAATCCAAATAGACAATTTGATAACCTTGTTCTTTAGCATAAGCAATCATCCGGTTCAGCAAAGAACTTTTTCCTGTTTTTCTAGGTGCTTTGATTCGGATTAAGCAACCAGGGTGTAAAATCTCGTTATAAACAAGTTCTTCCAAGGGAGGACGATTGATATAAAGAGGAGAACCGAGTGGTACAGGCCCGCTAGGAAATTCGATCTTACTTGCTAAAAACAAGTTTGGAGAAACCATTTCTAAGCTAGATTCTTCGTCCAACTTTTCTTGGCTGTGATTCTCCTGATTGCCTATTTTCTCTTGCAGGTATTTCTCCAAGGCCAAATGTAGATTTTTTTTCGTTATTTTTTTTCCAAGTGCAACAGAAAGGTCTTGCCACAACTCAGAGCCAACTTCTTTGATGTAATTGTTGCGGTAGCCTGATACCTCTGCCATTTCCTCATAAGTTTTACCCAACCACGATTGAGAAAGCACAAACCATTGAATGGAAGCAAGAGGCTTGTCTTGCAAAATTCTTTCTACTGCTTGCAGAATATCTTCCACGGATATTAAAGGTTAAACAGTTACTAAATGTATTTATTTACTTTAGTCTAGTAATAATATACAACTGAATAAATATTTAAAAAAAGAAAAATTAGCAGTACGGATACATTTTTTTACTCCATAATTAATTTGCAAATAAAGAAAATTCTTGGTGTGATACTTCAGAGTCGCAAAAGTGGATTTTAGTGGGAAGAGTTAACCGCTACAAATAGTCTTTTTCCCAAGGATTACAGATGAAAGTAACTCATGGAACATGATTTTTTGTAAAAGCGACACTACAGCTACTTCTACGTTCCTAACAAATAGACAAATGAGGATTCACAGACATTACTTCTTCAGTGCCAGAGTCAAGCCATCTGCGATCGCTACTAAACTAAGACTAACTCTTTGGTCTTGATGCAGCTTTTGATTAAAGGCACGAATCTTTTTAGTTCTATTATCTTGCACTTGGGGGTCGGCAACTTTACCTGACCAGAGGACATTATCGATCGCAATCAGTCCTCCCGGGCGCACTAATTGTAGCGATCGCTCATAATAACCATTATAGTTGCTCTTATCTGCATCGATGAAAGCAAAATCAAAGGTTTCCGCTTCTTTGGTTACCAGTAGCCGATTCAAAGTCTCCAAAGCTGGGGCAATGTGCAGTTGAATTTTATCTGCCACACCTGCTTGCTGCCAATAGCGCCGAGCGATCGTTGTAAATTCATCACTCACATCACAGGCTACCACCTTACCGTCCCTCGGTAGTGCCAATGCCACCACCAGAGAACTATAACCTGTAAATACTCCAATTTCCAAAGTTTTCTTAGCTCCCAACAACTGCACCAATAACGCCAAAAATTGCCCCTGTTCGGGAGCAATCTGCATTCTCCCTATTGGATACTGGGCTGTTTCCTGTCTTAGTTGGGTTAAAATCTCTGGTTCTCGCAAAGAGACTGATAGTAAATAGTCATAGAGGTTTTGTTCGAGTCCGAGTGTTTTAGTTGTCATAACCTGCATTCCTTTTTTGCATAAATTTACCAGCAAAATACTCAACTCAGAACTTGCACCAGTCCCCACGACCATTCGTGAGAGGTTAAGATAAAATCATTTTTGTCAATTAGTAATCATGCTGAAAGTTTACTGAAATAGTAAGTATTCAATTAATCTTTGTACTGCATTAGAAGGCAAGAATGAATGATGCTTTTAAATGCCAAGTAAATACCAAGCGATCGCTAGCCCAAAAATTCTGTTGATTAGCCCCATTTTTCCAATAATTTTAAGTACTATTACTTATTGACAAAAGCTCTCTAGTCTTAACCTCTCACTGATGCCCCACGACTGTCTCAGAATGAATTTTGAGGCTTATAGCTAAAGTTTTCTAAAGAAGACTAAGCAAAGATTGTAGTTCACGCTTAGTGGACTTGGGCTATTGGTCTAAAAATTTATTCTCAGGCGAGATAGGCAGGTGCAAGATATAACTCAATCCACTGCTTAATATTGATTAAATATATTCAACCTATCGTTTGGAATAACACTCGACTGTTGTGTAAGAACTTTATAGCTGAACTTTGATGGCCCAGAGGTTTTTGTAATGCCTATTGATTTATTGAACCGCAAAAAAACTCATTTTGTCTTGTGGCGTCCCGGTGCTTCAGAACTAGCTCCCACTCTTTACATTGGCACCACTGCTCCCGAAAACCCAGACAGATTAGCTCAATTTAGAGAAATTCCCCTTCGTCAATCAACAGAATTTCCAGAATTGTGGGAAGTTTCGGCTCAAGAATCTGGTTTGACTGAAGGACAGGTCTACTTTTACTGGTTTAAAGTCCGCAACTCAGACCCTTACGACTCTGCCAATGCTAACCAAATTCTCTACTGTACAGATCCAACAGCAACAACTGTGGATCGACGCTTACGTGCACCAATGCCGTCAGAATCGAGAGGTGTTGCTAGCTTTGATCCAGCAAGCGTCGTACTTTATCAAAATGGGACGCTGATTCCCTGTGATCCCCAAGGGCAAACTGTAAATTGGGAAGATGATGCTCCTTTAGAAACGCTGCCAACCAATAATCAACTGGTGATTTATGAATTACCAACTCGTTGGACAAAGATTAACTTAAATGGATTGATTGAAGAAGGAATCGGCACATTTCGTGATGTACTGGCACTGTTGATACCAGAAGCGATCGCTCCTACTTTTCCCATAGTCAGCGCCTTTAATAACCGCGCCCATCTTGTGGAACTGGGAATCAACGCCCTAGAACTTCTGCCACCAGAAGACAGTGATGATGATCTCAATTGGGGCTATGGTACAGCAAATTATTTTGCAGCAGATTTTGACTTAGGACGCCCAGATAGACTGTCAGCACCTACTGCTTCGACTGATTTAGCTAATCTGATCAAAGTTTGCCATCAGCAAGGGTTGCGCTTTTTTGTGGATGTGGTGATGGCATTCTCGCGGAATAATCCTTACCATAACGTTAATTTTTTGGAATTATACATCAAATGGGCCAGTGGTGATCCAGAACAAGGGTCAAGAGATGGCTTTGGTGGGGATTTATTTAAGTACAACTATTGGGTAGAGGGCTATAACCCGATTACTGGGCAAAAGTCATGGCTTGTCCCAGCCCGTGAATACTTAAAAGCCCATATTGCCCACTGGTTGGAATACTATCGAGTTGATGGTCTGCGGTTGGATAGCGTCAACAATATTGCCAACTATGACTTTTTGCAGGAATTTAAAGATTTTGCCCGTACCCTTTGGGACAAAAGAGGCGGAACCGACAATCGCTTCCTCGTAGTTGGCGAAGAGTTGAGTGTACCCCTATCTCTGATCCAACAAAATCGTCTGGATGGACTTTGGAATGAAAAGTTCAAGCAAATCATCCGACAGGTGATTTTAGGTAAGAATGCTTGGGATGAATCCAGCTTTGAGTGGAGTATCCGCAAACTAATTGATTGCCGAAACTTAGGCTTTACAGATGGTTCTCAGGCGGTAAATTATATAACTTCTCATGATGTTGGCGGTTATGGTAACGAGCGTTTCTTCAGCTACCTTGTTAGTAATAGAATTGCTCATACAGAACCGCGCATTAAGTTGGCATTTGTCTGCTTGCTTACCTCTGTAGGAATTCCCATGATTCTTGCTGGAGAGGAATTTGCCGATCAGCAGGATTTGCCTACAACAGATGATCATAAGCAGATTGACCCAGTTAACTACAGCCGTGTGAAAGATGATTGGCGGCAACGCATTTTCCAATACGTTGCCAGGTTGGTTCGCTTGCGTAAAACTTATGCTGCCTTAGCTGTAAATGATACTCAATTTATTCATGTTGACTTTAATGATGGTAAACGAGTTTTAGTCTGGCAGCGTGGTAATAAAGCCGATCAATTAGTAGTTGTAGTGGCGAACTTCTCTGACTACGGCACTCCTGTTGGATCTGAGTACAGAGTCCCGAATTGGCCTGCAACCCCAGTTGGCAAGCAGTGGCAGGAAATTACTCAAGAGCGGATAGTTCCATCCGAATGGGTCGGCACAGAGGGGATCTTCCCTTGGGAAGCTAAAGTGTACGCTTTAGTTTAGGACTAGCCCTTTCAAGGTGACTGGTAAAATCTCTTTTTTTCTCTGTGCCATGGACACTTTGCTCAAGTCAGGAAACCCGCCCACATCTGTGCGGTTAAAAAGTATTTTATTTAATTTTATTAGGCAGAAATAACACTGACTTAAGAGGTTAAAGAGAGTTTATTGAGCAAAAATTTTACCCACATTGAAAGGGCTAGTCTTATTATGCAAGAAACCAGCACACAGACATTCTATATATGTAGAGATATTGCATACCAAGCCTTTGCTTGAGTTACTTGCCTAAACCCTTCTAGAATAAAAACTATTGTAGGGAAATTTTATTACTAAACTTGTTTTTATTCTGGGAGGTATAATGAGCCGTCCAATAATTCTTGGTATTGTAGGCGACAGCGCTGCTGGGAAAACAACACTAACGCGAGGAATCGCCCAGGTACTCGGCCCAGAAAATGTTACGTTGATATGCACAGATGATTATCACCGTTACGATCGCCGACAACGTGCAGAAATTGGCATCACCGCTCTCCACCCAGACTGCAACCACTTAGATATAATGCAGCAACACTTGTCGTTGCTACGCACAGGACAACCAATTCTTAAACCAGTTTACAGCCATAAAACCGGCACATTCGAGCCACCGCAGTATATCAAGCCGAATAAATTCGTGATTATTGAGGGATTACTCGGTTATTCTACCCGTGCTGCCCGTGATTCTTACGACGTGAAAGTTTACCTTGCACCACCTGAAGAACTACGTAGTAAGTGGAAAGTCAAACGGGATACCCAAAAGCGCGGCTACACAGCTGAACAGGTACTAGCAGAATTAGAAAAACGCGAACCAGATTCAGCAGATTTTATCCGTCCGCAGCGACAATGGTCTGATATAGTAATCAGTTTCTACCCACCCATCGGCGAAGATGATGAAACTAATGGACATTTAAATGTGCGTTTGGTACTACGTCCGACAATTCCCCACCCAGATTTTACGCCGATTATCAGCTCTACCTATGGTAATTCTGACTCAGCGATCCGCCTGGGGCTAGACAGGGATATGAGTAAGCCGGTGGATGTCTTAGAAGTTGATGGCCATGCAACCTTAGAACAGGTGAATAAGCTAGAGCATATTATTTGTTCTGATATGCCCCATTTACGAAGTATTTGCGATCGCGAAAGTAATCCCGAACTGGGTAAAATTGCTGGTACAACTGGAGAAACACTGCAAAGTTATCCTCTGGCTCTAACTCAATTAATAATTACCTACCACATGCTCAAAGCAACGCAAATTCATCAATAACTGGGATAGGCAGTGGGGAGTGGGGAGTAGCTCTCTTACACCTGGCATCGGTTGACCTTTTGCTATCTGTTCGGAATTATCATGCGTATTTTTATATACATTATAGATAGAGAATATACATAAATAGAGAAAATTTCCCAAGGTTAAAGATTTTCTCAAAGAAAGATGATTTTGAGAGCAAACAAGGGATAAATAAAGATAGTTCCATCTTTGATGACTATTCTCTGAGTTTTCTATGACCTATTGCCTCAGAATTGCCGACCTACCTACAAATGAGCGTCCGCGTGAACGATTAATGACGCATGGTGCCAAAATTTTAGCCACAGCAGAGTTAATCGCAATTCTTCTAGGCACAGGTCAAGGCCCAGGAAAACTTTCTGCTGTGGGTTTGGGACAATATATTTTGAGCGAATTAGGCAAACACCAACGCGATCCTTTGGTAGTTCTGCGAGAAGTTAGCCCTGCTGAGTTGATGCAAATTTCTGGTGTTGGCCCGGCCAAGGCGACAAGTATTTTAGCAGCAATTGAATTGGGTAAACGCGCCTTTCAATCTCGGCCTAATGACGGCACATTAATTGATAGCCCACTTGCTGCTGCTGCTACCCTCAGTCAAGATTTAATGTGGCAAATACAAGAACGTTTTGCAGTGGTGCTATTAGATGTTAAGAATCGCTTATTGGGTACGCAAGTAATTACCATTGGCACAGCAACCGAAACCCTAGCCTCTCCCCGTGATATTTTTCGAGAAGTTATTCGTCAAGGAGCAACGCGGGTAATAGTTGCCCACAACCATCCTTCTGGCAACCTTGAACCCAGCCAAGAAGATATAGAATTGACGCGTCACTTGTTAGCAGGAGCGCAGCTTTTGGGCATTCCGGTACTAGATCATCTGATTTTAGGTAATGGCAATCATCAGAGTTTACGCGAACTGACAACCTTGTGGGATGAGCATCCACAGGGGGATTAAGATAATTTGTAATTACGTTTTGTGACGGGGACTTAGATTTAACGTGAGTTTGATGGCGATCGCAGGTGATGACGATTATGGTAGCTTTCCACGGCAGTGGCTATAGAACTTTTAACGAATTTTAAGGGTTTAAGTCCCCTGTCTCTACAGGCAGCGCGTATGTTAATCGGGGTTTAAATCCCCGTGACAAAATGTAATTGCGTAAAGCCTGCGGCATAGCTGCGCTTAGAGCGCAGCGTTAGCGAGGTAGGAGCGTCATTGCGAACTTGTACTGAGCTTGTCCTCTTAGTAGCCGTAAAGCCTGCGGCATAGCTACGCTTAGGGCGTAGCCTAAGAAGAGAAGTATTGCGTTAGCGAAGCGGGGCGTAGCAAGAGTGCGAATTGGTTTAATGTTGGGTTGAAGACAAAGGATAGGATACATGTAGACAGTATATGTACTTAGCTGCAAGTTCAACCAATATCGTCGTCTCAGCAAGGATTATGAACAACTGACATCAAATGAGCGAGGCTGCTATCTATGCTGTTATGACACGGATTATGTTACGTCGTCTAGCTACCTAAAGATTTACTTTATAAATGGTCTGTTAGTGAGAAATGGGTTACTATCGGCAACCCCTTTCTCACCATAATGATTCTTCTTGTTAAAAAAATATTATCTGTTGTTTCTTTTATCCGGCTGAAACTGCGGTTGAGGTAAGGTTAGGGCTTTGCTGTTTCAGAAGTTCCACGACCTTTTCAGCAACACCCTTTGCTGAGGCTGGGTTTTGTCCAGTAACCAAGCGATCGCTCACCACACTTTTTGCCTGAAAGTTCGGTGCTTTCTCTACTGTTGCACCCCGCTCAATCAACTTTGCTTCTAATAGAAAGGGTACAATATCGGTTAATCCTGCTGCTGCTTCTTCTTCGTTAGTGAAGACAGACACTTTCTTTCCGGCTACTAAATACTCATTGTTTGAAAGTCGGATGTTGACCAACCCAGCAGGGCCATGACACACCGCAGAAACTATACCACCTCTTTCGTAGATGCTTGCTGCAATGCTAGCCAACTGAGAATTGTCTGAAAAATCCCACATCGTGCCATGTCCACCCGCATAGAAAATTGCATTATATGCTGATGGGTCAACCTCTGTTGGCTGTAAAGTTTTCTCCACCTGTGCCATCTTCTCAGGGTTGTTAAGAAACGCAGCGTTCGCTGGATCATTGAGATCAATCCCAATCATAGGTGCTTTCCCACCTTTGGGACTGACGTAATCAACACTTAAGCCAGCTCGCTCGAAGACCTCGACTGGGTGGCTTACTTCTGGCAAATAGTATCCAGTTTCTTTGCCTGTGTTCCCCAAGGTGTCATGGCTCGTTAAAACAACTAGAACTTTCTGAGACATAAAGTTATTTTCCATTATTAAATCAAAGATTGGCATCAGATAAACCCTCAAAGAGTTTGTGTTTACCTGATATAAGACTCCTATGTGATTTTTGAAAAACCATGAAAGCTAAGAGCTTACCGTATATAAGGTTTAGTTCTCAGTATATTCAGCAAAAATCAAGTTGGATTCCTACATCTTTATACTAACTAAAGTTGCGGGTTGTCAAAATCTGGGTGCTTTTCATATAACTCAGTACTGAGTGCTGAGTCTTGAGTGAATAAGAAATACTCAGTAGTTTTGTACTTAGTAAAAGCCCCGACGCCACTTGCTCATTTTGGCTACGAGCCAAGACCGCAGTGGCTCCTCCTTGTAGGCGGTCTTTCAACTCGCTTGCCGAAGCATCGGCTAAACGCCTCGCTAAGGCTAACGAAATTCGGCACTCTTCATGGCATGATATCAGCATCGCTTGATACTCACAATACTTAATGCGAGATTCTATGAGTAATGTATCCCGATTATCCTTAACCTCTAACTCTCAAGCTGCAACTTCTCCTTTACGGTTACTTGTATTAAGTAATGGTCATGGAGAAGATATCATTGCAGTTCGGATTATACAAGAACTCCAACGACAATCAAATGCACCAGAAATCTTTGCTTTACCTCTGGTGGGTGAAGGGCGTGCTTACCAACAGTTAAATATTCCTCTCATCGGTTCAGTCCGCATTATGCCTTCTGGCGGCTTTATTTATATGGATGGCCGCCAATTAGCACGGGATGTAAGCGGTGGCTTATTACAACTTACCTTTACCCAGATAAAAGCTATTCGCCGTTGGGTGAGTTCTCAAAAAAAATTAGGTAATAAAAGAGGGATTTTAGCGGTGGGAGATATTGTCCCACTATTGTTTGCAACTTTCAGTGGCTCTAATTACGCTTTTGTAGGTACGGCAAAATCTGAGTATCATGTGCAGGATGAAGCTGGATTATTATCACGGAAATCCAAAGGTACGCGTTGGGAAAACTTTTTCGGTTCAGTTTACCATCCTTGGGAACGTTGGTTAATGAGTCGTCGCCGTTGTAAAGCAGTGTTCCCTAGAGATGCACTAACGACGGAAATATTAAAACAATGGCCAATTCCAGCTTTTTATTTGGGTAACCCCATGATGGATGGTCTACAACCGACCTTTTCACGCCAGCAATTTTATAATCAGGATAACCAACAACAAGAGATTGTTCGGCCTTTTGTAGTGACTCTTCTTCCTGGTTCCCGTCCGCCAGAAGCATACGCCAACTGGGAAACAATGATGATTGCTGTATCTGCTTTGATGGCAAGTTTCCAGGAGCGAGATTCGATTTTCTATGCTTCTAACAGAGTGATGTTTTTAAGTGCGATCGCTGTGGGTTTAGACTCTCATATTTTATCCCAAAGTGTCCAATCCCAGGGCTGGCGAACTGAATCAGTATGTCCTATCCAAATTGCTGATCCAAATATCTTGACATTTAAGCAAAAAAATGCATATTTATTACTGACACAAAAAGCTTATAATGATTGCTTACATTTGGGAGATATAGCGATCGCTATGGCAGGTACAGCCACAGAACAGTTTATCGGTTTAGGAAAACCTGCGATCGCAATTCCCGGTAATGGGCCTCAATATAACCGTGGCTTTGCTGAAGCTCAAAGTCGTCTTCTAGGCTCATCTTTGATTTTAGTCGAGCAACCAACAGAAGTAGCGAGGGTTGTACAGTCTCTATTCAAAGATCCTGATATTTTACAAATTATTGCCGAAAATGGTCTACGACGCATGGGGAAACCCGGAGCATCACTACGTATTGCAGAGTGTTTACAAGAAAGATTTTGATTAGGAATTGGGCACTTGTACTGCCCTTCGACTACGCTCAGGAACTGCGACTTGTGCCTACTTGTACTGAGCTTGTCCTGAGTGTAGGGGAAGGGCGTAGTCGAAGTAAGCCGAGGTAAGCCGTAAAGCCTGCGGCATAGCTACGCTTAGGGCGCAGCCTAAGAAGAGAAGTATTGGGCATTGGGCATTGATCAACAATCAATAGTTCTTTTTCCCCTGCTTTTCATCTTCAGCCCTTACGCTACTAACCCAGAACGTAAAGCTCTTACAGCAGCTTGGGTACGGTCATCAGCACATAGTTTATTTAGAATATTACGAACATGGGTCTTTACAGTACCAACTGTAATGTAGAGTTTCTCGGCAATTTGCCCATTGCTACACCCAGCTACAATCAATTCTAGGATTTCTAGTTCCCGTTGAGTTAGGGGATATGTTTCCAAAACTTGTTCGTATTCTGACGCCAATGCCTCAATTTTTACAGTCTTTGGCATTTTATCAGAACCTAGGCTCTCTCCAGGAATACCTTGCCGCATTTTCCGCAATACTACATTGGCAATTGCCGGATCAATCCAAGAATTACCGCCGTGAGTCGCTTGAATCGCCTCAGTTAATTTACTGATGCTTGTTTCTTTCATGTAATAAGAATCAGCACCCGCCGCAAAGGCTGCAAGTACAGCATCCTCTGTGTGATCCATTGTCAGGATGAGAATCTTTGTTGTCGTTTGCCCAGCTTCAGCTTGATGACGTTTGAATTTCCGCGTCAGTTCAATGCCATCCATGTCAGGCAAGCCGATATCTACAACAGCTACATCTGGCTTTGCCGTTTCTAAAAGTTTTAATCCTTGGGTAGCATTTGCTGCTTCGCCAACTACTTTCAATGCGCTGTGAGCCTGTAATGCCGCTCGTAGACCCATTCGCGTTAAGTCATGATCCTCAATTAAAATAATGCTAATTTCATTCATTGCTACACTCACTCTTACGCTGTTTGCTATCTTTGAAAGTATTACTTTTTGTAGGCGCTATCTTTTATTTTCCCAAACCAAAGATAGATGATATTTCTACCACTCTGCATCCACCGATAGAAATAATAAACCTCCTATTCTTTAACATTTAGATAGAGAATAAATCTAGCTAGAGATATATAGATAGTTGCACAATAAGTATGAAAAATTGAAGCTAATGCAAAATTGCTCCTTTTATGCTAAAAATCCAGCTTTCAGTTGCCATGTTCTATTAGTTAATTACTATTATCTTGTATAAAGCTTGCAAAAATGGAAAAATTACAACAGGTAAAAATTCTCTTGCAAAAAAGTGAGCGATGGTTTCGAACGATTTTTAATCAAACCTTTGGATTCAAGGGATTGAGCCAGCTGATGAGCATCCTGATTGAAGAGAATCAGACGGCGTTAAAAGTTGGTGGAATTACTAGCAGCAAAGTAATTTATTGTACTTTATGGGAAGCTTGTTATTCTGAATTTTCACGGGATGTGGAAGACCGCGATCGCCAACAAAATACTAACACTGGTCTAGTGATCGTTAAGAAAATTATCGAAATTTCAGGAGGTAAAATTACTTCAGATTCACAAATTGGTATAAGGAGTTACTTTATTATTTACCTAGTCTAACCAATTTGATGAGTACAACTACTCAAGCTTATGGTGCATAACAATGGTATGCAACTCTCACCAATGGCTGACGACGGTCGCTTGCTGACTCAATTACAATTGTTTTAAGCTTAGTAAAGTATTTTATTTTACTTTATATTAGCTATGTTTGCTGTTTTCAGGCAAATAGTTTTCGGTTTGTTAATTACCGAAATCGACTCATAATACAAGCCTCTATATTTATTTATGGTAATTTTTAATTTTGAATTCGGAGCATTCGCACAGCGTTTCGTAAAGAAGCGACGTGACCTTCCCTAACTTTTTAGACATGATGGCAAAGCTCAACAAGTATTGAAGATTGTAAGAAATGCCTTAGTCAATCAAGTTACAGATTTTAGATATCGGAAAATCTTATATTCTAATTAGATAATCTCAAAAAAGGAATCATACATCAACCTATGTTTAGCGGCAAAAATAAAAACCGATGGAAGATACGCTGAAAATTTTGGTTGTAGATGATGATGAAGTAGACCGGATGGCAGTCCGTTATGCCCTGACTAAAACAGGTATTCAAATGGAACTATCTGAAGTAGTCGATGGCAATGATATGTTTTCTATTTTAAACACTACTGACTATGATTGTGTTTTCCTCAGCGTTCGCTTACCAGATCAGGCTGGATTAACCTTAATTCAACAGCTACGTTCTTCAGAAATTAAAGTTCCTTTAGTAGTCTTAACTAGTCAAGAAGATCAACAAACTGCTGTCCAATTATTGAAAGCTGGTGCTACAGACTATCTCTCCAAGTCTAGGATATCTCCAGAAAATTTGGCACAAGTTTTGCGGAGTGCGATTCGAGTTTATCGGGCTGAAATACAGGTAGCTTTGGCAAAAGACCAGCTTAGAGAAAGTTATGAACAACTTCTTTGTAAGAATCAAGAATTGGAGAGACAACAGCAACAGCTTCAAATGCAAAACTTCAAGCTCTCAGAGGCATCAGTGCTAAAATCACATTTTTTGGCAACTATGTCCCACGAACTCAGAACGCCGATGAATGCAATTATTGGTTTTTCACAAATACTTCTGCGTCCTAAGTTCGGTCAACTAACACACCAACAAGCAGATATGGTTGAACGCATCTTGAATAATGGGAAACATTTGCTGATGCTAGTCAATGAAGTTCTTGATTTTTCCAAGCTGCAAGCAGGACGATTAGACTTAAAAGCAGAAAGATTTGATGTCTCAAAGGTAACAAATCTCGCTGTAAGTGAAATGCGTTCCCTAGCTGACGCCAAAAATTTATCATTGTTAGTGCAAATCGATTTGCAAAATCCTTTAGTATATAATGATCCAATTCGTGTCAAACAGATTTTAATTAACTTGCTCTCCAACGCCATTAAGTTCACAGAGTTTGGTGAAATTTGGGTTGAAGTTAAAGAACTACCTGCAAATCGAGTAGCAATCATTGTTCGGGATACAGGTATTGGCATAGCACCTAAAGATTTTAAACACATTTTTGAAGCATTTCGACAAGTCGATCAAACTCTTACTCGGAAATATCCAGGTACAGGTTTGGGTTTGGCAATTATAGATTCACTGGTGCGAATGATGGGCGGCAAAATATTTCTTGAGAGCAAATTAGGCATCGGTTCAATGTTTAAAATTGAATTACCGCGCCAAATCACATTATCATCTGTAGGAGATGATATACATTTACAGTTAGATAATGAACGAGTTTTTTGCTATGCTAAAAATCCACATAATTCATATTCTCAAGCTAGGCAAGCATCAATAGGATATCCTTAATTTAAATTATAAATTACTTTCAAAAAAACTGATAAAAGTTGATAAATTATGTCTATAGTTGAAAATAATAAAATTTATCGCATCCTCGCAGTTGACGATACTCCAGATAATCTCTTTTTGGTTCAAGCAATTTTAGAAAGTGAGGGGTATGAAATTCATTTAGTTTCAGATGGAATAAAAGCTTTGCAGCAAGTTGAACAATCTCCACCCGATCTGATTCTGTTAGATGTGATGATGCCAGGCATAGATGGTTATGAAGTCACACGTCGGATTCGGAATAACCCAGCAATTAGTTATATTCCAATTCTGCTGATTACAGCCTTTCATGAATCCAGCGTTGTCGAAGGTTTGGATGCTGGTGCTGACGATTTTATTCGTAAACCATTTGATACTGATGAACTATTGGCAAGGGTGCGATCACTGTTACGTCTCAAGCACAGTCTGGACGAACAGCAAAAAATGGCCCGCCAACGGGAAGACTTTGTTTCCCGTCTGACTCATGATTTGCGAACTCCCTTAGTAGCGTCCGATCGCATGTTGAATTTGTTTGAGATGGAAACATTCTGCAAAATTTCGCCGGAAATGAAACAGGCGATCGCTGTTATGATTCGCAGTAATCAAAATTTGATGGACATGGTAAACACCCTCCTTGAAGTCTATCGCTTCGAGGCAGGTAAAAAAACGTTGAACTGGGAAGAATGCGATTTACGTGAGATATCTCAAGAAGTAGTGAGTGAACTAAGTCCTCTAACTAGTGAAAAAGGTTTGACTCTGACAATAGACACCCGTGAATTAGATCCATTGGGTAAAAACGCTGGGATTGTTATGGGCGATCGCTTGGAACTACGGCGAGTGATAAACAACTTGATTGCAAATGCCATCAAATTTACAGATACAGGAGGCATCACAATCCGCATTTTTGAAAAACCACCTCATCCAGGAAATCCAGATTTGGTAACAATCGAGATTCAAGATACAGGATATGGGATTGCGCCTGAAGATCAGGCAACAATTTTTGAGCGATTTCGCCAAGGCAAAAATAAACGCTCAGGTAGTGGTTTGGGGCTACATCTATCCCACCGAATTATAGAAGGGCACGCTGGAACTATCAAGGTCACATCTGAACTAGGTAAAGGTAGTTTGTTTACTCTGCAACTACCTAAAAACATTTAACTCTTCCAGCGAGTTTTAGATTTTAGATTTTAAATTTTGGATTAAAGATTGAAGATTTAAAATTTAAAGGAGTTTTAGAGCAAGCGAATTCAACAATTATAAGTTATCAGTTATCATTTTTTATAAAATAACATCTATAAATAGACCTAGTGACAAAAAGCTACTAATACCATATGTGAAACAATATTCGTATCATTCTATGGATACTAGAAATAACTATTTTACAAAGTTATGATTCAGCCTGTTAATGCCTGAAAAACGTGTATGCGCCCTGGAATAATACCCAGGGTCTTTTTTTATTAAAACTCAGATAAGTCAAAGATAGACTCTCATCGGAATAGAGGTAAATTGACTGAAGAAGTAGGGGGAAGGGGGCTTTCTAACTGTTCAAAAGCCAAGTCCTTCTTACTCGTCTGTGGAGCTAGGCGGAACATGGGTATCAAGCCCGGTCATAAAGGATGCTTCCTCGCTCCGGCAAAGTACAAGCTCCGTCTCAGTTTTTCCAAGAGCAAAGCGCCCCCTGCTCCCTTGCCTCTTTTGACTCTTCCAGTCATCTCCCAAAGGGAGCTAATAACATATCAGCTTTTAGAATATTTGAATACAGCCTATAGCAACAGGGCTATTTCGTTCTAGACAGAAACCGCCCAGAACTGAAGTTCCAGGCTAATAGCTAAAGTCCGTTTTAACGGACTATAACCTTTTCTTAGTCGTCTTTAGATGACTTTTGCTATTAGACTGGTGAATTCATTCAGAAGCGGACTAGATGAGAATGAAATAGCCCTGCCTATAGCAAGATGAACAAAAGCAAGGGTGAGTCTAAATTAATCTTGGTGTAGTAAATGCTTGGTATATTTAGAGGCTTGGTTTAACCAAGCCTTTTATTATGACTGATTAAGTAAGTTGGTGCAATAAAACCAAACTGTGTGAAGAAAAGTAAATAAGGCTTAAACTCTTTTTCCCCCTGCTAAGAGCTTCCTGCCCCATGCCTTATGCCAACAATAGGGAATAGGGAATTAGGCTTTTCGAGTTATATCGAGCTTTTTCAGAAATCAAATATTAATCCTATATAGCCTTGATAACACACACTTGCATTTGAAAACAAGTCTTTTGTAGTATTTTGTATTTTTAGCAATTTATGTACTACGTCTGTAAATAAATTTGAAGTTTAGCGAAAAACTTTTAAAATTCTCTAGACTCTCCAGCCGGCTAGAGAGTCTAGGATAAATTTAAGGCGACTCTCAACCAGAAATTTCTGAGTGTTGAAGGGTTTCCCCCAGTCATCCACTTTGGTTTGGCTAGTTTTTCCACTCTATCCCGTAAATCTATGACTCTCCAACTCACAGTTCCCAACATGGCTTGTTCTGCTTGTGCAAGCACCATCACCAAAACACTTCAGGCAGTTGATTCCAATGCTAGCGTTCAGGCTGATCCAACAACCAAGCTTGTCAGTGTAGAAACTCAAGCATCAGAAACAGCAATTAAGGAAGCGTTAGCTGCTGCTGGCTATCCAGTTGCTTAAACAAAGGGGATTGGGGGCTAGGGACACAACGACTAGCGGCAGTTGAATCTCGATTTGGCTCGATTACCGCGTAGCCGAAACTCGATTACCGCGTAGCCGAAACTCGATTACCGCGTAGCCGAAACTCAGTGCATCGCTCTTTACTGGGAGATTTGAGGTTTTGAAGTGAATGAACAAGTCCCTAATCCCCAATCCCTAATCCCTAATTCCCAATCCCTAATCCTTAATTTCCAATCCCCAACATGGATACTCTCACACTCAAACTTCGAGGCATGAGTTGCGCTGCTTGCGCCAACAATATCGAAAAGGCAATTCGCTCTGTTTCTGGAGTGATTGACTGCAACGTTAACTTTGGAGCAGAGCAAGCTACGATCAAATACGATCGCTCTCTAACTAATTTAGAGAAAATCCAAAGTGCGATCGCAGCTGCGGGATACTCTTCTGACTCACTCCAGGAAGAATTGCTTTTTGAAGATGATGCTGAAAAAGCGAGTAGGCAAGCATTACAACGCCAACTCTCCCTCAAAGTAGCGGTGGGAGGTGTAATCAGCACTTTCCTACTTTTAGGATCGTTGCCCATGATGACTGGGCTAAATTTACCCTTAATTCCAAGCTTCCTGCAAAATCCTTGGGTGCAATTAGTGCTGACAACATCCGTAATCTTTTGGTGTGGTGGATCTTTTTACCGCAATGGCTGGAAATCCCTCAAGCGCCATACGGCGACGATGGACACGTTAATTGCTTTGGGTACAAGTGCAGCCTATCTATATTCTTTGTTTGTCACTGTTTTCCCAAAATTTTTTATTGCTCAGGGCTTGATACCTCATCTTTATTATGAAGTTGCCGCGATTGTCATTACCTTAATTTTGCTGGGGCGGTTGTTAGAAAATCGCGCTAGGGGACAAACTTCTGAAGCTATCCGCAAACTTATCGGACTGCAAGCTAGAGATGCCAGAGTTATCCGTGATGGTAGAGAAATTGATGTTCCCATCGCCGAAGTCAGAATCAACGATGTGATTTTGGTACGTCCTGGTGAAAAGATTCCGGTAGATGGGGAAGTGATTGCAGGCGCTTCAACAGTAGATGAAGCGATGGTGACGGGTGAAAGTTTGCCAGTCAAAAAGCAGCCAGGAGATGAAGTGATTGGGGCGACGATTAACGGTGCGGGTGCATTTCAATTTCGGGTGACACGAGTCGGAAATGATACGTTTTTGGCTCAAATTGTTAAACTGGTGCAACAAGCACAAGGTTCTAAAGCACCAATTCAGCGTTTGGCAGATCAAGTGACAGGATGGTTTGTACCTGCTGTGATTGCCGTTGCGATCGCCACTTTCGTCATTTGGTTTAATTTCACTGGCAATCTCACCCTAGCCACAATGACAACGGTAGGTGTATTAATTATTGCTTGTCCCTGTGCTTTGGGTTTAGCTACTCCCACATCTGTAATGGTGGGGACGGGTAAAGGTGCAGAAAATGGCATTTTGATTAAAGGTGCTGACAGTTTAGAACTAGCACACAAAATTCAAACCATCGTTCTAGATAAAACTGGCACTTTGACTCAGGGGAAACCGACAGTTACAGACTTTGTAACTGTCAACGGCACGGCTAATGGTAATGAAATCCAGCTTTTACAATTAGCAGCAACGGTAGAACGCAATTCTGAACATCCTTTAGCAGAAGCAGTGGTAAAATATGCCCAGTCTCAAGAAGTGACTTTAATAGATGCAAAGAACTTTGTGGTTAATGCAGGTAGTGGTGTGCAAGCAGTTGTTGCAAATCAGCTTGTGCAAATTGGGACACAACGCTGGTTAACAGAACTTGGAATTAACACCATGAGTCTCCAGCAATATAAAGATGCTTGGGAAGCGGCTGGTAAAACAGTTATTTTGATTGCTGTAGATGGCGAACTACAAGGAATAATGGGTATTGCTGATGCCCTAAAACCTTCGTCAGCAGCAGTGGTGAAAGCCTTACAAAAGTTAGGTTTACAAGTAGTAATGCTCACTGGAGATAATCGTCAAACAGCTGATGCGATCGCTCTACAAGTTGGCATCCAGCAAATCTTTGCCGAAGTGCGTCCAGATCAAAAGGCGGCGATTATTCAATCTCTTCAGAAAGGGGGACTGGGGACTAGGGACACTTCTCTACGAGAGGCTGCGCCAACGACAAGCTCAGTGCATCGCTGGGGACTAAGGAAAATTCTTCCCAATCCCCAATCCCCAGTACCCAATACCCACTCCCTTGTCGCAATGGTTGGTGATGGGATAAATGATGCACCAGCCTTAGCACAAGCCGATGTGGGAATTGCCATTGGGACGGGAACAGATGTAGCGATCGCAGCTAGCGATATCACCCTAATTTCTGGCGATTTGCTGTTAATTGTGACAGCAATTCAACTTAGTCGCGCCACTATCAACAATATCAAACAAAATCTCTTCTTTGCCTTTATTTACAATGTCATAGGTATTCCTATTGCGGCGGGAATTTTGTTCCCTATCTTTGGTTGGTTACTCAATCCAATTATCGCCGGCGCTGCGATGGCTCTTTCTTCGCTGTCTGTTGTTAGTAATGCCCTCAGATTGCGTAACTTTCAACCAAAAATTAGCTCATAATTGCAGGGTAATTTAGGAAATGTTCAGTCAAAAAACGCTTTGGGGAAGTTTGATAGCTTCAGTGCTAATCGCTGGGACATCAGGTGTAACATTAGCAGAAATGCCAGCCCATTCATCAGAGCAAACCAGCCAATTTCAAAGCATTGAGCAACCTTTGGACTTGAAAGTTGGTGTTGCGATCGCAGGTTTAGCTTTAATTGGAATAGAGTTGTGGTGGTTTCTTCTCTATAAAAGTTCTGATTCCTGATTAGTGTCAGTCCTGAGAGGTGTTTTGAATAATCGGACAAATTGTTTTCTCATGATGCTTGCTGATATTCTTCCAGCCTGAAAGTAATCCTTTTATTTCAGAGCGCAAAGTTAAGAGTTGATCGATTTGGCGATCTATCTGTAAGACCTTCTCTTCAAGTTTTTCTTTTATTTCACCACAGGGAGTTTGCCCTTGGTCATAAACCTGAAGAATATTATTAATCTCTTCTAGGCTAAGACCAAGATTTTGTGCCCTTTTAATGAATGCTAGACGAGTTAACACATCCAATGAAAACTGGCGAAAGCCTCCCTCGGTTCGTCTTAATGAATTGATTAAACCTAAACTCTCGTAATAACGAATTGTCCTGATGGGTATTCCAGTTAAATCTGTTACCTGACCAATTAAAAGTAGTTTGTTATCTTGAGTTAACATGGTAGATTTTCCCAACTATTGTAATTATTATTACATATTTTCCCAAATCTCAAGTCATTTGGGAGTCAAATCAAATTAGCATCAGTGTTGTAACTTTTTATCTAATTATAAATTTTACTAAGTTGTAAATTTTCAAATATCTATTTTAAATGGATATTTGGGATTGAACTGATGTTAAATTGACATAATTTTGACATTCTTAATAATATTTTTTCAATAGTTTACCTGATGATTTTTATTCATTTTTTGAGTAGCTGTTTCTCATGGTACTGAAAGTAACTGTTTTTTTGAAGTTTTCATGTTACTTCTAGGTTAACTGCTTCACTTCAAGTGAAACCATAAAAATGAATCTTAACTCGCAGACTTTTAGCTCAATCCGTAAACCTAAAATTTTCAATAATCCAAAGTGTTTTATTGAGGGATGGTATTGGGTAATACCCTCTCAAAATCTGCGGGTAGGTGAAGTAAAACCTGTCACGATTTTGGGTAGAGAATTGGTAATTTACCGTGGTAAAGATAAAAGAGTAGTTACCTTAGATGCCTACTGTCCACACATGGGTGCTCATCTTGCTGAAGGCAAAGTTGAAGGTAATGCACTACGTTGTTTTTTCCACCACTGGAAGTTTGATGCTGAGGGGATGTGTATTGATATCCCATGTTTGGATGTACCGCCTTCCCTAAAGTTACAAACTTGGCCCACTGCTGAAAAATATGGGATGATTTGGGTTTGGACTGGAGAAATACCGCAACAACCTCTACCTTTTGTTCCAGAGTTAGAGCAAAAAGAGTGTCATGTCGCCATTCATTCCCGCTTCTTGCTGAATTGTCACCCTAATGTGGTAATGATTAATGCAATTGATGCTCAACACCTCAATACAGTTCACAAATTACCACTAGAAATTATTTTTGAAAGACACGAACTAAACGAAAATGCGATTATTTTCAGTAATACTACACCCATCAAAGACAATTTCTTTTTAATTAAGCTCATCCGTCTTTTCTACAAAAATGTCATAACTTACAGTATTTGCTATTGGTACGGTAGCATTGGCATTGTCACAATTGGCCCTGATTTCTTACATATCCACATGATGGTTGCAGTTCGTCTCTACGAAGGGGGGAAAACTGAAGGTCAAGTTCTGTTGATGACTAAAAAACGTAAAGGAATTTTCGATTGGTTATGCAATCGAGTTGTCCTATGGCTGACTAAGATTGCAGCTAAGTACTTTCTTATGGGTGACATCAAGATTCTTCAAACAATTCAGTTTGATTTGAAAACTCCCATTAAAGAAGATTACTCAATTATGCAGTTTATTAACTATGTTGAAAAACAGCAATCTTTAATGTGGGGGACTTGGCAAGAAATGCGATCGCGTGATGTGGAGAGCAAGCCCAAGCGTGAGAGGTGGCAAGATGAAATGAGTAATGACTAATATCATGTCTATATGCACAGAATTCCGTCAGGCTGCTTCATCAATTAAGTGCACACGAAATCATAGCATTGTTAACAATCTTTGCAACAAATAAATCAGTTCTAGGGGCGTACAACTGTATGCCCTTAAAAATGTATATATAGCAGGTATTTTGTCAAATGGTAGAACAATTAATAAAAGTTCAATGAAATTACTTTTAACTTTTAATTTATTTTTATTGAGCCACCATAGGACTTACGCAAAAAGTGCTAAAAATTTTAATTTATCGAACCGCCTTCTCTACGAGAGCCTTCCGCCAACGCGCAGCGTCTCGTTAGAGAAGAACGCCTCCTAAAGAGAGGCTCCGCCAACGCGTAGCGTCTTGTTAGAGAAGAATGCTAAGAATCGTAGAGTTTGCGTAAGTTTTATACCACATAAATAAAAAGAAGTGGCAAAGCCACTTCCTAATTCCCAGGTAGAACCTAAGTTATGAGTATAACCATTACAAAAATTTGAAATAGTATAAACAAACACCAATTAAGTTAATATCTATGTTTTTCTTATTTTCTAGGTTAGGAAATCCTGATTTTCATCAGCCAAATAACTGTATATTTACATAGTTTCATGATTGCAATGCAGACTAAATTTTCTCGAGGCTATTTAATTTGTCATTGTACAATATTTTTAATGCTGCCCCTGACCAATTTGTGACCTTGCTCAAGGGAGCACAGCGATATCTGTTGGGAACTTATCACTTCAAATTAGAAGTTAGTTACTACTCACATTAAGCAGCAATACATTCATTGGCCTACCTTTGATTAAAAAGGAGATCGTGGGTGTTACTTCGTTGATACCCAAGCAGGTTGTTTAACAAGCGATCGCACAGCCTCGACAATAGCAGAAGCGTCAATTTTTGCTGCATGAAGTAGCTCTTCTGGAGTACCAGATCCAGGCAGATGCCGTACTGCCAGTTTGATTAGGTTTAGTGGCAATCCACTAGAAGGAGAAGCAGCATCTGTATCCACAAAAGCATCAAGGACAGCAGCTCCTAGTCCACCCTCGCCCCAATGGTCTTCAACTACAACGAGTTTGCCCTGGGTATCACGCGCAGCCTGATGCAAAGTTGTAGCATCAATTGGTTTGACTGAGTAAGCATCGATAACGCGTACCGTAATCCCTTCCCGCTTGAGATGCTGATATGCTTTAAGTGCTTCATGTACCGTAATACCTGCTGCAATCACTGCTGCTTGATCCTGCTCGGAACTACAGATGACCTTACTGCCACCAATTGAAAAATCTTCCTCAGCTTCATAGAGAATAGGTGTGCTTTCACGGGTTGTGCGTAGGTAGACAATCCCATCACAATCGACCATTTGGGCGACAAGTTTAGCAGTTTGATTGGCATCACTAGGGTAAAGCACAGTGCTACTGTATACCGCTCTCAAAGAAGCTAAGTCTTCCAGTGCCATTTGTGAAGGACCATCCTGACCGATTGAAATTCCTGCATGAGAACCAACAAGTTTAATATTGGCGCGAGAAATGGCAGCCATCCGCACAAAATCATAAGCACGACTTAAGAATGCCGCAAAACTGGAAGCAAAGGGCTTATACTGGCGCACTTGTAACCCCACTGCTGCGGCAACCATTTGCTGCTCGGCAATGTACATCTCAAAATAGCGCTCAGGATAAGCTTTGGCAAATTCCTCGGCGTAGGTGGAGTTGCTTACTTCACCATCTAAGGCAACTACATCTGGTCGAGACGCACCGAGAGCTTTTAAGGTATCCCCATAAGCTTTACGGGTTGCTACTGAATCTCCCTTTTGATAGTTAGGAAGTTCGAGAGCTTGAAATTGCCCAATTGAAGTTCTTTGGATTTGTAAATTAGGTTTGGAAACGGCAATAGTGATTTGACGTTCACCACCTAGTTCTTCGATCGCTGCCTTTGCTTGGTCAGGTTTCAAGGCTTTTCCATGCCAACCGCCAACATCTTCTAAATCTGCAACACCCTTGCCCTTCTTTGTTCGAGCCACAATCAGTGTCGGACAGTTGGGGTTATCGATCGCTGCTGTGTATGCTTCGTCAATTTCTTCTAAGTTGTGACCGTCGATTTCAATTGCCTTCCAGCCGAAAGCAAGAGCGCGATCGCAGTATGTTTGGGTGTTCCAGCCTAGCATCGTTTCACCTCGCTGTCCCAAACGGTTGACATCGAGGATGGCAATCAGATTTGCCAGTTTGTAGTGACTGGCGTGTTCAAAGGCTTCCCAAATAGAACCTTCCGCCATTTCACTATCCCCTAACAAAACCCAGGTGTGGTAAGGCAGCTTGTCTAAATACTCTCCAGCTAAAGCAATACCAACAGCGATCGGCAGTCCTTGTCCCAATGAACCTGTTGCCACATCTACCCAAGGTAATGCTGGGGTTGGATGCCCTTCTAGGCGACTACCAAACTTACGCAGGGACATCAATTCGCTATCATCAATTACTCCCGCCACTCGATAAATTGAATACAACAGCGGTGATGCGTGTCCTTTTGAGAAGATCAGGCGATCGTTGTTAGGGGAGTGCGGATTACTGAAGTCGTAACGCAGATGTTTGGCAAGTAGCACTGCCATCAGGTCAGCAGCTGACATTGAGGAGGTGGGATGACCAGATCCGGCTGCGGTGGTGGCACGAATACTATCAATCCGCAGTTGTTGTGCCAATTCATGCCATGCTTGCAATTGTTCAAGGGTAGCCATGATCGCTCTCTTCCATGTATAGGAACTAAGGACAGCACTCACATGCTAGTCAACACGAACGATTGTTTACTCTAACAAATGACAGAGTTAACAGGCAGAAATTTATCAACTATCAAGCTCTATGTTTAGGTACTTGTAAAGAAAAATATCTTTTCTCTACTTGCTGCTGCCGATTTTTCAACTAGAGCCTTTGCCATCAATGATTAATACTACCGAACCTTCAAATAAGCCATTGCGAAGTGTATTCAAAGCTTCATTAGCTTCAGCTAAAGGGAAAAGACTTACTTGTGTCTGGATTGGAACTTTGGGTGCTAAAGCGAGAAATTCTTCTCCAATTAGTGATTTATACCCCTAATTTTTAGCACCTAACTTTGGAGCACTGCTCCCTAAATGATCACAATTGCATCAGGATTTTGATTGACTTGGGTGATGATTTGGTCAAAAGCTGCAAGAATATTTTGCCGAGTTGCAGAGGTTTCGGTTAGCAGTGTAACTTGTTCTGATGGATAGGCGGCGCGATCGCCATCAATCAGTATATCTCGTATAGCCGTTGATCTTTGACTCTGACAGGTAAATCTGCACCTACGCCCAATGAGTAATGCATAACCGTTAGTAAAAGTTTGGTTTGTCATGCGGTACATGAGCAATGCGATCGCCTAATAATGAAAACTGAATATTTAGCGTTGCACTACTGACTTGGGTTGAGTACGACGATGATTTCTGCTAACCTGATTCTCAGAGGTTTCCAATGGGGATTGCTAGAAGAAAAAGTACTATCCCCAGACACTGCTTGGTAATCATTAGGATATTTCTGTGCAGCATTGGCAGCAGCATCTACTCGTAGGATGAGTTTGCCCTGATAGCTAGATAATCGGCTACTATCCAACAAAATAGTACCGCCGTAGTCCCACGCCAATCCATAAAGTTTAAAATCACCTAATTTTTTACGTAATTCGCTCAAAGGGGTTCCCATTCCAATACCTTCGCGGGTTTTCCAAGCTGAACCCAAGTTACGTACATCTAGAGGTTTAGTACGAGTATTATCACTCCAGACTACTAGCAGAGAGCGCCCTTGATTTAGATTTAACTGAGTAGCTGCAAAACTACCTATTCCTTCAGCACCAGAAATAGTTTTATCAACGAGGCGGGATACACCAAACAGTTTGACTAAATCCTGCTTAGTGGTTGTGCGTATTATCGGGCCAACTCGTTCCCCAGGAACAATTAAGGTATCTTTTAAGGGTTGCAATTTAGCAATAGTAACTGGATGATTGATTTTCTGGGGTAGTGCAAAGGCTGGATTAGCTGAATAGTTTAACACTAAAGCTAAAGTAGCTGTAGCAATGCCTTTCATTGATGGATTCATAGGTTTTACTATTAAGTAGCAGAATATGAGTGATAAGTACTCATAATTTAACTACTACAATTTTTCAATTACAGATTCCCAATTTTCAAAAATTTTATTTCATCGCTCTAGTTGCGTTTAAGATTGCCAGCATTGCTACTCCAACATCAGCAAATACAGCTTCCCACATTGTCGCTATCCCTAAAATACCTAATCCAATAAATACACCTTTAATTGCTAGCGCAAACCCAATATTTTGCCAAACAATTTTACGAGTTTTTCTGGCGATTTCGATTGCTTTTGCCACTTTGGATGGTGCATCTGTCACGATTACAATATCCGCAGTTTCAATTGCTGCATCTGAGCCTAATCCACCCATTGCCATACCAACATCTGCTCTAGCAATCACTGGTGCATCATTAATTCCATCTCCAACAAAGGCAACTTTACCATGCTTGCCAGCGATGCTGAGTAATTTTTCAATGGCATTAACTTTTTCTTCAGGTAATAACTCTGCTTCGTAAGTATCTATACCAAGCTGTTGAGCAATTCTGCAAGCGATCGCTTGATTATCTCCTGTCAACATTACTGTTTTCTCTACACCCATTCGCTTGAGTGCTTGAATAGCAAGTCTTGCATCTTCTTTGAGTTCATCAGCTATGACAATATAGCCAGCGTAAATATTATCTACTGCTAAATGAATCACTGTTCCCTCTAACTGGCAATTATCATGAGCAATATTCTCTTTATGCAATAAGCGATCGCTTCCTACTATCACTACCCTATTTTCAACCTTGGCTCTAATTCCATAACCTGCTATTTCTTCATAATCTTTGATCTCAAATTCATTAATTTCTCCATCATAAGCCTTACAGATAGATTGAGCAATGGGATGATTTGAGTGCGATTCTACTTTGGCAGCTAATTGCAGCAGTTCTTGTTCAGTCCAGCCATTTAATGGAACTATTTCTATTACTTTGAATACCCCTTTGGTTAACGTCCCAGTTTTATCGAAAACAACTGTATTAACTGCATTTAAACTATCTAAAAAAGTAGAGCCTTTGACTAAAATACCACTTTTAGCTGCACCTCCTACACCTCCAAAGTAACCTAATGGAATACTGATAACGAGTCCACACGGACAGGAGATAACTAGTAAAATTAGGGCACGATAAACCCATTCAGAATAAGTTGTATCCGAAATGAATAAAGGAGGTAATATTGCAACTGCTAAAGATGTAAAAACTACTATTGGGGTATAATATCGGGCAAATTTAGTAATAAACTTTTCTGTTGCTGCTTTTTTACTTTTGGCATTTTGCACCAAGTCTAAAATCTTAGCAATGGAAGATTCATCAAATATTTTTGTGACTCTAATGACGAGCGCACCTATTTTATTAATCGTCCCAGCAAAAACTGTTTCTCCAATTCTTACCGTTCGTGGTACTGATTCTCCAGTTAATGCAGATGTATCAACTTGCGAATTACCATCTATAACTTCGCCATCTAAGGGAATCTTTTCTCCAGGTTTTACAACGATAATATCCCCAATCTTTACTGTTTCTGGTGATACTTTTTTCAGTTCTCCCTCTCGTTGGATATTGGCATAGTCTGGGCGAACTTCTAATAATGCTTTGATGGAATTACGGGAGCGACTGATGGCAATATCTTGGAGCAATTCTCCAATTTTGTAAAATAGCATGACTCCGACCGCTTCAGGTAATTTATGAATTGCGATCGCCCCTAATGTTGCTACTGTCATTAAAAAAGTTTCATCAAATACTCTACCTTTGACTATATTGTGCCCAGCAGTTTTTAAAACACTCCATCCACTTAATAAGTAAGCAGGAATAAAAAGCAAATATTCACCTATTGAGTAAAATGTATTGTGTAATTGATTTTCAAAAATCACACCAGGCGCATATAAACTTAAAATTGCTACCAAAGGCAATATCTCATTTTTCAGGTTGAACTCTCCCCCGTGTTCATGATTGTGGTCATGGTTATGATTCTCATCATGATTGTGATTATGAACATGGTTATAATTCTCGTGATGCTCATGTTTACAACTGCAACAATCTGAAGATTTTGAATGTATTTTCTGCTTCATTTTTTCTATGTATACCAATAAATTAATTGAGATATGAGCCTTTTTTAAATGTAATGAAAAAAAGAATTTTTTACAAGTTTATATTTTAAGAATGAGAATCTATCTCAAATTTATTACTAAGTACATACACTATTTTTTTATTAAAATTAATATTTATAATTTTGTCAGGATAGCTATACTGACTTTAAAATGTATAAAATTATCTAATATATAACTTTTGTTTGTAGTCAGCGATTTATTGCTCTGTATAATAATTTAAAGGGCTAGAGCCGCTAAGTACGAGCTTTAATTTAATTAAGCTCTTATACTTAACATCAAGCAAATAATAATTGTCTTGGTAATATACAGAGGATTTAAATTTGCTGTATTACATAATGTTGTGTCAAAATAGCTAGGCATCAAGCCTGTTTGATTGCTGAATTATGATGTAGTAAATAATTTCCGATTGAACTGGTGTTGAAATGGAACTTTCTTGGAGAACAAGTGTCTATCTAGCTATTCTCAGGGAAAATTTACTTGAAGTTTGAAAGCTAATCGAATACCCTAATCTAGTAGATAGACAATTTTCTCAAGGAAATCTATGAACAAAAAAATTCTTCTGAATTTGCTTTCCAGTTCCTCAATTTTTGTATCAATGATGTCTACGCTGGTGACATTTCATCCTGCCCATGCTAGTGGTAGTATTACACAGAGATTACTGCACACACAAGACGGTCGTACCTGTATCACTAACCCACATGGTGGAAAAGATTTTGTGTGCATTCGAGATTCAGAGAGAAAACGCCCGTATACCTCTACAAGTTCCTCAACTATTGTAACATCAGTATCAGATCGGAATGTTGCCATGTTGAACTTTACTGAAGAGGAAAGCGACGCTGCAATTAGGGTATTTGGCTGCGACTGTCCATTATGTATAAATTCTTTGCGTCAGTTGCAGGGTACTGGAAACTTGGTCTACTAAGATTGAATAGCGCTGATAGCGACTATAACTTTTGTTAGATATACGTGATTAATTACGTACAGAATATATACGAAACCAAAAAAGCATTTTTAACTACGTACCACTACTATTATTTGGTCAAATGTAAATTGATTGTTGGAGGGGTTTGTAGTAATACTTCAAACCCCTTATTCTATTAAAAATAAAGGTAATGTAGCGGTACTAGTCCTTTCAAACATTGCAACACGTTGTTCAGCCGATGATCAACACAACAGTAAGTTAAAGCTTCCAACCAATAGAGCTGATGATTGTCAAGGGCGTACCTCTTTCAAGACCTAAAGTATAACCGTAGCTGCATTAAAGGTGAGAAATATTCTTTTTACCTGACAAACATTCACTCGGTGTAATTCCGAACTTGCGTTTGAAGGCGATCGCAAAGTGTCCTTGTTGGGCATAACCCTTTGGGAGAATCCAATCGTTGAAAGGCTTTCAACAATTGGATTCTCCCGATTTTAACTAGAAATTTCAGTTACTGTTAGAAAATAAAAGCTCAAAGCTTGGCTCAATCAAAGTTTTAGAATCTTGCTGAGATTATTGTTTTTTGAGACTGACAAAATAGGGTTATTCAACCACCTCATTTACAGGGAATCTATCAATCAACTGCATCGCCCGATAGGCATTACGTTGGAAAGAGTCTGGCAAATGGGGAACGTGGGGTATTTGCGATAATAAATCCAACGTCCGCCGTAAAATTCTCACCACATCGCCTTCATCCAAGGTGGTGTTTTCGCACAGTTCTATCCACTCCATTCCTAGCGCCCATTGCTCTACTAGGGCAATTAACTCAAATTCCAACCATATCGGCAGCGCTACGTTATACCGCCGTTGTAGTTGGAACATTTGGCGGCGAATTCCGCGCAATTTTGCTAAGGCTTCTGCCACTTCATTACTAAGGTCAAAGTTAACCTTGCTATCTGGACGAGGCGTTTCCATCACTAAAGCTGCTGCTGCTGCTGCTAAATGGTGCGGATCTAAGTTGTCCAATTCACCACTAGCGAATACTAAGCCTAGCCACAATTCATTCTCACCCCGAATGGCGGCAGCGATTCGCCCTAATACTGTGGGGACTAAGTTATCCAAACCACCAAAGTGTTGCAGAATTGCAATTAAATTAAGAAACTCTTCCCAATGACGTTGTGAGTGTTGCTCTACTTGCCCTTGTAACTGTTCGAGTTCGGCTTCTAGTTCAACATAGCGGGCGCGGCGCTTGAAAAGCGTTGCAGCATTGCCTGATTGATGTAGGGGATGAGCATCTAATTGCTCTTGGATGGCGGTAACACGACTGAGTTGTTCTGCTACTTCTGGTGCCAGATGCAAAGATTCTACTGGATTGGGAATACGCCCGGCGATCGCAAAGCTTTCTTCATTACCACGGCGCGATTGTCCTGGCTTCAAAGGCATCTCTGGCGGTGGTAGTACATCAGGTGGCACTTCAATTCGCGGCAGTTCGGCATACAAATCAACTACATCCCCTGTGGTTGCTACATACCAGCGGTTATCATACCCCAAGCATACCAAGTAAGGAGCTTGACCAGAACCAGGTGATTTTCCTACTAACACTGCGGTTACAGGTGAAGATACTGTGATATTTTTGCCCTTGAGACTTAACAGAGTTCCTGACACTGCAAAGCCTAACATCATCACCAATTCCTCTTGGCGGTCTGACTGTGCTTGCTCTTGCAAAGTTTTCAATATCTGGCGTTCCACCTTCAGGCGTTGCCGCAATTTCTCATAAATAGCTAGTTCATTTTCATCAACTGCGACGATTTGCTCATGAAGTTGAGCTAATTGGGTTTGCAATTCGGCAATCTCATCGTATTCTGGTCTTAAATGCAAGGTAGCCATGTACTGCCCAAAACTGCGCTCTATCAGTTCCCTGGTTTGCTCTAGGGTGTGTGTTTGCAGCAAGTTGAGTACCATGCCATAACTAGGCGTAAATTGGCTTACTAGAGGGTCTGGCTTGGATGTTCCCAAATATGCAGCTTCTTTAGCTCCTTCAAAGGGGGTTTGGACTGTCACCACATGACCTTGTTTATCCATCCCTCGCCGGCCTGCTCGTCCAGCCATTTGCAAAAATTCGGAAGCGTTCAACAGGCGGTGTCCAGTATCGGTGCGCTTGGAAAGGGTAGAAATTACCGTTGTCCGAGCGGGCATATTAATTCCCGCTGCTAGTGTCTCAGTGGCAAATACTACTTTAATCAGCCCTTGCTGAAAAAGTTCTTCTACCAGTGCTTTCCAAGCAGGCAAAATCCCAGCGTGGTGGGCAGCAATTCCCCGATATAGAGGTGCAATTTGTCCAGAACGTCCTGCTTCAGGATTGCGGGCTAAAAAGTCATCAATCTGTTGCCGCAAAATCTGGGACTCTTGATTATTTACCAGCCATAAATCACCCACTTCCGCCACCGCTTTATCACATCCCCGGCGGCTGAAGATAAAGTAAATCGCTGGTAGCATATCCCGTTGCTCTAACTGGCTCAAGATAAAAATTATGCTAGGAGCCTCAGGTCTACCACTTCTCCCCCTCTCCCTTTCTCCCCCTCTCCCCTTCTTCTTCTGAATAAGGCGGGGGTTAATTTTGGTTTTGCTATCATTCAGCAGGGGAAATAAACCTTTGGGATTACAAAAGTGAAATTCCAAGGGGACTGGGCGAAAATCGGAGTAAATTAGGTCAGTTGGGCCGTGAACACGATTGAGCCAGTCGGTGAGTTGATCGCTATTGGCAACCGTTGCTGAGAGGGCTGCTAGTTGCACTTCTCGGGGACAATAGATGATTGATTCTTCCCAAACAGTACCGCGCTGGCGATCGTTCATGTAGTGGCATTCATCAAGTATCACCGCTTCAACGTCTACTAATGAGATGCCGACTTGCCCAATGGGTGTGCCATAAAGCATATTTCGGAAAATTTCTGTAGTCATCACTAAAATCGGTGCATCTCTGTTAATGGAAGCATCTCCAGTTAACAGTCCGACTCGATCAAACCCGAATTTTTCTCGAAAGTCACGTAATTTTTGATTCGACAGCGCCTTTAGGGGAGTAGTATAAAACACACGTTTCCCTCGCGCTAGGGCGCGATAAATGGCGTATTCCCCGACTAATGTTTTGCCCGAACCCGTGGGGGCGCATACGACTACGGAGCGCCCAGCGTTCAGGGACGCGATCGCTTCTTTTTGAAACTGATCTAGATCAAAGGGAAATATAGACCCTAAATCAAGTTCTGGAGACGGTGCAGGATAATTCACTCAATCACATTTGCAACCAGATTGTTTACTATACTAACGAGTCTTTTGTCAACTTCGTTAGGGATTGAGGATTGGGTATTGAGAATAATTTCAGTCCTCAGTCCCCAGTCCCTTATTTTCCCAGCTCTTGCGATCGCTCTGTGGCAGCTTTGACTGCTTCTATTAAAGCTGAACGAAATCCTGCCTGTTCTAGTTTGGCAATCCCCGCAATGGTTGTACCACCGGGACTAGTAACGCGATCTTTGAGTTCTGCTGGGTGCATTTTGGTTTCATGTAACAGTTTTGCTGTTCCTAGTACGGTTTGCAAGGCTAGTTGATTAGCAATTGCTCTAGGTAAACCTGCGGATACTCCGCCATCAGCAAGTGCTTCTACCAAGAGCGCCACGTAAGCCGGGCCGCTACCAGATAGCCCTGTGACTGCATCCATCAGCCCTTCTGATACTTCTACGACTTCCCCAACAGCAGAGAAAACTTGCTGTGCTATTTGGTGGTGCTTGGCATTGGTGTATGCACCCGAACAGATAGCGGTAATTCCCGCTCCCACTGTTGCTGGGGTGTTGGGCATTGCTCTGATAACTGGCAATTGCACAAATGCAGCTTCTAGCTGACTTAAAGGCACACCCGCTAATATGGAAATGATTAGGGGTAAGCGTTCTTTATTAAGAATATCAATATCTGTTAATTCTTGAGCGATCGCGCTAAATACCTGCGGTTTCACTGCCAAAAAAACAACTTCTTGTACTTGGGTGAAAACCTCGCTATTATCTGTCGTCACAGCAACATTGTATTGCTGTTTTAAAAAATCTAGCCGTGAAGATAGCGGTTCGCTAACTATGACTTCTGATGATTGATAAATTCCACGCGCAATAAGGCGGGATAAGAGCGCTTCTCCCATTACCCCACCACCAATTAAACCAAATTTTATAGTCATTTGTCATTTGTCATTAGTCGGTTGTCCTTTGTCATTTGTCACTACTATTAAAACCCATGACTAATCACAAAGGACAAAGGACTAACAACTAATTTAACTTTATTGTGCCATCCGGTTAGTTTCATTGCCCCAGGTTTGATTGGGAGAACCTGTAGGACGAGAGGGACGTGCTGGCGGTTGTGGTACTTCATGAAGAACGCCACCTTGAGTGCTAACTTGGACACAGCTTGGCGTAAACAAAAAGATGCTTTCACCGATGCGCTCTTGATGTCCATCTAATGCGTAAGTACCACCTGCAACAAAATCTACTGCCCGTTGAGCTTGATCTGGGTCCATTATTGTCAGATTTAATACCACTGACTTGCGTTCTCGCAACGCTTGAATTGCCTGGGGCATTTCTTCAAAGGTGCGTGGTTCGAGTACTAAAACTTCCGAAATTCCATTAATTGCTCCTGGCATACCAATCACATTCCCCATTGGCTTTGAACCTGCTGTTATATCATCTCCCATTGTAGGCACTGGTTCCCGCCAGCGTCGATTCTGAGCGGCTGGGCTTTCCTGTGGTGCTGCTGGTTGGGGATTTTCTTGCTGATACAGATTTTGGTAATTATTATCTGTTTCTGGTTCTTCTTCGTAATACTCGTATTCAACTTGCTCATTTAGACCCACAAAGTCTCTGAGTTTGGAAAATATATTGTTCATGGTCTGTGTACTCTCCTGGTGCGAATAGCCAGTATTGACTTGGCTTAGGATTGATTGAGTAGGAGCTATGCCTACTACGTGAACTACGCTACATCGGTGGATACTACAGCAAGTATACTGCTATTTGTAACCTATATTACGGATTAGGGCGATAAACTGACACTTCTTGTAAAGGTCTGTGCATCGCCTAAACATAATAATGAGTCAAGATTATATCCTAAGGTTTGTTCAAAGGAAAGTTCTTTTTACCCCATTTTCCCTTAGCGATTGCTTTTGTCAATACTATATCCTTTGTTTCTAATTGCACCAGTCTGCTACAAAATTCTTGTCATCAAATCCTGATCTTAATTAATACTGAAGAGCAAGGCTGATAATCAAAGGCTAAGAGCGATCGCCAAACAATATTGTTCCCAATCGCACCATCGTTGCGCCTGCTTGCACTGCCAGTTCGTAGTCGCCTGACATACCCATAGACAAGTGCTCCATTTTGATGTGCGACCAGTTCTGTTGCTGGATTTTCTTTGCTAGCTCACGATTGAGATTAAATACATTCAAAATTTCTGGATCATTTAATCCTGAAGGCGGAATTGTCATCAAACCTTGAATTTGTAAACTTTTGTATTGATCGAGTGTGGGTAAATCAGCCAAAAGTTCTGGCACACTCCAACCAAACTTGTTGGGATCGGGGAAAATTTTCACTTGCAGGCAAACTTGGGGACTCACTTCTAGCTGTTGCGCCAATTGATCTAAGCGCTGTGCCAGCTTCAAGTTATCGACGGAGTGAATCCAAGGGAATTGTTCAATAGCTTTTTTGGCTTTATTGCTTTGCAAATGTCCAATAAAGTGCCAGGTAATATCCGGTAAGTCTTGCAACTCGGCTTGTTTGCTGACGGCTTCTTGGATACGACTCTCCGCGAAATCACGAATTCCTGCATTGTAGGCAGACCGAATGGCCTGGGCAGAAACTTGCTTGCTAACAGCAATCAATTTGACTGAAGTTGGCAGTGAGGAGCGAATGGAAACAATACGTTCGGAAATCGAACTATTCATTGGAAGGTGCGTTGGAAAACACTCTGAAGCTGATCGTACTCCTGAGATTGTCCATTACGCCGCAGGGTACGTAAGCGATTTTCCAACATCATTCTCGCCTCAGTACGTCCTAGAGACTGGAATTTAACACCTTTAACGTCATTTGCGACCAAAAAAAACAAGCGCTGGGCATAAAGTGTGGTGAACAAATCCTGGTTCTCATCAACCATACAGATTTTATAGAGTAAACCCCAAGTTGGATGGTTTATGTAAGTTTCTGCGTTTTCTGGATTCATTTGAGAGTCAAGGTGTAGTCAAGGTGGAGTATATATATCTTTTCGCAGTAAATTCCAAACATTCAGACGATAATACCAACATTCGTCAGAATATTTTCTTAAAATGCAAAACTGCGGTTGCGAAGACCTTGATTTAGTTTTTAATAGGCAGATGAAGCTAGTACCGTAAGGCAAAAGTCACGCATTCACGCTTGCTTTAATTTGGGGCTTTCTGGCTGTAATGAAATGGTAGGCTGATTTTTGCCGACCTCTACTAATGGTAGTGAAGCGCAATGCTACAACATGAAACGCGAAGCGTAGACTCGAAGAGTAGAGGCTTGTCGATAGATTTCACCCAATGCTTTAGTGACTCAAATACACCAACCTGGCGGCACAAGGCACAAAACAGTCCTGACCCTCTTATTGAAAGTTTAGCGTAGCGAGGGAAAACACCCTTTGAAACTCCCAACGGCAACAGCTAACTTTTCAACTTCTTTCCATACTGCCACAAGTGTGGCTGAATGGCACAAAATTTAGCAGTGGGAAGAAATCAATTAAAAATTAGAGAACTTCTGCCTCCTATTCCCTATTCCCTATTGATTATCTAGCATTTTCAGCGCTGCCAGTTGTGCCTGGGCTTTGTGCAGAGATTCATACCATTCTTTCTCAGGATCGCTGTCTGCAACAATTCCTGCACCAACTTGTCCCCAGACAATGTTGAGTGCTGAGTGCTGGGGGATGAGTCTTAAGTGGGGAAATGAAGAAGAATTTACTCCCCCTGCTTCTTGAGACGCGGGGGCTAGTAGCAGGGTGCGGATTAAAATATTTAAATCTAAATGACCACGCCAATCTAAATAGCCGCAGGAACCGTAGAACAAGCTGCGCCGCACGGGTTCTAGTTCTTCGATAATTTCCATGCAACGAACTTTGGGACAACCTGTGATTGTACCACCTGGAAACGTGGCGCGAATCAAATCAATGGCAGTGTATTCGCTTTTTAAAGTACCTTTGATATTACTGACAAGATGCATCACATGGCTATATCGTTCAATTGTCAGCAATTCGTCAACTGTAACCGTTCCCCATTCACAAACTCGCCCTAAATCATTGCGTTCCAAGTCCACCAGCATGATGTGTTCTGCACGTTCTTTGGTGTTGCTGAGTAAATCTTGTGCCAGTTGCATATCTTGTTCTGGAGTGACACCACGCGATCGCGTCCCAGCGATCGGTCTGGTTTCGGCTTGCCGATTTTGCAACATTACTAAGCGTTCCGGCGAACAACTGATCATTTCTCCCCAAGGCGTTTGCCAATAGCTGCCAAAAGGAGAAGGATTAATTTTTTGCAAAGCTTGGTAAATTTCCCAACCAGAAGCTGATGTAGATGCTTGAAATCGCAATGAAAGATTTGCTTGAAAGATGTCTCCAGCTTGAATATATTTTTTTGCTTGGTTTACAGCTGTTTCATAATCTGCTTGCGATGTCAAAAACAAAGGAGGCAAAGAAGACATGGGGATGCGGGGACGGAGAGACACAGAGAATTCTTTCCCTGCATCTTTCTTTACTAACTTTTTTTGTAATTCATCGAGTCCACTTGCATCACTGGCGGCTAACCAAAGAATTTGTTGTGCGTGATCCAAAACAGCAAAGCAATCTGGCTCATACCAAAAAGCTATAGGAAATGGCAGGGGATCAATTTTATCATGAGGTAACTGTTCAATTCCCCATGCGACATCGTAGCCTAGCCAACCTAACCAACCGCCGATGAAGGGGAGAGCATTGGGCGCAAGACATTGGTTATCTCTGTTGTCTGCTTGTCCCCTTGTCTCCTTGTCCCTTTTACCTATCTCTACCCCTTGCTGTAACAACTTTTCTAAGAAGGAAAAAATTTCTCCTACTTCTGGTGTCCACATCTGGGGGATGCCATCGACTAGGCGAGGAGCGCCTGCACAGATAGAATATCGGCTGAGTTGGGGATGATCGATTGGCGTTGGGTAGGGACTTTCCAGTAGGGTAGCAATTCGTGGTGCAAAGGTGGAATGAAAAAGAGCAGCAAAAACTTCCGAACCTGTGCGCTTTTCTAAGGGTAGCGATCGCCAATACCAAGCCTTGATCATACTGTTTAAAAGCGTTGTCAATAATTAGTTAACAGTTTTTAGCAATGAGTAGAAATAACTATGACTACTGACTACTGACAAAATGCAATTACCTATTACCTATTACCACTTTCTTGGTGCAAAATCAGACTTGAGTTCCTATCGCTAACCGTATTCCCCAAAATAAAATTAAAGTCGCAATAGCAAGCCAGTCTAGCTTTTTAAATTTTAAGTCGTGCCACTGCACTCGATGCTCGTTGGGACTGGTAAAACCTCGCACTATCATTGCATTCGCCATTTGATCGGCTCGTAAGAGCAGATTTTCTAACAGTCTCTGTGCGACTGTTATCCAAACTTTGAATCCTCCTTTCAATCCCAGCTTTTTCCAATTAATTGCCCTTGTCATCACGGAGCGAAATAAGTTTTGCACTTCTTCTAAAACCAAGGGAATAAAGCGCAAGGACAAGGTTAAAGTTAAAGCAATTTCGGTGACAGGCCACTTGAAGCGTCGCAGGGGTTGCATTAGGCTTTCTATGCCAGATGTAATTTCTTCTGGTGCGGTTGTTAGCAGATACAGGTTGGTGCTATAAATTACGGTAAATATAATTGTACTCAGACGTACAGCCAAATCTAAGGAATAGCGAGTTACTTTGACTGGACCTTTGTGAAATAGCACATAGCTATATTTTTGATTACCTGTTGGCTCTTGAACAATATTAGTGGAGTTTACTTGCTGGGTTAATATTTGTTCATTGGCTGGGAGGCGGGGCTGATAATCTACACCCATTCCATCAGGACTGATGGCTCCGATCGCTAAGACAAAAAATGATAGCATTAATAGCCAACCCATTTGCTGCTGCCATACTCGGCGGGGAATCCTAGCAATCAAGGTGGCTAGAATTAATAGTACCACCAGCAGTACACGCCAAAAGTTGTTAGCTAAAATATAGCTTGTTAAAAAGCTCATCAACCAGGCAAACTTGACTCGCGGATCGATTTTATGCAACCAAGTTTGGGGTTGTTCTAAATAAAGTCCAAGTGGCAGCGATCGCAATAAATCCATTTTAGAGTGAGGAGTGAGAAGTGAGGAATGAGGAGTTAAGAGTTAGGAGTTATACCGATTAACTGTGAGGTTACATAGAATCAGTTGCTCAAGCCACTTGTCTCACTAAATCTAATTTTGTGTAGTTTCACAAACAATTGCTATTTAGGAGTTTTGACTTTAACTTATAACTCTCTGACTTTATGCCGCTATCAAACTCAAGTCCATAGGGTTCTATAATTAGCAATTTTGGCTTTAACTCATAACTCCTGTACAGACGCGATTAATTGCGTCTCTACTCCTAACTTATTTTGACGCGAGTTGCTCTATTAACATTACCACTTTCGGCATCACGGACTTTTTTGCTCCGCCATAGTAAAATAATGGGCGTGCCTTTAAATCCTAGCTGTTGCCGGAATTGGCGTTCGATGTAGCGGCGGTAGTTGTCGTTGAAGCGTTTGGAATCATTGACAAATAGAGCGATCGTTGGTGGTTGGCTACTTACTTGTGTACCATAATAAATCTTACCCTGCCGCCCACCACGAGATGCTGGCGGTGAATGCCAACTTACGGCATCTGTTAAGACTTCGTTAATCACTGATGTGCTGACACGGCGTTTGTGCGATTCAGCCGCCGTTTTCACCAACTCTAGAATTTTCTCTACCCGTTGTCCTGACAAGGCACTTACAAAAATTGTTTCTGCCCATTCGGTAAAATGTAACCGTGATTGCAGAGTTTTTTCATAGTCGTAGATTGTATAAGAGTCTTTTTCGACAGCATCCCACTTATTAACAACGATGATGCAAGCTCGACCTTCTTCGATAATCCGTCCAGCTAATTTTTGGTCTTGCTCAGTTACTCCATCTACGGCATCTATTATTAATAAAACCACGTCAGCGCGGCGAATCGCTTTGAAAGCACGGTTAATACTAAAGAACTCTGTGCCGTATTCTATGTGTTTCTTTTTGCGAATGCCTGCGGTGTCAATCAAACGATAGGTTTGTCCCTCTCTTTCAATGACGGTATCAATAGCATCACGGGTAGTACCGGAAATTGGGCTGACAATTGCCCTCTCTTGCCCAACAAAAGCATTGAGTAAGCTCGATTTACCCACATTCGGGCGTCCTACAATTGCTACTTTGATTTCATTAGTTTCTGGGATGTCTTCAACAGCAGGTATGTGATTAACTAACTCGTCGAGTAGTTCTCCTGTGCCACTTCCATGAATCGCGGAGATGGGGTAAGGTTCGCCCAATCCCAATTCCCAAAACTCAGCAGCTTGCATTAAGCCTTGTTCTGGAGATTCACATTTATTTACAGCTAGTAGTACAGGTACAGGTTGTTGGCGCATCCATTCGGCGATTTCTAAGTCTGCCGATGTGGGACCTATTTGACCATCTACGACAAAAATAGCGCCACACGCTTCTCTTAGGGCTGTCATTGCCTGTTGGCGAATCAGTGGTAAAAATTCGGTATCATCATTAAAAACTAAACCACCAGTGTCTACCACCAAAAATTCCCGACCATTCCAGAAAGCTGGCATGTAAGTGCGATCGCGTGTCACTCCTGGTTCATCATGGACAATCGCCGTTTGTTCCCCGGCGAGTCGATTAACCAGGGTGGATTTGCCCACATTTGGGCGTCCGATAATTGCAACAATTGGCAGTGCCATAAAACCAGGGTAAGAGAGAGACGTAGTATATCACATACTTACATTTTACTCGTTTTAAACTTGAAGTTTTAATAATTTCCCAATCATTTTGAAGCGATCGCTATACTTCGGGCAAAACTGCTTTTTTGGCGCTCTGCTTCGTGCCCTTGCAACAAACATTTTGACACCACTTGCTTCAACGGGGAAAATACCCACGCAGATGTCTTTGCCTTGGCATCAGAAAAAATGTTATCCTAAAAGTACGCTGGATTAAGTGTATTTAAAGTGAACGAGATTCAAGATTACACAGTTGTCACTCAAAATGCACCTTTGAAGTTATTAGTAGATGCACTGTTAGCAGACTACCAAATGATATTGCAGTAACTGTAGATAGGATTGAGAATATTTCAAAAGGGCGATCGCTTGTATCAAGGTGATTGCGAAGTTAGCGATACTAATTTTTAATCCCCGTCGCAGCAATACCTTGAATAAACTGACGCTGACCGATGAGAAATAGTACCATCACTGGAACAGTCGCTATTGTCACCGCCGCCATCATCAACGGCCAATTATTTGTAAATTGCTCCTGAAACTCAGCTAACGCCAATTGCACCGTCCTTAACTCTGGTCGTGTCGTAAATACCAAAGGCTTAAATAAATCATTCCATTCACCGATAAAGGTGAACAAAAACAGCGTTATCAAGGCCGGACGGGCTAAAGGTAACATCACCCGCCACAAAATTTGCAGTCGGTTCGCCCCATCTATGGCTGCGGCTTCCTCTAACTCTACCGGAATTGTCTGAAAATACTGACGTAACAAGAAAATTCCAAACCCGTTGACAGCAGTGGGTAAAATCAGTGCCCAGTATGTATTTATCAGATACCCCCACTTTAAAACCAAAAAGATGGGAATCACCAATAACTGAAAGGGAATCACTAAAGTTGCTAAAACTACCAAAAGCAGTGCTTGGCGTCCCCGAAACTTCAGCCGTGCTAGGGCGTAACCAGCTAAAGCGGAAGTGACAATCTGAAACGCCGTCACAGCGATCGCTACCAAGGTAGAATTAGCAAACGCCAGTAAAAATTTTCCTTGTTGCCATGCAACTCGGTAATTAACTAAAGACCAGCTATTTTTGGACAAATTTTGCAAAGTGGTGGCCGTTGGTGCAAAGGAGGTGAGAAAGACCACAAACAGAGGTAGTAGAACGATAAATGCCCCTAGCAGTAACACTACTAGGCTCAAAAAATCGCCAGATTTCAGATTTGGGTTTGATTTGAACATAACTTCAGGTGCAAAGCATTTGTTTCGCTAGTACTAGAGCATCTCCCCCAGCAACAGTTAATCTATAAACATAGTTACTTGTTAAGTTAAATTAAACCACAGTGATTATTACCCTGAGTTCATGGGGTAAATTGAATCCTGGTGTCAAATAATCTTTCCTTTACAGGAGTAAACATACCATGCAGCAGTTTACAGACCAATTTAAAGATTTAGATTTCAAGAGCGAAAAATACAAAGATGCTTATAGCCGGATTAATGCGATCGTCATAGAAGGGGAACAAGAAGCCCATGAAAATTACATCACATTAGCCCAACTCCTCCCAGAATCTCATGATGAATTAATTCGCCTATCTAAGATGGAAAGTCGTCATAAAAAAGGATTTGAAGCTTGTGGGCGCAATTTACAAGTAACCCCAGATTTGGAATTTGCCAAGAAATTTTTCTCTGGACTACACCAAAATTTTCAAACAGCCGCCGCAGAAGGAAAGATTGTTACTTGCTTGTTGATTCAGTCTTTAATTATTGAATGTTTTGCGATCGCAGCATATAACATTTACATCCCCGTTGCCGACGCTTTTGCACGCAAAATTACAGAGGGAGTAGTGAAAGATGAATACAGCCACCTCAATTTTGGAGAAGTCTGGTTGAAAGAACACTTCACAGAATCCAAAGCTGAACTAGAACAAGCAAATCGCCATAACCTACCCATCGTCTGGAAAATGCTTAACCAAGTAGAGGGTGATGCCCACACAATGGCAATGGAAAAAGATGCTTTGGTAGAAGACTTTATGATTCAATACGGTGAAGCATTAAGTAACATAGGTTTCACGACTCGCGATATTATGCGCTTGTCAGCCTACGGACTCACCGCCATTTAAAAAGTGCTGAGTAGAGACGCGATTAATCGCGTCTGTACAAGAGCGATTAATCGCGTCTGTACAAGAGTGCTGAGTGCTGAGTATTTCAAATTTATCAGAGCTTCAGAACTCAGGACTTAAAACTCAGAACTGCTAAACAACTTATTATTCCACGCCTCAAGACAGCATAAGCCTAATAATCACTACATGTTTGGTCTAATTGGACATCTGACTAGTTTAGAACACGCTCAAGCGGTAGCTCAAGAATTGGGATACCCAGAATATGCCGATCAAGGGCTGGACTTTTGGTGCAGCGCCCCACCGCAAATTGTCGATACCATTATTGTTACCAGTGTAACTGGGCAACAAATTGAAGGACGGTATGTAGAATCTTGCTTTTTGCCGGAGATGCTAGCTAGCCGTCGGATCAAAGCCGCAACCCGCAAAATCCTTAACGCCATGGCCCATGCACAGAAACATGGCATTAATATCACAGCTTTAGGCGGATTTTCCTCAATTATTTTTGAAAACTTTAAGTTAGACCAGTTTAGCCAAGTCCGCAATATTAAACTAGAGTTTGAACGGTTCACTACAGGAAATACACATACTGCTTACATTATTTGTAAGCAGGTGGAAGAAGCCTCAAAACAATTGGGAATAGATCTATCAAAAGCGACTATTGCTATATGTGGAGCAACTGGGGATATTGGTAGTGCAGTTACACGTTGGCTAGATGCGAAAACAGATGTTCAAGAACTTCTGTTGATCGCGCGCGATCAAGAACGTCTTAAAGAATTGCAAGGCGAACTGGGGCGGGGAAAAATCATGGGTTTGACAGAAGCACTGCCCTTAGCTGATGTTGTAGTTTGGGTTGCTAGTATGCCCAAAGGCGTGGAAATTGAGCCTACCACTTTGAAACAACCCTGTTTGTTGATTGATGGTGGCTATCCTAAAAACTTAGCAACAAAAATTCAGCATCCTGGTGTACATGTGTTAAATGGTGGAATTGTAGAGCATTCCCTAGATATTGACTGGAAAATTATGAAAATAGTCAATATGGACGTGCCAGCCCGCCAGTTGTTTGCTTGTTTTGCCGAATCAATGCTGCTGGAATTTGAGAAGTTATACACGAACTTTTCATGGGGACGGAATCAGATTACCGTAGACAAAATGGAGCAGATTGGTCGGGTATCAGTGAAACATGGATTTAGACCACTGTTGGTTTAACTGTAAGAGTTAGGAGTTAAAAGTTAGGAGTTAAAAGTTTAAGAGTTAAGCACTTTTATCAGTACACTCCTTCTAATACCTAACTCCTCAATCATCACTCCTAACTCCTCACTCTGAAAAACCTATAACTTGTAACTTATAACCCCTACGATGGCAACTACCGAGCGTAAACCGCTACTGTTAGATTTTGAAAAGCCCCTAGCAGAACTAGCAACCCGAATCGATCAAATTCGGCAACTTGCAGAAGAAAATGGCGTCGATGTTTCTGGTCAAATTCGTCAACTAGAAGCACGCGCCATGCAACTGCGTGAGGAAATTTTCAGTAGTCTATCCCCGTCCCAGCGCTTGCAAGTCGCTCGTCATCCGCGTCGCCCTAGTACTCTCGATTACATTCAGGCTATTAGTGATGAATGGATGGAATTGCATGGCGATCGCTGTGGTGGTGACGATCCGGCTTTAGTTGGTGGTATCGGTCGTCTGTGTGGACAACCTGTGGTGATGTTGGGTCATCAAAAAGGCCGTGATACCAAAGATAATATTGCTCGTAACTTTGGAATGCCTTACCCTGGCGGCTATCGCAAAGCGATGCGGTTAATGGAACACGCCAACAAGTTTAGTATGCCAATACTAACTTTTATTGACACACCAGGAGCTTGGTCTGGAGTAGAAGCAGAACACCAAGGTCAAGGAGAAGCGATCGCCTACAACTTGCGAGAAATGTTTTGCTTAGATGTACCAATTATCTGCACAGTCATTGGTGAAGGTGGTTCTGGTGGCGCACTCGGTATTGGTGTAGGCGATCGCCTACTCATGTTTGAACACTCAGTTTATACTGTCGCCACTCCTGAAGCCTGCGCCGCCATTCTCTGGAAAGATGCTGGTAAAGCTCCCCAAGCCGCCGTTGCTCTAAAAATTATTTCCCATGACTTGAAAAAGTTGGGAATTATCGACCAAATATTGCCTGAACCCACTGGTGGTGCTCATTCCGACCCTTTAAAAGCGGCTACCACTCTCAAGCAAGTGCTGTTGGAAAATTTGGACGAACTCAATCGTTTAACCGCTCCAGAACGTCGTCAACTGCGCTATGAAAAATTCCGCAAAATTGGCGTTTTTACAGAAGTTGCCCACTAAAAGCGCTGCATAATAATTGATTAGCAGAGCATCAATGCTATAATCGCCTATGTGCTTAAAGATTTTTAACAATCTAGCCATAGGCATTTCCATGTTTAATAAATCTACTCAATTTGATTGAGTAGCTTTTGTGTTATCAAGTAATCTAATTTGAGTGTACGGCGTGGTTTTCCAAGCGATGATTTGTTGTCTTCACCGCTAAAACCCACAGTATAGCTATCATTGCACTGCATCATAGCAGTTGTTTAATGAAACTCATCAGATTTTTAGATTCCTTTAATCTATCCAAACCGAGAAGTGTAGATAATTGGGTGGTAATAGGCTTTAGGAACTGGCAAAAAATTGGGAGACACCATGAGTGTTGAGCAAAAGCGACGCGCCCTGATTACAGGGGCAAGTAGTGGAATTGGGAAAGCAACGGCTTTAGCCTTTGCCAAAGCGGGAATAGATATCGCTTTAGTCAGCCGTTCTACGGATAAATTGGAGGCGGTAAGAGAAGCAGTCGAGCGTACTGGGGTGGAAGCGAAAGTTTACACTGTAGATTTAGCGCGGATCTCCGAAGTAAAAGAAAAGATCCAAGCGATCGCCATTGACTTTGGTGATATAGACATTTTGGTAAATAATGCTGGCATAGCCTATACAGCTACTTTGAGCGAAACCCCCCTAGAGGACTGGCAGCATGTAATTGACTTAAATCTTACCAGCGTGTTTGGGTGCATTGTGGGGATTTTGCCTTCGATGCGCGATCGGGGTACAGGCACAATTATCAACGTCGCTTCAATTACCGCCAAGCAGCCGTTTGCCAGTTGGGGAGCATACAGCGTTAGCAAAGCTGGTTTGATAGCCCTTTCTCAAACCCTGGCACAAGAAGAACGCACCCACGGCATTCGCGTCACAGCTATTTGTCCTGGCGCAGTCAATACCGAACTTTGGGATACAGAAACAGTCAATGCCAATTTAGACCGTTCCAAAATGTTAACCCCAGAAATTGTCGCTCAGTCAATTCTTTATACAGTTCTGTTACCACAACAGGCAGTTATTGATGAATTGACCCTAATGCCCAGTGCTGGCGCACTCTAATTGCAAAGTTAGGAGTTAGAAGTTAAGAGTTAGGAATTAGAATTTTTAACTCATAAACTCATAACTCCTGTACAGACGCGATTAATCACGTCTCTACTTATAACTAAATTCAAACCATAACCAAAACTGAATCATGACTACTGCTAGTTCCAACGGTTCCAATTTCTCTCAATCGCCTCTGATTCCTGATTTAGCAGAAGCCATAACTCCTAGACCAGATCGCAACACCCACAACGGGCGACAAGCGGATGTGTCCCCGCCAAAAGAGGAACATCTTGAGGAAATGAAGGATGCCGTGCGGACACTAATATTGGGAGTTGGCGAAGACCCCGAACGCGAAGGACTCCTCAAAACACCCAAGCGAGTGGCCGAGGCAATGCGATTTCTTACTAGTGGCTACACCCAATCCCTTGAAGAACTGGTTAACGATGCCATCTTTGATGAAGGGCATAGCGAGATGGTACTAGTTAGAGATATTAATTTCTTTAGTCTGTGTGAACACCATATGCTGCCATTTATGGGTAGAGCACACGTTGCTTATATCCCTAACCAAAAAGTTGTGGGACTGAGTAAGCTGGCCCGCATTGTTGAGATGTATTCCCGTCGCTTACAAGTACAAGAGAGGTTAACCCGCCAAATTGCCGAAGCAATCCAAACCATTCTGGAACCTCAAGGGGTAGCTGTTGTGATGGAAGCTAGTCACATGTGTATGGTGATGCGGGGCGTTCAAAAACCAGGCTCTTGGACTGTCACTAGCGCAATGGTTGGTGCGTTCCAAGATGAGCACAAAACCCGTGAAGAATTTTTTAATTTGATTCGCCATCAACCAGCATTCTTTTAAGGAATAGGGAGTGGGGAGTTGGCAAGATGAGGGAGATCAAGGAGATGAAGAGAATAATAATTCTTTGTTTGGTTTGCCTTTGCTCATTTTACCCTACTCCCTACTTCCTATTCCCCAATTTCCCAAACAACTTGGCTACTTTATCTAAATCTTTATCTCCAGGTGCGCGTTCTACACCACTAGATAAATCAACGCCGCTAGGATTAACCTGGCTTAGGGCTTCCACAATATTATCTGCTGTTAGTCCCCCAGCTAAAAACCAAGGGCAATTGGGGCTGAATTGCTCTAGCATTGTCCAATCTAGGGTTTTGCCTGTACCACCAAGTTGTTCGGGATGGTAGGCATCAAGTAGTAAAGTATCTACGTAATTTGTGTAATTAGCCACTGTGTCAAGATGCTCAAGACTCCGAACTCTTACTGCTTTAATAATTTCGACATTAGGTAAAGCTTGACGTAATTGGTAGCAAAAATCTGGTAATTCATCCCCGTGTAACTGGACACCAGTCAAACCAGAATCAACAACTATCTGACTAATTTCGGGGATACTAGCGTTGGCAAAAACACCAATTGTATCAATATTAGCCGGGAGTTCTACTACTGCTGCTCGAATTTGGGATGTGGTCACGTAACGAGGTGAGGTTGGCACACAAATAAATCCTAATGCCGTTGCGCCTAGAGAGGCGATCGCTATAGACTGCTGTGGTTGAGTGATGCCGCAAATTTTAACGCGCATGAAAATTTAACAAATTTAAAATAATCATCAAGAAAGTCTAAACTATCCGAAAAACTTTTGTACCTTGGTAATTTTATAATTTTGTAGGTCTACATTTTAGGAGGCAAAAGCTTGATTTCATCTATTTTACTAGCAGCAGCTGCAACTGTTCCCGCAACACCTGCGTGGAATCCTACAGTAGCTATCATCATCAGCATCAGTAGCTTAGTAGTTCTTTTGCTAAGTACTAGGATTGAACAACCCTTAGTTGGCCCCAAGTTACCTATCCTGCCCGTCAGTATTCCAACATTCGTTGCAGCGATGGCTTTTGGTCATATTATCGGCATTGGCATCGTTTTAGGACTGACTAACATCGGTCGTTTGTAGTTTTGCGATGATCGTGGCGTTGCTTGTAACGCCGCGATCAATACAAAACTCCTAAAAACGATTTTGGTTCTTTTCCAGTAAAATAACTCATGAGCAGGGGCAGGGCAGGTAGGGGAAGAATAAAAATTACTTATTTTCCGTCTGCTCCCTGCTCCCTGCCCTTCTGCCTCTTCCCAATGCCTCATTCCCCTCTTCAGAGCTTTGCTCACAGGCATTAATTGTCTATTCTAGAAATAAGAGCATTTCTTAACTCGGCACTATTGAATTGATGCTCAGAAATATATGTATAAGTATATACGAAAATATTCCAGTATAGGAACTACTGGCGATATCTAGTTTTAGGACAATGTAATGCAAACAAATTGGAAAATTGGGTCTTTATTTGGAATTCCCCTGTTTTTAGACCCGTTATGGTTTGTGATTTTAGGGTTGGCAACTCTCAACTTTGGAGTAGCTTATCAGGAATGGGGGCCTGTTATAGCTTGGAGTGCTGGAATAGTTATGGCACTGTTACTATTTGGTTCAGTGTTGCTACATGAGTTGGGTCACAGCTTGGTAGCCCGATCGCAAGGTATCAAAGTTAATTCAATTACTTTATTTCTGTTTGGCGGGATTGCTGCTATCGAAGAAGAATCTAAAACTCCTTTCAAAGCTTTTCAAGTAGCGATCGCTGGGCCTGTAGTGAGTATTGGACTATTTTTACTGCTCCGGCTGGGAGCTATTGTGATACCTGATACTAGTCCACTCAGTGTCATGGTTGGAGATTTAGCAAGAATTAACTTGGTGGTTGCTCTATTCAACCTAATTCCAGGCTTACCTCTAGATGGAGGACAAGTGTTAAAAGCAGCACTATGGCAAATAACAGGTAATCGTTTTCAAGCCGTACACTGGGCTGCAAAGGCTGGGCAAATTTTGGGTTACAGTGCGATCGCTTTAGGATTTGTTGTAGATTTCTTGACTAAAGAATTAGTAGTTGGTTTGTGGATTGCACTGTTAGGTTGGTTTGCTGTCCGCAATGCTAACACCTATGACAACATGACTACATTGCAAGAAAGCCTACTCAAAGTCGTAGCAGCTGATGCGATGACTCGTGACTTTCGGGTAATTGATGCTGACCAGACTTTGCGATCCTTTGCCGATTTATACCTGTTGGAAACCACTCCCTCACCGGTCTATTTTGCTGCTTCTGATGGACGTTATCGGGGTCTAGTTTCCATTGAGGATTTTCGTTTAACCCAAAGGAGTGAATGGGAAACCCAAACCTTACATAGCATTGTGCATCCTTTGACAGAAATACCTACCGTTGCTGAGGCAACAACGATAGCTGAGGTAATTAACAAGCTGGAAAATGAGCAGTTACCTCGAATTACCGTACTCTCTCCGGCTGGTGCTGTAGCTGGTGTAATTGACCGGGGTGATATTGTCAGGGCGTTGGCAGAAAAGTTAAATTTGCGAATAACGGATGTTGAAATTAAGCGCATCAAGGAAGAAGGTAGCTATCCGCCTGGATTGCAACTGGGAGTAATTGCGAAATCAATTACAAATTAAACGTCATACACTCGTCATAGGTTTGCAATAGATACGTCAAAAACGTATGTGATATTGAATTTGGTATTTGGTTACAAAATGCTTTTTTTGGGTAAAAGGTAGGAAATCCTACCTTTTTTATTTATTTATAAAAATGTAGCGTAGGCATAGATCGTCTTAAACATCGCTTTTACCTTACTAGGACTTATACCAATTGGCAATACTTCGGCTACGCCCTTCTCTTCTTAGGCTGCGCCCTAAGCGTAGCTATGCCGTAGGCTTTACGACTACGCCACTCGGCTTTGCTCGGGCTGAACTCAGGACAAGCTCAGTACAAGTTCGCAATTAAAAAACTTAGGCATTATCAGCTAAGATGCCTTATTCCCCATGCCCAAAAACTCCATCCTGCAAGTGGCGTAGAGTTTTTTATGTTCAGAAAGGATTGGAAAGAGAAGATTTAAATGCAAAGGAACGCAAGGCAATAAACTAATGGGGAGATTAAAAGCGCTGACCTGTGGTAACTTCAAATCTAACTTCTCCTTGGTTGCTAATTCCTAAGTCGCCTCGAATCAGACCAAAGGATGACTTGAATCGCAATCCTAAGCCGTAACCAAAGCCACTTCCAGGTTTGTCTCGCAGCACTCCTGGTTCTCCTAGCACGGTTTCGCTAGACCCGAAATCTGAGGCGAGGTCAGTAAACAGAACTCCTCCGATTGACTGTAAAATTGGAAAACGATATTCCACGGAAGCTAAACCATAACTGCGACCACTGGCAACTTTACCATAACCGTAACCTCTGACAGAATTTAGCCCACCAATATTAAAAGCATCAGCAGGTGGAAAGTCTCCAATAGTTGTGCCAATTTGTAAATTAATCGCCAACATTTCTGGATTGTCGGTTCGTTTACCATTCCCTATCCAACTGACTGGTAAATACTGAATATAATTACCCTTTAGGCGGTTGCTGAAAATATTGCCCAATCCAATGGGAATAGCTTGTTCTGTGCTGAGGGTAAGGATTGATCCTTGAGTCGGATTGTCTTTGCGATCGCGTTGATCTCTGGATACAGCAAATGATACTGTAAATAGATCATCAATGCCAGTACCACTCACAGATAGGGGACTCCCTAATCTATCGACCTGTACAACGTTATATTCTTGATCGCGTAGGCTAATCCTGGTATAGTTAAGAGCAACTGATGTATCCCACTCATCAAAAGCTCGTAAAAGTGCCACAGAAGCGCCAAACCTTCCCTCTCGCACTTTGTTGCCGTTGGATAATCTGATATCTTCGTTGAACGTTCCCGATGTATTTCGACTACGAAAACCTCTAATGCTATAGCCTAAGCGGTTTGGTTCTCCAGGACGATAAGGACTGGTAAATTGACCATTAAACTGGACATCTTCACTGCTCAACTGCACAGTTGTATCTAATTTATCGTTAAGACCGCTAATATTTGCATCTTTGTAACCTACTCGACCGTATAGCCCAACATCATCGTTATTTCCGCCTCCTAAGATTATAGAAGGGAAGTGACGCTCTTTGATTTTATAGATGATATTAATGCTAGAAGCATCTTCTTCTCGATCAACATTGACTTGATTAAATGACTCTAATCTCCTTAATCGTTGCAAGTCTGCTTGAAGTAAATCTTCACGGAATATCTGACCAGGTTTGAGTCTCAGCAAACTAATGATAAAGTCTGTCTGAGTCCGTCCTTGGATTGGCTGACCTTTATCATCAAGCAACTCACCTTTGCTATTAATAAAGCGAATTTGGATGTCTTTGACAACTTTTTGAGAAAATTCAAGGGTCTGGTTATCTTCTGAAGTCGCTCCTATATAATCACCATATTTAGCATATTCTTCTATATGGATCGGAGCTTCTGGGGTAACAATAGCACTAGATCCATCCTGAGTAGAAGATTGCGAATCTGCAAGGGCCTCTGGATTTTTCCCACTCACTAACATTACTGCGATCGCAACTACAGTTATTTGAACTCGCATATTGAAAATCCGTTAATGTTATTAAGTTTACTACGTATAGCGGATCTCTTGTGCGTAAGTTCTATATCAACCTCGCTATTGGGTATCCCAAAATCCGGTTGCTTGCGCCAGTACTCAGTATAAACTGTCAGGCTGTTTTCTGCGATCGCTCTTGATAAAGTCCTTAAAGGTTTAGAGGTTGCGCTACTGTCAGAAAAAGGTATAGTCTATAAAATAGAACCTCTTCTTGAATACTATGACAGAGGAATATTCAGGTTTTAAGCTCTTATTCAGCTTTTTTATAGAGAATTACAATGGATAATTATCTGCTAAATCCACTGATAAATAAAAAGCCATGAGAGAAAAACCTAAACAAAAAGTGCGTATCTGGGCGACCTTTTGTCATTTATCGGCTTTATTAGGGTGGATATTATTGGTGTTTTTAGTATTTATTGGTATTCCCTTATATTTACCTTTAAATCTTTTAGCTCCATTGATAATCTGGAAATGTAAAAAATCACAATATCCCTGGATTGATTTCCAAGGTAAGGAATCTATAAATTTTCAAATTTCTTTAACATTATCTACCTTATTTGTTATTGCTATCTCTTTAGTTATAGTCCTCACTAGCTTGAGTTTTGCAATAACTAGTAATGCCTCAAGTAATGAAATAAAAAATACTTTAGATAACTTATTAATTGTAATTTTATCATTAATTTCAGTTAAATTGGTATTACAATCGTTTCTCGTAAGTTTTGCCGCTATTAAAGCTTACAATGGTGAGCATTACCGTTACCCTTTGACAATGAGAGTTTTACGATAAAACAATGATTAAACCTCTGTTATTTAATATTTAAATTTTTCAAAAAAAATTAAATATTTTAGAGATGATAAATGAAATGATATTATTAATTAAATTTGATAGTTAGAGGAGTATATAATAATATGATTGGGATTGCGATCGCAGGCACTGGATTTGGTCAAAAAGTTCACATTCCTGGATTCCAAGCACATCCTCAGACTGAGGTAGTTGCTGTTTATCACCGAGATATAAATAAAGCTAAAGCTATAGCAGAATCCCATAATATCCCCCACGCTTCCGACTCACTTACAGATATTGTGGCATTACCAGAAGTGCAAGCAGTTAGCATCTCTACGCCGCCATTTTTGCACTATGAAATGGCAAAAATTGTATTGCAAGCTAGGAAACATTTATTACTAGAAAAACCGATAACTTTAAATGCAGTTGAGGCTAAAGAACTTTATCAGTTAGCTAAAACAAAAGGTGTTATTGCGACTGTAGATTTTGAATTTCGCTTTGTACCAGGATGGCAATTGTTTGCTGAATTATTGTCAGAAGATTATGTGGGTAAGTTGCGCCTAATTAAAATTGATTGGTTAGGTTCTTCTCGCGCTGATACTTCACGCCCTTGGAATTGGTATTCTGACAAGGAGAAAGGAGGCGGTGCATTGGGATCTTTGGGTTCCCACGCCTTCGATTACATTCACTGGTTATTCGGGCCAGTGCGTAGATTAAACGCCCATTTAACTACTGCTATTCCTACACGAGTTGACCCTGTTAGTGGGGAATCAAAACCAGTGAATACAGATGACAACTGTATATTAACGTTAGAATTAGCAAATGGTACACCTTGCCAACTTTCTATCAGTGCGGTAGTTCATGCACCAAGAACTCATTGGGTAGAAGTATATGGCGATCATGGTACATTAATTGTGGGTAGTGAAAATCAAAAAGATTACATACATGGTTTTCGTGTTTGGGGTTCCCAACCAGGTAAATCTCTAACAGAAATAGAAATACCGAATCGGTTAATTTTTCCGAAAAATTATGCTGATGGACGCATTTCGGCATTTATCCGTGTAGTAGACCAATGGGTGCAAGGAATTGACCACAATCAGGAAATTATACCATCGCTGTCAGAAGGAATTTATTCTCAGTTGTTGATGGATTTATCTCATGAATCGCATCAAAAAGCAAGTTGGGTAGACGTACCCAGCTTGGAAGCTTATCTTGAAAGCTAGTAGAAAAGGGAGTTAAGAGTGTGGTGTAATATATAAAATTATTCATCAGTATTTACTTACAGGATAATACGGTCAATCGCTCGCTTTTATTTATTTTTTCCAGTAGGGTATCAGTAATAACCGAGTACCACTTTAGATAGGTATCTAGAAGCAGATATTGACTTTAGCACGGTTATAAAGATAGAAAAGGCTTAAATCTTGTATGCGTTAAACTTCAGAAATAACACACCCTACAAAACTAAAGAAGAAATGAGCAAAACTTCCCGCATTCCTATCCCGCCGGAAGTAAAGAATTATATTTTTCAACGTGACAAATACCAATGTCAAAGCTGCGGTAAAACTACTGTAGAAACTAACCTCAGTATCGACCATATCATTCCTCTTGCCCGTGGGGGTCAAAATGATATCAGCAATTTACAAACCCTGTGTCTTAAATGCAACCAGCAGAAAACAGACAACATTGATCCCCGCTTCCGGCGATATTTTCAGCTTTAGGTTAGGATCGGATGAGCTATTAGTTTCTGATTATCTATGCCTCCAAATCACAATAGCAATTCCCTAAGATTTCTCAATATTAGAACTACGATTCTCTACCTCTTCGCTATCATAGCTATTTTAGTAGTAGCCTTTCCCTGGCTATATGAGATTAAAACGAAAGCTGGGATCGATATATCACCTGGACGCCATGCAGGAACCTTTTTTGAGAAACATACTCACGGACTCTTCAAGTGTGAGTGGCTTTATCCCTACCATTGCGATCGCTCTCAGATTAAGTAAGGATATTAAAAAGAAAAGGGGAAAATTTTCCCCTTCTCTGTGTGTGATATTTTTACACCAACTGAATTACAGCAATTTTCATAAATAGAGCACACGGTATGGTAGCACAGCTGTGCTACCCTACTACATCTATCCCAACTGGCTTGAGATCATGCTGACATCAACGGCTAACTTTTTGCCCAACTTGAGCAACTGAAGACACTGATTCTCTGCTTCATTACCAAGGTTAGTGATACACACCGACGCTATCTGACTGTGCAGACAACTAAAGTATAGTTCCTGCGATCGCTGTAGGGAAATATGAATATTTAGTTGATCCCCGACATCAATCAATCGTTCCAATAGTTGGATATCTGCATTAAAGCTATCATTGGCATCATGCAACAATTGCCACAGCAATCGCGCAATTAACTGTTCTAACATCTGCTTACCGTCGGGAATATTCAACCGACAACGCAGATGTTTTGCTTCAGTCGCGATCGCTTCTAATTCTAAGATGTAATTCCAACTCTTTTGGGGATCAGCGATATGTTGCTCAAGCGATCGTAATGTCATCAGACAGCGATGCCCTAAAGCAATATCTGCTGCAACCTGCAATTCTTGCGGTACTGCTATTTCATCTCGATGAAACGCCATCAGCACACCATAATTATCACGGTAGGCTTGGGTATACAACTGTCCTAAACGTGTCAGTGTTTCCTCCGTAAGCAGCCGCATAACCCGGTGGCGTTCTTCAGCAAATAGATTTTGTAAGCTGAAAGCTTCTTTTTCAAATAACTGGGTCATCGCCAAGATAGTATGAGCCGCACTAGCTTGTTTAAGTGCCCCAAACAGCTTTTCTTTGATTTGGCTGTAGTCACGCCGCCCAGTAAATTGTTGAATGCAACAGTGGAAATCCCAGCCTCCCAAATGCAGAACCGCAAATACCAAATGCTCGCTTTCCCAAGTAATTTCTGATACCAGCTTTAAATTTCCCACAGCTAGAGTTAACGATCCCATACGTTGCAGTTGGTAATCTAGCTCATTAGCAGTGTAGCAATAAACCTGCTTCTGGTAACGCTGAGACTGTTTGTCAGCAGCATTTTTTCTAGATAAGGAATTGTGCGTCTCTGCTGGTTTGTGATTGGTAAATAGGGAAGTAATGGCGTAATGGGCTGCAACTTGCTTAAAGCCAAGTTGGGCAGTTAACACGAGTTGGCGATAAATTTCCCCACCGTGTTTGAAGTCATCCACATTACTGGGGGCTAAACCAAGACGTTTAAGGAAGCCTTTTTCTAACTGCACACCTGCTACTTCCCCTGCCAATTCCAAAGCACGGGCGGCGTAGCGTAGAATTTGTGTCCCCTCTGGACGGGAAATTTCTTCAAAAAACCAACCGCAACTAGTGAACATTAACAACGCGTGACGCTGCATTTCTAACAAGCGCAAAGCGTCTACTTGTTCGGCTGCCGTTAGTTTGTGGGTTTGATGACGGGCGAGAAAACGGTTGACATTGCTAGCAGAGCGATCGCGCAATACTTGGATATATTCATCTCGCGCTAGCCAGGGATCGCGAAATAACTGTCTACCATGTTCTGCATACACCTCAGTTAGCTGATCCCGCAGCCAATTTAGGGCATCCCGCAAGGGACGACGCCATTTCTGATGCCAAATACTGCCTTCCCCACCGCAACCACAATCATCCTCCCATCTGCCGACACCGTGGGCGCAACTCCAGGCTGTAACTGACTTCAATTCCACTTCCCAACTAGGAGAATTTAAGCTCAGGTAGTGGGCGAAGTTCGTCACCGTCCAACCTTGTTGAGGAAACTCTTTGGTAAAGGCGTAGGCTAAAGTTTTCTCAGTTCCCTTTTTATGGTGTCCAAAGGTTTCCCCATCCGTCGCCACAGAGATTAACTGTGCCGGACGATGATCCCCACGAACTGCTGAACCGATACGTCCGGTAAAGTAACTGGAATTATAAACAACATCACTAAAACCCATATCCCGCGATATCGGGCCATCGTAGAAGAAGATATCAATGTAAGGTAATCCTTCTCTACTACTATCTTTGGGGCTAGTGGCAATTGCACTTAGAGATAAAGATGAAGTGTCTAGTGTGGGCTTCAAATAACAACGGTAGGGACGGGTAGAATCAATCTGACTACCGCCGACTTCGATCCATGTAGGATGGGGATCATCTGGAGTGGGGAGGGGACGGCAACGCAGTGCTTGAGACGGTGCAAGGACAATGAAGCGAATACCCTCAGCAACAAGAGCTTCTAGGGTGGCGTAGTCTACAGCAGTTTCTGCTAGCCACATCCCTTCGGGATCACGACCAAAGCGGGAGCGGAAGTCTTCTTTACCCCAGCGAATTTGGGTATATTTGTCGCGTTCGTTCGCCAGAGGCATGATGATGTGATTGTATACTTGCGCGATCGCATTGCCGTGACCATGCAAACGTTGGCTACTCTTGGCATCCGCCTCTAAAATGCGCTGATAAACCTCTACATCGTAGCGTTCTAGCCACGACATCAGCGTTGGGCCAATATTAAAACTGAAATACTCATAATTGTTGACGATCCCCACTACTTCACCTCGGTCATTTAAGACTCTGGCAAAGGCATTCGGGCGATAGCATTCCCAATGAATCCGCTCATTCCAATCATGGAAAGGTGCAGCGCTCGGTTGGCGTTCAATTGCGTCCAGATAAGGGTTTTCCCTTGGTGGCTGGTAAAAATGACCATGCACCGTCACATAAACACCATTAGCCTTTCTCAGGGGATCGATTTGCTTGGTGTTATTGGGATCTGAATGTAATGTTAACGTTGAGCCAGAGTTAGCTGGCATTTGGTCAGCAGAAGTCATGTATATTTATCCAAAACAAAAAACTTGCAGTTGTAGCAAAACTATTGTGCGTAAACCTTTATACAATAGTTTTCACACAAAATCCGGTATAAACAACTATGGAATCCAACTAAATTTCTGACAAAGCTGTTTTATTCTAGTGGGAAATCTGCGTTACCGCACAGCCCTTTCCCTAAAGGCTCAAAGTAATTAGCCATTGAACAAGGCCTCAGTTAGGGGTTTTCTCTTCTTGGGCGCCAATCAAAATTTAATTGTCTTTTAATATATTAAACCCCATTTTTAGTGTAATGTTTTGGCTCAAATTCATAGTTTTGCAACAAAAGATTACAATAACTCATTATATCGCAATCTAATTTCACATATACAGTAGTGAACTGAAAACAGTAAAATTTCTGAATTGCTGTACAAGCGGTTGAGAGTATTATGTCGGAGTGCTGAGTGAAAGTGATTGTTGATTCAACACTCCAAATTTAAAATTTAGGATTGCTCGCTGTGAATGATATCCTCAACCCAAAACCGCAAATGTCAACCAAAAACATTATTCTTTTCGCTTTACTACTGTTTATCCCGGTTTCTGTAGCAGCCCACTTTCTGGAATGGGGAGAATTGATAGTTTTCATTACAGCTGGATTAGCAATTCTGCCCTTAGCAGCTTGGATGGGTACAGCCACAGAAGAAATTGCTGTTGTAGTCGGCCCATCATTGGGGGGCTTGTTAAACGCCACCTTTGGCAATGCTACAGAATTAATCATCGCCTTAGTGGCGCTGAACGCTGGGTTTATAGATATAGTCAAAGCTAGTATCACGGGATCGATTATTAGCAACTTACTACTGGTAATGGGTTTTTCCATGCTTTTGGGAGGACTGCGCTACAAAGAACAGACATTTCAGCCAATTGTGGCGCGGGTGAATGCTGCTTCGATGAATTTGGCAGTGATTGCCATTTTGATGCCAACGGCAATGAATTATACCTCTCAAGGAACTAACCAACAAACACTGCAAAATCTTTCTATTGCTGTTGCTGGAGTATTAATCTTGGTTTATGCCTTAACGCTGCTATTTTCGATGAAAACCCACTCTTATCTTTATGATGTGGGTGTAGCGGAGGCAGAAGCAGAAGTTGAGGAAATATCTCATGGTAAACCGAATATGGCTTTATGGGTTGGCGTGCTGCTAGTATGTACCTTGCTAGTGGCAATTGAATCAGAAATGTTAGTCGATTCTCTGGAAGTGGCTACATCTAAGCTAGGTTTAACGGCGCTGTTTACTGGGGTGATATTGGTTCCTATTGTCGGTAATGCGGCTGAACACGCTACAGCAGTCACTGTGGCAATGAAAGATAAGATGGATCTTTCCCTGTCGGTAGCTGTGGGATCTAGTATGCAGATTGCCCTCTTTGTTGCGCCTGTATTAGTTATAGCAGGGCGGGTATTGGGTCAACCAATGGATTTGGATTTCAAACCTTTTGAATTAGTCGCTGTGGTTGTGTCAGTGTTGATTGCAAACACTATTAGTTCCGATGGTAGGTCTAATTGGCTAGAAGGCACTTTATTATTAGCTGCTTATACAGTGTTGGGATTCGCCTTCTACTTTCATCCAGTTATGGAAGGTATAGGGTAGTACCGCAAGGCAGAAGTCAAAAGTCAAAAGTTTATATATCAAGGTTTTTGCTTGTTTAAAATGGTGGCTTGATTTCCGCCGTGCTGTACTAGTTACTAATGCAACGCCGAATAGCCCGTCATAGACATCGCTCATACTTTAACCCATTCGCAAAAGTCCTCACCCTCAATGCCAGTAAAATAAAGAGATATAAGAGCGATCGCCTGTATGAGCTACTGCCTTAATCCCCATTGTCCCAAGCCTGAAAATCCCAATGATGTCAAGTTTTGCCGGACTTGCGGTTCTAAGTTACTCCTCAAAGAACGTTACCGTGCTATCAAACCAATCGGACAAGGTGGTTTTGGCAAAACCTTCTTAGCTGTGGATGAAGATAAACCTTCAAAACCACGCTGCGTAATTAAGCAATTTTATCCCCAAGCGCAAGGCACGAACACTCTTGCCAAAGCGGTAGAGTTATTTAACCAAGAAGCTGTGCAGTTAGATGAATTAGGCAAACATCCTCAAATTCCCGAACTACTGGCATATTTTACCCAAGAAGATCGGCAGTATCTTGTACAAGAATTTATCGACGGGCAAAACTTAGCCCAGGAATTAGCACATAGGGGCGCTTTCAACGAAATCCAAATCCGGCAACTATTAAATGATTTATTGTCAGTATTGCAATTTTGTCATACTAGACATGTAATTCACCGCGATATCAAGCCAGAAAATATTATTCGTGAGAGCAATGCTCAAGGCAAACTAGTATTAGTAGATTTTGGTGCTGCTAAATCTGCTACTGGTACTGCCTTAAATAAAACTGGTACAAGTATTGGTAGCCCAGAATATGTTGCCCCTGAACAAATGAGAGGTAGGGCTATTTTTGCCAGCGATATTTACAGCTTGGGTGCTACTTGTATTAATTTATTAACTGGGCGATCGCCCTTTGATTCATACAATACCAACAACGATACTTGGGTTTGGCAGCAATACTTGAAAACTCCTATTAGTAATCAGTTGAGTCGTATTCTCAACAAGATGTTAGAAAGCATTCCAATTCGGCGTTATCAAACAGTAGATGAAGTTCTCAAAGATTTAAATCAACAGTCGCAAGTAGCAGCCACGCCAGCGATTGCACCAAAACCAATACCTCAATCGCCATCCAATTATCCACCCACATTTGTATCGCCATCTCCTAGTCAAATTGATCTAGAATTAGAGGAAATGAAAACCCAATTTTTAGGTGGCAGCAAACCTCAAGCAAATAAAATACAACCACCAAAGCTTACATCTACGGCTTCTAGTACAAATGAAATAGATGAAGAATTAGAAGAGTTAAAAGCCAAATATCTTGGTAATAACAATCTTTAAAATCATTTAACTTAAAACCATAAACTGCGTAGATTGGATTGAACGTTCGCGTAGCATCCCGTAGTAAAGTGAAACCCAATAAATCACGTAAAATTTTGGGTTTTGTTCCTCAAACCAACCTACAATTATTTCTAAATCGTGAATTGTCCAGTGTACTTCCTTAACAGCTTGGTTTATGATTGTCCCTGTTTAACTCGTTGTTTTTGTTTGTTTAATTTTATCTTTTCATCAAGCAAGACAACTATGGGGTTGAAAATAATTCGTAATGGGCAACTCTTAGAGACGCTATCGCATTAAGCGTTGGCGCAGCCTCTCGTAGAGAAGCTATGCCAAAGGCTTTACGCCCCGCTACGCTGTTTTCATGCCCAAAGGGCTGTACGTAATTCGTAATTAGTTAAATTAGAAACATAATGGAAAACGGAAGTTCAGGCAAAAATCTGTATGCTGACATTTACCCAACTTAAACCATCTAATGACGATGCCGCAGTTATTTTTACTCTGGCGCTGACAGCAGAAGAACGTACCCGTAGTCGTCATCGTTTTGAAACGGAAGATGGTAAAGTTGTGTTTTTACATTTACCTAGAGGAACTGTTTTACACGATGGCGATATTTTGCAAGAAGAAATTCATAGCAGTTTAATTAGAATTACTGCCAAACCAGAACTAGTACTGACTGCTTTTGCCCAAACACCACTTTTATTATTACGGGCAGCATACCATCTGGGAAATCGCCATGTACCTGTAGAAATTACTCCGGCTTATTTACGCTTGTCTTCAGATTCGGTTTTACGCACCATGTTGGAACAATTGGGTTTAGAAGTTAAAGAGGAAATTTTACCGTTTCAGCCAGAATTAGGAGCTTATGGACAACACTATCATGCTCACTGATAGTAATCTTTTGAGTATTTTGCAGCTGGCTAGCCCCGCTTTACCTGTCGGAGCATATAGCTATTCTGAAGGTTTGGAAATGTTAGTGGAAAATGGTACGATCGCTAACCACACACATCTCAAAGATTGGCTAAAAGCAGAGTTGCTCTACGGGGCAATTCGGCTAGAGGCGGCAGTGATGGTACGATCGCAGCAAGCTACAAAAATGGGTGATATTGAGTCGCTATGCCGTTGGAATCTGTGGTTATCAGCTGCTAGGGAAACAGAAGAATTACGCGCCTCTAGTTGGCAAATGGGGCGATCGCTGATCCAATTACTTGGTAAACTAGAACCGCAGATTATACCTATTGCCAGTGCTATAGGTAATCAGTGCAATTATGCGATCGCTTTTGGCATTGCCGTTGCTCATTGGCAAATCACTATCAAAGCCGCATTACTCCCATATCTGCACAGTTGGGCAAGTAATTTGATTACAACTGGCGTGAAACTTATCCCTCTAGGACAAACAGCAGGACAACAGTTATTACTAGATTTGCAACCATTATTTAGGGTTGCGGCGTTAGAAATTCTCGCATTGGAGGATGATCAACTCGCCTGTTGTAGTTGGGGTTTGTCGCTGGCGAGTATGCAGCATGAAACGCAGTACACAAGGTTGTTTAGGAGTTAAGGGATAGAAAAATTTTAGATTTTAAATTTGGGATTTTGGATTGAACAATCTAAAATCTAAAATCTAAAATCCAAAATCTAAAATGGTATGACTTATGAATGCATTTAGAGTGGGAGTTGCTGGTCCCGTGGGTTCGGGGAAGACGGCTTTAGTTGATGCTTTGTGTAAGGGGTTGCGCGAGCAGTATCAGATTGCGGTGGTGACGAATGATATTTATACTCAGGAGGATGCTCAGTTTTTAGTGCGTTCTCAGGCATTGGCAAGCGATCGCATTTTAGGTGTAGAGACTGGTGGTTGCCCTCACACTGCTATCCGCGAAGATGCTTCGATGAATTTGGCGGCAATTGAACAGTTAGAAGAACGTTTTATCAATTTGGATTTGGTATTTTTGGAAAGTGGCGGTGATAATTTAGCTGCTACCTTTAGTCCAGAATTAGTAGATTTAACAATTTACGTCATCGATGTTGCAGCTGGCGATAAAATTCCCCGCAAAGGTGGCCCCGGTATTACTAAATCTGATTTGTTGGTGATTAACAAAACTGATTTAGCACCCTACGTTGGTGCAGATTTAAGTGTGATGGAACGAGATACTAAAAAAATGCGCGGCGAGAAACCTTTTATTTTTACTAATTTAAAAACTCAGTCTGGACTTGCAGATGTAATTAATTTTGTTTGCACAAATATTTGTTAGAGGATGTTTGAAAAGTATTTTTGGTAACATCAAAGCCTCTCACCCATAGGAAGAAAGGTTTAAAGGACGCAAAAGAAGAAGTTAAAAAGGTTTGGCGCAGCCTCACAAAGAAATGGTATAAGGGACTTCCAAATAAAAAAATATCCCAAAACTGACGCAAAAATTCTATCTATTTTTCTCTCTTTGTGTCGCGCCAGTTGCTTCTCCCAAGGGGAGACGCTGCGCGAACAAGTCGGGGAACCCGCAAGGGCGCACTGGCTTCTCTGCGTCTGGAGTGGTTCGTTTATTTGGATAATTATATTTCTTGGAAATCCCTAACCGCCCTTTTAACTATAAAGTCCGTAGATGACGACTTTGCACCCGTTCAGCACTACCAGTAGGAATCGCAGCAATTAATTTTTGCGTGTATTCCTCTTTCGGTTCTTGATAAATACTTTCGGCTGTGCCTTCTTCAACAATTTGACCGCGATTCATAACTAAAATGCGATCGCTCATAAATTTCACTACACTTAAATCGTGAGAAATAAAAATATAGGTAAGCTGAAAGTCTGACTGTAATTCTTTGAGAAGATTTAATACCTGCGCCTGTACGGAAACATCCAGCGCTGAAACAGATTCATCGCAGATGATAAACTTAGGATTTAACGCCAAAGAACGGGCTATGCAAATCCGTTGGCGTTGACCGCCAGAAAACTGATGAGGATAGCGGTTAATTGCATCTGCACTCAACCCCACCCGTTCTAAGAGTTCGACTACTCGCTGGCGTCGTTGTTGTTTTGTCTTACCTACAGCGTGAATTAACAACGGTTCCATCACCGCGTCCCCAACCTTCATCCGTGGATCGAGGGAACTAAAAGGATTTTGGAAGACTATTTGCATTTCCCGCCGCAGTTTTTGCAACCGTTCTCCTTTGAGGCTAGTAATATCTTGTTTCTCAAAGATAATCTGACCACTCATCGGTTCAATTAAGCGCAGCAAGGTTCTACCAAGGGTAGTTTTACCGCAACCAGATTCTCCTACCAAACCTAATGTTTCCCCTGGTTTGACATCAAAAGAAACGCCATTAACTGCCATATTGTAGCGTTTTGTCCCACCAAACACCCCGCGCACTGGAAAACCAACTTTCAGGTTGCGGATTTGCAATAGGGATTCCTTTTCATTAAAGTTTGCCAATCTTGCAGCAATCTCTTCGGTGGTCACTTCTATGGGTTGTGCGGGTTCTTTTGGCTGAATTATTGCTTGTCCCGTTGGCGTCTCTTCTGCACTCATATAGTCAGAAACGGTGAGTAATTTTTGGGGACGGCGGTTGAGTGTGGGGCGACAAGCTATCAAACCTTTAGTATATGGATGCCGAGGATTGCTAAAAATTTGCTCAGAAGTACCAGATTCGACAACTTTACCTTTATACATCACCGCTACTTGGTCAGCAATTTCAGAAATTAGTCCTAAGTCGTGGGTGATGAAAATCATTGCCATGTCACGGCTTTGCTGCAATTCCTGCATTAACTCTAAAATAGTCGCTTGCACCGTCACATCTAAAGCTGTGGTTGGTTCATCAGCAATTAAGATTAATGGGTTACATGAAATTGCCATTGCAATCATCACTCGTTGCAACTGACCCCCAGAAAGTTCATGAGGGTAGCGTTCTAGCATGGCTTCTTTGTGTTCTTTAACCAATTGTGCCAACTTTGATGGTTCTGGTTTCGATAAATTGCTGTTGGTTTGATGCGAATCGATATACTGCTGTTGTATCTCCTCATCGCTAGGTAGAAGTTTTACCTCTTGTAGACCTGCGATCGCAATTTGTCGTGCTTGCGGTGCTGACACATTTTGATGCCGCATAATCGCTTCTGTTAGCTGAAACCCAATGTTATAAACCGGATTAAGCGAACTCATCGGTTCTTGAAAAATCATAGCGATGTCGCCACCCCGGTGTAACTGCATTTGCTTAGGAGGCAATGTTACTAAATCGATGGGGTTAGCATTCTCTTGAGGACGAAACCAGATTTCACCGCCACTCACTATACCGGGAGTTTGCAACAAACTCATCACAGCTAAGGCTGTCACTGATTTACCACTCCCCGATTCTCCTACTATTCCTAGAGTCTCACCTCGATGCAGCTCAAAGGAAATACCATCCAAAGCTCTAACAATGTTGCCATCACCGGGAAATTCAACTTGAAGATTGCGAACCTCTAGGACAGTTTCTCTCATAGGAGTTGGGTAGGAATTTTAACTTAAAATTATTTGGATTTTAACAAGAGTTTTGATGTATGTGTGGGTAAATTTTGTTTTCACACCTTTGGTGGCACTAAAGTTTATGAAAGTGGTCGTCTGCGTAAACCCTATGGCAAAAATACCTTTGATTTTAACGAAGGTGATTTAATAAGTAAACTTAAAGGTCAAGCTACAGAAGTAAAACATTTCTAAAGTGCGCGGTGGCTGAGTGCACTGCTCTGTTTTACAAAAGGTAATGTCGATATTCCTAGAAATGAGGTTAGTGGTGTTTATATTGTAAATGCCAATGATTTAGCTAATACTTTATTACATATAGAAAAATCACATGATTTTCTCTGTAAAATCACTTAAGTATTATCTATGTAGATAAAGTGAGATGAAAGTGAGCGATAAATTTACTCACAATTACGCACTATTAATTGGTGTAGGAAAGTCTAAATATAGTTTGATTTGTGGTTGCGCATAGCGCAACCGTAGATTTCGTTGCCTGTGATCGCGTTTGACTCCGGGTTTCAAATACCCTAAAGTCTGATAACTAACAACTTAGGTTATTATCGTCGCGAATAATCATCCACATCAGACGAAAATTCACGTTCTGCCTCACCTACAACTGGTGCGCCTGATTCACCTAAAGCCTTTGAATAGAATAGACCTGCCAATATCGCACCTAAAATTGGAGCTACCCAAAACAGCCATACTTGCTTAAACAGTTCTACACCAGCAAAAAGTGCCGGACCAGTACTACGAGCAGGATTAACTGATGTATTCGTTATGGGTATACTGATTAAATGAATCAGTGTCAGTGCCAAACCAATAGCAATTGGTGCAAAGCCCTTTGGCGCACGACCATCTGTTGCACCTAAGATCACAATCAAAAAAATGAAGGTAAGTACAACCTCTGTAATGAAACTAGCAGCCAGTGAATAGCCTCCAGGAGAATGTACTCCAAAACCATTTGTCGCTAATGGATTGGAACCAGAAAGCGTAAATCCTGGTTTACCACTAGCAATTAAATAAACTAGACCTGCGGCTAATATTGCTCCTAATACCTGAGCAATAATGTATGGAAGCAATTCAGAACCAGGAAAACGCTTTCCTGACCAAAGACCAAATGATACAGCTGGATTAAAATGAGCACCGGAAATATGACCAACTGCGTAGGCCATAATTAGCACTGTTAAACCAAAAGCCAGAGCAACACCTACAAAGCCAATTCCTAATTCATTGGCTTTTGCATCTGGAAATGCTGCTGCAAAAACAGCACTTCCGCATCCGCCAACAACTAGCACAAATGTTCCAACGAATTCTGCAAGACATCGTGTAAAAATTGATACCATTAGTATTTCCTTGCTTAAGCAACTGATTGAAAACTTTATAAATTAATTTGTTAGCAAATTTCTTTAAATCTTGTAAATAAAGATTTAGCGCCAACACCATTAAACTTATCAGCTTTTAACAATAATTACTAATTCGTAATTCGTAATTAAAAGGAACGGAACACCGCGCTAAATTTTTTAAATTAGCCGTCTAAAATTAGTTGGGATTTAAATCCCTAACTAATTCAATTACGAATTATTTTAAAGGTAGTTGCTATAACTGACATGAGCCAAGAAAAACAAGAACGGATCAAAGTCTGCTTACGAGAACTGGCAACATTGCTCTTAGCAACTAAGTAGGTCGGCATAAATAATTATTGTTGGGATAAGGCAGGGAGCAGGCTTGCCGTGACTTGTACTGAGTTCAGCCCGAGCAAAGCCGAGGGGCGTAGTCGAAGTAGCGTAGCCGAACGGGGGCAGGGAGCAGGGAGAGAAAGAGTTTAAGCCTTATTTACTTTTCTTCACACAGTTTGGTTTTATTGCACCGACTTACTTATTTTTCCTCGTTGCTATGCAAAGGCGATTCGTAATCCAAGTATTTCCTGCCAAGTTTGGGGGAAGTATAGTATAACTTTCCTATCCCTAATATTGTGTCCGGTTAAAGACTTATCATTGAGACCGCAAAAGGGCAGTTCTTGCTGGGAGCAGGGGGAAAGGGGGTTTCCTGGTTTTTGCACAGATGCGCGGATTATAACTAATTAGGCGGACATGATATAACTTACTTGATTGCTAAACTATAGCGATTGCATACAAAAAAATAGCACATCCTAAAAGATGGCTATTTGTAAAAATTGTCTAATCGTAATGTTTTTTGCTAAGTATATAAGCAAATTGAATATACGCTTAACTACCAACTTTAGAAGGGAATATCATCTGGATCTGGTTCTTCCTCCTTCACTGCTGGATAAGTGGTTCGCTCATATGTGGGTTGGGGTACGGGTTCGTAAGTTTTCGTTTGGGGAGCAACGCCAACAGGGTTTGTCGCTGGGGTAGGCGCTGGACGTGCTGACTCGTAACTGGGAACGTCTTTCTGTGCCGGACGAGATGCTGAAGATGGTTGTCGGGGAGCAGTTTCAGTGAATGATGGAGTTACGGTTGCTGAGGGTAATGGATCGGTATTAAAACTACCTCCAACAGATTGAATCTGTTGCACTGTCAATTCAGCGCGTTTTTCTTTAAAACCTTCTTGACGATCAACAGTATTCATGCTTAAACGTCCAACCAAGATGACGCGATCGCCTTGGTGGTAGTTTTGCTGAATTTCTGTCGCTAAATTCCCCCAACTGACAACTTTCAGCGTGGCTGGCGTATCTTCTGGTTTCTGGGAATTAGGAAACTGCACCAGCATTTCTGTAACTCCCAGATTATCGGCTGTATAGCGGAGTTGCGGCTCGTTGATAATTTCTGCCATTAAAATGCAGCTGTTCATTAAAATTACTCCTGACTGCAAAAAGTACTGATTCAAAAAGAGAAGGTTTTTCTATGTAGTGCCAATTAATATCTAGATAGGTTTAATCTTTTGTATTTTTTAATAATGTTTGAACAAATTTCCTACATCCACTCTGAGTTTTTAGTCCTTTCTAGCATAAAAGCCAAGCGATCGCTTTGAACAGCATAGAGTATGCTGCTCTCCACCTTCGCCTGACTAAATGAGCATTGAATTCTGTATGGAGTAGTATAATTGTACCATCAATTCATTAAATATAGGACTTACGCAAAAAACCTCTCAAACTCTTATTCCTCCGTGTCCTCTGTGTCGCGCCAGTTGCTTCTCCCAAGGGGAGACGCTGCGCGAACAAATCGGGGAACCCGCAAGGGCGCACTGGCTTCTCTATTGTTCGATTTTCCGTTGCTTGTATGTAAGTCTTGAAATAGAAAAAATTTTACCAAAAATTAAGTCTTGACGTGAACTGGAAAAACACCCAAGGCGATCAACCTTGCGGGAAGGTCGCGCAAGATGGGCAAGCGCAAAAATGCTGGTGGTACAAAGGTGCGATTTGAGGTGAGAACCGGGGTCAATACCCGCTTTTGGATAAAAGTTTGAAACGCCTGAATGATGCGTGTGGGCAACTCGCGTTCACGTTGTACTTTTGCTAGGTCGCTAAGTTGTACTTCTCGGTTTTTGAGCGGTTTGCTGAGTACATTCGCCGCAACTACAGCATCTTGAATCGCGTAATTAATGCCAACTCCACCAACGGGGGACATTATATGAGCTGCATCACCGATGAGTAACAGTCCTGGATGATACCAACGTTTGACACGGCTGGACTCAACAGAGAGAAAAGCTATTTGTGACCAATCATGTAAATTTTGAATGCGTTGCTGGAATTCTGGCACTACTTCGACAACAGATTTTTTTAATTCCTCCAAACCCGCAGCCCTTAGTTGTTGATAGCCTCCTTTAGGAATAATATAGGCAACTTGCCACTCATCACCACGGTCAAGCATGGCGATTAGCTTACCTTGACCAAAGCGCCCCATTCCCCCCTCTGGGTCTTCTGGCTGACGTGGTAGGCGAAACCACAGGACATCCATTGGCGGCGAGGTTTCGATGGATTCAAACTCAGCCAGGTGGCGTAAACGTGAGTGGCGACCATCTGCACCAACTGTCAGTATTGCCCGAATTTCATGCCAACCACCGCCTCCTCGATAGCGGACACCTTGAATCACACCATTTTCGGTAATTAATTCCTGCACATTCGCACCCATCACCAAATGGAAACTAGGATATTTTTGTGCTTCTTGGGTGATGAACTCCAGGAATTTCACCTGAGGAAGCATTGTAATGTAGGGATAATGGGTTTTCAGATGACTAAAATCTGCGAATGTGACAGCATCTTGAGGAGTTTGAATACTAATTTGGCGCATTTTGGTATGGGGAAGTCCTAGCAAGCGATCGCTAAGTCCCAATTCCTCCATAATTTCCATCACTGATGGATGAATCGTATCGCCACGAAAATCGCGATCCAAGTCTTTGTGTGCTTCCAGCAGGATCACAGAAATACCTTGACGCGCTAACAACAGCGCCAATACTGCTCCTGCTGGCCCCCCACCCACAATGCAACAATCTGTGGTTTGTACGTCTACAATGTCATGGACAGGCTTAATGCTTGGGTCTTGGGAAAGATTTTTAGGTACATCGGTAGTCATAACAACACCTGCTGACAGCCCTAAAATTTAGAATAGTTTGCTTTTTATGGTAAAAGCTGTTTTTTTAACTTTTCGTATTTACCCTGAACGTGTATTATGATGGGCGCTAAACTGTCATTGGTCATTAGTCACATTGTCCAATGCCCAATGCCCAATACTTCGGCTACGCCCCTCGGCTTTGCTCGGGCTGAACTCAGTACAAGTGCCCAATGCCCAATGCTCCATGCCCAGTGATAATAATTAACAGTTGTGTCCCAAGTTATTTTAGAAAACGTTTATAAAAGTTTTTCCTCACGTAAAGGGGAAAGTGTTACCTCACAAACCCAATCTCCTCTCACACTTGCGGAAAAAACTGATTTAGCGCCACGTGCGGAAAGTGTCAATGTCTTGCGGCGGATTAACCTGACGATCGCAGATGGCGAGTTTATGGTGCTGGTTGGGCCTTCTGGTTGTGGTAAAAGCACCCTACTACGGTTAATCGCCGGGTTAGAAGTGATGACTGGAGGCAATATCTGGGTAGGCGATCGCTTGATCAATGACCTACCACCCAAGGAACGTGACATCGCAATGGTGTTTCAAAATTACGCCCTCTATCCTCACATGACAGTATATGACAACATTGCCTTTGGGTTACGCCGCACGGGAAGCAGCACTTCGGCTCCTTTCGACTTCGCTCAAGGCAAGACGCTCAGTGACCAAGGAGCAGGGGAAGCAGCACTTCGGCTCCTTTCGACTTTGCTCAAGGCAAGACGCTCAGTGACCGAGGAGCAGAGGAGCAGAGGAGAAAATACTTCCTATCTTCGGACATGGGCGGAAAATCTTTTTGTGGAGGCGACCAGAAATTTACCTAAAGGATTACGCTACATTTCTGAGAAAGAACGGGCGGTAAATGAGCAGGTACGTAGTGTTGCTCAACTGTTACAAATCGAAACATTGCTGAATCGCTTACCCAAACAGCTATCTGGGGGACAAAGACAACGAGTTGCATTGGGACGAGCGATCGCTCGCAATCCCCAAGTATTCTTAATGGATGAACCGCTTTCTAACTTAGATGCCAAACTGCGGGCGGAAACCCGCGCCCAAATTGTGAAATTGCAGCGCCAACTGGGGACAACGACGATTTACGTTACCCACGATCAAACAGAAGCGATGACAATGGGCGATCGTATTGCAATAATGTCTGAGGGTAAAATTCAGCAAGTTGCTTCTCCTTTAGAACTTTACAACCGCCCTGCCAACCTTTTTGTAGCAGAGTTCATTGGTTCACCACCGATGAATTTTATTCCTGTAGAATTTCATGCCCCACAGTTGATTGCTCATTCCCAGTTTCGTTTCACTCTCCCAGAAGTCTGGGCAAAAGCCCTACAAAAATTTGATCGGAAAGCTCTAATTTTAGGTATTCGCCCAGAACACTTGAACTTGAGTATGCCTGCCACCAAAAATCTACCCGTGCAAGTAGATTTGGTAGAAAATCTCGGCAACGATTCCTTTCTTGCAGTTAAGATTGCCGAACCGGGATCTAAACCTGCTATTATAGCCAATTACCTACAAGTACGAATACCACCAGACCGATTTGTACAACCTGGTGAGCAACTATGGTTATCTCTAACTCCAGAGAAAATTCACTTTTTTGACCCGGAAACTGAGCTAGCAATATTTCCCTTGTAAAATGGGAGCACAGGAGGAAGAATCCGCTCACGTCTTCACTCTAAAAATTAGATCATTTAATTTCTGGAAATCCCTTAAAAAACGCTCCTAATCGGAAATTAGTTTTACCTGAAGCGTTACAGAAGCGATCGCAAAAAGCCAAACCGAATCAAAATTAAGAGTGATTGTTTCAGATTGCCATCTCAAGGCAAAGCATCGCAAATTTTATAATAAATTTAATTTATCATTTTAAAAAACAAGAATATTTGCTTTTATTGCATAAATCACTTTATGCTGAAATCAGCAGAGATTTATACTTTTAACAAAAATAAACTTGGCTTTCGATTAATACAAGCCTTTGGCTCAGTAATTAACTTTGCAAATCTCTAGTACAGCACGGCGTAAATAAATATATCATTTCAAATCGTGCTAGAACTTGGAATAAAATTATTCTTGAATGGGTGACTTCAGCCTTGCAGTACTAGTGTTCTCAAACTTAGGTGTCTTGCCAATATTCAAAGAGCAAACTAATGCTAACTAAATTGCATAAATAAACTTTGAAAAAATAAAGGAGAATAATAATTAAATGCTATATCAACAGATTGATTATCCTATCACGCCTAAGACAAGTGCAATGATTATGAAACTTTTCCAAATCACTTTAGTAGTCTTAGTACTGTTGATTAACTTAGCAATTTCTTTCCCTTCTTGGGCAGAAAAACCACCTTCTTTAACTAGTAATACTGGGTACTTTCAAGTAGGGCAAAAAGTGATTTGGCTTTACAAACCTCGCGCAGATTCTAGCGATGTCCAAAGAATTCCCGCCGAAGTAGTTAAGTTAAGTTCCAAGCAAGTGCAAATCAAGGTGTATAAACATAATCACGAATTTGTCAATCGTTGGGTGAATCCGAATAAGCTTGAGAATTCGCAAAAAGTTAAAGAGTCAATACTATAAAATTGAGTTATATGGAAGTAAATCTAGTTCTAGCTATGTACAAAACGATTTATATAGAGGCTTTGCTAATCACAGAAGGTAAATCACAGTTCCCTCTCGAAGAGGTTACCGTGTACACACAAGTCTTAAAATCCCACCTAATACCAATTCGCAATTCGCTTCGCCCGACTACGCTAACGCAATTGAGAAATTTAGATGTAGCAAGGCAATCTTTACTTACATCTGTTGCCTTATTTTTTTGGAAAATTGGTATAAAACTTGGTTTCGTTGCCCTAGCCCTAAAAATTAGCAGGATAAATGGAGTTTCCAGTTGCCCCAAATTTAGGTACTTATGGGGCTGGAAGGACATGATATAATAGCAATTTTAAATGATATCATGTCCGGATAAAGACTTATCATTTAGACCGCAGTTCTTGCTGGGAGCAGGGGGCAAGGGGAAAGAGGCTTTTGGGATTTTTGCACAGATACGGTAATTATAAGTGATTAACCGGACTTGATATGAGTCGTGAAAATTATCCTTTGCGTTCTTCTCTAACGAGACGCTGCGCGTTGGCACAAGCCTCTGTAGAGAAAGCGGTTCGTTTCCTTATCTATATTTTTCACGACTCATTCATTTAGAATTGCTATATGAGTCTTGTGATTTTCACAAGTAAAATAGAATTGATATTTTTATTTTTTATAAATCAAAAAAACTGAACCAATCGGCCCAAGATTTTCTACATAAGTTTTCTGGTTATAATACAATCCTGGAGACATACCTCCATCAAATAAGATTGCTTCTTGAATTTTACCTAAACAGTTATTGCTAGCAATACCTTCTAAGACGTTATCAAACATATCTGGCAGTAACTCTTGATTAACTTGAGATAATTCAATATCTGAATTAGCTTTCAAGTCATTAACTAATAAGATTACATAGCCTTGATTAGTGATAGCTGCCATAGAGCGATTTTTAGCATTTTTGCAAGCAAATTCTCCTAAATCTTGACAAATATCTTTAAATTTACCCTGACGATAGAATCTGCCATTACCACCCACTAAATTGTAATTGAGAATATCAGTTTTTCTTCTACCAGCTTGGATAGTAGCTTGTCGCTGGTTAGGTGTACCTCCTGATATCCCAAAGGAAGAACGCTTATTTTTAAATGCTCCCGAATACTCGACACCACGAGAAACATTTAAGCCTTGTGGTTTATCATCAGTACCGATATAGTCGGCATTAATTGCAGCAATGGGTATCTGTCCATTTAATTTGGCATTATCATCGTTAATGAGTTCACGAAACTGTTTTGGTACATATTCTTTACGCAGTTTCCCCCTAGCATCTTTGGCGTAGAGTTTATGAGATAGACCAACATTAACTTTGAAATCTAATTCTGCTGATTTAGGATTGAAAATAATCACATTGTTAATACCTTTTTGATTTCTTTTACCTTGATTATTGGTTTTAAAAAAATCAATGCTGAACTTAGCATCTTTGCCAGGACAACTTTTAGATGCTTTTGAGACTGAATTTGCTTCAATCTCTTGACAACCTGATAATAAGGTTGCACCAATTATCAACATAAATAACAAAAATAATTTTTTTGTAAGCATCATAATAAAAAACCGCTACAGAATTACTATAGCGGGGAATAATTTAAAATTTCAGTCTGGAGTTTATCTCGGAACCAAAACTTAAGAGAACCATTCTAAAACAGCTTCTTCTTTGGTGTTAGTATTTCTAGATGGAGTCTCACGGTTAAATTTCATCTGAATTGACCGGGTTTGCTCACCATCAGCAGCTACAGCCAAGATTGGATAGTCAATTAAACCATCTTGGAAAGACATCTGGAAGCGGAATGTTCCATCTGGATTTAGCTGAATTGGACGGCCACCAATGGTTACGGTAGCATCGGGTTCGGTTGCACCGTAGACTATCAACTCAGCATCGGCAATTAGCCAGAACTGGCGCGGACGCACTGGTACGCCCGAAGCCGAGAAGCCAACACCTGACATTCCTGCACCGGAAGCGGTTAAGCCTGACACGGTGGGAACTGCCCACATACCCACACCAGATGGGAAAATGTAGGAGCTAATAGCTTGTTCAGGACGAGCTGAACCTGATACTTGGTGCTGAGAACCGAAGATAGAACCAGCAACCCGTAGTGCTTCGGCAGATTCTGCTAAACCAAAGATTTGGTCGTAGATGGGGTTGCCATTCACAGCATTACCAGCATTACCATTGGCGGTAGCTGCAATCTTCTTGGCTGGGGGAACTAGTTCGTATTGAGTCTCACCACGCAAATCTTCTTCAAAGTTGACAGTGATGAAAACATCTTCAATCCAGTCTGAAGGATAGACGGGAGGAATGTGTACTCTAGCAGAACGAGCAAGTACCAACCAGCGTCCATCAGCAGCACGATAGCCGATATCGATTACATAATCGCGATCGCTAACTGGAACTGGTAAATACCATTCTCTAGCTAGTTCATCAGCAGGATATTCTTGAATGCTGTGGGGACTTTGGTATTCAAGATTTATGTCGGTGACATCATAAATCCGTAGTGCAAGTTGTTGTCCCCCTTGTCGGCGGAGTTCCTCTTTATGCTCGTTGGGAATATCCCAATAAGTGTAGGCCCACTGAGGGTCGCGTGGTAAGAGTACAATCCGGCTTTCACCATAGCCAGAGGGCAAATCTGCGAGTCCTTCATCAACATCAGCCAAAGATCCACCAGTTCGATCTTCCTGACCTAATTCAAACTTTGCAGCTTCCACGGTTTCCTGTGCCTCCAATGAACGAGATGGACTAAGTAAAGTTTTACTGCGCTGGACTTCTTGAATTGATGCCAGCAATTGTGATTTACGCATTCGGCTATACCGAGAGATGCTATATTCGCTAGCAACTTTGCGTAGTTGGCGTAAGGTCATCTCCTCTAGTGGCGGGCGTTCTTTTGCCATTAATTTGGCCTCCAGTAGTTTAAGCGGTAAATGATTTCCCCTGGTTAAAGAATGCTATGTAAAATGTCATCCACTCCAGATGAATTTTTTATCCTGACTCCTGGTTTTGCCCAGTTTTTAAGTTTTTTAGTCTGTTTTTAAATTGGCGTCACTTCCAATCAATTCCTTAGTTATGCCAAAATTAGCATTTCTTTGGGATCGGGGAAGTTCTATTTGTTAAGTCAATATTAACCACTAAGCATATCTAGGGATCAAGGGGTAATAACTAGGTTTTTTGCCTGTTTCACGAATTTACAAGCCCTTCTGGGATCGGTTTGTCATGCTTTCATAACATTTGTAGTTAGTTATATATTCTCCAATGGGAATAATGTCAGTTTTTCATGACATTGAATTTTGGGCATTGAATCTACCACTTTAGAGCTTTTGGGTTGAGTTCAATACAGACTTAACTCCCAGCCCTTAAGAGCAAGGCAAGGGGAGTCCCCCACTTCTAACAAGTGGTGTGTTTCAGTCGGGGTGGTCACTGAGCGTCTTGCCTTGAGCGAAGTCGAAAGGAGCCGAAGTGTCAAATCCCCAAAAGAGTTACCGTGATAACTGATAACTGTTGACTATTCACTGATTTAACAGACAAAATATCTGCAATTTGAATGAGGAAAGCTCTAGTGGCTTGAGACAAAGTTTGTAAATACGCTAAAAAAATAGCTTTTCGGAGATTTAATAATATGACAACATCAGTAAAACGAGAAATACAAATGAAATATAGACAATTGGGGAACAGCGAGTTGAGCGTTTCCGAAATCAGTCTCGGTTCCTGGCTGACTTATGGGGGTGGTGTAGAGCAGCAAAATGCAGAGGCTTGTATACACAAAGCTTTTGAGGTTGGAATTAACTTTATTGACACTGCAAATGTTTACGCTCAGGGAGGGGCTGAGTCTTTCTTGGGAGAAGTATTGCAAGGGATTGAACGCTCCTCTTATATATTAGCGACCAAAGTCTTCTTTCCCATGTCAGCCACTGACCGAGGACTTTCAGCAGTCCAAATCAGCAAACAAATTGATGCTTCTTTAAAGCGACTGCGTACCGATTATGTTGATTTGTACCAATGCCATCGCTACGATCCAAATACACCCTTAGAAGAAACGATGACGGCACTCACAGAGGTAGTGCGTCAAGGAAAAGCTCGTTCCATTGGCTTTAGCGAGTGGAGTCCCCAGCAAATTCAAGCAGCGCTCAATCTAACTGGTGTTGAACGCTTTGTTTCCAGTCAGCCCCAGTATTCTATGCTGTGGCGTAAACCGGAAGCACAAGTGTTTCCCTTATGTGCAGCTAATGGCATCGGTCAGATTGTTTGGTCGCCGTTAGCACAAGGTGTACTCACAGGTAAATACCAGCCAGGACAAACTCCACCTCCAGATTCTCGTGCTGCAAACGAAAAGATGAATTCGTTTTTGATAGATGAATTGTTTAACGAGCGCACACTAACAGCAGTACAAAAACTCAAACCGATTGCCCAAGACTTGGGGTTGAGTATGCCACAATTAGCTCTGGTTTGGATACTACGAGATAAGCGTGTGTCTTCAGCAATTATTGGTGCTAGCCGTCCAGAACAAATTGTTGATAATGCTGCTGCATCAGGAGTAGAGCTAGATGCAGATGTACTGGCAGCGATTGACCAAATACTGGCATCGGTTGTTCAAAAGTGAGGAAAGTAACCTGATACCGTTTCTTTGTGAAGCTGCGCCAAATCTTTTAATTTCTTATTTCTTAGCGTACTTGGCGCTCTTGGCGGTTCGTTCTTTATTTCTTGCACCATAAGCGCATCTTCATACAGAATTGGTATGAGTTCGGGATAAGCTGAAACCCCTATTATACCGTTGCTTGATTTTAGGATATATCAACGTACTTTTGTCGTTTCAGGCTGTTAAAGTTAAATAAACCTCATTAACCCGAACTGACGTAAAGTAGCTAATTCTCGGTGCGAACCCAAAAGCTTTTTTGTTGTTTTGCCCTAAACAAGAGAATTTGTGATGCATCCTTGGCTGTTGCATAAATTTGAGATGAATGGGTGATTGGAACCATTGAAAACTTGTTTTAAATTGAGCTAAATCATCCCATGATTCAGCAATACCAAAAATAATTACTGGAAAATCCTATGGCAGATTTAAGCGGCTGTTGGTTAGGAACTTACTGGCAAAATGAAATGCCAAGCCGATTTGAAGCAACTTTTGTGCAAAGTGGAAATGTTTTCAATGGTTCTATTTTAGATGATAACTATTTAGGAGAAGCAACTGTTCGTGGTGAGGTAATTGGTCGTAGTATCAGCTTTACAAAGTTTTATTTAGTAACTTCACCTTCACCAGTTATATACACAGGAACAGTCTCAGAAAATGAAGATTATATGCAGGGAAAGTGGAACATTGGTTTTCATTACTCTGGTTTATGGGAGGCGCGACGAAATGGAGAGAATCTAATTGTAGATTTACAAACTTGGCTAGAGAAGCAAACTTTATTAACAACTTCAAAAAAACCGTAACTGAAATAACAAGTATATAGAACTACCACGCTCTGCAATCCGCATCGGCATTGGTAGTGGAATGCCGCAGCTTCTAAGTGGGGGTATGATGTTCTCTCATCGCCTATGCATAATAAAAAGCGATTAATAGTTAAAAAAGCGATCGCCAGCCATTAAACTAAAAGTATATTTGTTTCAGCACTAAAAAATAAACTCCATGACTGTAACCTCTGCCATTGAAGGCTTTATCTTGTTTCATGGTCATCAGGTATGGTATCGGATTGTCAAACCAGACCTAGAAGATCATAGCAAGCTACCACTACTGTGTCTTCACGGAGGCCCGGGAGTACCCCACGACTATTTAGAACCATTAGAAGCGATCGCAGCAACGGGAAGGCGGGTCATTTTTTATGATCAATTAGGATGTGGTAATAGCGATCGCCCCACAGACCCTAATTTATATTCCATAGATTTGTTCAAAGAAGAACTCTTCGCCGTCCGCAGTGGCTTAAACTTAGACCAAATTCATCTTTTTGGACAATCATGGGGCGGTTGTCTAGCACTCGAACATGCCCTTTCTCAACCTGTTGGGTTACTCAGTCTCGCTCTAGCTAGTACGCCTTCTAACATTCGACAATTTGTAACCGAAGCTTATAGCTTGATGAATGAGCTACCAATCGAAGTACAACAGGTGATTCGTAAACACGAAGCCGATGGTACTACTCAAGACCCCGAATACAAACAGGCAATGGAGGTATTCAATCATTCTTTTCTTTGCCGAATAGACCCTTGGCCTAGTAGTTTAACTAGAGCCTACAGTAAAGTTGGTACAGAATTCCGGGGTGCTGGCAAAATCATCGACTGGAATATTGAAGATCGCCTTGGTGAAATTGTTGTGCCGACACTGCTGCTTTCAGGTCGCTACGATGAGGTGACGCCCATTTGTGTCAAAACAGTTCACCAGGGTATTTCTAGCTCCAAGTGGATACTATTTGACAACAGTTCACACATGCCTCATCTGGAAGAGACAGAAAGATTCTTGCAAGTCTTAGATGAATTTTTAAATTCTGTCGAAGGTTATGCTGACTGACTACTCGTGACCTTGACTCAAGTTTGCATCAGTCAAATTAGCACTAGTCAGATCAGCACCTTCTAGATTATTAAAACCCCAAAAAATCCCTCCAAGTTCGCCCATTTTAAATGTTTGCAATTACTTGTTAGCCGAGCCTGGTTCAGTGAGTTGGCGGTGCTGTTGTGCATTAACGGTATCCGGCAAAACCTTACTGATATTGCCTTGAATTTTGGTTTTTAATGAGCCTGCAACGAGGTCATCCTTGCCCGCCATCAGAGCCTCAAATCCCTGTTTAGCAACAATAGCTGGATCATCCTTCTTGTCTGCACCCGCCTTAGTATCATCCATTCCGGCTCGGTGGAAAAAGTTTGTATCTGTTGGGCCAGGCATGAGCGCTGTGACTGTTACATCCGTATCTTTTAATTCGTTGCGGAGTCCTTCTGCAAATGAGTGAATAAAGGCTTTAGACGCTGCATAAACCGCCTCAAATGGGCCAGGCATGAGCGCTGCAATTGACGATGTGAAGAGAATTTTGCCGTTACCACGATCTACCATATCCTTCACCACCCGTTTGGCGAGATGAACCGATGAAACCACGTTCAGGTTGATGAGATTCAGTTCTTCCTGCAAGTCAGTCTCAGTGAACTTGCCACCTACCCCGACTCCGGCATTAATTGCGATCGCTTCCACTGGTCTTCCAGTGGCTTGAATTTGGTTAATTAGGGTTTCGACTCCATCATAAGTGGCAAGATCCGCCTGTACGGTTTCAACCTTAGCTCCTAGTTCCTCAAAAGCACCAGCTGCTTCATTGATGCTAGATCCGGTGGCTGTGACAACGAGATCAAAGCCATTTTGAGCAAATTGTTTGGCGAGTTCGTAGCCGATACCATTAGACGCACCTGTGACAACGGCCAGGGGACGGGTCAACGTCTGATTCATAATCTTCAAAACTCCTATGTTAAGTGCTTAATACTTACTTGCAATGGCAAAATCTCTTTTGTTACCAGAGGGTCTGAGCCGAATGGTACACTTGTAAAGCCTAAAGCTTATATTGCTTCGTTCCCAGCCTGGAGGCTAGGAATGTATTCCGAGAAGTTCTACCTCTGGTCAAGCCACTGGAGACGGAGCCTCACAGTATAGTTTCCTAGTCTAGAGGCTGGGAAGCAGTCAGGGCAAGAGCTGTATCTTAACTTAGTGCCATTCGGGTCTGAGCCGATTACAAGCTTTCAACTCTTACCATACTAAGGAAGCAGTTGTGCGATCGCGTCTTCCTAGTGAAAGATAACAACTGTGTATTTGAGCGTCATTAATAGAACATCTACCTCTCAAGGTCAATGGTTCTTAACTGAGGAAACCAAATCTAGCACGTTAAAAGTGATTGAAGTACCAGGTTGTAAATCCATCACATCACCCCAGCAAACAATTTGAACGGATGATGAGTTAATTGGCGATGCTATTACATTTAGATGACTGTCGATGACTTCAATTTCTAAATCATTCCCTTGATGCTGAAGGCTAACGCGAAATCGGTTTAGTGAAGTTGGAAGGTATGGATCTAAACAAATGTTACTGCCGTAAGCGTGTAACCCAAGGTAATGGTGCCCAAGGAGATGGAGTGTACCTGCCATTGCTCCCAAGTGGATGCCATTTTTTGTTTCTTGACTACTCGCCCCCGATAAATCGGCAAACAGTGTTTCCATGAATAGCTGCCAGGATTTTTCGCGATGGGCTGCGCCCCGCCGTAGGCGATCGCATCTAGCAAAAGCCCCAGCATACACAAGTCGGGAGAGGCTGGACTCATGCACTGTATGCTGGAGATAATGAGTGATCGTCTTGTGCATTTGTGTCTGATTAAAGGAATAACCATTACGCTCTAGTAATGTTGTCAATTCTGTCTCAGATAGTAAAAAAAACAGCATCGCAGTATCTGCTTGCTTGCTAACCTGATAGCGGTTGATATCATCCCCTTTTGCTTCCAAGATTAAATTTACCTGCTGATTAGAGAACGGCTGCACATCAAATTCTTGCAAGGATCAAATCCTTCGTACTGGCTTAAAATACCGTCATCGTCAAAAACTACGTGCATCTTCCGGCTCACAGTATCCCAATGGTTGATTTCTTCCTGGCTCAGGTTGAGGCGATCGCAGAATTCACGACGGCAGGAAGGCGGTAGTAGATTGAGAACTTCCTGTGTTTGACAGAGCGTCCAGACTGCCATGACGTTTGTGTAGGTATTGTTGTTGATGCCGGGAGTTGCGGCATCTAGATAAGCGGTGTAATATTCATCAGGCCCAATCACACCGCAAATGTCGTAGCGATTGAGGTCAGGATTATAGGTTGCAATACTCGCCCAAAAACGGGTAATCTCAACCATCATCTCTGCCCCCTAGTCTATCAGGAAGGCAAGATCGTCGGTGAGGTTGTAGTAACGCCACAGATTACAGGCAATGATAGCGTTAATGTGATGCTGCAAGTTTGTACGATCGCGTAGCCAATGCCTTGAAAGCAGGTTGAACTGAAAACGGGGTGTTTCTTCACGTCCAGTGCTGGCGCTGCGCCAGGGAAACATTGCCCCTTTGTAGCCGTGTTGACGGGCAACAATTTTTGCTGCACTGAGGCGACGGTAACGATATAGCAGCATTGATCGCGCGATTTCTGGAAAGCGACAAGACAGAAATGGTAGCACAAAGGTTTCGTCCCAAAAAATGTGTCCGCGATAATCCTCCCCGTGCCACCCCCGCGCCGGGACTCCTGATCAGTGAAGAATAAATCACTTGGGCGTACTTGTAGCCAGTTGCACAGAGCGATAAATATCTCCATATCGGGCATTTTGCCATTTTCTACTCTTGATAAGGTAGATGGCGATACATTACCAATTTCTGCGGATGCTTCGTGCAGTCCTCTATTACCGCGTTTGTTACGGACTAGGGCTGCTAGTCGCTGGATGTTTAAATAGGTATTAGTCATTGGTCAAAACCTTTACCAGTTCCCGAAATAGTAACCGCGCTCATGCAGTCCGCAATGCGATTCCTAACCAGCTTCACTGGACGGCCCTGTGCTTTTTCAGTATCTAACTGTTCTCCCAAGATTTTACCAATTTCATTTTTGAGGCGTGATCGCTTTTTCAATTAGCCTCCCTCCTCCTCATCTGGCTCGTTGCTAATTACGATGTTGAGTACGTTGGGACTAGGGTACAAGGATTTGAGTACGATGATTCGCGCTCTGGCGAACGGAGAAATAGAGGTGAACATGACAACAAACATATCAATGCAACTTTTGGGGAAGTCCTAGAGCATCTAGCAAATCTTGAAACTAGATATTACAAATATGTTCACGCACATCAAGAAAGACTTGACCTCAGACGTAAAGAAAGTAATGAATCTGAAAAGGAGTTTGCACAAGAAGCAGAAGAATTAAGGGTAAAAATACTAGGACTCATAGGCAGATTCGATGAGCCTATGCCAGAAACAGAAATTAATGAAAATCCTGAATAAAACCGTCCTGCCTTTGAGGTGTGGGCGGTTTTGTTTTGCGATCGCGCGGTGCGGATTGGGGAGGGCTAATGACTAAAATTTTCTACTCATCAATGCTGACAAGGCACTGGTTAACCATCGGTGAGAGATTAGAGTGATTGCACTTTTGTCAAGAGGGTGCGGGAAAAGGGGATAAATCCAGCTTGGAGACTGGTTTTCGCAGTGCTTTGACTACTCCTAAATCTTGATTCTCTTTTGCAGCAAAGTATTTAATAGGGTCTTCAGCTTTGCCTTTGTCATAGGCAACATTAAAATGATGAAGACCTCGATAAATCATCTCTAAAGAAATACGGTCGAAAGGCAGAGATAATTCATCAGCAATCCAAATTAGTTCAAAATTACAGAGTGCAAATTTAACACTATCTGGCAATGGTCGCCTGAGTCTTCGTTGCCAATTAAATTGCAATTGAGGCAACAAATCTTTAAAGACATTCTCAAATAAGTCTGCTGGGAATACTAAAAATCTTTCTGAGAGTGATTGTTGGGCAACTTTGGTAACACCACACCATAATAAACCATACGAGTGCTAGCAAACGATTCAACTCTTGAACTCCAGGAACTTGTCGCCACAATAGTGTTAATACTGCTGCCACCATTAACGATAAATTCAGAATTCTATCTCGTAATCCTAATTGCTTATCATCGGTGAGAGGTTAAAACTAGAGAGCTTTTCTCAATAAGTAATAGTACTTAAAGTTATCAGAAAAATGGGGCTAATCAACAGAATTTTTGGGCTAGCGATCGCTTGGTATTTACTTGGCATTTAAAAGCATCATTCATTCTTGCCTTCAAATGCAGTACAAAGATTAATTGAATACTTACTATTTCAGTAAACTTTCAGCATGATTACTAATTGACAAAAATGATTTTATCTTAACCTCTCACGAATGCAAAGAGAGTGTATCTCAAACCCGATGTAGATATTTACTCTGCCCCTTTTGGACAGTCTGTTGGTGGGCAAACTTATCAAGCGGCTTTTAATCATTCTTACTCCTCTAGCTGATACTTGGCGTGATGCCGCAACCGCATCGGCTAAACGTTCCTACAAGTTCACGCCAGAAGGTGCTTAATGAGTGCCATAGCTCAAAGAACTGGAATTATCTCGACTCCACAAGATGATATCGATTTACTTGCGGTCGGACTTGATGATGAGCATAATGATGCTGATTTATGGGGGATGATCAACATTAATCAAGCTGCTAGAGGCTGGCTTGGGAATAAAAATTGTTACTAGTATTAATCGCATTTCTTTCTCAATTGCTCAAATTGAGCAAGATTTAAAAGAACATGCTGATAATGGTAAAAAAATCACAGACTTAGAACATAGGCTCGATTTACATATTCAAGATTACGTAAATCGGAAAGACACTATAACATTGTTGATTGGGCAAACTAAAGAAGTGATGGAGCATCGCACAAATCGTCTCTATACTTCCATGAAGGATATTGAAAATTACTTGCAGCTTCAAGAAACTTTCAAAATTCGGGAATTTCAGGATTTACACAAGATGGAAGAAGACAATCCGTTTGATTAAATTTAGATTAATTTGCGAACACTACAAACATGACTTCTTTATGGGAATAGTTGAGGTTTTGGAAATTATTGATTCCGTTCAAAGAGCTGGCAAATGGCGACTGAGTGTTAGAACCGATAACACTAAGCTTTGTGAGCTATGCACTCATGTACATGATTCTTATGAGTCAGCTTGGAACTGTGTTGATGTTTGGGCAGCCGCAAAAAAACTCTCTGGGGATTCACACAAGCATTTTTGACTCCTCGATCTAAAAGATGTTGAAGAAAATCATTAGCAAGGAGTGTTTCACTGAGGTCTGGACGGCGGTCAACCCTTACTTGAAAATCTGCATTAACACTACCGAGAGATATTATGCTTCCTTGACTCATGATGTCTTGTGTTTTTAGATTCGATAGGGAGATTGTCAGCCGCCAGACTGCGAAGACAATCTCAATAGTTGCATTAAAGCTTTTTCTATCAATACAAGCATCTAGCTTAAGTTAACTCCTAAGCACCCCCGATCATAAATCGCAAACTGCTCCTTATATCAATTCAGATTTAAACCAAAAGGTAGGGCAATTCTTTAGGTCTTGCATTTACGCTAAAGAAGTCTCTGAACTGAATTTTATAGTTTTTTGACTTTCTGGCTTTTTCTGATGTCAATTTTATGGTCATCTGCTTAACCGCCCATTGTTTGTTTATTATCTTGCTCGAAATCAAATAATTTAAAATGAGCGATTACAAAAGTGATCGATTGTAGAACGCACATTCATTCGGATGGCTCAATCGATTTCGGCGTTTGAGTCAGGATTGTAACTTGTATATAAAATTAAGTGAAGCAATAATTTATGGCTAATTTATTCATCTGATCCTAAAGCGAATAATAGCTTAAGTTTTGGTTTTTGAATCAGTTCTTAGTCATTAGTTTTCTTTCCCTGCTCCTCCATTCCCTACTCCCTCACCGCAAAATTGGGCTACCTTGATGATGAACTAAATACCACTTACCGCCAAGGAACTGAAATATATTTGTAGCTGTTGATTGTGCTTCAAGTCTTGTTATACCTACCACTTGGAACACATTTTCTCTCAACACAATATAAGCAATTTTATCATTTATTTCTGTAGCAATTATATCTGTGTTTATTTCAATATAAGCGGTGTTTTTAAATATTTGCTCCCAAGAGGAGCGAATCTCCTTCCAACCTCGCAGTATATTACTTCCAGGATGAATACAAAAACTACCAGTTCCTTGTGACCATACTGCACTCATGGTTTCAATATCTTTTCTCTCAAAAGCTCGATAAAAAGCTGCATTAGCTGCTAAAACTTCATCCTTAGTCATGGGGAATTAAATAGTTAATAGTTAGGAGTTAGGAATTAGGAATTCCTAAATTATAACTCTCAGCTTTGAAAAATAAATTAGTAATTCCTAATGCCCAATACTTCGGCTCCTTTCGACTTACTTCGACTATGCTCAGGACAGGCGTTAGTTAAGCGCAGTCGAAACTCAGTACAAGTAGCTCAGTACATAGGTGTCAACTTAACGTATAAGCTAGATTTGGCGAACTTTCCAGGTTTGACCTTCACCCCCAACCCTGAAGGCAATTTTGCCAGAGGGGAGCAAATTCTCTAGTTCCCTGAATCCCAAATTGGGAGAAGGGGTTAGGGGATTAGGGCAAAATGTCCTCTCAAAGCAGATTTTTTCTTAAGTTGACACCAATGCTCAATCCCCAACTCCTAATTATTTTTGACTGTATTTATAGTTTGCAGTAATTGGCTAGCTGTATAAGGTTTGAATAAAAAGGCTTTGATACCCATGTCAGAAACTGTATTAACTTTATCTTGCAAAGTCAGTCCACTCACAGCAATGATTTTTACATTAGGGTTAATTTTTCTCAAGGTGCGGATAGTAGTTATTCCATCCATTGACGGCATGACCATATTAGTTAATACAAGAGATATTTCATTTCGATGTTCTGCATATAAGGCTATTGCTTCAATGCCATCACTAGCTGTAATTGCTTTGTAGTTATGGCTTTCTAGAGACGTTTTTGTTACATCTCTAATAGCAGCTTCGTCATCTACAACTAAAATTAATTCTCCTTGCCCAGAAGGTAATACCTGCTCTTGTTCTTCTATAGTTTCTGCCGCCTCTTGTGCTGGCAAATATACTTTAAATTGGCTGCCTTTTCCCTGAACACTTACTACGTCGATAAAACCGCCGTGGCTTTTAATAATGCCAAGTACTGTAGAAAGACCAAGACCTGTACCTTTACCCAGTTGTTTAGTCGTAAAAAATGGCTCAAATATCCGAGCTAATATTTCTGTATGAATACCAATTCCGCTATCACTAACAGTAATCACAATGTAGTGACCAACTTTAGCATCAATATGCATCTTAGCGTAATTTTCATCAATTAATAGATTGTCTGCCAATATTTTTAAAGCTCCCCCATTTGGCATAGCGTCACAAGCATTGACACATAAATTCATCAATACTTGATGCAGTTGTGTAGCATCACCGTATACAGTCCAAAGATTTTGCGGAATTTGAGTGGAAACTTCAATGGATTTGGGAAAAGTTTCTCTAATAATTTGCTTAATTTCTGTTATTAAATGCTTTAATTGCAATATTGTGCGATCGCCCTCAATTCCGCGAGTAAAAGATAATACTTGTTTAACTAAAGTAGCCCCACGTTTAGTGTTTGTAATCAATATTTGCAACAGTCGCCGAGAACGCTCATCAGCGACTTGTGGTTCTAACAGTTGGGCTGTCATCAAAATCGGGGTAAGAATATTATTTAAGTCGTGAGCGATACCACTGGCTAAAGTACCAATACTTTCCAATCGCTGGGCGCGGAGAAATTGTGCTTCTAATTGTTTTTTTTGTGTGATGTCAGTGTTAACAATCAAGATAGATTGTGCTTTATTACCGAATTCATGTACCAGTGTCCAACGACTTTTAACAATAATTTCTTTACCTGATTTTGTTTTTTGATGCAACTCACCCTCCCAAGAGCCATTTTTCATCATAATATTAAGTGCTTTTTCAACTTGAGACACATGTTTTTCATGCCAAAGAATTCGTGTTTTTTTATTGATAGCTTCTTCTTTTTTCCAACTGTACAGACTCTGAGCAGCTTTGTTCCAAAATAAAATTTTATTGTCCAAATCACACACAAAAATTGCATCGGTGGCAATATCTAGTAAAGCGGCTTGTTCGCGGATTTTCTGTTCTGTTTGTTTACGCTCAATGGCATAACGGATAGAACGCTCTAATAAAGGTGCAGTCAACTGGCTTTTTTCAAGATAATCTGCGGCTCCAGCTTTCATCGCTTCAATATCTATTTCCCAGTCGCCTTGGCCAGTCAGCAAAATTATCGGAGAACAACAGCCGTTGGCAATTGCTTCGCGCAAAAGTTCCAGTCCACTATCTGGCCCCAAACGGTAGTCTACAAGATAAATGTCATATTGGTAGCGAGCGATCGCATTTCTTGCTGCTTCATAATTATTTACCCATTCCAGTTGGCAGTTTGCTACCTGAAATTCACTGAACCAATAACGAGTCAAAATATAGTCATCTTCATCATCATCAATGAACAGAACTTTGATAGGGTTGTTGTCCATGTTTCTCTCCCACGGCTTCTAGTGGCAGTTTGACTATTTCAAACCAGTATTTGACTAAAGTCTTCATAACCTCAACTAATGAAGCAAAAGTTACTGGCTTAGTAATAAAAGAGTTCGCACCCAAATCGTAAGTATTATATATATCTTCTTTACCTCGTGATATTGACAGTATGACGATTGGAATTCGCCGTAGTTGTAGATCAGTTTTTATCTCTTTGAGTGCCTCAAGATCGCTAATTCTAGGCATATTCAAATCTAATAGAATCAAATGCGGATGCGGTAAACTGCTGTTGTTAGCATATCTACCACGGTGGTATAGATAATACATCAGTTGAAAAACATTGAAAATTCGATTAAGATATTTTTCTTCAAAACCAATACCATTATTTTCTACGATGATTTGACAAAGTTCAGAATCTTTAAAGATGTTATCTGCTTGATTGTTGAAAATTGACTATAGATTTTGATAACAGGTGATATCTGTGGGCGGTGGAATTTGAAGGCGTTACCAATGAGGTTTTGCAGCAATTGACGCATATGTAAAGAATTGACTTCAATGGTGGGTAATTCTCCTATTTCTACAGTTCCTCCAGTTTGTTGCACATAAAGTTCTAAATCAAACAATACCTCTTGGGCAATCTTTATAAGATTTACTGATACAAAAGGTTGCGTGGTAGTAAATCGTGAAAGTGTCAACAAGTCTTCAATTAATGTTTGCATTCTCAATGCAGCATTCTGCATTCGTTCTAGGTAGTCACGTCCTTGTTCAATTAACGTATCGCCATAGGTCGTTTTGAGGCGATCACCAAAGCTTTTAATCTTACGCAGTGGCTCTTGCAAATCGTGGCTGACAGAGGATTAATTTGTAGATAAATATAAAAAATATTATTGTTCCCAGCCCCATCAATACAGAGCTATTAGTAAGATTTTTGTAAAAAATTATACAATTAGGATTTTTGCTGGGAGCGATCGCTCTTTATTAACGTGAGTTCGACGGATAGAAAAGCCCAAAAAGCTTGCTAGGTATGAATTTGGTTAAGTGGGCAGGTGAAGTGCGATCGCTACGCTCACCGCA
>NZ_JBALFV010000055.1:0-17362 GCF_036916735.1 Nostoc sp.
CTTTTTACTCGACAGTTGAGCCTTTTTACTCGACAGTTGAGCCTTTTTACTCGACAGTTGAGCCTTTTTACTCGACAGTTGAGCCTTTTTACTCGGCAGTTGAGCCTTTTTACTCGACAGTTGAGCCTTTTTACTCGACAGTTGAGCCTTTTTACTCGGCAGTTGAACCTTTTTACTCGGCAGTTGAGCCTTTTTACTCGGCAGTTGAGCCTTTTTACTCCTCTTTCTGTTCCATTCTCCCTGCCCAATCCCCAATACCCCAATCATTAAAATATGCCAAGTAAATATCCCTTAGCTGACTGAGACTGTCACGATCAAAGAGTAAAGAGTAAAAGGCAATCTATTTTGACTTTTAACTTTCTCCTTTTATTCAACTTTCCACAAGGGTAGGTTTAATCTTGACTAAATTGAAGGTTGGTATCAATGGCTTCGGTCGAATCGGGCGACTTGTGCTTCGCGCTGGCATCGATAACCCTAACATTGAATTTATAGGCATTAACGACCTAGTACCACCAGATAACCTCGCTTACCTATTAAAGTACGACTCAACCCACGGCAAATTAAAGTTCAAGGTTGAAGCCAAGGAAGATGGTATCCTCATTGACGGACACTTCATTCCTTGCGTGTCGGTGAGGAACCCAGCAGAGTTACCTTGGGGACAATTAGGCGCAGATTATGTGGTGGAAGCTACCGGACTTTTCACTGACTACCAAGGAGCCGCAAATCACTTGCAGGCAGGTGCAAAGCGAGTGGTAATTTCCGCTCCCACTAAAGATCCAGATCGAGTTACTACCCTCCTAATGGGTGTAAATCATCACTTATTTGACCCCAGCAAAGATATAATTGTATCTAATGCTAGTTGCACTACAAACTGTCTAGCTCCTATAGCTAAGGTCATCAATGACAACTTTGGGTTGACCGAAGGGTTAATGACCACAGTCCATGCCATGACTGCTACCCAGCCAACCGTAGACGGGCCCAGCAAGAAAGACTGGCGGGGTGGTCGAGGTGCAAGCCAGAATATTATTCCCTCTTCCACAGGCGCAGCTAAAGCCGTAGCACTGGTTTTACCAGAATTGAAGGGTAAATTGACTGGTATGGCATTACGAGTTCCGACTCCCGATGTCTCTGTAGTTGATTTAACTTTCAAAACTGCCAAAGCCACCAGTTACAAGGAAATCTGTGCTGCGATGAAGGAGGCTGCCGCAGGTTCACTAGTGGGTATCCTGGGTTACACAGATGAAGAAGTAGTTTCCACAGATTTTCAAGGCGATACCCATTCCAGTATCTTTGATGCAGGTGCTGGAATTGAGTTGAATTCCAACTTTTTCAAGGTAATTGCTTGGTATGACAACGAGTGGGGCTACTCGAATCGCGTGATTGACTTAATGTTGTCTATGTCACATAAAGAACAACTCGCACCGACAGTTGCTGTGGTTTGATTGGTCATTAGTCACTTGTACTGAGTTTACGGTGAGCGCAGTCGAACTGCGACTTGCCCTGAGCTTGTCCTGAGCTTGTCCTGAGCGTAGCCGACTTGTGCCGACTTGTGCCGAGCGACTTGTACTGAGCGTAGTCGAAGTAAGCCGAGGTAGCGACTTGTACTGAGCGCAGCCGAAGTAAGCCGAGGTAAGGGCGCAGCCTCTTGTAGAGAAGTATTGGTCATTGGTCATTGGTCATTGACTTTTGACCTTTGACTTTTGGGATTTGGGTCAAATGGTAAATACCGTGAAAACAAAACGCCATCTAGTATTTTTATTTAGCAAACTAGTGATATGAAGCACATGTAAATTTGGATGCGAAGTCTCTTAATTACGAATTAGATTGCCGAGCGAAGCCGAGGTACTAATTACGAATTGGTATAAACCATCCAAATTTGCAGGTTACTCCTCAACCCCTAATCCCTATGCGTCGAACCAAAATCATTTGTACTGTTGGGCCGGCTACATCTGCACCCGAAAAGCTGCAAGCTTTAGTAGAAGCTGGAATGAATGTGGCGCGGCTGAATTTTTCCCACGGGGCTTATGAATTTCACGCCCAAACTGCTCACTATCTCCGGCAAATTAGTACTGAGCAGCAAAAGCCGATCGCAATAATGCAAGACCTGTGTGGCCCGAAGATTCGTTTGGGAACTTTACCACCAGAAGGGTTAAATCTAGAAGCTGGTAGTGAAGTCACCTTTGTTTTGCAAGAAAAGGGTGAGAGTATCGACGAACTACCTTTACCATTGCCGACTTTGTTCGCAATGGTGCGACCAGGCGAACCGATTTTGATTAATGATGGTCGCGTCAAGTTGATTGTTAGCGATCGCGATGCCGATCGCATTCGGGCCCAAGTAAAAATTGGCGGGTTAATTTCTACGCACAAAGGCGTAAACTTACCACAAACTCCTTTACCTGTTAATTCCATCACTGAAAAAGACTTGCTGGATCTGCGCTTTGGGATTCAGTTAGGTGTAGACTGGGTGGCGGTGTCCTTTGTGCAATCGCCACAAGACTTAGAACCAGCCAAACGTATGATTGAAGCAGCTGGTGCTTCCATCCGCTTAATTGCCAAAATCGAAAGAGCAGAAGCAGTAGAGAACTTTGACTCCATTCTGAACGTTGCTGACGCAATTATGATTGCTCGTGGCGATTTAGGGGTAGAAGTGCCAATTCACGAAGTACCCTTAATTCAAAAAGACATTATTCGCCGTTGCAATCGTGCTGGCAAGCCAGTGATTACAGCCACCCAAATGCTAGAGTCGATGATTAGCGCACCTGACCCCACCCGCGCCGAAGCCACCGATGTAGCCAACTCCATCTTAGATGGAACAGATGCGGTAATGCTTTCTGGTGAAACAGCTGTCGGACAATATCCTATCGCCGCCGTCGAGATGATGCACAATATCGCCGTGCGGACAGAACAGGCTCTAGATGAGGGTAGCAAACATGCCTGGTGTCATGAAGCAGGCAGTCTCAGCGTCACTGAATCTGTAGCAGAATCCGTGTGTCGCATCGCTTATGAAACAGGCTCACGAGCAATTCTCTGTAACACTACATCAGGAAGTACGGCGAGAATGGTGTCTAAATATCGCCCAACTTCTCCGATTATTGCCCTCACCTCTGACATCACTGCTTATCGCCAACTAGCGCTTTCTTGGGGTGTAGAAGCTTTGCTGATCCCACCAGTCCACAATGCCGAAGAGATGTTTACCAATGTGGTGAACACAGTTGTAGACATGGGTCTAGCCAATAAGGGCGATAAAGTAGTAATTACCTCTGGTGTTCCAATTGGTAAATCGGGAACAACTAGTTTAATCAAAGTGCATTCCATTGGACAGCCAATTTCGGCATAAGGCACTTAGAATAGGGCAGTGGCTCAAGATAGTAAGCAAAATTGGGCAATGATCAAGAAAAATTGCCAGAATCAGAATTGAAGGAACTGGAGACTGAGGACTGGTGATTGGGGACTAGGGACTAGGGAGACAAGGAAATAAATAACTCTTGTACAGACAAAGATTTTTCGCGTCTCTACTCCTGACTCAGCACTCAGCATTCAGCACTCAGCACTAATTTGGTGGGGAATAAGTAAATCCCAAACAAACATCACGGAGTATTTTATGTCTAAGAATTTACTGGAACAATTGCGACAAGTGACTGTTGTGGTCGCAGATACAGGGGATATCCAGGCAATTGAAAAGTTTAAACCCCAAGATGCTACCACCAATCCTTCGCTGATTACTGCTGCGGCGCAAATGCCAGAATATCAGCAAATTGTTGATCAAACTTTACTCCAAGCGAAGAAAGATGCTGGAGCCAAAGCCACCCAAGCACAGATAGTTTCTCTGGCTTTTGACCGTTTAGCAGTTGCCTTTGGATTAAAGATTTTGCAAATCATTCCTGGTCGTGTATCTACGGAAGTGGATGCTCGTTTATCTTACGATACCGAAGCTACCCTGACTAAGGCACGGGACTTAATTGCTCAGTATAAAGCTGCCGGAATTGGCCGCGATCGCGTGTTAATTAAAATTGCCAGCACCTGGGAAGGCATTCGCGCTGCGGAAATTCTTGAAAAAGAAGGTATTCACTGTAACCTTACCTTGTTGTTTGGTCTTCACCAAGCGATCGCCTGTGCAGAAGCTGGCGTTACTCTAATTTCTCCCTTCGTTGGCCGGATTCTTGACTGGTACAAAAAAGATACTGGACGCGATAGCTACCCAGCAGCCGAAGATCCAGGAGTTTTGTCAGTCACTAAAATCTACAACTACTACAAGAAATTCGGCTATCAAACCGAAGTTATGGGAGCTAGCTTCCGTAACGTTGGTGAAATTACTGAACTCGCAGGTAGTGATTTGCTAACTATTTCCCCATCACTTTTGGCTGAATTGCAAGCAACAGTTGGAGAACTGCCACGCAAACTTGACCCGGCAAAAGCAGCAAACTTGGAAATTGAAAAGATATCCGTTGACAAAGCTAGCTATGACAAGATGCACGCTGCTGACCGCATGGCAACTGACAAACTAGACGAGGGGATCAAAGGTTTCACCAAGGCATTAGAAGACCTTGAGAAACTTTTAGCAGACCGACTAGTTCGCCTTGAAGGAGAGGTAGTCGCAGCTCATTAGAACGTAACGATAGTTAGTGGTTAGTGGTTTAACCACTAACCATTCGTTACTTACAATCGGTTCGCTCATTTGAAAAGCTATAGGACTCCTATTTGATTGCGTGAAAAAACTCGCTCTCAACTCGAAAAGGCTGATTCCCTACTCTCTACTTACGCAAAGAAGTTCAGAAATCAAATCGGATTGCTATTGAAGAGGAATTAATGCACTGTAAGGCTTATGCAGCTTATTAATTTAGATAAGATTGTAAATTGACAAAACTTGTCTTCCTATCATGGCTAATGCCACACCAACCATGACAATGAGTGTCACCTTCCCACCAGGAACGAGTGGTTGATTTATGCTATTTGAGTTTTCTTGTTCTTGACGCTGTTTCCAACTCATTAATGCCGGAATAATTCCACCTAGAACTGAAATACTAAATGTTCCAGTGTAATCTAGGGCAGTAAAAAAGATGCTGGGATTGAGCGTTCCAAGAGTCATTGGAGGCAAAAGAACTAGCGAATAGAGGGGTAGGCGACTAGAAAGTTTGCTCTGTGCATTAAAGAAAATATCTTTGAGCAAATCCAGCAATCCGTACACAAATCCAATAAATGATGTAACAATCGCAAACTCTGAAAAAATGGATACTAGCACTCCTAACCATTGCCCCGCACTACCTCCTCGGAGAATTTGTAGTGGATCAAAAACACTGGTACCATCAGAAGTGTTATGTAGCATATCAGGACTGACGCTTCCTAAAATTACGGCATTCCATGCCAAGAACATAATTAGAGGAATTACAGAACCAATAAAGATGGACTGACGAATTTTGCGGGCATCCCCTTCGAGTTGCTTCACAATTAGCGGCACAACGTTTTGGAAAAACAACGCCACAGACATCACTGAAATGGCACTGCCGAGGGCACTCCAATTTTGAAATAACAGTTGGGTACTCTGAATATGCCTTCCTCCGAGAAATAATAGTCCTAAGAAGGAAACGATGACAATTCCGACAAAGGCGTTGTTTAATTTCTCAATAAACTTTTCTCGCCCAAGATACATAATGCCACCAAATAAGAGCGTGAAAGCCATCGTTCCCACCCATGTAGGCAATATCTGCATACCCCAAACTTTTGCCGCCGCCGCTCCTAAAATCTCTCCACCTTGGGTGATGTATGCCACCAACAGAGCATAGTGCATGAATAAATATGCACCGCCAGCAATTCGCGCTCCCAGCTTACCAAGAATTTTCTCAACAACTCCTAAAAAACCTATACTCGGATGCCCTTCTGTTCGCATCGTGTTCAAGGTAACTTCTGCAACCAATAACCCTGAGACTAAAGCGTAGAGCCAAACAGCAATTAGTCCAGATGTGGATGGTACAATACCAGATGGTAAGGTAACGGCTGGTAGGGCGAGAATCCCAGCCCCAACTGTGGTTCCAGCAATCAATGCAGTACTTCCCAATATACTACCGGGTTGATGATTGAGTTTTTTTCCATCAAATTCGAGATGAGAAAACAACCGAGTGACTTGCTCTGAATCTTGGAGAACAGTCTTTATGAGAACCATAGTGAATATTCGTACTTAAACCAAAAAGTTAATATTAACATATGTAAAGAATATATAAATATTTACAGAAACCCTGATAAGTATCTGGTTTTAAAACCCTTGCTCGTTGATGGCGGCAATGACTGTGAGCCTTCATGCAGTGGGTGATAGAATAAGTGCCGTTGGATTGTACAGTGGTTTTGCAACCAGAGCAAACCAAGTTATTTGTGTTACTCAAAGAAAACTCCCTTGTAGTCGAGCGCACTTATAAGAGAGCTGATGGGGTGTCGTCGATTCGTCAGAGACTATAAGTTATTGCCCGAAACATCCCCGAAAAATTAGAGACCTTTATCTACCTTGCCATGATCCGTCTTCTAGTGAGGCGACTGGCATAAAAGTTGACTCCTCAAAACTTTTCCAACACCCTCTAATCACCATTTCTCTAATATTTTATGCAACTAGTACCGCAAGGCAAAAGTCAAAAGTCAAAAGTCAAAAGTCAAAAGTTAACACTGAGCGGACTTGTACTGAGTTTAGCCCGAGCGGACTTGTACTGAGCGTAGTCGAAGTAGCCGAGGGGCGTAGTCGAGGAGCGTAGTCGAAGTAGTCGAAGTGTCAAAAGAATTGTATTCCGGGCTTTTGCGCCATTTGAAATGGTATGTTTATTTCCGCCGCGTCGTACTATATATAAAAATAATTCATTCAATATCAACAAATAAATCATTGAAGTCGTAAATAAATAAATTTATACTAGTTTTTGGGGCTTATTAACAAAGTGTATTAACTAACATTGTCTAAAATTTGTTTAATCAATAATTAGAGGCTATTTATCAAGTAAATCTATACTTTGTAACTTGCTCATAAGATGGCAATACCCACTACCTCAAGGTTTTCAGGGTATTACCCACTATAAAATACTTATATTTTTTAAAAGTTAAACCGAATTTTTACATTAGGTAACTTTGTTATTTTAATCAAAAAAGGACAACTATGTTTGGTTCACGTATAGGCTGCCTGATTACTGCGACCTTAACTATAGTCAGTTTAGGCTCAAATATGCAAATTGCAAAAGCACAAGATAATTATAATAATTATACGTTTAGTGTTGACTATAATACATTTGTCACTTTTGACCCAACCTTCAGACCAGACTTAGGAATTATTAGAGCAACTATCAAAGGTGAAAGTACCAAACCGGCTCCTTATGGGTTGGATTTCTTTCTTAGTGATGACTATGGCAAACTTGAGCCTATTGAAAATCCATCAATTAATAAATATACCTTTAACTCCAACCCAAGCGTGTTTGGTTTAGAGGGAGAACCCGCATTTTCTGATAGGTATTATGGTGGTGCTAACGAATTATTTGGCAAAGCAAGTGACAGCGCTGAAATTAATTTTGCCGAAGGCTTTATCAAAGGTGGTGGTACTATTACCATCTTTGGGGGAACAGGTTTATTCCAAAATGCTACAGGTACAATCACTTTTAGTGAACAAGACCAACTTAATTCCTCTGGAACCCCTTCTCAAGGTTTAGCTAAACTGAATTTCACCTTGCAAACTCCTCAAGAGGTTCCAGAACCAACGGCGACTACAAGTTTAATTGGTATCAGTTTAATTGGAGCAAGTTTGGTAATTAGCCGACGCTATAAAAAAAGTTCTTTATCCAGGATAATCAATTAAATATGGAACTATTTAGAAGACCCGCCTATCAAATTCACGACAAAACCATACATAATGAACCTGGAAACAATGTTTTTAATTACAATCCTACAGAGAAAATAATTTACAAACTTGCGCCAAATCTACATTTCCACCGCTAATGATGATACCAATTCTTGCCTCTGGTGCTTTCACTACACTTTCGAGTAAAGCGGCAGCAGCGAGTACTCCGGTGGGTTCAACGACAATTTTCAGACGTTCCCACAAGAATAACATGGTGCGAAGAATCGCTTCTTCCGATACTGTCACCATATCATCGACGTAATGCAGCACTAAGGGAAAAGTAATTTTACCAAGGCTAGGAGTTCGCGCACCATCAGCGATGGTATCAGGATTTTTGACTGTTTGCAGAATTTTGGTCTGAAAAGAGCGGGTAGCATCGTCAGCAAGGGCTGGTTCTACGCCAATGACTTTACAATTGGGTAAAAGTGCTTTGGCTGCGATCGCACACCCGGAAAGTAATCCTCCACCACCACAACTAACTAATAATAAATCCAATTCACCAACTTCTTGGATCAATTCTAAAGCAGTTGTTCCCTGTCCAGCGATGACATGGGGATGATCGTAAGGGGGAATGAGTGTCAAAGAGCGATTATATGCTAATTTTTGAGCTAATTCTTCCCGGTTTGTTTCTTGGCGATTGTACAAAATTATCTCTGCACCATAACTACGAGTAGCAGTTTGTTTGACAACAGGTGCATCATCAGGCATGACAATGGTGGTGGGAATATTTAGTAATTGTCCAGCTAAAGCGATCGCTTGGGCATGATTTCCTGATGAATAGGTGATAACGCCTGTCTGTTTTTTTGCTACCGATAGTTGAGCTAAAGCGTTGTACGCACCTCTAAATTTAAATGCTCCGGTGCGTTGAAAATTTTCGCACTTAAAGAATACTTGGCTATTGGTGCGATCGTTAACAATTTTAGAAGTCAGCACAGGTGTACGGTGGGCAATCCCTAAAATTCGCTCTTGTGCTGCTTGCACGTCAGTGATGGCAACGGAATTATGCTGTGGCATTGATGACGATATTAAATATTTTTTCTCTTGTTTATATAGATACAGATTTTTATATTTGTGCCAAATATGCTTGATTGAAACATACTCATTTCAGGTGGATAGCATCATTATTTATTGTCTGCATAAAAATAGCTACAGTAAATATTATATATTCCTGTAGCTATTTTTATAAAACTTAAATTAGTTAACTCACGTTTGCCATTTTTTTAGCATGAATAAAATATCTGAAATTCGGCAAAAAAAAACTGTTCTAATTACAGGAGCAGCTAATGGAATAGGCTATCAATTAACCCAGATTTTTGCTCTTCATAGTTATAATCTTGTGTTAGTGGATAAGAATGAACAAAAACTTACTGAAATTCTAGATGAATTTCCCGAAAAATTTGGCATTTTTGTGAAAATTTTTGCTCAGGATTTATCTATACCAACATCTCCAGAAGAAATTTTCACAGAACTACAGCAAGCATCCATAAAAATTGATGTGCTGATTAACAATGCTGGCTTTGATACTTATGGAGCATTTAACGAAACAGACCTCACCACTGAACTGAAAATGCTCCAGGTAAATATAGTGAGTCTAACTCATTTAACTAAGTTATTCCTCAAGGATATGGTAGAGCAAAACTATGGAAAAATATTAAATGTAGCCTCAGTTGCTGCTTTTCAACCAGGGCCTCTAATGGCAGTCTATTTTGCTACTGAAGCCTATGTATTATCATTTTCCGAAGCGATCGCTAATGAATTAGAGGGTACAGGTGTCAGCGTAACTGTTCTTTGTCCAGGGCCAACAGCATCGGAATTTCAACAAACATCAGCAATGGAATATTCAAAAATTCCTAATGTTAACAAAATGATGGATACGCAAACCGTTGCTAGGATTGGTTATCGGGGCTTAATGAAAAACAAAACTGTTGTTGTTCCTGGTATGAGAAATAAGATATTGACTGAAAGCGTAAGATTTACACCCAGAAATTTAGTAACAAAAGTCATGAGAAGTATACACGAACTCAAAAAAAATAGGTAGCCTTGCGGCAGGGGGAGCAAGGGGAGCAGGGAGCAAATTCTCCAGTTCCCCGAATTCCAACTTGAGATTCGGGGTTAGGGGATAAGGGCAAAACGTCCTCTCAAAGCAGATTTTTTCTTAAGTTGACACCAATGTACATCTCTACAAGGATTCTGGATAACGCATATTTAATTTCACCCAATGTCTAATATATGCCACAAGATAGGTGCTTTCTGGATATATATATGCTTTTCAAGTTGGGCAGAACTACCTGGAGCATAAAAATAGTTAAAAATTACAGATAAAAGGTTTTGTGACTTACGTATAAACGTTTGTATGTTCAGGCAGTGCTATTTGAACAACTATGTCGAACAAGACCGCCTATAGGATAATCTACAATCTCTAGTGAAGTCTTCAAAGCAAACAAATAAAGCGGGTTTTTTGAAGTTAGTTATACTAAGTGAATTTTCACAAGTTAGCTTATATATTTAGCATTTAATTTAGTCGGATTATCTATAAATAATCTCAGTAACTATTTAAGCATAGCTATTCTTTATTACTATCTTTGGGATTCCCAATTCCCTGACTATAGTAAGATGTGCGCTCACTACCTCAACCGTTATTATATTTATGAAAGAAAAATCCAGTTGACGGAAAGAGGTAAGTAATGACAATTAAATTGAAAGTTCCAGATATCAAAGGTGATGAGTGCGCCAAGAAAATAACTAAATCTATTCAGACTATGGAATCTGATGCCAAAGTAGATGTGGACGTTAATGCAAAAACCGTAGCTGTAGACACTGCGGCTTCTGAAGAGACAATTAAACAGATAGTTCAATCTGCAGGTTATACTATCGAGGGCTATTAATTACATTTCTAAATTTCTGAAGAGATTTAGATGGAGTAATTTAGCCAGCATAATTGCTTAGTCATATATTCGCCGGGTTTACGGGCCAGGGCGAACGCATGGTATTTCAGAAAGCCTACTGGATAAGGATCTTGACGAAAAAATAGGCTAAATTATAAAACGCTCAAAGCCTTGTTATTAAGAGATTCTTGTACTTTAGATGCGTTTGCCCCGGTTTACGGGTGGAGTATTATTAATTACTCTACTTAATAGAGAGTTTAAAGCGCAGGTAGTTTATGAAAACCAGATCAACAGATTCTTTTGTGTGAAAAATTTGTTGATCTGGTTTAGCCGTTTGCAAAAAAGTGTCTCAGATTACGGTCTGTCTACTTTGAGAGTTCTGGCGTGAAGAGAATGCGACTTTCACCAATGCTACCAAATGCAGGTATAGACCAGCGATCAACCACTTTACCCAGAATTGACATTTCTTGAACTAAGCGGTCAAATTTATCAGGGGTGAGAGATTGCGGCCCATCAGATAAAGCTTTTGCGGGATTAGGATGAACTTCAATCATTAAGGCATCTGTACCAGCTGCGATCGCAGCCATTGCCATTGATGGAACATATTCAGACCTACCAGTACCATGACTAGGATCAATCATAATCGGTAAATGGGTGAGCGATCGCAACACCGGAAGCACCGATAAATCTAAAGTATTCCGAGCATATTTGCCATCAAAGGTTCTGATTCCGCGTTCACAAAGAATCACATTTGGATTTCCAGATGCCAAGATATATTCTGCTGCCATCAACCACTCGTCAATTGTGGCAGACATCCCCCGCTTCAGCAGCACGGGTTTATCTTGAGCGCCTACCTTTTTGAGCAGTGAAAAGTTGTGCATATTCCTAGCTCCGATTTGGATTATGTCAGCTGTTCTTGCTACTGCTGATAAATCGGCAGCATCCATCAATTCTGTGACGATACCCAAACCAGTAGCTTCCCGCGCTGCTGCTAACAAATCTAAAGCGCTTTCACCATAACCTTGAAAGGCATAAGGTGAAGTGCGGGGTTTGTAGGCTCCGCCACGCAGAAACTGTGCTCCTGCTGCCTTCACCCGCTTTGCCGTTTCGACAATCATCGCTTCATTTTCAACGGAACAAGGCCCAGCTACCACTACAATCGGATGATGTTCGCCAAAATAGACATCACCGTTAGGTGTCGGTACAACAACCTCGCTGGCTTCTCCATGTCGGAATTCTCGACTTACCCGCTTGAAAGGTTGTTGCACCCGTAATACTTGCTCAATCCAAGGGCTGAACTCTTGAACCTGTAATTTATCGATGCTAATGGTATCACCAATTAGCCCTAGCACAACTTTATGAGTGCCAACGCTTTTTTCTATCGTAACTTTCCAAGTTTCACTCACTTCTTGACTGATGCGAGTAATTTCCTCAACAGGTGTACCGCTTTTAAGTATGATAATCATCTGTTTTTCCTTGTGTATAGTTTGGGTGGACTAATCTTTACAGGTCGATGCACTGGCATTGCGGGTCGATGCATTGACATTGCAGGTCGATGCATTAACATTGCAGGTTGATGCATTAACATTGCGGGTCGATGCATTGACATTGCAGGTCGATGCATTGACATTGCAGGTCGATGCATTAACATTGCAGGTTAAGGTGTAGGGCAGCTTTAGAATATTTGCGTGTACACCGTAGCCTTGTAGGAGAAGTTCGTCTAGCGCAAAAATTCCGCAAGTTGTTCAAGTTTTGTCCAAGCCGCACCGCTTTGCAGAATTTCTTTGGCAAGGGCAATACCTTTAACACAACCTGCTAATATATCAGTCTCCCCGTGAATGGCTTCACCAACTTGGAGTGCGAAGGCTGTATTTAAAGCGACTACATCCTGCTGCGCTTGAGTGCCTTTACCTTGGAGAACTGCCTTCAAGATTTGGGCATTTTCTAGAACATCTCCACCGCACAACGCCGCAGTCGGTGCAAAACTCAAACCAAGTTCTTGAGGATTAAGGGTTAGAGAACGGACTTTTTTATCTTGGAGTATAGCTAAGTCAGTGACATCTGCCAAACCAGCTTCATCTAAGCGTTCCCGTCCGTGGAGTGCGATCGCTTGCTGACATCCCAATTGGGATAAAGCTTGAACAATTTCCTCTAGTAAAAGCGGATCGTTCACACCAATAATTTGCCCTGTCGGACGCATGGGATTTACTAGCGGGCCGAGCAAGTTAAAAACAGTCCGCACCTTTAAAGTTTTTCGCAAAGTAGCGATCGCTTTAAGTGCAGGATGCCAGCCGGGAGCAAACAAAAAGGTGATTCCAACTTCACCCACTGCGGCTTGCACTTTTTCAGGAGTAGCGTTGAGATTTATACCTAAAGCTTCCAACACATCAGCCGAACCAGTTTTGCTAGATGCCGAACGATTGCCATGTTTGGCAACTTTTACCCCGGCGGCGGCGGCAACAAAGGCAACAGCAGTAGAAATATTAAAGGTTGAAGCGCCATCTCCACCAGTTCCGCAGGTGTCAATTAAGGGGACTGGAGACTGAGAAAACTCTTGCCCAGTCCCTAGCCTTTGGGATTGTAAGATGGTGGCCATACCGACTAATTCTTCGGCGGATACGCCTTTGACTTGAATTGCGGTTAAAATCGCTCCTGATAGAACATGAGGAATGGCATTGGTAAGCCAACCCTGCATTAAATCCGCAGCTTGGGAAACCGTCAACGATTGCCGATTCAGCAACTGTTGCAATAAAGCTGGCCAGTTGTAGAACTCAGAAGGGATGGAGATGTTCTCAGGTGGATTTTGAGTTACAGCGATCATATTGGTTATTTGTCATTAGTCATTTGTCATTTGTCATTAGCAAAGGACAAGAAGAGAAAATTAAGGAATCAGGACTTTCGCTACAGTTTGCACGTCTTTGTCACCTCTGCCGGAACAGTTGATGACGATGCGGGGGTTGCCTTCTAATTGAGGACAAAGGGTTTCGAGATATGCGATCGCATGAGCAGTTTCTAAAGCTGGGATAATCCCTTCAAGTTGCGAAAGCCTTTGAAATGCTTCTAAAGCTTGTTTATCGGTAACACTGTAATATTCGGCGCGGCCAAGATCCATTAAATAACTATGCTCAGGGCCAACGCCAGGATAATCTAATCCGGCACTAATTGAATGGGCTTCGATGACTTGACCATCATCATCTTGCAGTAAATAGCTCATTGCACCGTGCAACACACCTATTTTCCCCTTTGTCAAGGTAGCAGCGTGTTTTTCTGTATCTACACCTTCACCCGCCGCTTCTACTCCGATTAAGCGCACCGAAGGTTCATGCACAAATTCATGAAACAAGCCGATCGCATTGGAACCTCCACCCACGCAAGCCAGTAGAATATCTGGTAATCCTCCCCATTTCTCCTGGGACTGAGCGCGAGTTTCTACACCAATTATCGCGTGGAAGTCACGGACAATCATTGGGTAGGGATGAGGCCCTGCAACAGAACCCAGGATGTAATGGGTTGTTTCTACATTCGTCACCCAATCCCGAATTGCTTCGGAAGTTGCATCCTTGAGAGTTCCTGTACCTGCCTCAACTGGACGAACTTCTGCGCCCATTAACTTCATGCGAAACACGTTCAGGGCTTGGCGTTCCATATCCTGGACGCCCATGTAAATTACACATTTCAAACCAAACCTCGCACATACAGTTGCAGTGGCTACGCCGTGTTGTCCTGCACCTGTCTCAGCAATCACCCGTTGCTTGTTCATGCGTTTAGCGAGTAACACCTGAGCCAAAGCATTGTTGATTTTGTGAGCGCCTGTATGATTTAAATCTTCACGCTTTAAATAAATTTGCGGCCCTGTGCCATCTGGTTTAGCGTAGTTTTTTGTCAAGCGTTCAGCAAAATATAATGGGCTGGGTCGTCCTACATAATCACGCATTAAGTTTTGCAGTTCTGCTTGAAAACTCGGCTCATTGCAATATTGATTATATGCCGCTTCCAATTCACTCAATGCAGGCATTAAGGTTTCGGGAACATACTTACCGCCGAATTTTCCAAACCTGCCTAAAAGGTCAGGTCGCACAGACGTAGTTAGAATCGTAGCGTTGATATCTTGGATGCTTACCATTGTTGAAAATCCTTTTATGTTCAAGTATTTTTTACTTTCGCTGTAACTTTTTAGAACTTCTGCCACAGATAAAATTCTTTTCGCGTTTCTTTTTCACGGGTTTCGTAGGTATAGTTGAGTTCCCTGTGATTCAAAACGTCTATAGGGCGTACCAAATCTTTAGAGTCAAAATTTGGTAATAGAGATAGTAAATCTCCTAATGCCGTAGCTTTCGGGGTAGACATACCACCGTCCCAAGGCCACATTAGGTCTTTAAGATTGTGTCCATAAGGTTGACTATGACCATCGGCAGGATAAAAATTGCTACCTTGATGACCGTTTTCTTGCCATTCAGCCCAGAGGCGGTCTACGTTGGCATGATGCAACCAAAACACTGGGTCATAAGGCGAACTTGGTATATTGCTCATAGTACCCAAGCCCTTAAACTTTACAGGTCTTGTGCTTGCGTCTATCTGCACCCCACCAACTAAACCATGAATATAGTTATGGATAAATCCTCCTGGGGTGACTTTACCCTGGTCATCTACAGAGATAAATCCTTCCATAGCAGGGCGAAATAGAGAATAGTCATTAAGACTCAAGGCACGCTCAATATCTTTTTTAGGTACTGGGTAATCACTGGCTGGAGGTACTCGTAGAAAGCGGACAAGTGATGTACCTAATGATGTGTTGGTATCTAGGTCAATATTTAATGCTGGATTCATAACCCAGCCATTTGCAGCAGAAAAAGCCCCAGGCACAGGTCCGCCTGTAAAATTGCCCTGATTTGGAATTTTGATGGTTACTCCTTGACCGTTAGAACCAAGAAAATCATCGTTAAAAACCACATCAATTGATTTGGGGTCAGTCCAATCCCAGTAGGGGAGAGTAACGGTTGGGTCTACTGCTTGCAGAGCTTGTTCAAATCTACGAATATATTCTCGATGCCAAGGGAAAAATGCGGCATTTTCATGAGCAAGTTCTTGAACAGAACCATTGGAATGTCCTTTATGGTTATGAATCAAGCGTGTTGCTCCTATATGTATGGCAACGAATTGGTCGTAAATACTGACCTTGCTACCTGCGGGAATTGTAGTTTTTAAGGTTTTGATAGCTTTGACAAAGGCTGTTTTCTCTGCTGATGTTAGGTCAGTTACGTTCTTTCTTACAGCTATGTGAGCGTATTGTCCTGGAAAATTATAATGCCAATGGTATTTGTATTGTCCGTGGTCAATGCGATCATGGGCGAAGACTGTAATAGCACAGGTGCTAACTAGAAGTAGGCTATAAATTAATATTTTGACGGATTTCAGCAGGAGTTTCATAGCCAAGATTTCCTTTGTATTTCTTCCTTTGCACCCTTTGCGACGGCAGTCGCTCATGGGGGATACCCCCATCGCCCTTGGCGTCTCCCCTTGGGAGAAGATCGCGCTGCCTCCCCTTTGCGGTTTGTTATTCTTTATCGAACCACAGAGGCGCAGAGAACGCAGAGACAGAAAAAAGCTTTCTTATTTTGCGGAACCAACTTGTTGCAGGGATACTGGAGTAATAGCTGCTTTCAGTTCCTGACAAAGCTTTTCTACAGCTTGCAATCCTTCTGTGGGGGTACTTTCAGATAAACGTTTGACGAAGGCGCTACCAACAATCACTGCGTCTGCACCCCATTCTTTTACTTGATGTGCTTGTTCTGGCCCTGAGATGCCAAAACCAACGCCGATGGGTTTATCGGTGGCGCTTCGCAAATCTTTTAATAAATACTTTACCCGGTCTTGGATTTGAGCGCGGATACCTGTAACGCCTGTAACACTCACCAGGTAGATAAAACCCTGAGATTGATGAGCGATCGCTTCAATTCTATCTCTAGAACTGGTAGGAGCTACGAGTAAAATTACCTCAATTCCGAAAGATACAGCAGTTTGGATTAATTCTTCTGCTTCTTCTAAGGGCAAGTCTGGTACTACTAACCCTTGTACGCCAGCAGCAGCAATTTTTCCTAAAAATGGCTTAATACCTCGGTGCAAAATAGGATTGTAATAAGTAAATAGAATTATCGGCGCTTTTAGGCTAGGAATCACTGTGTGCAACATCTCTAGCACTTGCTCTAATTTCGTGCCTTTTTGCAAAGCGCGGGTTGCTGCTGCTTGAATCACAGGCCCATCTGCCAGAGGATCGGAGTAGGGAACACCCAACTCGATGAAGTCAGCGCCGTTACGATCTAAGATACGTAAAGCCTCGGCAGTGGTTTCTAAATTAGGATCGCCTGCTGTGATAAAAGGGATTAAAGCACACTGTTGGCGATCGCGTAAAGTTTGAAAGGAAGCGGAGATAGAAGTCATTCTAAAAAATGGTTAATGGTTAGTTAATAGTTCTGGAATAATCAATACTTAACAATTAGCAATGTTCACCCAACACTTTTTGTCGTCGAGTCTTTGATACTCGTGAATGAGTCTTTTAGCTCCGTTAACGAGTCTTTGATACTCGTGAATGAGTCTTTTAGCTCCGTTAACGAGTCTTTGA
>NZ_JBALFV010000056.1:0-48950 GCF_036916735.1 Nostoc sp.
AAAGGTTCATCGACGAAGCTCAAAGGTTCATCGACGAAGCTCAAAGGTTCATCGACGAAGCTCAAAGGTTCATCGACGAAGCTCAAAGGTTCATCGACGAAGCTCAAAGGTTCATCAACGAAGCTCAAAGGTTCATCGACGAAGCTCAAAGGTTCATCAACGAAGCTCTAATACTAATCTAAGACTATACTTTACTAGATGCAAGAGTCCTATACTCTATTAGGCATAAGCACAGGCAATAAAAAATATCTCTGTGTCTAATGCTCGATACTTTTCTACGAGAGGCTGCACCCTAAGCGTAGCTATGCCGCAGGCTTTACGGCAATGCTCAGTAGAAGTGCCACATATTCAATTCCAGTCCCTTGTATTTGCGATCGCAAACTGACTTAACCTAAATATATGCCTTTAGCAGAGGTAAATTTAAAGGCTATGTTTGATATTTAAATAAATAGGAAGTATTAGGAACGACTGAACTCAGTCTTAACCCTACTTGCAGTTGCCTTGAAAATTTGCCAGTTGTTTGTTCTTGAACAAATGTGGCTTTTATGGAATTGATTGCAAATGCTTCTAGAAAAAGTATCAAAAGTTTTCTTCTCCGCTAAAAAAAGCTCCTATGCCTCATTTCAACCCTTAGAAGTGAGGCACTTTTCTATGTAACTGGATACCCACGCATGATTTTTTCATCAGCCATACAGCCAAAGTGTTAGTACGGTAATGTATTTCGCTTGACCTCGTATATTGACTTATGTTTCATGTTTGCGTTGCTAGCGATCGCTTTTAGGGAAAAGCTTTAATATAGCAATCAATTCAATTAGTTAAAAATACTTCTGATGTTATTAGGACTTACGCAAAATATCTTTCAAACTCTGATTTCTCTGTGTCGCGCCAGTTGCTTCTCCCCTTGGGAGACGCTCTTGCTAGCTTGCTTCCCCGGAGGGGTACAAGTCTCTTAACCGCAAGGGCACACTGGCTTCTGTGCGCCTCTGCGGTAGCCTGTGGCAAGCCGATGCAGCGTCTACGTTATTCCGTAACTCGTGCGTAAGTCCTAGTTATATTCAGTGCTAGTAAAGGCAAGTGGAAAAGCTTAAATCCTATCTCCCGGCTTAAATATGGCATTAACACTAAAAAAATAAGGGCTTTTAGAAAAGTGTTTAGTCTTTAATCTCATCCACCAATTACAGGAATTACTGACACGATTTTCTCCGCTTCATTTACCCTAATCTGCGCCAATCTAAATTGTTCAATTACCGCCGCATTCGTCGTCAAATGTCTACTCACCTCAGCCACCCGGTAATGACTTTCCTGTGACGCTAAAGCAGCTGGCAATAATAACTGATCTGCTAAATGTTCATCCACTGCTGCGCCAGTATGATGAAACTCAAGCAGTTGCTGACAAGCAATTTCTGCAACTGTTTCCGCCGACAACCGCAAACGTCCAAATCCACCAAAGCCAGTCAAGCTGTTCTGATACTCAGCAGTTAAAAAAATACCCGCCCCAGGTGCTATACCTCTTTCTCGCAAAGCATGTACAGCAACTTTCAAATGGGCTTCCCGTAACAAATTTTCCGCACGATTCGCCATCCGTTGGGGAATATGCGAGGGCAATTCTGTTACTACTGCTAGCCCTCGCACCTGTTGTAAATTTCCCCGTTCCAACAAGTTAATCCCGTTGAGTTTACCACCGCCACTTACCTGCAACTGTACCTCTCCCCCGCCTTGGGGAAACCACCCCCAAGCGCCTAATTTGACTTGGGCTTCTACACCCATGCGTTGCAGTATTGGCAAATAAACTTGCTCAATGTACGTCACTGTCGGGCTAAAGTTTACATGAGTTCCACCCTTTAGAGTTAGCTGGGAATTGCTAGATGCTAGTGCCAAAGGTAAGAGAATTGTCTGTAAAACTAGAGCGATCGCACCCGCAGAACCACCAACTTGTGCTTTACTAACATCAAAGGTATAAGTTCCAGCTTGCACAGCACTACCTGGAATGAATTCCAACAGCATTGAACCCAAAGCATCACCTCGTACTTGGGCATTACAAATTCTCGCGGCAGCCCGAACAGCAGTTAAGTGTTGTGCTGCTAATCCTGGTTTTTTGCGTCCAGCGCGAATGCCTGAAATTCGTATGGGTTCGCCAGTGATGGCCGCTAGACTTAAGGAAGTGCGAAGAACTTGTCCGCCTCCCTCTCCGTAGGAACCGTCAATTTCAATCATGGGCGATTTTGGGATGTTGGATTTTGGGTTATCCTTACGGCTGTTGAAATCAAACCACAAATTATAAACGCCTAAGAGCGAGCTTTTTGAAGTGAAGTTACACAAATATACAGAAAAAATTCTGATATGTGTTTGTTGTAGTTTGCTAATTTTGAATTTGAAATTGAATAACCTTGCTTTTACCGGGATTTATCAATCGATATAGATCAACACAAAATCGCATTGCTCTCGGGTTGAGCGGTTTATTCCATAAAATCCAGGCTTCATGTAATCTAGTGAAGAAAAATATTCCAAAGCAATGAACACCAATAAAAAGGATATTGTCGCAAGGAAACTTACCAACGTAATCCGAAGCCGTTCGGCAAAAGTGGCAGAGAACGGGCAGAGAAAGATCGTCACCCCAGCAAAATTGGGGCAATTGTTTAATGAAGGATTTACGTCGCCGCACGAGCGCGCTATAAAAATTTTGCTCTCAGTCATCAGAACAAGTGTAGTTTCAGTAGTGACGGCGGTGTGATCGGACCTGCACTAGCAGCTAGGGCAGTAGATTTGTCCTCTTTTACCTCTTTTGGCACCGAGGGCATTGGTAATGGGCAATTCAGATATCCAAATGGGGTAGCAGTAGACCCTTCTGGTAACATCTATGTGGCAGATACTATTAACGACCGGATCGTCCGGTTTAATCCCAGTGATTTTAACGGCACATTCACCTCTTTTGGCACTTATGTAAGGGCGTTTCTGATCGTCTATAAAACCATACTTTGCTTCAAGTAAAGGTCAATAAGTAATATTAGCAGAAGCAGAGACATAAATTGGTTTACCTTTGAGGTCTCTGCAAGGGTTTTAATTGCTGGGTTGGGATGTGCAATAAGACATTAGGGGTCTTTCTGGAAAATTGCTGCAACTGTGATTTTAGGAATATCTTGTGCTATGGCATTCACGGCATCTATACCATAACCCATGAAGAAATCTACCGCATCCCCCATCAACAATTGAATACTACTGGAAACCTGCGGGCCCCCCCATTTTGATATTTACATCTAAACCATAGTCTTTGTAAATACTAGTAGCGTAGGCGCAGCCCGTCGTAGACATCGCCTGGTAAAATCCGCCGTGTTCTGCTTGTGCTATCCAGTTTGTGCCAAATGTAACTTTATCCAACCGAGAATTGCTAGTTGATGGTTGGTTGCTGTTAGCACAACCAGCAATAAAGCTACTACCAATCCAGATAGAACCGCGTTGAATAAAATTACGGCGACTAAGGCGATGAATTGCTGTTGATCAGGGTGATGACGGATTCATAAAACAAGATGATGTTCTCTTTTATTTGCCTTTGTAGCTGAATCTAAATGTACATTCTAGAATCAACTTTTGATTTACTAGCGAATAAGGCTGAATTTCTAAAGCACCTTTAAAAGCTTTAATGGCTTCACCATATTCTCCTAGTGCTGCATAACACAAACCCATACCGTGAAGCGCTCCAAAATGTATCGGATTTATCTGCACAACCATCTGACAATCTACTAGAGATTTTTGATACTCTCCAATACTGTAATACAGAAAAGCTCTGCGATTCCAAGCTTCTGCAAAATCTGGCTGATCTTTGATTAGTGCTGTCAGCGCTGTTTCAGCTTCAGTAATTTCACCTGCATCAAGTAACTTTTGACTGCGATCAATTATTTCCAGCCCATAAATTCCCTTTTGCTGAAACCAAATCCGCCAGATTTTTCTGGTTGCTTTTTCGCGGACTGTGGCATCGGGGTTTTTCAATTCTTCAAGTAAGTAATTGATAGGTAAAGAATCCATGAATTTGAAATCAGTGAATATACGTTTGTATTAACTTTCTCACAAAATATATCTATTAAATGATTTTTAAAGTCATCTTTAAATTTGCAATAATTTATTGCTAATTATGAATTTTCTGTATGATTTATTGTATTCAGTATATGACTAATACCACACTCGATATTTATAATCAGAAAAATAAAAACTAACTAGAGGCAGTTGACAAATACCTAGTGACTAACAGCTTATAAAAACATCCCCAAAAAATAATGACTATGCCAAAGCAAAACGATGTTTCCAGGCATATTGTTCTTATTTCGCATTCTAGTAGCTTTAACCTTAAACCAATCCCCATTCAATAGGGAGCAACCGAACATAAGGAACGCGGGTCGATTATTGCCACGCTAACTAAGTAGGCACATCGCAATGTGATTGGCACTTATTCTGGCAATTATGCAATTTATCGTGCCCTAGCAGTGGCTAGCGGTATCTTTGCAGTCAGATCATCGAGCGGATTTGATGAATAGGTGATTTTGCTGCGATCGCAGGTCAAAACAAAGCTGTAGCTGTGCGGGTTCATGATGAATGCAACAATTCTGATCTGTTTGGCTCAGATATCTGCACCTGTGGCCTCTAGATTTAAGTATGCGTCCAAACGACACAAGAAGGCGGTGTGGATAATTGTTTATTGGCGCAAAGTAAGAAAGACTCGATTTTAGTTAAAATTGCCAGCTTACTTGTAACCCAAGGATATCCACGCCACCTTCAAAATTACCTTTGAGCGTACCTGCTGTAGTACTTGACTGGTTAATGTAGCTATCGTTTACAAATACGTGGGTATAACCAATATCGAAATTGAATGACTTAGAAGGCCCATAGCTAGCACCGAACCCAATCAAGGTGCGATCGCCACCGGGTAATCAGGGCGTATTAAATTCTTCATTAACAGGGCTAATACCCGTTCGCAGTGTTAAGCGATCGCTTGTTTGCTACGAAATAAGCTACTAATTTCAATCTACACCAAACGCTACCCTAGAAATCAGTATCGTTTAAACCTTGAAGTTTCAATTTAAAATATGATATCGCCCCAACAAAACTACCTTTGAGCAGAAGCTCTGGGTTTTACAATCTTACACAGCAGAGGATAAATCATTTCGACTCAACAGCATGGATTTTGAGGAAACAATGGCAGCGCTTTACGAAGATGTAGTTTTTGAATAATCAACTTATGATTGGGTATGCTACACAATTTTTAGTAAACTAAATATCTATTAATACCTTCAAAGCTTCCTAACCCGGCGGAGGCATTGATTAAAGCAGACACAATTGATTGCATAAAAGTTATGGCGCTCATAGTTCAGAAATACGGTGGTACATCTGTTGGTTCAGTCGAACGTATTCAAGCTGTTGCACAAAGAGTTTACAAAACTGTTAAAGCTGGAAACTCGCTTGTAGTAGTGGTTTCGGCAATGGGCAAAACCACCGATGGACTCGTCAAACTCGCTAATGAAATTTCTCCAAATCCTAACCGCCGGGAAATGGATATGCTGCTTTCCACTGGTGAACAAGTCACCATTGCCTTACTTAGTATGGCTTTGCAGGAACTCGGACAACCCGCAATTTCTATGACGGGCACTCAGGTAGGAATTGTTACCGAGGCTGAACACAGTCGCGCTCGGATTTTACATATTGAAACTACTCGCCTAACTCGCCACATAAATGCAGGTAAAGTAGTTGTAGTAGCAGGTTTTCAAGGCACATCCAGCGCCGGAGAAATGGAAATTACAACTTTGGGGCGTGGTGGTTCTGACACATCGGCGGTGGCGATCGCAGCCGCATTAAAAGCAAATTTTTGTGAAATTTATACAGACGTTCCAGGAATTTTAACTACAGACCCCCGGTTAGTTGCCGAAGCCCAGTTGATGGATGACATCACCTGCGATGAAATGTTGGAATTAGCTAGTTTGGGGGCAAAAGTGCTGCATCCCCGCGCTGTGGAAATTGCTCGCAACTATGGTGTTCCCCTAGTAGTTAGGTCTAGCTGGACGGATGCCCCCGGTACTTGGGTAACATCAGCCAAACCCCAAGGGCGATCGCTGATCAATCTAGAAATTGCCCGTCCGGTGGATGCTGTAGAATTTGACACTGACCAAGCAAAGGTGGCTTTGTTGCGCGTACCCGATAAACCAGGCGTAGCAGCAAGGTTATTTGGCGAAATTTCTCGGCAAAAAGTAGACGTAGATTTGATTATTCAATCAGTTCATGAAGGTAACAGTAACGACATTGCCTTTACTGTTACAACACCAATATTAAAACGGGCAGAAGCAGTAACAGCAGCGATCGCCCCAGCACTGAGGAGTCAATCTAACTCCAAATCTGACGAAGCCGAGGTAATGGTAGAACATAAGATTGCCAAAGTCAGCATCGCAGGCGCGGGAATGATTGGGCGTCCTGGTGTGGCTGCAAAGATGTTCGCCACCCTAGCAGAAGCAGGCGTGAACATCCAGATGATTTCCACTAGCGAAGTGAAAGTAAGTTGCGTAGTCAATGCAACAGAATGCGATCGCGCCGTCATAGCACTTTGCAGCGCCTTTGAGATCGAAGCAGGGGGAGCAGGGGAAGCAGGGAAAGATAAATTAATTCTTTTATCCTCCCCACTCCTAACTCCTCACTCCTCCCCCACTCCTCCCGTTCGCGGTGTCGCCCTTGATTTGAACCAAGCGCGTCTTGCTATTCGTCAATTACCAGATCGGCCAGGGATAGCGGCGAAGTTGTTTGGATTATTAGCGCAGCATAATATTAGCGTTGATATGATTATCCAATCTCAACGTTGTCGGGTGATTGATGGTCTTCCCAGACGAGATATTGCCTTTACAGTGTCGCGGATAGACGGAGAAAGTGCAAAAAAAATGCTTACCCAAATAGCAGCAGAATTAGGATGGGGTGAAGTTGTTTTAGATAGTGCGATCGCTAAGGTAAGTATTGTCGGTGCAGGTATGGTGGGACAACCAGGTGTAGCCGCTAAAATGTTTGAAGCGCTAGCCGAACAGCAAATTAATATTCAAATGATTGCCACCTCAGAAATTAAAATTAGCTGTGTCGTAGCACAAGAGCAAGGTGTTAAAGCTTTGCAGGCCATTCATACTGCTTTTGGACTGGCTGGGAGTGAGAAATTTGTCGTACCAGCGTAAAACTAAATTTTGTTAGCGCAGCGTAAAGCTGAATGGCACTCAATACTGCGTAGGTTTTGAAGATTTGTAGGTTGGGTTGTAGCAAGATCCCCATAGGGGTAAGAAGTAAAACCCAACAAATCTTTGAATATGTTGGGTTACCCTGCCTTAAGCCCCTTTGGGTCTACGTTCCTCAAGCAGTCAACAGCACTCCTAGATAAGCCGCAGCTTGGGAATTACTCAGTACCTGCATTTGTTGGATGGTAATCTCAGTCAAATTGCTAAAAAATGCACACCCTAACTGCTGTTCGATGGTACTAACTGGATCTGAGACTAGCAAAGTTTCTAACTGTGTCTCAAATGATGCTTAATGCTTCTGTGGTATTTAGGTAAGTAAGATTTGCTTGGCGCGATCGCCTACAATCATCGTACAATCAAGTCCAAAGCTAAAGTCCTTGCCCGGTTTCAAACCTTTACTCAAGTCTGATAATATGTAACCGTATTAAGTCTATAACATTTTTTTGACCAAAACAAGAACAATATTAGTACGAATATGTCATATTAGCTAATAATTAATAATTTTACCTGCCAGAATGGCATTAATCTTTTTTCAAAGAATATATTTGTAATTGAATTACCAGTAAAACACGTAAGTTATAATCAAACAATTTATTAGATTACATTTATATTGATGAATAGTCATTTACTAAATGGACATTATCGAATACTAAAAATTCTAAATGATGGTGAAAAGGTAAAAACCTATTTAGTTGAAGATGTTAATCTTGCTAACAGCCAATTTATAGTAAAGCAGTTACGTTCTCCTGGTAGCAGTCCTCAAGCTTTAACAATCTTACGGCGCTTGTTTGATAGCAAGGCAGCAACTTTAGAAAAACTAGGGCAAAAACACGATAAAATTCAAAAGCTCATTGCTTCTTTTGAAGAAAATGAAAAATTCTATATAGTCCAAGAATTCATAGCTGGTAATCCTTTAACTGACGAAATTATCCAGGGACAACCTTTGAATGAAGACCAAGTAATTAGTCTTTTATCAGATATATTAGAAATTTTGATGATTGTACATAGCTATGGTGTGATTCATCGGGATATTAAACCAGCTAATATTATTCGCCGGGAATCAGACAAAAAGTTAGTTTTGGTTAATTTTGGTAGTGTTAATGAAGCCATCACTAATACCGATGACAATCTAGAATATCTACCTATAGAACAAGTTAACGGTAATCTCAAATACAACAGCGATATATATGCTTTAGGTATGGTTGCGATCGCAGCACTTCTAGGTTTATCTAAAAACGAAATATCTAATTTGCGAAATCAGAAAAATCGGCTGACAGGAGAAATAGTTTGGCAAAACAACAATCTAAAATTTAATAAAAAATTAACCAGAATTATTCATAAAATGGTGCGTTTTAACTATCGTAAACGTTACCAGTATGCCACTGAAGTTTTAGACGATCTGAAAAAGATAACAAATGTTGATCATAATCAGCAAAAACAGCATCAAAAAAAATTATTACTAGTTCTGACGGGGGTAGTTGGCTGTATCACACTTGGCGTTGGAGCGTGGCAATTGAGGTTGCTAAAACCTCCAATAAATGCTCAACAAACATTATACCAAGAGGGAGTCAATAAATATGATGCAGGAAACTATGAAGGAGCAGTTGAAGATTTTAATCAGGCGATTGAATTAGATCCAAAAAACGCTCTGGCTTATAATAGGCGAGGTGATGCTTATTATCGATTAGGAGACTACGAGCAAGCACAAGCAGATTCTAGCCAAGCTATTTTACTCAATCCTCAAGATGCTAATGCCTATTTTGACCGAGGATTTGCTTTGTCTGAATTAGGCAAGGACAAAGAAGCGATCGCAGACTATACCCAAGCGATTAAGTTAAATTCTCAGAATGCTTATGCTTACTATGGTCGGGGATTAGCCCGTACTCAACTAAAGGATAATAAAGGGGCAATTGAAGATTTTAGCAAAACGATCGCTCTCAAGCCTCAGTATACTGAAGCCTACTTGCAGCGAGGCATTCTTCACCGTCGCCTCAGACAAAGACTTGAAGCAATCCAAGATTTTGATACAGTAATTAAGATTAATCCTAGCGATGCTAAAGCTTATTATCAAAGAGCTTTAACTCAATCTATCAATAAGCAAAAATATGCAGCACTTAAAGATTACACAGACGCAATTAACATCAATCCTAAATACATAGAAGCCTATCTTAATCGTGGTGATGTTTATAGTGATCTGGGAAATCAAGTCGAAGCTACTGAAGATTACAACACTATTTTACAGATTGATCCTAAATTTAGTGCAGCTTACATCCACAGAGGTATCCACCGCTTTTCTTTCGGAGATTATAAAGGCGCTATTGAAGATTACACCGAGGCACTGAAATTAGATTCTAATGATTTAGCAGCTTATAACAATCGTGGTAACGCCTATCTCGAGCTGGGAAATAAAAAAGCGGCAAATCAAGATTATTCACGAGCGATCGCAATTAATCCTAACAATGCCTTAGCGTACTATAACCGGGGCGTGATTCGCACTAAGCAGAAAAATAAACAAGGAGCGATCGCAGATTTCAAAAAAGCTGCAAAACTATTTCAACAGCAGGGAGAAAAAGATAGTTATCAAGATGCACAAAGAGAAATTGCAATTCTGCAAAATAATTCAGCATTTGCACCTAATACTCGCCCTAAATCTGGAAAAAGAGAAAAAAATTGAGCTATGACTCAATATAGTAATACCATTTTAACCAGGGCTATTTCATTCTAAAAAATTGCTTAAGTGTATCTAACCAAAATGAACATAATTGTTGAGCTTGTGCCATATTTTCAAACATTTGACTTCGATATAAATTCAGAGTTAAATTACGCAGCGATAGCTAAAACCTAGAGTAATTATAATGCTGTCTTTTACCAAATAGCCTTTATATTTAGAATGAAATAGCCCTGGTAATTTCTCCAGAATTGTAAAGTATCTATTTATGTCTCGTAAAAACGTCAACTAAGTATTCCCAAAAAATTTAGTATTTGAACATATGATTGATATGGTCTTTATGCAGGTTGTCAAGAACAACCGCAGAATACAGTACATACTCTGTATGAAATCACTGACAGTTAACAACAAAAATATTCCACTCGGTTTTCAACTGAACTGTTTTATTGCAGATTTTTACACATATCGGCTCAATACCAGTTTGCTATTCACGCCCGGTTCAAATCAATTAACTTACTTCTAAAATTGATTTAACTTTTTTGACAAATACATCAAGTTGAACTGGCTTGCAAAGAAATCCAGCTACTTCATTGTTGCGAAAATATTCTTCATTATTGGCTGATACAATCAAAATCGGGAGAGTATTTAGTTTTAAATTTTGCCGAACATAATTAATTATATCCCAACCACTCATATCTGGCATCCTTAAATTTGTAATTAGTAAATGAGGTTTTTTCATCTGAATTTTGTCAATTGCTTCTGAACCTCTATTTGCAGTTGACACCTCATAACCTTCTGATTCTAAAACGAGTTTCATCATTTGAACCATTTGTTCAATATCATCACAAACTAAAATATGTTTATTAGAATTATTTTGATTCATCTTGCTCATTATTTACTTTAATTTATAAAAAACTGTAATTTTTGAATCAACTAGAAAAAACTGGTGAGTCTTGTTTTCAAAATAAGACTCTTCATTACTAAACTTTTTCTTCTATCTGGTGAACAAGATCAGGCAGATAAAGCATGGTTTAATGTTAAATTTGCTGGTAATAAAAATATAAAACAAAAGCGCCGATATTTCAACATTTTTATTTAAAATATAGGTAAAGCTAGAGAGACGGTCATGCAATTAGGCAGCAAGCTGAGTCAAAACTTCATCACATCAATATATGCAGTTCCACGTTAGGGCTTATTTGTGTAATAGGCGATTGAAAGCAATTTTATAAGAGCCAATACCTTATGACAAAGGTAGAAATTTACTTGTAAGGGATTGACACGCGTGTACGAACTTACGCCAGCTTCAGCGTTCTAATTATTCTGAATTGCCTAACCCAAAACGGGTGTATAAGCTTCAACGTTTATAGGGCTTATTCTGTACAAACCACTTTTCAGAGGCATCTTTGACAACTTCTCTTTCTTCAGACGACAAAAGCTCATCTGGCTGACCAGAAGCTAAAATTTTAGCGGCAGTAACCGCTTTTTCATATGACACACCACATTGAACCAGTTCTGCGCAAAAGATTTTTTCTCTTTCTTCTACTGGTGTAAAGAAATTACTTGGCATTTAGAAAAAAATTTCTTAGTCTTGTTTTCAAAATAATACTCTTTAATACTAAACTTTTTCTTCTATCTAGTGAATAATTTCAGGCAGATAAAACATGGTTTAATGTAAAGGTTGCTAGTAATAAAAAATACAAAACTGAAATTTTTAGCTGATGATTTTATTAGGCAGTTCGCTACAACTACAAATTAGTCTGTGGTAAAGAGTGACTTATCCCGTAAATAGCAAGCGGGAGAATGCGGGTTGGGTGAAATGGAAATTTTTATAGATTAGGTTACAAAGTCCAGCAACGCTGAAGGCTTTTTGAAGAATTGAACGTCTTAAATATAAAATCAGTACCAGCCCTTTCAAGGTCTTGTAATTTTCCTCAAATTTTAATTATTTGAAAAAATATAGTTGCTAGATAGGGAATAGCCATTCGTGAGAGGTCAAGATGAGGTACTGTTTATAAATAAGCAATAGTATTTAAAATGTCGGACAAATGTACATTAACTAATTATTTGTCAATTTAACAGAATATTGTCACAAATACCTCAAATACTTAAAAACCTGTCATGGAAAGGATTATGGCAGGTTTTTTGCTATTTACGTCAGTCACACCCCTTAAGCTTGTATTCACAAATTAGATGTCAAATGCCAGATATTTCACAATTTAATTGTCAATCTCCAGAAAACTGAAAAATCATGATTTTCATCAATTAACAAATTATTTGTCAATTAGTAGTATAATACAACTATGTTTTGATAAAACATAGTATGCAAAATACAGAATCTTCTACAACCTCTATAACTTGGGCAAGCTCCGCAGATATTAATAACGATCTTGCTGAAGCAAACGTTATTGTTTCTAAACTTTCGGATGAAGCTTTGTTGAAAATGGAGGTGATTCAAAGTCTTTTAGAAAATAGCGATCGCATTACATATACTCAAAAGCTCAAGGAAGCGGCAGAAAAGCTTGGTAAGTCAGTACGTACAGTGCGACGGCTAGTAGAGAAATGGGAACAGGAGGGTTTGGCTGGACTGGCGCAAAATCAACGCCTGGATAAAGGGAAGCATCGAGTTGATGAAAACTGGCAAGAGTTTATTTTGAATACCTATAAGGAGGGTAATAAAGGAAGTAAAAGGATGACTCGCCAACAGGTATTTATCAAAGTTAAGGCCAGAGCTGATGAACTGGGAGTTAAGCCTCCTTCCCACATGACGGTTTACCGAATTTTACAACCGTTAATAGATAAAATTGAACAAGCTAAAAGTATTCGCAGTCCGGGTTGGCGTGGTTCGCGCTTATCAGTTAAAACCCGTGATGGAAAAGATTTACAGATAGAACATAGTAACCAAGTTTGGCAATGCGACCATACCCGTGTTGATGTTTTATTAGTAGATCAGCATGGCAAAATTCTTAGTCGTCCTTGGTTAACAACAGTTATTGATAGTTATTCGCGCTGCATCATGGGAATTAACTTAGGCTACGATGCACCAAGTTCTCAGGTTGTAGCTTTGGCGCTACGTCATGCAATTTTGCCCAAGCAATATGGTTCAGAATATGGACTTCACGAAGAATGGGGTACTTCTGGTTTGCCGCAACACTTTTATACGGATGGGGGTAAAGATTTTCGTTCCAACCATTTACAGCAAATAGGGGTGCAGTTAGGGTTTGTTTGTCATTTGCGCGATCGCCCATCTGAAGGTGGTAGTGTTGAGCGTCCGTTTAAAACTCTAAATACAGAATTATTCTCAACTTTGCAAGGATATACAGGTTCAAACGTTCAAGAGCGACCAGAGGAAGCGGAGAAAGAAGCTTGCTTAACGTTGCGGCGGTTAGAGCAAATGTTGGTGCGTTACATCGTTGATAACTATAACCAGCGACTTGATGCTCGAATGGGCGACCAGACAAGATTTCAACGCTGGGAATCTGGTTTAATTGCGGCACCTGATTTACTTTCCGAGAGGGATTTGGATATTTGCTTAATGAAGCAAACACGGCGACAAATTCAACGCGGAGGATATCTGCAATTTGAAAACTTGATGTATCGAGGTGAACTCTTAGCGGGTTATGCAGGGGAAAGTGTTGTGTTGCGATATGACCCTAGAGACATCACAACGATTTTGGTTTATTGCATAGAAGGGGATAAAGAAGTATTTATTGCTCGTGCTTATGCTCAAGATTTGGAGACAGAGGAACTATCTCTAGATGAGGCAAAAGCTAGCAGCCGTAAAGTGCGGGAAGCGGGTAAGGCTGTGAGTAATCGCTCAATTTTGGCTGAAGTTAGGGAACGCGAAACATTCCAAACTCAAAAGAAAACTAAAAAAGAGCGTCAGAAAGTAGAACAGGCTGAGGTCAAAAAATCTAAACAACTTATACCTGTTGAGCCAGAATCATCAGTAGAGGCAGTATCTATTGATAGCGAACCTGAGCCAGAGATGCCGGAAGTTTTTGATTACGAACAAATGCGTGAAGATTACGGGTGGTAAAAATGACTTCAAAAGAAGCGCAAGCGGTCGCCCAACAATTGGGTAATATTCCTGTTAATAGTGAAAAATTACAGGCGGACATTCAACGATTAAATCGTAAGCTTTATGTCCCACTTGAACAAGTGCAAATTCTCCATGATTGGTTGGAAGGAAAGCGCCAATCAAGACAATCTGGGCGTGTAGTAGGTGAGTCGAGAACGGGAAAAACAATAGGTTGTGATGCCTATAGGCTTAGGGATAAACCCAAACAAGAAGCAGGAAAACCCCCAATTGTACCTGTGGCTTATATCCAAATTCCCCAGGAGTGCGGTGCTAAGGAATTCTTTGGGGTAATTATGGAGCATTTAAAATATCAAGTAACTAAAGGAACAGTGGCAGAAATTCGAGATAGAACACTGCGGGTTCTTAAAGGTTGCGGGGTAGAGATGTTGATTATTGATGAAGCTGACCGCTTTAAGCCGAAAACTTTTGCGGAAGTGCGTGATATTTTTGACAGGTTGGAAATAGCAGTGATTTTGGTAGGAACTGATCGCTTAGATGCAGTGATTAAGCGGGATGAGCAGGTTTACAACCGTTTTCGGTCTTGTCATCGTTTTGGAAAGATGTCAGGGGAAGATTTTAAGCGGACGGTGGATATTTGGGAGAAACAAATACTGAGATTGCCAGTTGCTTCCAACCTTTCGAGTAAGACGATGTTGAAGACGTTGGGGGAAGCAACTGGAGGTTATATCGGTTTGATGGATATGATTCTGCGAGAGACTGCAATCCGGGCTTTAAAAAAGGGACTGCAAAAAATTGATTTGGAAACTTTGAAGGAAGTAGCTGCTGAGTACAAGTGATGGAAGTAGAAAATATTAAGCCTTGGCTGTTTAGAGTTCAATCATATCAAGGAGAAAGCCTGAGTCATTTTTTGGGACGCTTTCGACAGGCAAATGATTTAACCCCAACTGGCTTAGGTAAAGCCGTAGGGCTTGGGGGTGCGATCGCCCGATGGGAAAAGTTTCGGTTTAATCCCCCTGCTTCTCGGCAGCAGTTGGAAGCATTGGCTGTTGTAGTGGGGGTTGATGTCGATAGGTTAGTGCAGATGTTACCACCTGCTGGGATGGGAATGAAAATGGAGCCGATTCGGTTATGTGCTGCTTGTTATACCGAGTCACCATGTCACAAGATTGAATGGCAGTTGAAAGTGACACTGGGGTGCGATAACCACAAGTTAAGCTTGCTTTCAGAATGTCCCAACTGTGGGGCGAGATTTAAGGTTCCAGCATTGTGGGCAGATGGTTGGTGTCAAAGGTGTTTTACGCCGTTTGTCGATATGGCAAAGTGTCAGAAGCATTCATTATTGAATGATAATCCTATATTATGAAACGACGTTGGTCTGCAAAAGAATATTTGATTAAAATGCGTTAGCGTTAGCTCCTCTGAAAGAGGTTCGCCACAAATTCAGTTTACTTCCTGAATGTGATATCTATGGGGCAACTTGGTCTAACTGCTCCACTTCCAGATTGAAAATAATTGTGAAAGTCACGCTTGGCATGAGTCGGTGCAGAGCTTGTAAATGAGCCTCAGCGTAACTCCGGCGACGAAAACGGGCAACAATTTGATGTTGCATAGTGGGAAAATGGCGGACTACACACCAAGGATTTAACTTTTCGATATAGGTCATAATATTCTCCTGACAACACTTGTGATTTAGCTGCCTAATTTGGGTTGAATAAGACTCAAATACTGGTTCAAAAATTTCCTAGACAAAAGCCACCCTAGTGTGAAGGTGGCTGGTAAAGAAATGTCAGGTTGATATTGAAATTTGCTAACTTTTCAACTCCTACTTATGCCGATCAGAGAAACAGACCTTTTTTAAGAATTCTTCAGGAATCTCCTCAAAGCCTTCTAGCAACAAATCCATCAGGGCAAGATGGCGTAAATCGGAAAGCATAGGACGGCGGTAGTTGCGCCCTTTAGAGAACCAGCGTCGCACAGTTGAAAGTGAACGAGAGCAAATTCGAGCGATCGCCTCATGATTAACATCCCATTTGGCATAAAATTTATTAGGTGTCATTCCTAGTTGACAATGGCTATAAAGGTCAATCAGGTTTTGCTCACGTTCTTGTAGAGGGCGGGGATTAGTCATATACTGGCTCTCCTTCCAGTGGTTCTAAATCCTTCTCCCAAGCAATATCGGCAGATGTCCAAGCGGCACTGAGGCTGTCTTTGCTTAACCAAATTAGGTAGCACCAACTCCAGCAGCAAAGATGGGGAGCAAAACTGTAAAATCTGCCGATCACTATTCCCCAGTCGGTATTAGAACCAAGCCAGCGTAATCTATCGCCGTACAGAAAGCGGGGTGTTTTCGCTGTATCAGGAAAATCGTCGGGTAAATCAACAGAAAGTTTCTGATTAATGAACTCTGGAAATAAATCTTGGTGATTTTGAGCAATGCCTTTGGCATCGCTCAAAGCCAACGCACTCAAGTAATTAGCAATCAGTTCAGCGTCAATGCTTTGGGTTAGTTGAGCAATCAGTACCACCGCTAAAGTTTCTTGTTCTTGCTGTTCACAGTAATCGCTGAGTTTTGCCAATAGTTCAGCAATACCGAAGTCATCTAAAGCTTGTGGATAACTTCTATGTTCATCTGTTTTGGAGCAAACAGGCTTTAACATGGAATATGTCTCCTGTATAGAGGGGGCCAAAAGTCAGCGTCTTCCCTGCAAAAGTTGAGCGCTGGCTTTTGACTTATCAGTAATTATACATAACTTCAAGGTTATTTTATTTTTATTTATGTGTTTTTATTGATTTAATATAGAAACACATAGATAAGTTGATGATAGTCACATGGGGAAAGTTGTAGTCAGTATTTACATGGAAGAAGAAGACAAGGAAGCTCTGCAACAACTGGCGGATGCAGAGGAGCGTTCTTTGTCTCAAATGGCAGTGTTAATTCTGAAACGGGCAGTTAAACAAGCGCAGGTAGAAGGAACGATTTCGCCGACTCAGGAAAAAGGGAAATAAGGTGTAGATGCGTAGCGGCTTGTCGCCAGACATAGTTAGTTGTCTTTGCTATAAACCCCACATTCTGCGAAAAAGAAGATGGAGTAAAAGCAACTAGGCAATCCAGTAGAAAAGGCTGCCTCAGTTAGAGAACTTGAGGAATGATTCCTGTCAAGTGTAATATTTCAGTGCTAAGGTAGATGGTCTTTTGGATCTTTAAACTTTGTATAGTACAAAAATACTATAATAAATTAGGGTACATAAAGTATCCAATCTCGGTTCTAAAGTATGGCACGTGGCGAAATTCTTAGAAAACTCTTTAGAAGCTTCTCTCGCAATGAGAGAGAAGAGTTTTTGGCTGCGGCTATGGAACTTATTGAGGAAGAGAAGAATAAAAACCACATTTTACTTGCTAGAGATTTAGAAAAGCTGCTCCAAAATGGCAATGGATACACCAAACCCCTAGCTTCTAACCTGCCTCCCTGCAACCAGTTTTCTGAACCTCCTAAAGATAAAGATACTGGGCTTGCCTTGCTTGAGGTAAAACAATTCGATCTTACATGGGATCACATCATCCTGAGTGAGAAAATTTTTGATACACTGCAAGAAATCGTCCTCGAAAACCGTAAGCAAGACATACTCGCAGCCTATAACCTCAAGCCCAAAAACAAATTGCTATTCTGTGGCCCACCTGGCTGTGGCAAAACTCAAACTGCCAAAGTCCTCTCCAGCGCACTAGGGCTGCCACTCGTTTATGTGAACTTAACGGCAGTCTTCTCTTCTTACTTAGGTGAAACTGCAACCAATCTTCAGAAAATTTTTACTTACATTGAAAAGGGTGAATGGCTTGTTTTGTTTGATGAGTTTGACGCGATCGCCCGCGATCGCGATAACTTAAATGAACATGGTGAAGTCAAACGCTTAGTGAATAGCTTGCTACAACTTATCGATAATGCAACTAATCAAAGCATATTTGTCGCCGCCACCAATCACGATAAACTGCTGGACAGTGCAGTTTGGCGACGATTTGATGAAGTTATTTTCTTTGATAACCCATCAGTCGAACTGCGGAAGGCACTTTTGAACCGCTACTTATCTGCTATCCGTTATACTGCTATTAATCTGTCTACCTTTGCTGCTCGACTTGAGAATGCTACTGGAGCAGATATAGAGCGTATCTGCTCTGATGCGATTAAATCCGTGATTCTACGGGGTGAACGTACCTTGACTGCTGATGATTTGGAGGTTGCCATCGGACGTTTTTTAGAAAGACAAAGTATAATAGCAAACTCAAGATAATTATTTACGTCGAGCCACAATGGGGAGTCAGTTTGAACACCTGAAATTACCGAGAATAATAAACATCGAATTACCTCGACGATCTAGTGGTGGTTTTGGTGGTACAAAACGTACTGATGTCAGTGAACACGGTAAGCAGCTATTAGATCAAATCTCTAGCCTTATTGAGCCTGTTAAGCAAAAACCTAGCCCTTTCCGTCTTGACCCAAAATTGATTTTTAAGATCAAAGTTGCTGAAAAATATTCTTTTTCAGACAACTTGGTAACTCAAACAGGACTAAATGTCTTAGCGCGTGAACCCAATAAAGCTATTGTTGTCTTCTCATCCGACAATGAGCTAACAGAATTCAAGAAACGGTTAGAAAATTATAGTCAGCTCAAAGATGGCCCCAAATATGAATACTTAGAGGCAATCGATGAGCTAGTTCCCCTCGAACCACAAGATCGCATTGGTCATCTATTAGATATAAAGCATCTACAACCTGGTGAACTTGCCGCTTTAGATTTAGAACTTTGGCACACGGGCAATCGCAAAGAAATGCGAAAGTATTTAGATGATATTGCCGATGTCCTAGAAAGTTTGACCAGCGCTACTGCTCCTATGAGAATGAGTGATAGCTACATAGGTGACTATCTCTGTATTGCTCGGATTAAAGTTACTGACGAAATTTTAAATCTTTTGCTGCTAGAGGAAATTGTTAAAGAAATTGATCGCCCTCCCCAACCTGCTTTTGAGACAACTGCTGACTATAATCTGCCAATTTCCAATTTTCCCGAAATTGTTCCCCCACCTGAAGATAATTGCGGCATTCTTGTTATCGACTCTGGCGTACCGCGTGGTCATCCTTTGATTGCTCCGGTACTGGGTGAGGCTGAAGTATTCCCAGATGCAAAACGGAAAGTTATACAAGGTGGCCCTGACGATGTACATGGACATGGTACAAGTGTCGCTGGAATTGCTATTTATGGAAATGTTGAGAACTGCATTAAACAACGTTCATTCGATCCAACAGCTTGGTTATTTTCTGCTCGTGTAACAGATGAGAATAACAAATATGATGAGGATCTTCTCTTAGAAACTCAACTTGATGAAGCCATTTATGCTTTTATTGAACAGTATCCTAATTGCAAAGTCATAAATATCTCGCTAGGTAATGATGAACAAATTTACCGAGATGGTCTGAAGCAGTTTCGGCTAGCTGCCAAGATAGATGAAATTGCGTATCAATACCAGCATAAAAACATTGTGTTTGTAATTTCAGCTGGAAATGCTTTCTATGAAGAAGCAGAGTCAAATGAGCAATTACTAACTGATTACCCGAATTATCTACTGAACAAGAGCGCTCGAATTATTGATCCAGCAACTTCAGCAATTGCATTGACCGTAGGTTCTTTATCATTTGGTCGCGGTAGTATTACAGAACCTTCTGATGTTCGTCGTCAGGCGATCGCAAATTTATCAGGGTACCCTTCTCCATTTACCAGAACTGGCTTTGGCGTAGATGGGATGATTAAACCTGATGTTGTGGACTTTGGTGGAGATTTAGTGTTAGACCTCAGTTATCGAGAAAGTCTAGGTCTACCTAAAGTCAATGTATTGCCAGATAGTATAGCTAGTGTTTCTATTCTAACTCTATCCAAAAATTTCAACAGTTCTTTATTTCATATCTGTAGTGGTACGAGCTTTGCTGCGCCTCGTGTTGCTAACCTTGCTGCTCAACTTTTTACAAAATATCCAGATGCTAGTTCTAATCTAATTCGGGCCCTTATTGTTAACTCTGCGGTTCTTCCTAAAGAAATTCCACCCGAATTTCAATGTAACAGTAACCAATCCCAGAGTCAAAACACAAAGCAAATTGAGAACCAACTAGCAATTTATGGCTATGGACAGAGTGATTTGGAACGTGCAATGTATTCTGCTGAGAATTACGTTGTTTTATCAGAAGACAATATCTTGATTCCAGTAGGCAAGTTTCATATTTATGAAATTCCTCAATTGCCGCCTGAATTTTTTGAAGTAAAAGGTACTCGTGTATTATCAATCACCTTAGTATTTGATCCACCAACTCGTCCTACTCGTGGAGACTCATATTTAGGAGTCACGATGGAATTCAATCTTTTTAAAGGGATTGACCGCGAAAGTATCGTGAATGCTTATGTAAATGCTAGCAAAACAGATGCCCCTGATAAATTTGCAGAAATATCAATGGAAAATTTGAAGAAAAACAATGGTTCTGGCATCTTGGTCGATTTATCTCCTGGTTCTAACCTTCGGAAAAAAGGAACGGTACAAAGGGGACAAGTAAAAATCTTTCCTCAATCTACAAAATATGATAAAGGAAACATGATCTTAATTGTGAGTTGTAACCGTAAATGGGCAAATCCAGATGAAATAGAAATGCAACGTTATGCTTTAGTAGCTTCCATTAGTCATTCCGATCCGCAAGTTAATCTATATAATCGGATGAGACTCCAGATTAATCAGAGAAGTGATAGAGAGCAAGAGCGACTACGAGGAAGAGTTTGATTGATAATCCGGCAATGAGAGTCAGCGTAGTATAACTTTATAAGACACTGGAATTTTAACTTGACTTGTTTTTAAGGATGTAATCGCACCTCCCAACCCAAACTCTATAGCATCAAGCGATCGCCTCATCAATTTGTCTTCCTAGTCGCTGCCGAACCAATGAGCTTACGGCAATACATGAGATGCTTATTGGTAGTCTCTACTAGAAAACCACACCAAACGCTAAACAAGTGTTTGATGGTTCTGTAAAGGTGCGATCGCCACAAATTAAGCTCACTTTCATAATCTTCAAACTGTAGGACAAGGTTTCAAGTTTTAGCATTGTGGGTGCATAGTTGATGTCACCGTTGTTTTCTGCCATTTGCTGAAATGGTAGAGAGTCAAAAACCTATTAATCAGAGTTAAATATACGCCATTACCCATCAAGTTTACTTTTAGAAGACCTAAATGATTTCACGAAACTGTGAATCGATATTGTAATTTATGCCGTTTTGATGCTGGATCAAATTCACGCTGAATATCATCTCGATCTGCACGTCCTAATCTGCCCCATGTAGTCATTTCTTTAGGATTATCACTAACATCAAATCCATTGTTTAATTTAACACCCATAAGATTGCTAATCAGATATCGATCGTGTAATTTATCCCAAATAAACACTTCTACAGTAAGTCCTGCTTGATTAATGACCCTAAGTAATTTTCTACGAAAATCTTCTTCATATTGGCTTATTGACATAGAGTCTGCTAAATGGCACATATGAATTTCAATAACTGGTGGCTCATCAGGATTTATAATTGCTGCCAATAATTTATTAAATTCCCTATAGCCATGTTTCACTGGATCGAAATAGGGATCGATAAACATAATGGAATTGGCATGGCAAAGAAGCAACTGGAGATGAAGAAGATAATCGTTTGTTGTTCTGTATAGCCGAACTGAAGGACTTCTGTTTCGCCACCAATCTGCACTAGAGAGTCTGTCAATTGATGCTACTATATTGGTCTGGGAAAACGCTGTAGCAACTGATTGTGTAGTGATGACACCACTAAGGGGTTCATGATTGTGAGAATCTACTGCTTCCTGACACCATTCTATATAACTAGATGGTATGGCATGTTTAATAACGGAAACAGGGCGTAACCTATACTGTTTAATTAATTTTTTGATAAGTTCTTTTGAACGTGACGGCCAACAATATTCATCTTTTTTCATGCAGGTTTGAAGATAAGCACGCCATTCACCTTTTCTTAGATCGCGAACTAATGCTTCTTCAAGGATTACATCTTTAATATATTCAATACGTGCGCTACATAATTCAGGGTAATCGTAGCAGTTAGCATCAAAAATATCAGGAATTAAAGCGTATTCAACTAACATACTTATTAAAATATCTCATCTAGTTCTTCTTCAAAAAATCCTCCTGGCCATGCCTTGACAAGTTCACCTCTCTTGTTCAAAGGCATTTCGCGCACGATACTACCCTCACTGTCTGCTTCTACAAACAACACAGAAACATCTTCAGGTCTAACTGGGGGTAATCCTTTTGGGAGTTCGTTATTGTAGGTTTCTCTCATCCGTCGCATAATTCGCAGAAGTAAATGTTCACTGTGAGTTTCCAATATAAAAGTGTTTTTTTGTCCTCCAAGTGCAGACTCAATGAATACATCTCCAAGTTCTGCTTGCAGTTTGGGATGTAGATGAATTTCTGGCTGTTCAATGGCAACCAACGCATCCGATAGACCATAACAAGATACTAGAATCGGAATAACTTGACTAATGCCAATGCCTACATCCCGGTGACTGACTGGTGTTTTAGTTCTCTTGTCAATCAAGACTAAATCTGAAATGCGATCGCCTCCTGAAGTCATTTCCTGTACCCACGTTTCTGACAGACTTTCGACATCAGTCATCATAGAAACAATTTGTTCAATTTCGGGAAGAGAACTTTTAGCATTATTTAAGTCGATATCTGTGGCTTCCAAGTCAGCTTTTAGTCGTTCAATTTCTTCTTGAATGTCACTTCCAAATCCTGCGGCATGGAAAATTAACTTGGCTGTTAGGTCTTGTAAGGTTTTGCCAATGCGAGAGTAAAGTTCATCCTCTAAATGTGAATCTGGTAATAAAGTACGCACTTTTAACTCATAGGGGGTTTTCATTCTGTTGCTATCCCCTAACCAAGCGTTTACCTTTTGACGTACTTCAGCATTATTCAACAAAACGTCCCAAGCATAACCACCACCAGCCTGCCAATTAGCATCTTGCTGTTGAGAAAAGGCAAAATGGCGGGGTGGATAAGTGCGAAATGGCCCCAGGTATCGTATTTTTTGTAGCTCAGTTTCTACTGTTTGGGTAATCGCGCCGACTATATCATTTAGTCGATAGGGTATAAACAGGCGCATCACATCAGCTAAAGTATCCTGTCGATGCTGGGGATTTCCAGGTGTAATATGCTCAAGAATTTCTGGCAGTGAAGACTCAGCTTGAATATTTATTGGTAGCAAGCGAGAAACTTGTGCTGTAATCTCTGGCACAAGAAAATTGATTACCTGCTCAATTTCTTCCTCATCTTGGGGAGTTATTTTTAAGTTGAATGTGTTCGCTTCAATAATCGCTTCAATCAACAGACTAACTATTCGATGCTTGTGGTCAAGGCGGTCTAACTGAAGCCCACCCTTGCGGCGGGAACTCATATTCAGTACCCTTTCGCCATCAGCTTCTAAAAAGAACGATCGCACTTTTATCCCTCCATTTCCTGAAGAGTGCATCCCAATACCAACACCTACAGTTAATTTTTTAATTGGTTCTAATAAACTGCCGAGTCCCTTATCTGATAAATTAATGTTGCTGGGGTCAAGGTCTATCGCCCACTCTACAAGGCGAGTGCGATCGCGTTTATGAACATATTGCCCAAAACCTCCCAAATCAACAGAATCACCCCCCACTTCTGTGCGATAAACATCTAGCTCACCTTCGTTTGTAATGGCATGATGGGCTAGCAACAGGCTATGAAGTACGCTCGATTTACCGGAACTATTAGCACCATAAATCAGCGTGAGGGGACGAATGGGGATGTACTGAGTATCAGCAAAGGCTTTGAAATTACTGATACGGAAACCAGTTATGGGCGAATTGACTTTGTTTTTAGCTGATGAATCTGTTTTCTGGGGAGGGAAATTTTTTTTAGGCATATTCGTATATGAATGACACATTTTAGACATTTATTCTCCAAGTATCATCCGTGTATTCTGAAGTCAGTATTTTTATAACAGAGAAAGCTGCTGAGGATCTGCGTTATCTCTCAAATTGAGGGCTTTTGCTTGTTCTTCCATTTCTGCAAGCAGTTCTTTCATGTGTGCTTCTCGCCATTTTGCGGTGAGTTCTCCAGTGAAAGCACGGTGGAGGAGAACATCAAATAATTTTTCTAGTTTTTCTTTTGTTTTACTGATACCAGCCAAACTTGCTCTACACTCCATAACTGCTATCTGGAATTTATTCAACTGTTCCTGAGAGGGAATTAAAATTGGCAGATTGAGTAGTTCATCAGTGTCAAATTTTCTTGTTCCATGTCCTGCTGTACCCACTTGGGACAATATTTTACGGCTAGATGCTTTTAATGCAGTGTGTAGATATGTTGAATCAATATCATTACAATTAGGATAAAGTGCTTTCATATCTTGATTAATTGTTAATCGAGTAGCTGCTAATGCAATAGGAATGGTATGCGCTAGAATCATACCCCGAACTACAATTAAGATTGCACCTGGCTCTACACATTTTATATTCGTTTCTTCTATTGCTTTTTGAGATATATGATCAATAGAATCAAAAATTATATCTTGCTTCATATCTTTGGGAGATACCCAAGGAATATTACCATCCCAATAATCTGGATTTTTTTTCGACGGTGTTCCCCCACTCTGAATATTTACTAAACTCCCTAGAGTTTCAGTATTAGCATCTGTCCAAGTTGACGGCTCACCAAACATTTTTATGAATAGCGCAGGTAAAATGCGATCGGCTTTTGCATCAGCCTCAGCCCGCATTCTTTGCAGTGCATCAGCTTGCTCTAGAATCCCGACTATGTGGCGTTGTTCAGAAATTGAAGGTAAGGGAATAACCTGATTAAGATATAGTTTTGTATTAAGATTTCTTAGTCCTGTAGTAGTATTTTGAATCCGAATTAATTCAGATTTAGCTTTTTGGGAATTCAGGTATAAATGCAAAAATTCTGGAATTATAAACGGAATTAGAGGGCGAAGTCGATATGTAAAATTTGAAAATAAATAAGTGTATCCATCTTGGGGATGCTTAAATAAAGCATTTTTCCCAATCATTTGAATACTCCCTGAAGAAGTAGTTACTAAAATATCGCCAGACTTAAGTGCATACTTATTAACAACTTTTGTAGTGACTGATCGGAATGCAACATCTTCCAATGAGAGATGACGATCATAAATATTAGTTGAGCGTAAAACAGGATAATCTGAATCAGTTCCTACTGGTGGATTACCCCAAGTTCCACTGATTGCGTCTTCAAGAATATCTTGCAGTTTTACACTTAGCCACTTCATGAAACTGCCTCCACATCATGAAGCAGTTTTTCTAAACTAGAGGCAATTTCTCGCTCAATTTCCAAAACTTCTCGAATCAACTCAACCGGATCATCATCAGAAACAACCTCAGTTACCTGTGGCTTATAACGCCCAGCAGCTAAATTGTAATCATTTTCGGCAATAGTATCCAAAGATGCCCACCAGCATCGGAGTTCCTCACTTCCTGGCTTTAACAACTCTCCCTTTTCCACACCTGGGGGTTGCAAAAAACCTGACTCCCGATAAACCTTCCACTGCTTTAATAAATTGGGAATATCGTTAAGTTCTGGCGTTTCTGGTCTACCCCCTGCGGAAATCTTATCAGGGTCGTAACCATCATTTTTAACTTCATAAAACCAAACTTGATTCACCTGACGCGCCGCAGATTCCATTGGGTTGCGAATTACCAGCACCGCCGTCTTCACTCCTGTATATGGCTTAAACACCCCCGCAGGTAAAGAAACCACCGCCAATAAATCAAATTCTGTCACTAATTTTTTACGCAAATCCACATGAGCGCCAGTAGAACCAAATAGTAACCCTTCTGGTACAACCACCGCACACATTCCACCCGCTACTAAAGATTTCATGATTGCAGCCAAAAACAGCAATTCACTTTTTTTGGAATTTGTCGGTAAATCCGCACGGATAGAATCTTTGGGTAACGTTCCCGCAAAAGGGGGATTATCAAACATCACCTTATAGCGACGGCGCAAATCATCTTCAGTCAGTCCCCCCATATCAGACAATACATTGGCTACTTTCAGCTTGGCGTTGCGAATTCCATGCAGCACCAAGTTCATCATGGAAATTCGCATCATCTGGCGGGAGACATCAAAGCCATAAATCGACTCTTCCAAAAGTTTCCAGTCAGGTAATCTATCCCCATTTCCTTTGCGATAAGTCTGGAGATTGGGGATTTGCTGTTTTGCTTGTGCCAAAGTTAGCCCCCGTTTTTCCAGCCAATCTTCACCGTAAATCGGCACTTCTATGGGATTTTCGCTGTACTTAGCCAAAATATACTCAATACTATCAATCAAAAATCCTGCTGTTCCACAAGCCAAATCACAGATAGTATCCCCCAAATCAGGGTCAACCATCTCCACCATAAACGCCCGTATCTGTCGGGGAGTACGGAATTGACCATTAAGTGCAGATTGACCTAAATGGGTTAATAGATACTCAAAAATATCACCTTTGACATCCTGACCCATTTTGAGGAAATCCAAGGTATCCAGTTCATCAACTACCAACTTGAGAACATTCGGGTCATTAATTTCTAAAACCGCATCCCGGAAATACTCTGCCACTTTTGGCTCATCTTTGAGCAAAGAATTCGCCATGTAGGGGAAAACTTCATCCCGCAGAAAGTCCCGTAGTTCAGTACCACTCTTGAAACGCCATTTTGACCAGCGATAACGTTCCGCCTGTTGGGGAAATAGTAATTTAGCATTACCATTATTACCCGTCAGACGGGCGCGTAACTCCCGATTTGCTTCTTCTTCATCCAACAGCTTCAGGTATATCAGGTAAGAAATTTGCTCAATGTAAGTGACAGGATTTGTTATCCCACCAGCCCACAAAGTATCAGTAATATGTTTGAGTTTGCGACGAATTTGTTGATCCATATTTTTCTCTTAACCCTCTGTACCTGTAGCATCCACCGTAAACACAGAGCGGTTTAATTCATCAAAAATATCCCGCAATCCCTGCTCACCAAACAGTTCTATACCCAAACCAGCAGCATTGAGAACTGAGAGGGGTGGCAAGAATAAATCATCTATGGTTAGCTGACCTTTGGCAATACCGCGATTTTTTAACAAAGAAAGATACTGAGCTTGGGCTGGTGCAAAAGAGTGAGAAACCAACCAAGCTCTAAAGTTTTCTTCCAGTAATTCTTCATGGCTTTTAATCTTTAATGTTCCCAATGCTGCCCGAATAAAATCAATCAGGCTACCATTATAATTTCGGTAAGCTCTCCGCAAGTTTTCTTCATTAAAGTAATATCGGGGTGTATTCAAGCGCCGCACCAGTTCCGTTTCTTCTGTTTCCGTCAACAATTCCCCATCCCGGATTTTCTGGAGTGTTGGATCGCTAGTTACAGCAGATTGAATAGTTTGCTCCCAATTAGTAACATAATCACGCTTATCAACCCGCTCCCCTTCTGTCCCTACTTCTATATAACTGACATATTGCTGCCATCTATCCCTCAGCCCTAATTCAATTAATTCTGACCGAGAACGGGATTGTTGCTGGTTGCTTCTAATTGATACATGACCTCGACCAGTTTCAGCATAAATATCAGTATCGCTATCATTAAAATATTCGTGATTTCCGAAAAAATCATAAATAACAAACTTGCGTTTATTAATATGTGGCGCAGTCCTTGTCCCCCGTCCACGAATTTGCTGATAAAGAATTGGACTCCGCACTGTACGACACATAACTAAATGCAAAACTTCCCGGCAATCAAAGCCAGTATTGAGCATATCCACACTGACTGCAACTTGTGGGTAATCTTCATATTTGAACTGGCGAATTAAATCATCGGCATTAGCAACATCACTTGTAATTACTTCAGCGTAATGCCCCTTACATTCTGGATGTAATTCGTTCAGATATCTTGTCAATCGTGCCGCATGATTTTTTGTCAAAGCAAATACTATCGATTTACCAGGCCCAATCTTTTGTCCTGGTGCTAATTCTTGATAATTTTCCCAAGCCAGCCTATCAAATTCCTGCATCATTAGGCGGTTACTCGCCTCATTAGTCCACTTGCGTTCAAAAGCTGCTGGGTCATAATAAACCTCATCAACTTCAGCCCCTTCAGCAATAATTTCAGTAATGCCAGTAGCGAACCGATAGGGAACAAGATACTTTTGTTCAAATGCCGTTTGAATAGAGTAAGTAAAATCTGGCTGCTCATTTCGGCAGTTGTAAAAATCAAAAGTATTCCGTTCAATGTAAGCTGCTGGCGTAGCAGTTAAACCAATATGAAATGCATCAAAATGAGTAAGTGCAGTCTGCCAAACACCATAAATCGAACGGTGACATTCATCAGCTACAACAACATCAAAATAGCCGCTAGTAAACTCCCGATAACGGCTAATCATTGTTTGGAGTAAGCAAACTGTAATTTGCTGCTCTTGCCGGATCACACTCGGCTTGAGCCAGTAGCTACCATACTGATTTAAAACATCTTGAATTGCTTCTAATGCTTGTTTAGCTAATTGTTCCCTATCCACTAAAAACAGGATTTTTTCTGCATATCCCGATTGAATTAAGCGTTTTAATTGCAGGCAAATTAAATCAGTTTTACCTGTCCCAGTTGGCAGTTCGAGTAAAAATCGCCGCTTCCCCAATTCAACCGCATGGTCAATTGCTTGCATAGTTTCCCTTTGATAGGGACGGACTAAGCGAATTTCTCCCTGTCGAGTGTAATACTCAGGAATTTCGATTGTAGCCAGAGGTTGACGGGTTGAGCGCATTTCAACCAATCGCTCTAAATCTCGCCGTGAGAAAAAAGAATTAACAATCCGGGCATCATCGTTTTGATAGTCCCAGAAATAAATCAGTTCGCCGTTACTGAGAAAAATAAATGGTGCTTGAAGTTGCTGGGCGTAGGGAAGCGCTTGGTTTTTAGCAACATAAGGCTCAATAGCACGCTTCTTAGCTTCAATCACAGCCAAGGGACGACCTCTTTGGTCAAGCAGTAGATAATCAGCTTTTCCTCTCCTACCATCTGCCATTGGAGCCGAAACCTCAGTCATTACCTGAGATTTATCAGCCGGGTTCCATCCTGCTTGGCGGAGAAGATCATCAATATTAATGCGTGCGTCTGTCTCTTTGCTAAAGTCGCTCATCAAGTCACTCCTGTCTTACCAAAGTTAGCACGAAGCCCTCAGCGTCAGTGCCATTTCCGCTTTATCCCAGAAGTTTTAACTTTTTTCCAACTTCAGCGCCAACTTTTGATAAATTTCATCCAACCACACGGGAATTACAGGTTTACCTGCATCTAAAGATGCGATCGCCTTTTTTCTGTCAAACTCCACAAGCTCAAGCGATCGCTCCTGTGCTTGAGACAACAACATAAACCGCTTACCTTTACCTGAAGTAAATAACCCCGGCTCTTGGTCTTTCAGCTTTTTCAGCGTGGTACTGGCTATGTCAAAACTTAACCCCACAGATAGCCAATATGACATTGCAGCCAGTTCCAGCAAATTAGATTTTGAGTAATAAATACTACGTCCAGTTCCAGTATCACTAATGACAGGAACAATCACCCCCCTCTCTCGCCAATACTGTAGCTGACGAAGGGTGCAGCCTGTGATTTCAGCAGCTTCTTTGCTTGTAAAAAATGTCTCCTGCATACAATTTATTTTACAGAAGACTTGTTTAATACAAATGTGTTAGTATTAGACAATATTGTTTTAAAGCGATGAGCCAAATCACTATTCAGTGCCGTCTTGTAGCCTCAGAATCATCACGCCACCAGCTATGGAAGTTGATGGCAGAGCTAAATACGCCACTGATTAATGAACTACTGCATCAGGTAAATCAACACCCAGATTTTGAGACTTGGCGACAAAAGGGCAAACACTCTACTAGTATTGTCAAAGAACTCTGCCAACCTTTGAAAACTGATCCTCGCTTCATTGGTCAGCCTGGACGGTTTTATACAAGTGCGATCGCATTGGTGAATTACATATATAAATCATGGTTTGCCCTGATGAAGCGATCGCAGTACCAACTAGAAGGCAAAATTCGCTGGTCGGAAATGCTCAAAAGTGATGTTGAATTGGTAGAAAGTAGTGGTGTCAGCTTAGATAGTCTTCGCACTAAAGCTGCTGAAATTTTGGTTCAACTTACTCTCCTCGATAATGCTGACACTCAATCAACTAATGGAAAAAAAGCTAAAAAGCGCAAAAAAGCTCAAAATTCAGATAGCAACAGTTTATCAAAGAATTTATTTGAGACTTACCGCAACACAGAAAATAACTTGACTCGTTGCGCCATCAGCTATTTACTCAAAAATGGTTGCAAAATCAACCATAAAGAGGAAGACGCTAAAAAATTTGCTCAACGTCGCCGTAAACTTGAAATTCAGATTGAACGCCTCAGAGAACAGCTAGAAACACGAATTCCCAAAGGTCGAGATTTAACCGATGCCAAATGGTTAGAAACTATTGTTGTTGCCACTCATAACGTTCCAACGAATGAAGCCGAGGCAAAATCTTGGCAAGACAGCCTTTTAAGGCAATCTAGCAAAGTACCTTTTCCGGTAGCTTACGAAACCAACGAAGACATGACTTGGTTTAAAAACCAGTTTGGGCGCATCTGTGTAAAATTCAACGGTTTGAGTGAGCATAGTTTTCAAGTTTATTGTGATTCTCGACAACTTCACTGGTTTCAACGCTTCCTAGAAGATCAACAAATTAAGAAAAATAGCAAAAATCAACACTCCAGTAGCCTATTCACCCTGCGTAGTGGACGTATTGCTTGGCAGGAAGAGGAAGGCAAAAGCGATCCTTGGAATGTTAATCGCTTAACCCTCTACTGTTCTGTAGATACCCGCCTATGGACGACTGAAGGAACCAATCAAGTAAGGGAAGAAAAAGCCGAAAAAATCGCTAAAATTATCATCAATACAAAAGCCAAAGGCAAGCTTAATGAAGAACAGCAAGCCCATATAAAACGGCAAAACTCTACTCTAGACACGATTAATAACCCTTTTCCTCGCCCCACGAAACTTTTATATAAAGGACAATCTCATATTCTTGTTGGTATTAGCCTCGGCTTAGAAAAACCTGCAACACTAGCAGTAGTAAACGGCACTACAGGTCAAGTAATTACCTATTGCAGCATCAGACAACTACTGGGTGATAATTACAAACTGCTAAATCGACAGCGACAGCAAAAGCATTTTTTATCCCACCAACGCCAAATAGCTCAAACGCTTGCTGCACCAAATCAGTTTGGAGAATCGGAGTTAGGGGAGTATATTGACAGATTACTCGCCAAAGAGATTATTGCGATCGCCCAAACATACTCTGCTGGAAGTATTGTTCTACCCAAATTGGACAATATGCGAGAACAAGTTCAGAGTGAGGTTCAAGCCAAAGCTGAACAAAAATCAGATTTAATAGAAGTTCAACAAAAGTATGCCAAACAGTACCGAGTTAACATTCATCAATGGAGTTACGGCAGATTGATGGCAAATATTCACTCGTCAGCTGCTAAAGCTGGAATTGTTATAGAGGAGTTAAAACAGCCAATCCGAGGTAGTCCACAAGAGAAAGCGAAAGAATTAGCGATCTCCGCTTACCATTCCCGCAAAATAAACTGATTGACAAAACACCGAACCTTGACAATAGAATAAGAAAATAAAATTCACAGCGCCGCAGTTCATGCTTGTAACAAGCCTCTGTACTGTGTAAATTTGGGTTAGTTTGACTGCTGTTAAACAGTCTTGCTTTCTGACCCTGGTAGCTGCCCACCTTGATGCTGCTGTCCCTTGCGGACAGGAATTAGGTGCGCCCCCAGTAATAGAGGTGCGGGTTTACCGCAGTGGTGGCTACTAAATCACCTCCGACCAAGGAGGAACCCACCTTAATTATTTTTTGGCATGGTAAAGCGGGGGCGATTTCCCTGGGACTGCTGCCAAAACTTTAAATCGCTTGTTTAATAAGGTTTATAGCCTTTAATGTGTCAGTTGATTTACTTTTTTAAGTATCGACTGACGGGTGATTTTGGGAGACGTGACAAAAATGCCTTCATAACTATTGGTAAATCAAGGGTTTGAAGCGCAGAGTTTCAACACCCCTCCCAGCTAGAGGCGGGTTGAAAGATGAATTTGTGGGATGTGAATGACCATGCTGCCAAGTTTCAACACCCCTCCCAGCTAGAGGCGGGTTGAAAGGAGTGGACACACAAAAAACAAAAGCAATCAGAAGTATTTCAACACCCTTCTCAGTTAAAGATGGTTTAAAATCAGGAAAAATGAGACTTTGCACAATAATACTTTTTTACGTTTCAAAAGCATTCCTAGCTAGAGATGGGCTGAAAGAAAACTCTAAAAACTAACAATTTTTTTGGGGAGAGTTTTACAAACTTCTCTTAAAAATAGGTGGGTTGAAAGATTGGTAAAAGTCATGGAATTCTTGGACTAATGGGACAAAAACTTGTCAACGAGAGAGCAATTTTCATTTCTTTGAACCACAAATCCTCATAGAGTGGTAAGGTCTTGCGCCCCTACCACGTGGTCTATTTACCTGAAAATACCTGTAACAAAATCAAAATATTGTCAATTTTCTTCCGCCTATAGGATACAGAAGATTGCAGGTAAATTAGGTAACTACGTAAATAGCCTCCAAACCCTTACCATTGAGAAATGGCAAATGACGACTCTCTCTGGTCAAAGACGCACTTTCGTTCACCAGTACAGTTTATTTGCGCCGACATCCTTAGTTAATAAGTCATGCATTGTTAAACTGGTATTGTGACCACAGCAGTTCATCTTTGATATGGCTGATCCAGAATGCCTAATGGACATTAATTTGTTAAAATTGACATTAATCTGTTAATAGTGACAAATAATTAGTGAATGTACATGGGCAAAAATTAGGTAAAAGAGTCTTACTGAAAACATCAAATTCCATGACTTTTACCAATTACCCAATTACGGCGGAAAAACCGAGCTAAAGCTGATTCTTCTAAAGATAGATAAATTGGGCGTCCGTGGGGACAGGTGCGAGGGTTGCGAGTGCGTTGCCAATTATCTAAAAGTCTTTGCATTTCTTGTTGATTCATAGGCGTACCATTACGAATGGCACTGCGACAGGCGACAGCTACTTGGGCTGTTTGTAAGTCGCCTCCCCAACTAAGTTCTAAAATTGCTTCTGCACAATCGTCTCGCTGTTGCAAAGGTGCAGGTATGTTTCGCACTGCCCAAAGTTGTTCGCCAAAGGGTTCTATTTCTAAACCGATGCGTTGCAATTGCGATATTTGCGCTGGCGACAATTGATAAAGAATGATTGGCGGTTGGACAAAGACAAGTTGCCAATTATCACACAATTGCTCATACAAAACTCGCTCATGGGCAATGTGCTGTTCGACTAACCACATACCACTTGCATGTTCCGCCACAATATAGGTGTTGCTAACTTGAGCGACAGCTTTTAAGGAGTTAGGAGAAACGTGATTAATCGCGTCTGTATAAGGGTTAGGAGTTTTGGGATTTTCGTTAGGATTTTGAGAATTGAAATTGTAGCTGCCTTTTGCTTCTGCGGCTTTGAGTAATTTACTCACTCGTGTTGTGTGGATAGCTTCTTTGAGATTGGTAGAAGAGATACTAAGTGCTTGGTTAATTGCTTGGGTAATTTGCTCTTGCCAATAAATGATTTCGTTGAGGTAAATTTCTGTTTTTGCTGGATTGCGATTCCAGTTAATTTGATCAGGGGAAATGGCAAGATGTAAGAAACAAATTGGATAGCGATCGCGTGGTAATGTTCTGTGAAATGCTGATAATATTGTTTGCTCTAGCTCTGGTGTCTTAACCATCCGTCCGTTGATAGCTACACGTACCCAATCTGGACGATGACGATGACAGCGATCGGGTAATCCTACCACTAAGTTTAGTGCGGAGTTAGGAGTAGAGACGCGATTAATCGCGTCTGTACAGGAGTTAGCAGTAGAGACGCGATTAATCGCGTCTGTACAGGAGTTGAGAGGGTTGGGTATTTCTAGTTTGACTTCTTGCAAATCGCCTTGTCGTACTTGCGGTAAAATCTGCGGTAGCAGTTGCCCAGTTGTGGCGGCAGGAGAGATAGTGAACCATTTACGGTCATTTTGCCAAATCTGCCAAGTAACGTGGGGATGACATAGGGCGATTTGGTGAATTGTGACTTGCACGGCTTTCATTTGCTGTGCTGTTGTGGGCAATCCCTGACGACGAGATGAGCAATTACCGAAAAGATCGGAAACTGTTACCACTGTACCAGGTGCGATCGCAGTTACTTCAACTTGCACTACTTCCCCACTATCGCTATAGCTAATTCGCCATCCTAATTTTCCACCCACAGGACGACTCAAAATTTCTAAATCTGCCAGAGTTGTTAAGCTATGTAACGCCTCACCACGAAATCCCAAACTGTTAATTTTCCATAAATCGGCACTAGAGCGAATTTTACTGGTGCTGTGGGCTGTGGCTGCTTGTTGCAAATCATCTAGGTTCATTCCACAACCATTATCTGCAACACGAATTCGCCATTGCTGTGGCCATAGAGAAACCACAATTCGCGTTGCACCTGCGTCTAGGGAATTTTCTACCAATTCCCGCACCACAGAAGCAAAACAGTCGATTACCTCACCAGCTGTAATGAGATATACGACTTCCGTTGGTAGAGCTTGAATAGTAGATGCCATAAATTATAGTTTATAGCTTCTAGGTGCTAGCTAAGTAGAGAAGATCAGAAGGCGAATTCACAAGAAATTTTGATTAATAGTTAATTACTATCCCTTGTTGCCAAAACTTTAGGTAGTTCAGGTTTTAGTAAACCGTTCAACAGGGATGCGGGACGTTGACTGTAAGGCCAAGCAAAAGCATGACGAAAAGCTGCATCCTGACAAGCTTGTAATTGTTCAAAACTGATAACGTTGTAAGTCAAGAGATTTTCATACTCAAATGGCAGACGCACATTATGTAACCCAGCATTATCAGTACAGATAGCAATATCTACTCCAGCTTCAAAACAACGGTCAAAAACTAATTTAAGTTGGCGTATATCTTGCAAAGTACCAGTTTTCAGGTAAGTTGTGGGGCAAACTTCTAAACACTGTCCGCGTCTAGCTACATCATTAAGTAACTCTGGATACAGTAGGGGAATTTGAATGCCGTGACCGATTCGCATTAGATAGGGTAATAGTTCGGGGTAACAGCCAGCAGTGGTTTCATATAGATGTCCAGTGGTTTTAACGCCCTGCAATCGCGCATAATCATATAAGCTAACCCATTCTTCTAAGCGATCAGGATAATAGCTATCACCCCCAGCTACATCTACTGCACAGACATACTGCTTATTTTGCGCCGCCAAATCAACAATCGCCTTGTTCACCTCATAAGGTAGGCGCGTGTGCATACAGAGAATTTGGCTAGTAACAATCGGATATTCCGGCTGGTGGCTGGCAAGCCCTACTACTTGCACAATTTCTGCCATCTTGTCAATTCTCTGTGATTGATTTAGATGCTCAGGTGTCCGCAAATAGGGAGTGTAGCGCAGTTCCAGATAAGCCAAATTTTCAAAGATGTAAGCACCCCGCACCAAGCGATAGATAAAGTAAGGCAAAGTTTCAACAGTTTGCACACTTTCTACCAGGGTGTGTAATTCTAAATACTCATCTAAAGTGTTGCGTGGACGGGTGTAAAAATCTTCAAATTGTGAATAGTCAGCAAAACGGGAAATTAACTCCGAAGAATGTCGCTCAAAATATCGCCATAGAACTCTTGGTACGACCGAGCCGCCTAGATGTCTATGTAATTCAGCATATAAAGCCATAGTGGTATTTTTAAGTAAAAATTTTATTGATTGTAACAAAAACATAGAAAGAAAAAATCTGTACTCGAAAAAATTTAGCTCCAGAGAAATTGGATGGGAGCTTTCCCACCATCTGGATTTTTCAGATGAGGTTTCTGCGCTAAGATCCGGATTTTATCCTTGTTTTGTGAAAATCCAGCATTTAATAGTGTTTTGAGTATAAATAAACTTGACATTATCAAGATTAAATTAATTAAAATTAAAAACTTTAATTTTTATGTTATACTTAAATAAACATTGCTATTGGGAATTGAAAAATTAAAATATAACAATATATTTTGCTTTAACGAAGCAAATTCCTGGCAAGGTTGGTATTAATTGAAAATTCAAGCATTAGAAGTCAAGGCTGGCGATCGCATTGTTGCTTACTGCAACAACAAAATGCAAATCTGCAAGGTAAAACGCATCTTAGATCCTGGTCAAGCTAATATCACCCTATCAGTATTCACCTCTGAGAATTATCGCGGTTGTTCAGTTTCATCTATAGTCCGCTTTGGAAGGAACGCCTTGGTTGATTTGGTAAGTTAAAAATCAAGTAAAGATTGAATCTTAAAAATATCTCTAGCTATTAGACATCTTTTAAAATTAAATATGCATTATCCAGAACCCTTGTAGAGACGTAGCACTGCTATGTCTCTAGGAGCAAGTAAATTTATTTATGGTTACTGAGTTGACGGTGAACATCTCGGCTTTGGTCGATGGAACCGCAGTCGAACTGCGTAGCCGAAGTATAGGCTTGATAAATTATTCAATGCGTGACTTTTGACACTTAGACTACTTCGACTACGCCCTTCGACTAGTGTAGTCGAAGGGCGCAGCCGTAAAGCCTGCGGCATAGGTACGCTTAGGGCGCAGCCTCTGGTAGAGTTGGGCGCAGTCGAAGTAGTCAAAGGGTTAAAAGTCAAAAGTATTATAGAATAAGCTTTTTAGTGATTTTAGATGGTTACTCTATTTACGCCGTGGCGTACTAGGTTGTTTCAGCCTTCAACTCACATAAGCCGTCTTATATAAATAGTGTAGAAAAAATTTGCCCAACTACAGCTAAAATCAAGAAACATAAGTAGAATAAAGAGCAATTTTCCAATCCAAAGCGCTCTATCTCTCATTACAGCAAGCACTATGGAAGTTTTAGAACTCAAACGCGAAATCGAAACGTTGTCTGGCCGCCTGGGTAAAACCCAGGACTATCTTTGACGTACCTGCACTGACAGCCAAAATTCAAGACCTCGAAAAAATATCAGCACAGCCGGAATTCTGGAATGACCAAACTCAGGCTCAACAAACGCTGCAAGAACTCAATGACCTGAAAGCCCACCTCCAGCAATACGATCGCTGGCACGCCAATCTAGAAGATACAAAGGCAGTTGTTGAGTTGTTGGAGTTAGAAACTGATGAGGCGCTACTTCAAGAAGCAGAATCTACCATCATCAAGCTGAATCGTGACCTGGATCAGTGGGAATTACAACAGTTACTTTCTGGCCCCTATGATGCAGAAGGTGCTGTACTGACAATTACTGCTGGTGCTGGTGGCACAGATGCCCAAGACTGGGCATTTATGCTGATGCGGATGTACACCCGTTGGGGCGAAGCTCACGGCTATAAAGTAACTTTAGCTGAAGAGTCAGAGGGTGATGAAGCCGGAATTAAATCGGCAACCCTAGAAATTACTGGTCGCTATGCTTATGGTTACTTGCGTTCAGAAATGGGTACACATCGCTTAGTGCGGATTTCACCTTTTAATGCCAACGGCAAGCGACAAACCAGTTTTGCAGGGGTGGAAGTGATGCCGCAGATTGATAACTCTGTGCAATTGGATATTCCAGATAAAGATTTGGAAATCACCACAACTCGCTCTGGTGGAAAAGGTGGACAAAACGTCAACAAAGTAGAAACTGCTGTGCGGATTGTTCACCTTCCCACTGGTCTTGCCGTGCGCTGTACAGAGGAGCGATCGCAGCTGCAAAATAAAGAAAAAGCTCTAAATCGCCTCAAAGCAAAGTTGTTGGTCATCGCCAAGGAGCAACGCGCCCAAGAAATTGCCGAAATTCGTGGCGATATGGTGGAAGCCTCCTGGGGAAACCAAATCCGTAACTATGTATTTCACCCTTACCAAATGGTGAAGGATTTACGTACAAATACAGAAACAACAGCGATTAATGATGTGATGAATGGCGAACTTGATACATTTATTCAAGCTTATCTACGCCAAGAAAATAAATTAGTAGAAAGTTAAATAGCATAAATTATGATTATTTACAAGGGCTAAGTAATTAATTTTAATATTACTTAGCCCTTGTGATTTATTTTTCTAAAATTCGCGTAGACGTAGCCCGTCGTACACATTGCATAGCATTCCTTCTTATTGGGGCGTTTTTAGATAAATTCTTTGGTAATATACAGGCGATCGCCATTCTATGCTAGACCAACTGTTACAGTTATAAAAGAGTCTGTGGACAAATAACTATGAGCAACACTCCTTCAACAGAACCTCAACCTAGCTACGTCAAACTCGCCATGCGAAACATGGTGCAAAAGGGTGGAACTTCCCTGAAGCATTTTGCGTTGACTGCTGTAGGGCTTTTATCTCTCCTTGTTGGTCTAGCTTACCTAACTCACTAAGCTATTAGACAACTGGTGAGGGTTGTCATCAATCATTAGTCAACCCCTTCGCTACCGGACGCACTCGCGTTCGAGGAAGTCAAAAGTTAACACTGAGCGGACTTGTACTGAGCTTGTCCTCTTGGTAGTCGTAAAGCCTGCGGCATAGCTACGCTTAAGGCGCAGCCTCTGGTAGAGTTGGGCGTAGTCAAAGTAGTCGAATTGTCAAAAGTCAAAAGTCAAACATTTTGAACCCCATACTTCGGCTACACAGTTCGACTGCGGTTCCATCGAGCAAAGCCGAGATGCTCACCGTAAACTCAGTAACCATAAATAAATTTACTTGCTCTGTACCTTTTTCTTTCTGGTCATTAGTTATTTATATTTCAAAGGACAAATGACCAATTGACAAAGGAGAGTCTTAACGAAAAACCGTAAACCTCAGACTAGGAGACTGTGTGCCCCTGAGTGTTGAACTATACGTGGAAGATGATTTTTACGAGTTGTCCCCAACAACATCTGTAAAAATTGAGGACACTGATTCCCGAATTCCTCCTGAAACTTGGGAAAATTGGTTTAATCACTGGTTGGAAATACTTCACCCTTGTATTCCGCCAGCGCCAAGCTATGAAATCGGGCTGCGTTTGACAGATGATTCGCAAATTCAAGAACTGAATGCCCAGTATCGTCAACAAAATAAGCCCACAGATGTTTTAGCCTTTGCTGCTTTGGAGGTGGATTTTCCTCAAAGCAAAGAGATGCTTGCTTCTGTATCATTATACTTAGGTGATATCATCGTGTCTGTAGATACAGCACAACGTCAAGCTCAACAGCAGGAACATAGCTTACCAACTGAGCTAGCCTGGTTAGCTAGTCACGGTTTGTTACATCTCTTGGGCTGGGATCATCCTGATGAAGAAAGTTTGGGGCGAATGTTAGAACAGCAAGTGAGATTGCTGAACGCAATAGGTATTGCTATTGACATGGAATAGCAAGAGTTCATGTATTCTTTAATATTAATTTTGGGTAATACTTTTATAATACTTCTGTGGAAAATTGCTTAAAGATTGCCTCAAAGTTAATTCCGCCATTAAAATCAGCAAATATTCCCACTGTAGCAACTCTGTTTTTGTCTTTTTAAGTGTATGTCCCAAAAAATTTCTCCATCACCAACGCCCACCTCGTTACAAACACTGGTGTCTAACGAACGGGAATTCTCCTGGAAAGTAGCCTCTAATTTATTTGTTAGTTTTAAATATGCTTGGGCTGGAATCAGTTATAGTTTTCAAACTCAACGTAATTTTCGCATCCACGTAAGTGTTTGCGCGTTGGCGATCGCTTTAAGCGTTTTTCTACATCTGCAAGCCGTGGAAATCGCGGTAATTGGTGTAACTAGTGGTTTAGTTTTGGCATTAGAGTTACTAAATACAGCGCTCGAGTCTCTTGTGGACTTAACCGTTAAGCAGACATACCATGAATTGGCAAAAATTGCAAAAGATTGTGCGGCTGGCGCAGTGCTTGTCTCTGCTTTGGTAGCAGTGCTGGTAGCTGGTACGCTCCTGCTCCCTCCTCTGGTAAAGTTAATTATATCGACTTTATAGACGTGATTTGCTTTGGCGTAGCCCAACCAAAGCGTCGCCAAGTGAGCTGATAAGAGGATCACACTCTGTCCAATCCCCTGGAGAACACATTATAAGCAATTGAAAAGTGAGGCGCTCGTGCCAAGCATCCTGGGTAAAGGGCTTTGAGTCAGTATCTCTGTAAAAACCAGGAGTGATGAGCTTTGATTATAGTTATCGACAATTATGACAGTTTTACATATAATTTAGTGCAGTATCTGGGAGAATTGGCAGCAGAATTCCCAGTAGCAGATGATATTAAAGTTTTTCGTAACGATAAGATATCCATAGATGAAATTCAAGCATTAAAGCCCGAAGCCGTGGTTATTTCTCCTGGACCTGGTCGCCCGGAAGATGCCGGTATTTCTTTAGAATTGATTGAACAGCTAGGACAAGAGTTGCCAATCTTGGGTGTTTGTTTAGGACATCAAAGCATCGGTCAAGTATTCGGTGGTAAAATAATTCCTGCTCCAGAGTTGATGCATGGCAAAACCTCTCAGGTGTCTCACACTGGGGTGGGGGTTTTTCGAGGATTAGAAAATCCTTTAACCGCCACCAGGTATCATAGTTTGGTGATCGAACGTGAGACTTGCCCTGATGTGTTAGAAATCACCGCTTGGGTTGAAGATAACACCATTATGGGAGTACGACACCGGAACTATCCTCATATTCAGGGCGTCCAGTTTCACCCAGAGAGTGTCCTGACATCTTCAGGAAAACAGTTATTGCGAAATTTTCTCCAACAGTTACAGTCGAGAGCATAATTAATGAAACGACGACAGTTGATGGGCTATGCTGGGGCGGGGTTAGTCACAGCTTTGATTACTAACTTGGGTTCTGAATCTCAAGCTGACGCACAATCTAGCGGTTTATCAGTTCAGTGGTTGGGTCATACTTGCTTTCTTTTTACTGGTGGCGGTGCGAAAATTCTCGTTAATCCATTTCGGTCAATCGGCTGTACAGCTGGGTATCGTCCCCCAAAAGTTGCAGCAGATTTAGTATTGATTAGCAGCCAACTGCTAGATGAAGGTGCTGTGGATGTACTACCGGGAAATGCAAAACTCATCTACGAGCCAGGAGTTTACGAGTTCAAAGGTATTAAGTTTCAAGGAATTGCCATAGACCACGATCGCAAAGGTGGTAGGCAGTTCGGTTCAAATACCGCTTGGAGTTGGAAGCAAGGCGGAATTAATATTCTACACTTAGGTGGAGCTGCTGCACCCATTTCCATTGAGCAAAAAATTCTCATGGGGCGTCCTGATGTAGCATTTATTCCGGTGGGAGGCAGTGCAAAAGCCTACAATGCCCAGGAAGCGAAGCAGGCTGTTCAAGTGTTAAATCCCAAGTTGGTGATTCCAACCCATTACCGGACACAGGCCGCTGATGCTGCTAAGTGCGATCTTTCGCCACTGGATGATTTTCTGACCTTGATGCAAGGTATGACAGTGCAACGTAGTAACACAGATACTATTTCCATTAGCCCTGGTAAATTGCCGGAAAATGGGGAAATTGAGGTTTTGAGCTACAAGTTTTGAGGAGTAGGGATGAGTGGATGAGGGAGAATAATCAATGATTCCAGTCCCCTAGCTGCTGATATGATGTCCGTCTAATTGCCCATCATAAAAGCACACCACCCCAACCCTTTCCCTTGCTAACCTGAGTTCGATATAATAAATTAGCTTAAAAAGCTTGTATGATCAGCTTTTAAACCAATTGAGCTAGAAAAAATATTCAGAATTAAACCTATTTTTTGAGAACAGAGTGTTTATTCTCATTATAAGAGACATGTTGATCACAAAGCACGAATGCGTTTTTCATCCGAAAGCTTTATGTATAATGTTTTGGGAAATTTTCTTACGTAGAACTCAGGTTTAAATAAGAAATGCTTATTCTCTATAGACCAAGAAATCATCAGTTTGTCATTAAAATTAGATAATTTTTTGAGAGAATTGAAAAGCTCATAATTTTATTTTTTGGCATTTCGCAATTATGAACCCTAACCTTAAAGATATATCCCCCAATTCGTCTCGCCGTCAAATTTTAAAGACTGCTCTCACCTTTGTGACTGGCTTAACCACCACATCACTGTTATCTTTTTTGATTCCCAAATCCACAAAGCCAGCAAAAGCACTTATTCCTGTGCAAAAAGCAAATGAGTTTGAACTTAAGGGTGAAGGTATTGAGATCAAGTATTCAGTTGTTAATGGAGTTCCACAGCTTGATTACAAAACTGAAAAAATTTCTCATAATTTCAGTGGCGATCAAATTGAGACATCAACCACTGATGGAATCAATGATACATTACTCACAGTAATTATTAGCAGACCACCAAACTTGAATTTTGTTCTCGGAAGTATAGTCAGACTGAGCTTATTCTTACCAGATATCAACTTAGTCAGCACTACAGATGAACTTGCTGTCCAAGCCATAGCCATTTTAGCTACTCAGCAAGTTGAAGGAAATTTAGTTCGTGGCGTACCAGTGGTACCAACGTCATATAAGACTGTTGTACTCAAGGGAACCGCTAGATACCGTAGATAAAGCCTAATTTCTAAAATTAATTTTTCTTGAGAACAATTCTTCAGATATCGCTTGACCTGGATTTCTCACTGGTGATTTGGATGAAGTATCGGCAAGCCGACGCTAATGTTCTGGTTGAGTCGTTTCTAGGAGTTACGCATCGTACATAAATACTACATGCAATTCAGGTGTTTCAGCTATGTTTAGCAACTAGCTATGTCTACGACGGGCTATTCGGCGTCACTCATGTTGCGAATAAATCAAAATTATGCCAAGCGCTTGAAACGACTAAATACCGTAAATCACATTATGGTTAATTTGTACAGTGCATAAGTCCTAGATATGACTCCTGACTCTGCCAATTTTAGATTTTGAATTTTGGATTTTTGATTGAACGAAAAACCTAAAATCTAAAATCTAAAATTGAATGACTCTTGTTTCTAGGTTTTAGAACGTATACCACTCTCCACCAAGCTTATCTGCGTCGCTGATAGGAGTCTCAACCGCCGTCGTTCCATCTATAGTCCAAATTTTGTCTGCACCTGCTGTCTGATCGCGCCAGTAGATGTCGGTCTTGCCATCGCCGTTGAAGTCGCCAAGGGATGGTGTCAAGGCCGCGGTATTAGTCGGTAAGAAAGCTTCAGTGGCAACTGTTGTACCATCCATCAACCAAGCGGTGTTCTCGCCAGTGGTGCCATTGTGCCAGAAGATATCGGTCTTGCCATCACCGTTGAAATCGCCAATCTTAGAAGTCCAGGCTGAGTCAAGTGTCTTCAAAGCACCCTCTGTAACTATGATCCCATTCATCGTCCAAACTTTGTTCTCACCGGTTTGAGCGTTTCTCCATAGAATATCAGTCTTATAGTCGCCGTTAAAATCACCAAGGGTAGGAGTCCAAGCGGCGTCTTGTGATTGTATTGCAAGCTCAGTCTTTTGCGTACCATCCATAAACCAAGCGGTGTTATCGCCGGTTGTCGGATTGCGCCAGAAAATATCACTCTTGCCATTGCCATCGAAATCAACAATGCTAGGAGTTAGCGCTGGGTCTGTTTTATCTAAAACAGTTGCATTCAGAACTGTGGTGCCATCCATCTCCCAAATAGCGTTCTCACCGGTTTGATTATTATGCCAGAAGATATCGGTTTTGCGATCGCCATTAAAATCGCCAATCTGAGGAGTCCAAGCTGGGTCAACACTGGTTAGAGCAGCCGAATTAGCAACTTTGGTTCCATCCATCAGCGCAATGGCATTTTCACCGGTTGTCTTATTGCGTAATAAGAAGTCGGTTTTGCCATCACCATTGAAGTCAGCAATTTTGTAATCATAGGCGGATAGGTCGAATTTACCTAGAGAACCCTGGTCGATAACTTTTGTGCCATCCATCAACCGAATGATAATCTCACCAGTTGTAGAATCGACCCAAACTTTGTCTGTTTTACCATCACCGTTAAAGTCAGGAGTAATCGCTGCACTAGTTAAATAAGGATTAGGATTGGGATTTGCTGATGTTTTAACAGGTGCAGTCACCGGTTCACTTTCTAGTGCTAGTGAAGAACTCTTACTTCCAAACCCCAAATCATAATTTAAACTCTTAAGAGAAGTTGTCAAGATTTCTGATTTTGCAAAAGAATCTGATACTAATCGAAATGTATTCAAAGCTAAAGGTGAGGAATTTTGATTTCCAGACATGGTTTATTTTTATGATTGGTTGTTATATTCTTTTAACTTTTTTTGCCAATCTCTTTCTGTAACAAAATAACATTTACCAGTTTTTCAGGTTTTCTTTATAACTATTTATTCTTTATTAATGTCATTTTTTGAAGATAAATATTTGTTGATTTTAAACTATTCTTCTAAGTTGTTCAAGTTTTATACAAGCAATTGCAAAATATTATTTTGTATTTTATATATGATGCTTTATAGATAAAGTTTGATTGTTTTATTTATTTTCTTTGACATTTAAATATAGGACTTAGGCACAGGTAACGGAAAACGTAGACGCTGCATCGGCTTAAGGCAGGGTACCACAGATAAGCCAGTGCGCCCTTGCAGTTAAGAGACTTGTTCGCTTTTAGCATTCTTGCTCTTTAGCAACTGGCGCAACGCAGAGGTCATGGAGAAATGAGAGTTTGGGAGGGGTTTTGCGTAAGTCATAAAATGTTGTATCAAAAATCTACTTGTATATTTAAGACACTTAATTTATATTTATTGGTTACGTAAGCGATCGCTTTTTTGTTGTAGGTTGAGTGAACATATTTTTTACTGTGTGTTGTGAAATTTATTAAATACCAAAAATTAGATAAAATAAAGGGTTATAAATTATTTCAGGAAGATCCTAAATTATTTGATAACAACAAGATTTCCGAGTTGCTTAAAAACTAGAAAATCTAAGTGTTTCGAGATAATTAATTCTTCTCTAATGATTTATAACTTGAGGGGAAACAAATATTGGTTAGAATAACTTAAATTAGCAACTATTAAGAGGCATAATCTGTGCATCTGCTAGTTACTTAAAGTGTCAAATAATACAATAATATTAAAAGTACATCAACTATGCAAGCAGAATATCGGCAGCGTCGCGAGCAGTTAATGGCAAAAATTGGTGATGGTACAGCCATTTTTCGCAGTGCGCCAATGGCAGTAATGCACAATGATGTCGAGTATGTTTATCGTCAAGACAGTGATTTTTTTTACTTAACTGGTTTTAATGAACCACAAGCAGTAGCAGTGTTAGCGCCGCATCATTTAGAACATCGGTTTGTGCTGTTTGTCCAACCAAAGGATCGCGAAAAGGAAGTATGGACTGGTTATCTTTCAGGGGTAGATGCAGCGAAGGAAATTTATGGTGCTGATGAAGCGTACCCCATTAGCGAGTTAGATGAAAAGTTGCCGCAGTATTTGGAAAAAGCCAGTCGGATTTATTATCACTTAGGACGCGATCGCACTTTCAATGACCAAATCCTGCGACATTACCAAAGTTTACTACGGACTTACCCTAAGCGCGGTACTGGGCCGATCGCCATTGAAGATACTGGTTCTGTTCTCAACAGCATGAGACTAATCAAAAGTGAAGCTGAGTTGGAATTGATGCGTCAAGCAGCTGCGATCGCCACGGAAGCACACAATTATGCACAAAAAATCACCGCACCCGGACGTTATGAGTACGAAATTCAGGCGGAGATGGAACGCATCTTTCGAGTGCGGGGTGGATTAGGCCCGGCTTATCCTTCGATTGTGGCTTCCGGCGTGAATGCTTGCGTACTGCATTACATTGAAAATAATCGTCAAATGCAGGATGGAGAATTACTGCTAATTGATGCCGGTTGTGCTTATGGTTATTACAACTCGGATATTACCCGGACATTTCCTGTTGGGGGTAAATTTACACCAGAACAAAAGACACTGTATGAGATTGTTTTAGAGGCGCAAAAACAAGCGATCGCTCAAGTGCAACCAGGTAATCCCTTCAAATTAGTTCATGATACAGCAGTGCGCGTTCTCACCGAAGGTTTAGTTGAACTTGGCATCCTCAAAGGTGAAATTGATAAGTTAATTGAAGAAGAGAAATATAAGCCATATTATATGCATCGCACCAGTCATTGGTTAGGGTTAGATGTCCATGATGTGGGAGTTTATCAGCACGGTGAAGATAAACCGCAGATTTTGCAACCAGGTCAAATTTTGACAGTGGAACCGGGACTATATATTGTGCCTGATACCAAACTAGCAGAAGACCAACCAGAGACTGATCCTCGATGGGTTGGCATTGGTATTCGGATTGAGGATGATGTGTTAGTTACATCTAATGGACATGAAGTGTTAACTGCGGGAGTTCCCAAGGCAGTGGATGAAGTGGAAAGATAAAAAAGGGGGATGGTACGAACCATCCCCAAACTAAAATTGAGGACAAGCCATCAGAGTCATTGTCAGAATCCCTAAGATTTTGTCTATTTCTTTAATAAAGTAATCGTTCTTATCGATAAAGATGGTATTGTCACAAAGTTTGAGAAATTTCCAATCTGTTCCTGTTGTAACTACACCATAAATTTCATTGATAATATTTCCTTGTTGCTGGTTAAACAATTGAGATGCAATCATTGTCGCAATGCATTGCCCTAAACCAGATTTAATACTTTCATTTTTGGCTTCCACAATGGTCACGACAGGGCTAGTAATATCATATTGTTCTGGTGAACAACTGAGAATAAAATCACAGTGCCCTTCTAAGCCTTTAGAAACATCTACATTAAACTCTGAACCATAAAATATACTAACTTGGTATTTAAAGAAGCGTTTAACTTCAATTAAAACAGGCATAATAATTAGTTCAGAACGAGCTTTTTCTGTATTTATTGCTGTCACCAATGGGAAATGCTCAGAGAAAATCAAATTTAAATATTCACTAGGTGAAACTGTCTGCACATCTACAAATAAATCTTGATTTTCAATAAAGATTAATTTAAAAAGTCTGTTTTTACTTTGCTAAGATTAAAGGCGCTGTACGGCACTGTATCACCCCTCAATCACGCTTAACTGCATAGTATCATCTTGGGAGTAAAGTGCAGCGATGCCTACGGTGGTCACTGAGCTTCTTGTACTGACTTGTGCTGAGCGTAGCCGAAGCAGCGCAGTCGAAGTATGTCGTACCACTTCGTGGAAGCAAGCTACGCGCAGCGTCTCGTAGAGAAGTGCGGCAAGCTACGCAACTTGCGGATTGCTAAGAAAGTAAGTTTGATAATATCTCAAATTAAGAACAGCCCTCAACAAATTCAACTTCTGGTAGTTTACCTGAACGAAACTGAGTAACACGCTTACCGTCAGTCTCGAATATCACACGATATTTCTGATCAGCACGGTCTTTCGGGATCAATGTCAAGTAGTGTCCGCCTTGGACGTATTTATGAGGTGTGACTTTAATTTGTCCTGGGTAAAGAGACTTGATTTGTGCTTCGGTATCGCCAATTTTTGCACCTTTAAGGGTAGTAATTTGAGTATTCTGCTGCACATCTACTCTAGAAATGCGACCTTCTGTAACCATAAATGAAAGATTTTTGGGTTCATTTTGTGGCTTAACATAGTAGCAATTGTTATTGGGTGGATCGCCCACTAGCTTAGTACCAGCAGCCTTTGACGCTTGGGAAACAGTCATCCCAACTCTTACTTGTCCGATACCATTGATGGACAATTTTGATTGATTTGTCAGTTTTCCTTGTGCTAGTACTGTCCCAATTGTCAAATAAGAAAGGGCAAGTGTTACGGTACTAAGAGTCAATAATTTAACTTTACTATCCATTTACTGCAAATAAAAACTGGTAGATATTTATATATATATAATAGCTATATTAAGTGGGTGGGAAAATTTATTAAGTATGTCACTGCCAGTGAAACTGAGTGCAACGTACTAGTAGGTCGATACAAGCTACACTTAGCGTTTGGTGGAAAAGCAATCACAAGAACTTTGACGATTTTGCGTTTTGTTAGATAGTTAGGTTTATTCATGCCTACCTATTTAACAATTTTTGATTTTCAAGCTGTTGACTGACGAAACTAAACCTCGTCTAAATTGAAACCCGTAGTTTTTCCTCATCGGACTCGAGATGATTTTTTACCCATAGGCGATCGCTAATATCAAAAGGCTTGGAATTGATATCTTTTTGAAATAAATCAACGCGTTGAATTAACTCTGCTGGGGGTTTCGATTTGTTTGTTGTCCTACTTTTGTTGCACTTTTCCGGTTACATATCTCGTATAAAGCCATTAGCCGCTCGCGTGTGCGAATATGCTTCGCTCTCAAGGCTACTTCTCTTAAAGAAGAAGCACTTTCATTCCAATGATCGCATTCTACTTTCAGCATCCCCACTTCACTACGCAGCTACACTTATCTATATACAGTAATATTTTTTCTCGTAAAACTCCAGTTCTCAAGATGGATGGGGTTTAACTGCCTAATTTGGCTGCTCAATTCCAGGGTTTTTTCTACCAACTCAGCAGGCTGCACTTCGCGTAACCAAGCAATTTGACGTTGTTGGATCTCGATATTTTCAGTATCTAACGCTAGGGCAAAAGCGATCGCCATTGCACTTTCCTGCTCTGGCACACCCAAGCGCAGAGATTCTAGTAACTGCTTCTAGAGTTTCTCGCTCATGTTTCATGTACCCTTTGGCAGTTTCACTCTAACAAATAACGATAAGTTGCTTTGATAATTTGAGCCAGTGCATAAGCTGTTTCCGGCTCAAGACGTTTGTCGCCTAAAAGCAAAGT
>NZ_JBALFV010000057.1:0-11232 GCF_036916735.1 Nostoc sp.
GCGGATACGAGTTGATGCACACTTTGGACATTGCATAGCGATGTCTACGACGGGCTACGCCTACGCTCAAATTTATACTTCAATTATGCAACGCCCAAAAACGGGTATCGGACGAGAGGTAGAGTCGAGGGGAGTGGCAACACTCCCCTCGACTCTACCTCTCGGCTGAACCCCACGGTGACACCCTCATTGATGTCGCTGCGTGTGATCGCAGACCTCTCCTGCCGATCGATCGACTCCCAGCGTCGATTATTAGACTTCTTGCAAAAGTCAAAAAATCAGGAATGTCATTCTGAGCGGAACACAGTGGAGTGAAGAATCTCACCAGATGTTTGGCTCCGATCAACATAACAATTTAAGCATTTATGTAAGAGGTCTATTGTTTATTGCGACTCGCAAATACTCGCTCGTAATCACCGTTCCTTTCGGCGAACCGTAATGCTTTGACTCGATCGACCAGGATTTCGCTGTAGGGCGGGTTTGGAGTGATGAGAATCTGCATTACTTCAGCAGTATAGTCAGCCAGTGGCATTGCAGCAGGATCGGTCGCCTGACTAGAATGGCCAAGCTCCGTTTGCACATAGGGCGGCGCGAGTTCGAGAACCTCCACCGAGGTTTCCTGGAGCTGAACGCGGAGCGACTGCAACCAAGAGTGCAGAAAAGCCTTACTCGCACAATATAGAATCCCTTGCTTTCTGGTGGACTGGGGCGATCCGCTGCCCCTAACTATTGGATGAGACTGAAGCCGATATGATCGATGCTGAAATTCAGTCAAAACTTCAGTGTAATTCGCCTAACCTCGGTAATCCATCTTCTCTAAATCAGCAATCAAGCCCGGTCCGGTAGGATTCCAGCCCAGTTTTTTTCTCGTGATAGCGCTTGAGCCTACAAGGTCATGGTCAGCGAACATACTAAACCATCCAAAATGAGCCTCCGCTTCTTCTGGCAGTATTGATTTTACAGGCATCTGCAGGCCGCGACCGATAACTTTGGCAATATCACGCATATATACACCTTCTTCGGCTACCGCATGGTACTTGGCACCGTTTTCGTTCTTTTCCAACACGAGCCTGTAAAGGCGGGCGACATCCAAAACGTTTGCCGCCGCCAAGCGATTCTGACCTTCCCCAACATAGGCGGAAACACCTTTCTCGCGTGCTATGGCGATGGCAGAACTAACAAGTCCTTGCTTGACAGTGTTGTGAACTTGAGGCAGGCGTACAACTGAAACACGAACACCCTTAGGTACCAGCGCAAGCGCCGTTTGTTCTGAAACACGCGGGAATGGAAAATTCGGCGATATGACACTATCTTCGGTCGCAAGCTGTCCCGGTGCAGCTAATCCCGCAAGCCCTGATGTGGCAATAAATGGGCGATCAAAACCGGCGAGTTCAGAACCGATCGCTTCGATGGCCTGCCTGTCGATCTCGCTATTCTCCACGAAATTCGAGAAATCGTGAATGAAGGCCAAATGAATGACAGCATCAGCCGCTGCGGCACCACGGCGCAGGCTTTCAATATCTTCGAGTGAGCTGCGATGAACATCTGCGCCGATGTCCGCTAAGGATTTTGCCCCTTCGTCGGAACGGGCCATGCCAAGGACTTTGTGCCCGGCTGCAATCAGTTCCTTGACGACGGGAGTGCCAATAAATCCGGTAGCACCAGTAACAAAAACACGCATGAGTTAGTCTCTTTATATGTGGTTGATAAAATTCACTCGGGCTTCATCGCCTGAATCCTGAATATCTGCTAAAACGGAGTTGAACTCCACATTTCCTATATTAACGGAGACTGTCTCCGTTTGCAAGCTCTTTTGCATGGCTACGAAACGTTCACAATCTTCAGACCGAAGTCCACGGCGTGACGCGCAGCGGAATCGCGAGCGCCTTCTCGAAGTGGCAAAGCAGGCGTTTTCTCAGTACGGTGCCAACGCAAGCCTAGACGAAATCGCCAAGGAGTCCGGTGTCGGCCCGGGAACCTTGTACCGTCACTTCCCGACCCGTGAGGACCTTCTGGTGGCGGTTTATCGGAGTGAGGTAGAAAAGCTGGCAGCGGCGGAACGGCAGTTTGCTGAGACACTGCCTCCACTCGAAGCGCTGCGCGCCTGGATGCTGTTGTTTGTTGACTACATTGCTGCGAAACAGATCATCGCCCCTGCGTTGAATGCCCTGGTGGGAGATCCGAAGCAGGTTTTTGAAGGTTCATACACCCAGATATGGGAGGCAATTCGGGCACTGGTGAAACAGGCGATCGAAAACGGCGATATCCGCGAAGACCTCGATCCGATCGATCTGCTCCGGGCTTTGATTGGCGTTGCCAATGTAGCATCCACTCCTGACTGGCAGCAAAGCGCCCGGCGACTGGTGGATATTCTCATCCTCGGTTCGCGGCCAATAAAGTGAGTGGCTGATTGGCATTGAGCCGACATCTGTGTTTTTTCCGGCAAGATGACCCCAAAAGGCTTGATTTCTCGTTACCAAACACGGCTTTTTTTGACCTTTCTGTATCAAATTATCAAAATCATACAGGATAAGGGTTTTCAAATAATCTTGCCGGTTTTTACACGCATCTCGCTTTCATGCCAACTTCCCCTGAATATCCCGTTTCAGCATAAACTCTTCCGTGTAATACACCGCTAGTCTAGCTCTAGCCGTGTATTACATGGAAGATGTATTCTACTTTGACCATGCGAGGAATGACACTAAGAAAAGCTGAAATACTTGCCTGGTAAGGGGTTTAGAAAACTAATAGTTTGAAGGGCGGGAATCCAAATAATCTGCAACTTTCAGTTTGCGATCGCTGCTTCATTAGCCTACGTTTTTCCAAAGTGATGAAACCCTTATAAATAATACATTTGCTCTTTTCTTAGTGCCATTCGATATTGACCCTCAAAAGTTTGCTCAATTGGTAACAGATGCCCCGCAGTGGACTGGGGAGCCTCAGTCGCTAATAGATATAACCATATCACCCATCAACTCTACCAACTACTTGTAGGACATCAACCGTTGAATCAGGAATTTGCTGAGGCATTGGTTGAGCAAATCATGATTGGAATTCAAAAGTAATCCGCTCATAAAAAACGTATCTTTTAAAACTAACTCGCCCCCTTTTGCCTCCGTCACTCTTGAACGACACCAATCGCTGACACGATACCATAAACATCAAATTGTGAATCCGTGTCAGTCAGCAACAATCAATATAGAGTTACCAACACTAGTAACTGACACAAAATCACCTGACATTCCCCAAACATTTACCCAGGTGTCCAATCCTGCTACCCAAGGGTGGAAGGGTTTGAATCTGAAAATGCAGCGAGGAATAGAAAATGCTGGTTACTTCTACCACGAGCTGATCTCCAAAGTTGGCAATGCTATCGGGGTTGCTGATGGGGAGCCTTACTGGAACGCTTATCTGGGGTAGTGGCTTTTCTCTGGGTAAGCTTTGAAGGCGGGTGTAAGTCTGTGATGTGCGATTGGCTGGTTGCGGTGTAGGTCAGAGTAGTAAACTATTCCTTCAATTCCGAAAATGTGAGTCGGTTACTTTGCAGTTTCCCAGTTTGGAGCAAATAATCTCTATTGCCTTGCCCTTGAAAAAAAACAATGACATACTCCTCTTTTGAAAATGGACGCGATTTAAAAGCCATTGAATGAATTTACTCTCAGCTTTGGAGGTAGATAGATGTTCTATTCATGACTAGAAAATATACAGTTGTTATCTTTCACTAGGAAGACGCGCTTGCACAACTGCTTCCGTAGGATGGTAAAAGTCGATTGCTTGTAATCGGCTCAGACCTTTTGGAGTCAGCCATTGCAAGTAAATTAAGCAGTTAGGAGTTTTGAACATTATGAATCAAACGTTAACCCATCCCCACTAAGGAGAAAACAGATGGATATCAAAAGACGAAATTTTCTCAAAGCGGCTTCGGGTTTAGGCGCAGGTTTAGCGGCTAGTGAAGTTTTGCTCAAACCTGTTCTAGCTGGAAACGAATCGATTCAAGCGCAGTCACCAGTAACAACTACTCCCTTATCAACCCCAGAAACAATTAAAAGCGGTGAAATGCTTTACCGAACACTAGGACGCACAGGAGAAAAAGTCTCTATCATCGGGGTAGGTGGTTCTCACATTGGGCAACAAAAAGATCAGCAAGAGAGTATCAAAATTATCCGCAGTGCCATAGATCGCGGCATCACTTTTATGGATAATAGTTGGGATTATAACAATGGAGCCAGTGAAATCCGCATGGGTCAAGCACTCCGTAACGGTTATCGTCAAAAGGTGTTTCTCATGACTAAAGTTGATGGTCGCACGAAGCAAGCTGCGGCTAAACAAATTGACGAGTCTCTAAAGCGCCTACAGACAGATCGTGTAGATTTAATGCAATTCCATGAAGTTATTCGTATGGAAGACCCAGATCGAATCTTTGCTCCTGATGGGGCACTCTCAGCAATGCTAGCGGCACAAAAAGCCGGGAAAGTTCGTTACATCGGTTTTACCGGACACAAAGATCCTTTAGTTCATCTGAGGATGTTGGATATTGCAGCCCAAAACAACTTTCATTTCGATACACTGCTAATGCCACTAAACGTTATGGACGCGCATTTTCGGAGTTTTCAACACTTAGTTCTACCTGTAGCGTTAAAGGAGAAAATTGGTGTTTTAAGCATGAAGCCAATGGGCGGGAAATTTATTCTTAAGAGTAACACTGTTAAGCCAATTGAGTGTCTTCACTATGCTATGAACTTGCCAACTTCAGTAGTAATTACAGGTATTGATAGTATACCAATTCTCGACCAAGCATTAGAAGCTGTACGTACCTTTCAACCGATGAGTCAACAACAGCTCACGGCACTCCTGGCTCGAACTGCCCAAGCTGCTGCTCAAGGGAAGTATGAATTGTTTAAAACAACTAGCCATTTTGACGGTACAGCTAAGAACCCGGAATGGCTCGGATAACAAACCATAGGTAAAACGCCCAGAATTAACCCCAAATTAAAGCTTGCAATGGGTAAATCACTTCAAAGATAAACTTGCCTTGGTGAGTGTGGCAGTCTAAAGCACCCACCGATTAATTGAACCCTTAGCATAACTACAATCGATTTTTTATTGAACTCGGATACTGACAACCAATTTACACCAACCGATTTACACTATGTCTTCACTTAATGCTAGTGCTTCTGGACAATTTACTCTCTTGGATCGTTCAGTGACGCGGCTCGGCTTTGGCTCCATGCAGCTTACGGGCAAAGGGGTGTGGGGTGAACCCAAAAACCAGGAGTCGGCACTACAAGTATTGAAACGCTTGCCCGATCTCGGAGTTAATTTCATCGACACTGCTGATAGCTATGGACCTTACGTCGCTGAGGAACTAATCGCCCAGGCGCTATATCCCTATGACGGCATATTTATCGCCACCAAGGGTGGGCTGACCCGTACAGGTCCGAATGAGTGGCCGCCCGTAGGTCGTCCCGAATATCTACGCCAGTGTGTACTCATGAGCCTACGCCGCTTGAAAGTGGAGCAGCTAGACTTATGGCAACTGCACCGCATCGATCCGAAAGTGCCTGAAGACGAGCAATTTGGTGTGATCGCCGATTTTCTCAAAGAGGGGCTGATTGCGCGGGCTGGGCTGAGTCAAGTCTCGGTGGAGCAGATCGAGGCTGCACGGAAGGTATTCCCTGTGACCACGGTGCAGAACCGCTACAACCTTGTAGACCGGGCTGATGAGGCGGTACTCGACTACTGCACCCATGAGGGCATCGGCTTTATCCCCTGGTATCCGTTAGCCTCCGGCGACCTCGCCCAGTCAGGCGGATCGGTAGACATGATTGCTTCAGCACACGGCGTATCGCCAGGACAAGTGGCACTGGCTTGGGTGCTGAAGCGAAGTCCTAATATGCTGCCGATTCCGGGAACAAGTCAAGTTGCTCACCTGGAAGAGAATATTGCTGCCGCGCAGCTTGAACTGTCAGACGACGAGTTTGAGCAACTCGATAAAGCCGCTGCATCAGCCAAGTGATCACTGTTTACTAGGCGGTGAATATTTTTGAAGTACGTCTTGGGCCCATTTCTTTACAAGGTGTTCATCTGCCACGTCTACAGATGTGAAATCGTTGGGCGCACTAAATGAATGGCGTATTTTATCGATTGCATCTGATGAACGGGCGCAACCAATAACAGTATGTCCCTCTTGAATAAAATGCTCGGTCGGGAGCATAATCTAGACCTTTACTTATGCCTGTAATTAAGATGAGCTTACTCATATTTTTGTATTATTCAACATTTGATCAGCAAACTTATCATAGGTAGCGCTACCAAAATACTTACACATTTTAAACCAATAACAAATGCACAGCCAGGTTCCATATTTCTATGCGTTTGCCAAAGCAACATTAATTGCTACTTATTAGGGTTTTTATGCTTTGTGCGGTCAACTAACCGATATGATTGGTCGGATTCACTCGTTGGAGGAAACGGATTTCCAGCAATTGATGTTACTTCTAACCCTGTGCCTTTTCCATTAGAATTGATTACTTCGTACTGTCCACTGATGGGAGTACGTTCCCCTGGACTATGCAAGGAATATTGAGCCTCCTTTGACTGGCTTAACTGTGTAGTACCAGCACTGTAGATTAGAGTAAATTGGCGATGAATCTCGAAACCTGGAAGATAGCCACCGTGGAACGGTATTTCTGACATATGACTGAGCGCCCCTTTAATTTCTGAGATTGGTTTAAGCAATCTTTCGTTGTCTTGGCTCCATCTAATAATTTGTGCATCTAGCAATTCTTGAAACTCAAGAGCGTGTAACGTCGCCTCATCTAAGGGAGTTTGGCTATCTACAACAATAGATAACTTGAGAGTGAACAAAAGTATCGTTTGTATTTGTGAAGAATCCTCATTAGAGGTAACTTGCGTACAATACTCGTCTACATGAAAACCAAACTGGGCCTTAAAATGGGAAAAGCTCAATCGTTGAAGTTGTTGACTAAGATATGGTATCAATCCAGTATCATGATCTAATAGGATTTGGCGAACCATTGGTATTTGTGTCATTAGCTCTACAAGTTTTAAATTAAACGTTTTCTTTGCTAACTATCTCACAAAATTTAAGCACTCTAGGACATCCATCAAACTGACGAGAGTTAGCTCAATCGCTCTACCGATTTACTTAAAACATCTTTGGTGCTGCTTTGCGACCAGATAATTGCTAAATAAGTAGCGTCTGGTTTGACAACTCACGATCCGTGTTGCTTTCGTGAAGTCCTACATACGACAACGAACATCTTTCATCCGATGCTCACCTTGGAGCGGATCAGCACTCTTCAACTTTCATCCCTGATCCACTCTAGCCCTATCGTCAACGCCGCTTCTCCACTATAATAAATCTTTTGCTCTCCAAATATGCCTTGAGTGCGGCTGACGACCCGAAACTGCCAGCACTGCCCAGGAGTATAAAATACCATTAGGAGACTGCCATTCATCCAAAGCACTGTATAAACTTTAACTTGGGACATTTACTGCTGTTGTGGGTGTGATGATTCAAGAGCAATTGTCTAGGATTTCTCACCCAAATAATAACTTAATCAATCAACCCCAAATGCCGATGGAAAACTTCAACAGCATTCGCCACACCATCCTCAGCCCTGATTTTCTCACCTAACTCCTGGGCTTTTTTGTGCATCACCTCATCACCCAGCACTACTTCAATCGCTGCTGCTAAAGTTTTTTCTGATACCTTCTGGTACGGTATCAGTTGTGGGCTGACTCCCAACCGAGTTAGCTTTTCACCCCAAATTGGCTGATCTGCAAAGAAGGGTACGGTAACTGATGGTGTCCCTGCACGTAACACTGCCGCCGTTGTACTAGCTCCTCCGTGATGTACTACTGCTGGCACTTGGGGAAATAACCAATCATGAGGAACTTCCTTGATTACAAACACTCGTAGCGAATCTTTTACATTCACCGTTCTTCCAACGTCACCCCAGCCTGACAATATAATCCCGCCTTGACGGGTTTTCTTTAAGGCTTCCACAATGTAGTGTGTAAGATATTCTGGATTGGTCATCGTCATGCTCCCAAATCCAAAACACAAAGGTAATTGCTTTCGTCCAAGAAAATCCTCTAATTCCAGGGGTGGCTCGTATTCGGAGGCTTGGTCAATAAACCAAAAACCAGTTAGATACACCCATGCAGGTCAGTCACGGGGTCTTGGGATGACGTGCGAACTAAATCCATACAATACAGGGATTCTTGATACATTCTGCCCAAATATGGTAGAGGCGGCAATTTCAAAGTTTCTGTTCTAAAGTGATTGAGCAGTGGACGATATCTTTGCCAGTGCAAAAACTCTACTAGTAAGTAGGTGGCATAGTTGATCGCTTTCTTTAGCGAGTTTTTAGTTATTTGAGCAAATCTTAAAAACCCAAACATCCCTGTGGGAGTCAACCGCATAACTGATGCAAAAAAGCAAGGTACGCCTAATTTCTCTGCGATATGATATCCAAAGGTAGCTAGCGGCGTATAGATAATTAGGCGTTGCTGAATCCAAGTATGAATTATGCGATCGCCTCAAGCTTGCGGGCGCGTCGCGCCCGCAGCGCCACAAAACCGTACTTGAGATAATGTATTACTAACCGAATCGATAGTTTGAGCATTTCCTCGGACTTGGAGTAAGACTCATGTTTTCCGATGTAACCTAGCTAAATAATGCGGAGCCGGAGACGCTTTCTTTGCCTCCGGTCTAAAACGACTATTCTCTCCTTCTACTCGTGTCAAAGCTGCTGTTGTTGCAGCGAAGGTTGTTAAACTACCAAGACGTACCGTAGTGGCTCAACCACAAACAGTTTCCTCTCTTCCAGACGTGGCAGTTCTGGAGTACGAGGTTATCGAATGGACTGGTGAAGAGACTTTAAAGGATGCCCTGTACGAAAGCTACCGACCACAAAGAGTTCGGATTCACGGTGCAAAGCCACACCCCTCCTTGCTTTGCGAGAGCGCAGCCCTAGCACTTGTTTCGCCACCAGCGCCTACTTATAAACCGCATCTCCCACGGAATATTGTCACACAAGGCTTGTTATCATCAGCACAACTTGAGAGTCTTATCTACGCAGGACAGGCACACTCTGAATTTCTATCGGGTTCTTACTTAGTGGATGATTCACTCGATAACGTGACAGTCGCGGCAAATAATGAGAACACAGCAGTCAGGTATAGAAAAGGCTGGTTTCTTGGGAATGGCACAGGTTCGGGGAAAGGTCGGCAAGTAGCAGGCATCATTTTAGACAACTGGTGTCAAGCTCGTAGAAAAGCGATCTGGATTTCCAAAAGCTCTGCTCTGATAGAAGATGCCCGACGTAATTGGTGTGCTTTAGGTGGAAGTGAAAAAGATATCATCGACCTGAGCAATATCAAACTTGGTGAACCTATCCCATTCACTGAGGGCATTCTATTTGCAACGTACTCAACTTTGAGATCCCAAAAAGGAGATAAAAGCCGACTCAAACAAATCATTGAGTGGGCTGGCATTGAGTTTGCAGGAGCGATCACATTTGACGAATGTCACGCAATGGGCAACGCGATGGCACAAGAGGGGAAGTTGGGAATGGTTAAAGGATCTATGCAGGGTATCGTCGGGCTACGACTACAAAATGCACTGTCTCTTGCACAGGTTGTCTACGTGTCCGCTACCGGAGCGACCAAAGTCTCGAATTGTCTTACGCTAATCGCCTGGGACTTTGGCAAACTGGCGACTTCCCGTTTACCTCCCGTGAAGACTTTGTGGAATCCATCGAGGCTGGCGGTATTGCGGCAATGGAAGTTGTAGCCAGGGATTTAAAAGCACTGGGATTATATCTGGCGCGATCGCTCAGTTTTGAAGGTGTTGAGTACGATACATTGGAAATTGACTTAACTCCTACTCAGGAAAGGATTTACGACAGTTATGCCGACGCTTTTGAAATAATCCACAATAACTTATATAAGGCGTTAGAGGCGTGTAATATCTCTGGCGTGAAAACATACAACCGTATGGCTAAAATGTCTGCGATGTCCCAGTTTGAATCCCACAAACAACGATTCTTTAACCATTTGCTGACCGGGATGAAATGCCCAAAACTGATTAAAGCCATTGAGCAGGACATCGCGCAAGGTCATGCTGTTGTAGTCCAGATAGTTTCTACAAATGAGGAACTATTGAAATGCCGACTTAATGAAGTTTCCCTAGAGGAATGCAAGGACTTGAATCTTGACCTTACTCCACGGGAATATCTCATGGACTACCTAATGAGTGCATTCCCTGTCCATTTGCATGAGATCCACTCAGGAGAAGATGGTTCAGAAAGATCCGAACCCGCCTTTGACGCTGATGGTTCGCCAGTTGTTTCTATTGAAGCTGTAGCTTTGCGTTCGGCGTTAGTTGAGAGATTAGCAAGTCTCGATCCTATCCCTGGCGCACTAGAGCAATTACTCTGGCATTTCGGTCACAAACAAGTAGCTGAAGTTACAGGACGAAGCAAAAGGGTACTCAAAGACGAAGCTGGACGGTTATTTGTTGATTCACGAGGTTCTGGCGCAAATATTGCTGAAACCACCGCATTTATGTCTGACCAGAAGCAAATCCTCATTTTCTCTGACGCTGGCGGCACAGGTCGTAGCTACCACGCAGATTTGAACGCGATCAATCGTAGAAGGCGATCACACTACTTACTCGAAGCCAGCTGGAGAGCAGATAATGCAATTCAAGGACTTGGACGCTCTCACCGGACGAATCAGGCTTCTGCACCAATATTTCGACCAGTTACTACCAATGTCAGGGGTGAACGCCGATTCATCAGTACGATTGCTCGACGGCTGGACAGTCTCGGCGCACTCACACGGGGACAGAGACAAACGGGGGGCAAGGGACTTCCAAGGAATAAAATAACCAATCCCAATAATGATAATTATTCTGAGGGGGAAGGAGAAGCCGCCGCAGGCGGCTTCTCCTTCCCCCTATTGGTAGTAAATTCAATTAGGAAAGAAATTTTTGGGTGGAGAGGAGTGTTAATAGAATTAACTGATTCAGTCAAAGAATTGTTCTTAGATACAGCAAGCCAACTCAAAGGTGCAGCTAGGCGGCGTTTTCAGGCACAAATTGTCATGGAATTAGGTTACGGAGGGCAACTACTGGCTCAAAAAGAATTGGGATGGGATAGAAATACTATTCGTAAAGGAATTAAAGAACTAACCAGTGGG
>NZ_JBALFV010000058.1:0-97492 GCF_036916735.1 Nostoc sp.
TGCTTCACTGAGATTGACGATGTACTTGTTGGGGTTCATTCGGTAGTCGTCCCTAGCCTCTTTACCCAATATTTTAAGCTTGCCGCGCTACTACATTCGGATCATATTTTTTGTGAAATAGTATGAGGTGTAATTTTAAGACTTGTGTATACACGGTAGCCTTGGTAAGAAGAGGGTTGGGGTGAGGTTTAAACCAATTTGCACTCTTGCTACGCCCCGCTTCGCTCTAAGCGCAGCTATGCCGCAGGCTTTACGCAATTACGTTTTGTGTTGGGGTCTAAATCCTCGTCACAAAACGCTGACTTTAACTCGGTTTATAAACTTTTGTAAAGAATTGGCTGGCTGTGCATAAAACTATAAGCCGGAACTGATAAGTCAACAGACCTACACTGTCCACTTATCAGACAGGATTTTTTTATGAACTTTCGTAAACAATTGGCTGACTCTGCATAAAACCTTATGTGCCTAACGTAAAGTAAATCGGTTTAACCACAAGGTGGAAGTCAAAAAAAGCCAGTGCGCTGTGGCGATGCCGACTTGTTAGCTCTTAGGGTTAAGGCAGGATAGCAACTAATTCTCAAAAGTCATGCATGATTATATTCCAAGCTCTTACGCCATTTTAAATGGTATGTTTAAGCTGTCCCGCCTACAAGTTGCACTATTTTCATTGTCAAAAAAAGCTGCAAACCTTCTCCCTTCCTTCCAGCAAGAACTACCCCCTGTAGCCTCAATGTGCTTGCTTAAATGCTTAATAGCTTATTTATTTCCCCGCCTGCTGTACTAGTGCTTGACGAACTTCAATAGTAAACAATTAATGATTGTAAGTGAAAGTTCAACATGAAAAAAGTGTTTGCATTAATTGAAAAAAAATCAGCTAAATTTGCTCAATTACCCTTATTTGAGTTTTTAATAAATAAAAGCATTGCTTTTATACAAAGATTATATTTTGCTGCTTATTTTGCAGTTTTTGTAATTAAATATGGAGATTTTAACAAATTTGTTTGTTTAGAAGAAGCAACAGTTAACCCAATTCAATATAGCGGTTACCGTTTAGGTACAGTACAAGATAGCGCAAGGTTTAGGGGCACGGCAGTACCGCGCCTCTACGGATGTATCTCAAGTAAACTAGAACCGCTATATATTTTTAACAAACAAATCTGTGAAGAAAAGAATTATTTGATGTGGTTATTAAAAGATTTTAAATACTTGGCTTTTAACTTATTTTTAAATTTCACCGACTCTTTAACAACTATTTGTAGACAAATAATTTATGAACTATATCACCGAACTTTTCAAGTAAATCCCATTTATAGAGCAAGGCAGGAGAAAAACTGCCCTCTGCCTCCTGCCTGCGTTAATAAAATTTTTGAACTTTTTACAGCCTTGGTAGATATGCTTGTCAATTTGGCTGAAGAATATAAAATTAAACAATTATTGATTGGGAGTTTCGATGGCTTTGACTTTGCTCAGTTACCCTGCAGGAAGAAAGTTACAGTCTGGGTTTAAATTCCCTTATGTAACTCTCTTGTCTACAAGACGCTGGGCGAACAATGTGTGAATTTTGAATTATTATGGTCGTTCTCAATGACGTAAAATACAGCAAGGAATTTACACATCCGTTAGCAGTCTTGCTTTTCTCAGAATAAATGTCAGTAGAGTTTCTTTTTTGGAAATGATTTCAGCTGTAACTTCCATCCCTGCTTTAATAGGATATGATTTATCGCTTCTTTTTAAATAAAGTTTCTCTGGCTCAATTGTCACCTCATAGTAAGGCGCAATTGGAATGTTGCCGTTACCTTGAGATGTTATGGCATCGGCACTAATGCTTCTGACAGCACCTTTGAGGATGCCATAATCTGGATACGGATAAGCAGAAACCCGCATTTGTACTTGCCCCTGTGAACATTTTGCTACTTGTGCGACTTTACACACCTGCACTTTGCTAATATCTGAGGAAGCAACACGAGCTTTAATTACAAAAGGGGCAGCGTTGGGAGCAATTTGAGTGATCGCATCTCCAACACGGACAACTTGTCCAGTATTTCTTAATACTAGTTGGAGAATTGTACCGCCCTCAGAGGTACGAATTACAGTTTTTTGCAGTTCCATAAAAACTTGTTTAAGTTCTTGTTGAGCGCTGCTAATTTGGTTTTGGATTTCAACTTGACGCCTGATGAGTTCTTCTTTCTCTTTGTTCAATTGAGCAATAGTAGACTCACCCTTTGTCAACTCTTGGGAAATACGTTCTTGTGCGATCGCCACATTCGCATTGCTGGGATTGAGTGCAGCTTTAGCGTTATCGAGTCTAGCAGTAGCAGCTTTAAAAGCTTGTTCTTTTTCTTTAATTTCGAGATCAGCGATCGCCCCTGTATTTCCCAGTTGCTCATATCCCTTCAGTTGCTGTCTAGCTAATTCAACACCAGCTTCTAATTCTTTTACTTGTGCCAGACTAGTGATTTGCCGATCTTGATAATCTCTTTTGTTGCGGCTCAAGTCTGCTTTGGCGGATGTGATCGCCTGCCTCATTGCATTAGACTCAGCAGCCATTTGATTTTCTAACGCTTTTAGTTGTGCATCAATTTGCGCTCGTTGTAACTGATTCTGTTCGATAGTTCCGAGTAGTTGGCTTTTTTTAGTTTGCAATTGAGAGTTGTCGATCAGGGCGATCGTATCTCCCTTTTTCACAACCTGATTTTCTTTCACTTTGATGCTTGTCACCGTTCCTTCAGATGCTGCCTGCACTAACCGGATCTCTCCGGTTGGGCGGACAGTAGCATCAGCTTTTACTATTATGTTGTATTGAAATACACTGGCAAGGCTGAAGGCAGCGCCAACACTTCCAATTAAAAATATTCCTCCTAACCTTGTCCATATACTGACTGAGGGAAGATATTCGTCGTTTTGGACTAGGCGGAGAAAGTCTGGTTGAGGGTCAATGAGCATGAATGCTAAAAAACATTTTGGTTCCGTAAATAATCTAGCAAAAAAATCTACCTAGCGTTAGCGTGACGATCAAGATTTAGGGAAATACAAAAAAATAAAAGCTCTTTTCTATTGCAAGAAGATTTTTGCCAAAAATCTCATAATTTTGGCGTTTTCGCCTTTCAGGGTTAAAGCGACAGCTTTTGCTTTTATTACTGATAAGTCCCTTACCTGTATATAGTTAGTATGTAAATACAAGGTTTATATACAGCTAAGTTTAAACAACAATTAGACATTTTATTACGAACATCAAATCTTTATAATTTCTATTTAAAAGTTCATGTTTTCTTTACTTTTTTATAAAGAAAATGATATAATAGCTAAAACTTTTTTATAACTTTTTCTCAATTATAAAAAATTAAGTAAATTAACGCTGTTTTATATTAAATTAATTTATATTTATTTAAATTAGATTTGTATATAAAAATTCAATAAATAAGCTTTTTGCGTAAATATACTTAATTAAAAAATGCAGAATCCCAGCTTTACTTGTTATAAGCTGATTTAAGTGGTTTATGTATAAAAATATTAATATTTACTTAGCCGTATTCTTAAATTCCCTGCATTTGCGTTATTTTCCAGTATTAATACTTAATATGTCTAACTTATGTATTTTTACCAAAAATACATCTTTTAGTTCGCGATATTTATATGAATATGAATATTGACGCGTGCGATTGTTTAATAATTAAAATTTTTTCTATTTAAATTTGTATAAAGAAGAACTATGTAGTATTTTTTAAAAGAGGTGTAATACATATTTCTTAAAAAATTAGTTACTTGACCTTTAGAGCAAGAGTCGTATAATACTTTTAGCGGAACGAAAAAGTAATTAAAGATACTCTTTAAATGTTTATATTTATTACTTTGAAGTGACGCGATTTTAACCTCAACAATCAAGCGAGAACCAAGATTATGACAAGCACATTATTCACTACATTAACCGTTACCGAAGAAGCTAGTTTGTCTGGTGGTCATAAGAAGAAGCCCACCCCCCCAGCCAAGCCCACTACCCCTACCACCCCCGCTACTCCTAAGATTACTATAAACTTGGGTGCGATCGTTACACAAATCGCCGTTAATGTTAACACTGGTTACGTTAAGGGTGACCTGACCCAAACAGCTGTGAACCAGATCAAAGTGTAGAACTGAAGTTTAGTCGAATAAAAAGAATAAACGTAAACACATCAACAATCAAGGGAAAACTCAGATTATGCAAAGCACATTGTTCACTACATTAACCGCTACCGAAGAAGCTAGTTTGTCTGGTGGTCATAAGAAGAAGACCACTACCCCCCCTGCCACCACTCCCCCTGCCACCACTCCCCCCGCCACCCCCCCTGCTCCTCCTACAATTACTGTGAACTTGGCTGCGATCATTACACAAACCGCCGTTAATGTTAACACTGGTTACGTTAAGGGTGATCTGACCCAAACAGCTGTGAACCAGATCAAAGTGTAGAACTGAAGTTTAGTCGAATAGAAAGAATAAACGTAAACACATCAACAATCAAGGGAAAACTCAGATTATGCAAAGCACATTGTTTACTACATTAACCGCTACCGAAGAAGCTAGTTTGTCTGGTGGTCATAAGAAGAAGACCACTACCCCCCCTACCACCACTCCCCCCGCCACCCCCCCTGCTCCTCCTACAATTACTGTGAACTTGGCTGCGATCATTACACAAACCGCCGTTAATGTTAACACTGGTAAGGTTAAGGGTGACCTGACCCAAACAGCTGTGAACCAGATCAAAGTGTAGAACTGAGTTTAGTCGAAGGGAAAGAATAAACGTAAACACATCAACAATCAAGGGAAAACTCAGATTATGCAAAGCACATTGTTCACTACATTAACCGCTACCGAAGAAGCTAGTTTATCTGGTGGTCATTGGAAGAAGAAGCCCCCCGCCAAGCCCCCTGCCAAGCCCCCTGCCAAGCCCACCACCCCCACTCCCAGTACTATTACTCTGAAGGTTAAGCTGGACATTACACAAACCGCCGTTAATGTTAACACTGGTGACGTTAAGGGTGACCTGACCCAAACAGCTGTGAACCAGATCTCAGTGTAGAACTGAGGTTTAGTCCAAGGGAAAGAATAAACGCAAACACATCAACAATCAAGGGAAAACTCAGATTATGCAAAGCACATTGTTCACTACATTAACCGCTACCGAAGAAGCTAGTTTGTCTGGTGGTTGGAAGAAGAAGAAGCCTGCCACCCCCCCTGCAACCACCACCCCCCCTGCCACCACCCCCAAGCCCCCTCTCCCCAATCTTGTTCTGAACATTAAGCTGGACGTTACACAAACCGCCGCTAATGTTAACGAAGGTGACGTTAAGGGTGATCTGACCCAAACAGCTGCGAACGTGATCTCAGTGTAGAACTGAGGTTTAGTCGAATAAAAAGAATAAACGTAAAGACCCGATTAACCGCGTCTTTACTCAGGTAAAGTGTCTTAACAAACTAACCTGCTCCAACAGAGTAGTTTGCTTTCTGGCAAGACACTAGCTTTGTCGCTTATCGCAGTTATTTTAACATTACGTTTATTCTTACCGCATACTTTTGTTGAACAAAGTTAACAAAGTCTATCAACGGTTCCTATTAGGCAATTGTTGATAGGCTTAATTAATACTTTTCCTAAAGACACTGCTCACCTTGAACAATTAAGTAGAGAACTAAGCGCTGCTATTTCAGAAATTGCTCATATCCATGTTTAATCTTTCTACAGAGTAAAATCTAAAAGGATTTTAGATTTAGGGTTATGTTTATTTGCCTTAGTTTCGGGGTTTGTATCAATATACAATCATTTAATCCCTAGCTACATCTGACTTTTGGCATTTAGCCCTAATTGTTCTCATTCGAGAGTGATTAAAGAGGAATATTGATCAAAATTTATTAGCTTGCAAAAAATAGCAAATAAAGATATAGCCATTTTGATTTTGGTACGTGTTAGCTCTCATTATCTTTCAATTAATGCATCTTCCCATCAAGTTGAAAACTTGTAATTAGCCTCAGATATTAAGTTAGAATTATGAAAAGCACTCAAATCTTCCCAATGTTCATCTCCCTGACTGAAGATCAAGAAGTAACCCTGTGTGGTGGTGAAAACCACATGGTTTCTTATAATTCTTATAATATAGTTACTAAAGTCACAAATGTTAAAAAAGGAGCAAAGAAACAAACAGTCCAATCAACTGTAAATGTTTGGAAAAAGAAAAATATCAAAGTAAAAACAAGTTCAGTGTCAGGACTATTAAAGAGTCTAGGAATAAACCTACCCTCTCTATTAGAATTTGATTGGTAGTGATAAGTAAGCGAGCCTGAATAATTAAAGTTTTGTAGTAAGCGGTTGGAGCCGCTTACTACTAGTAAATTTGATAAATTTTACATTGTATAACATAGTTTGATTTCTTTTTGCCCAGTTACTTAGTAAAATTAAACTGTTGGTAAAATTATTAACCACGCAGGGACGAAACCCTGCTATTTTTTTAAGTTTTTTCACGATGCTATTGGGTACTGGAGTCTGAAATGAAATACCAAGTTGTTGCACAACATAGTGAAGAAGATTGTGGAGCTGCTTGTCTTGCTTCCGTTGCCAAACATTATCGCCGTAACTTTACACTAAATCGCATCCGGGAAGCGGTAGGCACTGGCCAACTTGGAACAACATTGTTGGGATTGAGACGAGGAGCAGAGGCACTTGGTTTCAATGCGCGTTCGGTCAGGGCATCAAAAGAAATATTAGACCGAATGAACCAAGCACCACTGCCAGCAATCATTCATTGGAAAGGCTACCACTGGGTTGTTTTGTATGGTCAGAAAGGCAAAAAATATGTAATTGCTGACCCAGCCTTTAACATCCGTTATGTTTCTAGAAATGAATTAACGGAGGCTTGGTCAGATCAAGTCATGCTGTTACTAGAGCCAGATTCGGTTCGCTTTTATGCTCAACCCGATGATAAAGTCAATGGTCTTTGGCGCTTTGCGCGGCGGGCATTGCCTTATGGAGGCATAATATTCGAGGCTTTTCTCTGCGCTATAGTTATCGGTCTGCTTTCGTTAACGTCTCCTTTCCTGCTTCAAATTCTAACGGATGATGTACTAGTTCGAGGTGATACCCAGCTTCTTATTGGTGTGATTATTGCGGTTGTAGTGATGAATTTGGTGGGAAGTAGTTTGCAATTAGTTCAATCTAACCTGATTGCTAATTTTGCCCAACGGCTTGAGTTAGGGCTAGTTCTAGAATTTGGCAGGGCAATCTTGCGGCTGCCTCTGGCTTACTATGAATCACGTCGCAGTGGCGAAATTGTTAGCAGATTACAAGATATTCAACAAATTAATCAGCTAGTTGCTCAAGCAGTTATTAGTCTGCCTAGCCAATTATTTATAGGGCTGATTTCTTTAGGTTTCATGGTGTTCTATAGCTGGAAACTTACCGTTGTTGCCGTCGTTGTTGCTATTATCATGAGTTCATCTACGGTGGTTTTCTTGCCTACACTTCAACAAAAAATCAGAAGTATGTTGGTCTTAGACGCAGAAAACCAGGGTGTTCTCGTTGAAAGCTTTAAAGGAGCGCTGACACTCAAAAGTACTGCTGCTGCTCCTCAATTTTGGGAAGAATTTCAGAACAGATTTGGTCGGCTCTCAAACATAACATTTCGCACAGTTCAGATTGGAATTATTAATAGTACCTTTTCTGGGTTAGTTTATGCTATTGGCAGCGTTAGTTTAATTGGTTTCGGCAGCACCCTAGTTATTAGTAAGGAACTCAGCATCGGTCAACTGCTGGCATTTAACGGGATGAATGGGAATTTTTTGGCATTAATCGGTGCTGTGATTGGATTTATAGATGAATTCACGCGTGCCAAAACTGCCACAGAACGCTTAACAGAAGTTATCGATTCCACACCTGAAACTGCCAGCGATAGTACCAAACCCTTTGCTAAAATTCCTAGTGATGCTGATATTATTTGCAAAAACCTAAACTTTCACTACGCTGGCAGGCTAGAGCTACTGGAAGATTTTTCCTTGACAATTCCTGGTAGTAAAGTTGTTGCCCTAATTGGTACATCCGGCTGTGGAAAAAGTTCTCTTGCTAAATTAATAGCCGGATTATATACACCTAATTCTGGCAATATTCGGTTTGGAATTTATAATATGCAAGACCTAGCTCTTGATTGTTTGCGGCAACAAGTTGCTTTAGTTCCTCAAGACGCTCATTTTTGGAGTCGCACGATTATTGAAAACTTCCGCTTAGGTTCTCCTCACCTCACCTTTGATCAAATTGTCAAGGCTTGCCAAATTGCTGAGGCAGATGATTTTATTAGTAGACTACCTGAAAAATATCAAACTGTATTAGGTGAATTTGGGTCAAATATTTCTGGTGGACAACGGCAAAGACTAGCTTTAGCAAGAGCTATTGTTAACGATCCACCAATCTTGATTTTAGACGAATCAACTGCTGGACTTGATCCAGTTAGTGAAGCTCAAGTTTTAGATAAACTGTTGTTCCACCGCAAAGGTAAAACCACAATCTTGATTAGCCACCGTCCTAGAGTAATTACCCGTGCTGATTGGATTGTTTTGCTCAATCAAGGCAAGTTGCAAATTCAGGGGACAGTAGAAGATTTGCGTGCCCAACCAGGAAACCATTTAGACTTTTTAACTCCTTAATTACTTACAGTTTTAACTAGTGGTCTGTTTGATTAAACTTGATGAGTTGGTAGTAAGCACTTCAGTGCTTAAAAATCCAGTCACACTCACCGACATCCAGCCTTGAACTTTAGTTCAGGGCTGATTGCTGAAGTCCACCAAGTGGACTAAGTAATCAATTCAGTCCACTTGAGTGGGCTTTAGCTATAAGCCTTTGAAATTCATTTCTGGTCAGGCGTGGAAGTCAACAGATAAACGATTTTTAGCTTAAGTTGACACCAATGGGCATTGCCCATAAGTGTCAACTTAACGTATAAGCTAAATTTGGCGAACTTTCCAGGTTTGACTCTCACCCCCAACCTACAAATATTTCAAAACCTACGCAGTATTGGGTCGGGAAGGGGGTTAGGTTAATTGTTAGCTTTTCCACATGGCATGAATTGTCAGACACCAGGCAAGTCTCAAGCATTCCTTTGATGAACTCAAAGCTAAAGCCGAACAAGTTGTTATTTTTATTAAAGTTTTTGGATATAAATATACCGTAATAATTTGCATTAAAAACAATAATTTAACTCTCTTTCTTCTATTATTTAAAACATTAAAATTATAAACCTTGATTTTACTTATATACGTAAATATACTGATTAAATTATGCAGGCTAGCAGATAAGCCAGGCTTTTTCATATATAAATTTTATTTATATGTTTTTTTTATTTCTTAGCTATGGCTGAGATACTCCAATTTTTCAAAACAGGGCTTAATTGTCAGGAAAGTAAGATATTTATACTTAGAGATTCATAAAAACTTATTTAATAAAATATTTTCCATATATATACCTGTCGTTAAGAAGTATTAAGAAAATCTGATTAAAGAATATTGCAATAGCTTGATTTAATTGCTAACGTGTGTATGACAACGATGCTGATGATCGCTCTGAATCTAGGAGAAGTAAAATTATGAGCTATATGGATTCAGCCAAGTCTGTTAGGCTTTGACAGGTTAAAAACGATAAATTTCTGCCTCATATAGACAATTATGAGGGATTGCAGATTAACCAAGAAATATCTCGTTGTTAAAGGCTTAGTTTCAGTTTGATTTCAATTGCAATTAATTATTTGTCTTACCTTGTGCTGACAAGCAAATAGCTCTTGATTGTGTTGGTCAAGAATAAGAAGAGTTTGGTAAGGCTAAGATTTTGGAGGATAAAACCAATGGAGATTCAAGGTAAAGTTGCTCTGATTACAGGGGCTTCGCGTGGAATTGGACGAGCGATCGCCCTCGAATTAGCGCAACAAGGCATCAAACAGATGATATTGATAGCACGTGATCGCCAAAAGTTAGTCGAGGTAGCTAACGAAATTGAGACAATGGGAACTGAAACTGCGATCGTGCCCTTAGATTTGACGCAGACAATTGAAGTAAATATCGCTGTTGCCCAACTGTGGCGCAATTATGGACAGATTCACCTGCTGGTTAATTGTGCAGGAGTTGCATATCAAAGCTCATTTTTGCAATCTAAAATGCCCCAAGTTCAAGAAGAACTCTCTGTGAACTTGTTAGGAATGTACAACCTCACTAGTTTGATTGCTCGACGCATGGCCAGCCAAAGACAAGGGACAATTGTCAATGTATCGAGCCTGATGGGGAAAGTAGCTGCACCAACGATGGCGACATACTCAGCAACCAAGTTTGCCATCTTAGGATTTACCCAAGCCTTGCGCCAGGAACTAGCTGAACACAATATCCGAGTAATTGCATTACTGCCTTCCCTGACAGACACAGATATGGTGCGCGACTTAAAATTATTTCGCTGGGTGATCCCCATGACTCCCCAGCAAGTGGCTAAAGCACTCGTCACCGGAATGCAGAATGATTCATCAGAAATCTTAGTCGGATGGCAAAGTCATTTAGCCGTGTTGTGTCAACGCCTTACCCCTTGGTTGTTAGAGCTAATTTTACGAATAGCAACACCACCAGCACCAAAAAGACAACGGCTGATTGAAAAACTTATCCCTTCGCGTAGCGTCTCGTAGAGAAGGGGAGACACCGAAGGCGATCGCTGACTCAGCACTTCTGAACAAACTTCTCCAAAACCTTCAGTCCTTTGGCTTTACCCTTGTGCAAAAAAGTAAGGCTCACAGTGCCAAGAAATGCTAGTAAGCTGAAAGTAGAAGTAGATTCAGGAACTAGACTTGGAATTCTCAATTTTGATAACTTGTCCTTGTCCTGGGCCATCGCCTCGGTTTGTCACGTAAATAGCATCATCAGCACCAATAGTCAAAGCAGTAGGAGACTCTAATCCATTGCCATTAAGAATAGTTGTGCGAGTTCCATCCCTGGCTATTTTAATTACAGAACCATCTAGATTACCTTTCCAGAGTGACTGATTATCGTATTGCAAAGCATATAAATTACCCTGACTATCAAAATCTAAGTCAGTAAGTTGAGTAAAGCCATCGGCATAAACTGTTGGTTTATCATCAGCACCAACTCGGTAAATTTTTGCTTTACCTTCTGGAAAAGGAAAACCAGTTAATTGGCTAATATAATAAGCGCCATCTGGGCCTTTAGCGATATTTGTGGGCACTGCTTGGATTTCAAATGGCGATGACGATGCACCAGAGGAAAAAACTGGATTAGTTAATGTCTGGCGGGGAATTGTAGCGATCGCCTTTAAATTACTTACATCAGTATTTACGCTGAGTAATTTATTAGCACCAGTATCAACTGCAACAATCTTATTTCCATCTAAAAGAAGAGAGAAGGGATTGCTAATTAGATCGCCTCCATCGGGATTATTTACAAGTTCATAATTAGCTAAATCAGCCACACTAGTCCAGGAATTTGTATTGAAATTAGCAGTGATGATTTTTCCTAAGTCAGTGTTACCTAATCTGGCCCGAAATGTGGGATTAGAAGCATACCCAACTGCAATATAAGGTTTGCCAGTAGCATCAAATTTGATATCATGAGGTCCAGCAGTATCAGTACCATCTGGTAATGCTAAAGAAAGAAGTCCTGTAAGTACACGTTCTTGTGTACCATTTCCAATTTTTGTCACTGCACCAGTTGTGCCATAACATAAAGATTGACCTTCGGCGCTCGGTGAAGGAACACAAGCTCCACTTTTGCCTGTTCCTGCCTCTGTGACATAGAGACTGCCGTCAGGGCCAAAAGTTAGACCCCGTGGACTATTAAGATCGTCGGCAATTACTGAAAATGATGCCGCTTCTGCTGCTTTTATTCCTGAAAAAGTAGCAATACAAACACTCAAAAATGTAATTCCAAATTGCTTTAGTTTCATTAGATATCTCCATAAATTAAATTTGCGTAAAGATAGAATATAAAATTTTATCTTGATAAATCATAATATTTACTGTGTATAGTCTAGGCAAATTTTATAACATAATCAATTGTGCCAAATCCTTATTTTTATGTTGAATTAAGACATATAACCAACCTTTAAAATCCTTGTACAGACTGAGTTATAACTTTCCGTAAAAGTCTATTTATTGCAAAATTAGCTAATCAAAAAAGTTTGAAAATTTTTTAATTTTTTAAGACTTATACCAATTCTCTAAAAGAGGACAACAGATTCAAACTTAGAAACTTATTTGAGTCGTATCATACCATTTATAAAAATCTTTGCAACATAATGAATTGGCTGTAAAGGCGTACATTTGTATGCCTATAGCAACAAATTAAATAGAATTGCTGTATAGTTTCAAACATTTTTTATATAAGTGGGATATCTAAACTATTGAATTACACAGATATTGCAAGACTACAAAGCGATCACAGTTTGCATCAATAGATAAAGTTGTAGATCAGAAATTGCTATGGGATCGCATAATTAGACATACCTTGTTTCGGAGCAATCAGAAATGCTTTCCTTCCCCACAACCCTGACTCCTTTGCCCGAAATCATTGATGGCTTGCCAAATATATCTGGTTGGGAAACAGAGGTTCTCTCTGTAGTTAACCATAATCAGCCAGTATTTTTACCAACAACAAACATCCGCTTAGAAGACGTAAATGCTGTGTTTGCGATCGCCTTACACATGCACCAGCCAACTATACCGGCAGGAAATGGTGGTACACTGATCAGCAATCTGCAATATATGTTTGAACATCCTCATGAAGGGGATAATCACAATGCAGATCCTTTTGTATATTGTTACAGCCGCATGGGAGATTTTATCCCCGAACTTGTAAATCAAGGTTGCAATCCCCGTGTGATGTTGGATTACTCAGGTAATCTTCTGTGGGGACTGCGGCAAATGGGACGCGGTGATGTTCTCGATAATCTCAAACGCATCACTTGCGATCGCACCTACCAACCTTATGTAGAGTGGCTGGGTACAATGTGGGGCCATGCAGTTATTCCTTCCACACCCATAGCAGATATTAAATTGCATATTATCGCATGGCAACATCACTTTGCGGCAATTTTTGGTTGGGAAGCATTAGCCCGAATTAAAGGATTTTCGCCCCCAGAAATGCACCTACCAAATCACCCTGATGCTCTTTTTGAATTTGTGAAAGCCCTGAAAGAATGCGGATATCGCTGGTTACTTGTTCAAGAACATTCTGTAGAAACAATTAGCGGTCAATCTCTTACCCACAAACATTTACCACATCGTTTGATTGCCCGCAATTCTCAAGGCGAAACAATTAGCATTACAGCCTTAATTAAAACCCAAGGTTCGGATACAAAATTAGTTGCACAAATGCAGCCTTATTATGAAGCAAAAACCTTATCAAAACAACAAATTGGCAGTGTTTTTGTACCACCAATAGTTAGCCAAATTGGAGATGGTGAAAATGGTGGCGTAATGATGAATGAATTTCCTAGCGCTTTTAAACAAGCTTGGTGGGATATGGTCAATAACGGTGGAGGTAAATCAGGCGTAGTCGGGATGTGTGGTACAGAATATTTAGAATTAATCGAAGCTGCTGGATGCAAACCTGAAGACTATCCAACTTGTCAGCCAGTGGGACAACATCAGATTTGGGAGCGAGTTTTACCAGACAATTGCCAACCTGAAGCTGTAGAGAATACCATTCAAGAATTAAAGCAAATAAACTCTAATTTTCATTTGGATGGAGCCTCGTGGACAAATCATATTAGTTGGGTAAAAGGATATGAAAATGTGTTATCACCTATGTATCAACTAAGCAGTTTATTCCATCAAAAATTTGAGCCATTACAGCAATTTGACTCAACAGAACCTGTTACCAGACAATCTCATTACCGTAACGTTCTTTTACATAACCTTTTGTTGCAAACCAGTTGTTTTCGTTATTGGGGACAAGGTGCTTGGACTGATTATGCGCGGGAAATTTATCAACGTGGCAAAAATTTATTACAGATAAATTGAACTGGGGACTGGAAACTAACGTATTGCTTTATAGGCAGAGGAACAAAGAAAGTTATTGTTGAGTAATTTTCTCTTCCCCTGTCTTTTCTGCTTATCCATCTCACAAAACCGCATTGTTCCCTATTTATGTATCGATATGCTTGGCTTTGTGAAAAATTGCTTTAGCCTAGCAAGACGTAGCCCATTACGAATGGTAAAAAGCGAATTATAGTTGACCTTACTTATTATCCCAGTGTCAAAAAACACAACACTAATTTAGCAAATCAGGTTCTTCGCGCACAATTCTATCGTAAAGTGGCTGGAAGCCGAACCACCCACTTGTATGTGACCCCACTTGAGTTTGTGTTAAACGGGCTGTCTCGTGTTTGATAGTAGTGGGTCTACCCGCAGCTTCTGCTAGTAGTTGGGCTTGGCACGATCGCTCTAAGTTAATGTACCAAAAGGCAGCTTCATCTACCGTATGTCCCACAGTTAAAATGCTGTGGTTGCGCAGGATTATAGCTTTGTTTGGCCCCAAGGCTTGCGCCAATCGCTGACCTTCAGAAGTTTCTAAAACCACACCTGTAAAGTCATCAAATAGCGCATGGTCTTCATAAAAAGCACAGGAATCTTGAGTTAAGGGGTCAAGAAGACGACCTAAACTAGACCAAGCTTTACCATAAAGTGAATGGGCGTGAGCCGCAGCAATTACATCAGGTCGAACTTCATAAATCTGAGAATGGATGGCGAAAGTAGCTCGATTCACTTCAGCATCACCTTTAACCACCTCACCTTCTCTGTTAACCAAGATCAGGTCAGAAACTCGGATATGACCGAAGTATGTTCCTAATGGATTGACCCAGACATGATCTGTAAACTCTGGGTCACGAGCTGTAATATGACCTGCGATTTCCTCGCTGAAACCAAGTTTACCAAACAGGCGAAAGGCAGCAGCTAAGCGTTGTTTGCGGTGTAGTCGTTCGTCTTCAACTCGCTCGAATATGGGGGGTCGTGGTCTAGCGTAGGGCATGTTCTTTTTCCTCTTCCTCTTGACAAGGAGCGTTAGAATATCCAGAGCGAAAGAATTTGACCCTGTGAGATTCTGGGATGAACTGGTGATGCAAGATGCAACCTGTATCATTACGCAAAATATGGATGGATACAGATGCGCTCTGTGATGTAGTTTTGACGGCGTGGATATCGCCATCTGGGGGTAACAGGCGGTAGATATCCCCTGGTTGAAGTGATTTGTCTCCAACTTGAACCGCTTTATACACGAGCTTTTGAAGGCGGAATAGATTTCGGCGGAATTTCTTTCACGATAGAGCTACCCAAGATTTACTAGTTTTGTAACTGTGTCTAATCATTTTCTCTTCTGGAGTAAATGTATTCTGAACACCTCAGACCAATTACGGTCTGTCCTACCCAAATTGTGAGGATTAATCCTCTCGTCTGGTCTACCTGGGGTTCGACTGACCCAAGACTCACAACTCTTTTTTATTCGTTCCCTCAGAAAGATTGATTGTTCCGTTAGGTGTAGCCACTTCAACCATTGGATTCCCTAGACTCTTAAGCTCTCAATAAATCATTGGTCTTCTGCCAATGGTTCTAAGATGGTGTGGTTTGTCATCTATATTCCTCAATTTAGGAGGCGACTAAGATTAACTAATTACTCGTAGTTACAAATTTAGAATTACGTAAAGCCTGCGGCATAGCTTTGCTTAGAGCGTAGCCCATTAGGAATTACGAATTATTTTAATGCCAGGGTGAATTTTGAAGCCAAGTTGCTCAAGTTTGATATGAGAAAGGGACTCCTTCAGGATTATAGTAAAGGGATATCGCTGAAATACGGTAGCTTTACCTTGTGATAATAGCAGCCTAGCACGGCTGATGCGTACTGGATACAATGGTTGTTGGTTGGCATCGAGAATGAATACTTTAGTCATGTATTATATTCCTTACAAATAAAGTTATTAAGGGACTCTCCTTTTGTTAAAGAAAATATCACAATGAAAGTCTAGAGATAAACTCCAGCATTCTTGTCTTTAACCTAGTTTGGGGGTTTAAGTAGGAGCTTCTATCAAGTAGCGCTAATTGAACGCCTAAATCTAAATCCCTGTCACAAAACGTAATTGCTCTCTTCTCTACGAGACGCTTTGCGAACGTAGCGGGGCGTAGCAAGAGTGCGAATTACAAATTGCAAATTGGTTCAACGCTCATTAAGGATTTTTAAGGAATAAATAATTTAATCTTGTGCGATGGTTTCATAATCAATAGTTAGATATTTTTGATTGGAAAGTCTATTAGCTAAGATATTATCTTCTTTAAATACGGTAAGTCGGTCGTAAAACAGTTTAAGAAGTTATAGCCAGAAAATATCACATACAAATTAAAAAAGCAAGTTGATTTTCATAATTCTGAATGGGAGTAAGGGGAATATGACACGATCGCGGCGATCGCAAGATTAGCTGCATCAAAAGAAGGGACGTTCTTAAGAACGTCCCCGTAGTAAAATTTCCAAACAATCGATATTAGAGATACTAGAAAGCCACTATAGTTCTTTCAAAAAATCAATTATCGCTTGTTGATCAGAAGGTGTCAGAGAACGGAAACGACCGATAACTTCACGTGCTTCACTTCGATGAGTATTTGAAATAGCACTGGTATAAGGTGGACAAATGACATCTTTAGGCGATGAGCCATAGTTGACAACATTGCCGATTTTATTGATGACTTTGCCACCCGGAGGAACAGGACATCCTCCACCTGGCAGCTTAGAGGTCTTATAGTTATCGGGTGCAGGCAGGTCATGTAGCTCAATCGCTGCACGAAGTGCATCGTCTACCGAACGAACAACCAACGGTGCATTGGTCACTTCGCTATTGGTAAACACAGTACCGGCAGGTGTTGTGTCACGGGTGAGGGTACTCAAGTAGACGCTACCATCATGCAAAAATGGAGGGCCAACCTTACCAATTCCCATCAGAGGCGGTGTACGGAACTCTTCACCCTTGGCAGTTGCTTTCTGGTTTGAGAAGATATCATCAGTGAGGTTACGGGGTAGATCGTAGGTCTTGAAGTTCAATCAGTTACTATTGACAACCGTGGATCGGCTCACAAGGATTGGATCGCGTGGGGTTGGTGCAAACCGTTCAGCATCAATGATGGGGCCTTTATGCAGAATCAGATCCGAGAAAATTGGTGCCCAACGGTAACTGAGAATGTTGACAACGGATGCTGCATCACTACCCAAGGATGGATCACCAGCAGCAGGTGACCGACCAGTTCTTTGAACCGGAGTATGGCAGCTCACACAACTCACCATGCGATCGCTCTGGTTGATGGCATTGGGATTACGACCATCGCCTCCGCGAGGCATACGACCAGGGATCATCCGGTTGGCAAAGGCAGTGAGATCAATACCAAAAAGCTGCGCTCCTCGTTGAACACTGGCTGCACGACTGTAGTCAGAACGAGGTTGAGAGGGATTTTTGGAATTCAGCACGGCCAAGAGATTGGGGCCAAATTCTGGGGGAGCCGTCAAGCGCAAGAAATTGCGCTCACTGAATGGGGTGCTGAGGGGAAACTCAGGGTCGGTTATTATATTTTTGCAGTTTTTATTGTAAGGAGCAATTTTGGGATCAGCAACTTTGATGTCATTATTGTTAGCCAAGGTAGTAATGCCAAGCTCACCTTGCAAGCCCCCAATAATAAACTGTAGTATCTCTGCGCCATTGGCACGTAAGCCAAAACGCCCTACCCCAGAGATTAGAGCGTTGGGTTGGTCAGGTGGCGCATTGGGAGGAATCACATTGACTTTACCTGTGACACAATCACCGTTGCACTGGAATATACCAGTTTTCAAAGACGATTTGCCGCCTATAGTGTCAGAGGGATCAGGAGCGTTGGTAATATCCTGGTTTGGAATAGCTTCCATCAGCCCACGACCGATATAGGGGGGACCAGCGCGTTCACCGACACCACGGCGAAATCCACTTGAACTCAGCCCTGTAGTAGGATCTATCCTGCCGAGGTTTCGGTCTTGGGCGATGCTTGGGATTGCCTCTGGTTTGCAATCTATACTGCTATCGAAAGCTTTAAGTTCAGCAATTGGAGGGCGTGTATGCTGCACAAAACCACCAAAATTCTGTGCATTACCTGTGATGGGATTTTTAGTACCATCCAAAGGATCGTAAGATTTCGTCGGATCGACAGCTTCAGCCGATGGTGAAAAGTCTCCAAAAATCGTAAAGGCTGCGGTTTGCCCGGTATTATTGATCGCATCTAAGGTTGGGTCGGCCTTATTAACGATATTCAAGTTAGCATAACCGTCTGGATCAACTGGATCTAAGCGAACACCAGCTGGTCTACCACCTTTATTGGTGTCACCCGACGTATAACTGAAGTTGGTGGGGGTTGACCGTCCAGCTCGACTAACGTTAGAGGTACCCGTGAGCAGCCCTAGACCCGGAACCGACTCCAAGTTATTCAGGTGACAGCCTGCGCATCGGGTTTGGTTAGTCAGCGATCCTGCGCCTTCTCTAACCGTTTCTGGGGCAGTAAAAAACCACGCCCCTTCCACCAGTTTCTGGCGAGCTGATTGTGGAACAGAAGGATAGAGCAATCGAGCTAACTGAGCCGTTGTTTTCAGAGGAGCAAGTCCCACATCGCCATAGGTATCACGACGGAGACGTTCTGCTGGACGAAGGGATTGATTTGGAGGCGCAACCACGAAGCCTGAACTAACTTCGACTTTTCGCTGTCCAAGTAACGTGGCATTGTTGGGAATATTAGTACGAAACTGACCAAAAACTTGGTGTGGGAAAACAAAAGAAATGAACACTGAAATGCTAAGTGATAAACCCACTATCAACAAAACATTCAGCAGTTTAAGCCTTCGCATTATGTATTTCAGCTTTATTCAAGATTGAGTAAGACACGCTGAAAATCACAAATCGCATATTTGAATTTTTAGCCTGTCTATGCTACTAAGCATGAAAAAGAATAAGCTATTGGTACCAATGCTCAGACCTTGCTTTTGCTAAACCTTAAGGGTAATTACATATATAATTTACGACAATCTTAAAATTAAAAATTCTACCCACAAGAGGATAGACTTTTTGGTAATGATGCATGAGTAAGAAGTTAAGTTCTCCTAAGAAACATTTCTGTTTCTTGACATCGATCACGGGCGATCGCCCGTAAACAGCTTTAATCACTCTCACCAGAGAATAAAACAGTAATCTTTGCTACACAAAACTTTAAGGTAAAAGAGATGATTTTAGCTGGCTAATTTGCTGATGGGTTTGGCGATCGCGTTGCCAACCATAAAATACTAGATGTTTTTTGATCTAAGTAATGCACAGATGCAAACGCCATCCTATCCCAATACGGTTCAGTTAAGAAATTTATCCGTTGAGGCAGGGGGAGCAGGGGAGGAAGAAAAAAGCTTATCTGAACCGTATTGCATCCTATCCAGTAAGAGATGACGTAATAGTTCTATATAAATAAAGAAAAAATGTTAAATTATACTGCTTTTATTTAGCAATTAGCTGTACTAAATCAAGAGATTGAATGGCTAAATTTTGTAGATGAGTTTTCTTATAAAAATCCACTTTAAAATTGAGACTAAACGTGCAAAAACTTTCTAATTTAGTTAAAAAGTCAGTAAACAAGTGTTGCTTTTTATAAATTTAAGAAAAAGTAAAAATAAAAGTAATAAAGCAAAAATCAAGTCGATTGCAGTTTTTTGGGGTTCGATTGAATTACTAATTAGTTGACTTTTTGTGAATATATTTGTAAATTAAAAAGACAAACGGAAATGTACATTTATATAAAAAATGCTATGCAAATAATAAAAATAATTTGTAAAATTTTGAGACAACTATTTACCTTAATGCACAAACTGATGTGTTTGTACAGTAGGTAAATCTTAGTATCTCAAACTTTTTAAATCTCCTGATTGCTAAAGCCATCCAGGACAATTTCGCACTACACCAATAAAGAAATTAAAGTGATAAAAATAACTAGACGAGAAGCCCTGAAGCTAGGAGCGCTTACAGGGGGTTCTTTTGTGATTCCTATAAGCTTGCTGTCTCGTGGACAAGCAGTTACTGCTGGTAGTCCTCAGCCAACTCGTTTTACTGTCAAACTTCCCATACCGCCAGTGCTTAAACCAGTGCGGAGTAATGCCACCACAGATTACTACGAGATTACGATGAAAAAAGCTCAGGTTAATATTTTGCCTGGGTTAACAACGCAGATATGGGGTTATAACGGTATTGCTCCTGGCCCCACAATTAAGCAACGTCAAGGGCGACAATCAATTATTCGCTTTATCAATAACAGTGTCGATACACCAACATCAGTTCACTTGCATGGCATGGCATCGTTACCGCAGTACGATGGCTATGCTGAAGATTTGACACCACCGGGTTTCTACAAAGATTATGTCTATCCAAACAAACGCGCGGCTACGTTATGGTATCACGACCACAGCATTCATAATACTGCACGTAATGTTTATATGGGTTTGGCAGGCATGTACCTTGTTCAAGATGACTTTGAGCTAGGATTACCGTTACCCAAAGATAAATATGACGTACCACTGTTTATCCAAGATAAGCAGTTTACTAATACTGGCAAGTTAGTCTTCAATACCCAAGGTGAAATTAGTCAATATGGTGATGTCATTTTGGTCAATGGTGCGCCTTGGCCACGTATGGAGGTAAGTACTTGTAAGTACCGTTTCCGAGTCTTGAATGGTTCGATTTCGCGCTCTTACAATCTTGCCTTGAGCAACGGCGATAATTTTACTATGATTGGCACTGATGCCGGATTAATGAGCGCACCAGTTAAAGTCAAAAATTTCCGGTTGGGGATGGCAGAACGCTACGAATTTATTATTGATTTTTCTAAATACCCAGTCGGCTCTCAGGTAGTGCTGCAAAATCTCGGACTTCCTAACAACAAGAACTATGACGGTACGAATCAAATTATGCGCTTTGATGTTGTGCGGCGTGAACCAGATAATAGCTCTATCCCCTCCAGGTTACGTACAATCCAGCCTATCCCAGAATCTTCAGCAGTGCGAACCAGAGAATTTAAATATCAGCGTTCTAATAATCTGTGGGTGATCAATGGCAAAGCCTGGGATAATACCCGAATTGATGCTAATCCTAAATTAGGCGATGTTGAAATCTGGAAATTGTCTCACGCATCAAGTGCTGCGTTTCATCCTATCCACCTTCATCTAATTGATTGCCTAATGCTTGACCGTAATGGTAAACTACCTTTTCCTTACGAGCGTGGGTTGAAAGATGTCTTCTATGTTGGGGAAAACGAGACTGTACGAGTAATTGGTAAGTTTGGCCCTAATACAGGTAAATATATCTCACACTGCCACAATGCGGTTCACGAAGACCACGATATGATGAATCAGTTTGAAGTGGGACAGGGCGGACGCTCACCTTTGGCAGTTGCAGCCAAGCCACTTCCAGCTCCACCTTTATAGACATTAACGCTAAAATGGTGCAACCCCAACAGTTGTTGCGGCTTGAAACATTAACACTCTTACTGACCAATGCCCTAACAGCCAACCATAAACCTCTTGCACAACTTCCCCTGGTTTTTGGGCACGGACATAAGTTTTTCGCCCCAGAAGATGTATTTTTAACTCATCACTGTCTGGAATATCAAATTCCGCTTTTTTGGACCTCACCAAATCGCGTTGCTCCTGTTTTTAGGTTGCTGGGGTACTGAAGGTGATCCGCATAATCAGATCGTTGAAATCCTTGTCACCACCACCTAGTTGATCCTCAAAAGCAAAGACGTTATTTCCTAATAAGCGAACGTGATCTTGTTTGTCAGTATTAGCACCCAAGAAAGAGGTGAAAACATGAGGCGCGTTATTGGAATTGCCATGGAGAAAAGCATCTGGAGTCCCATCAGCAATGAGAAAAGGTGCAAAGATAGCCCCAGGCTGGAAAGTGCTGGTGTAAGTTGCTTGACCTTGGTTATCGACCGTTAGGTCAATGCTCAAAATTCTTTGAGCAACGGCAGCTTGGAGATAACCTGAGTCTCCTGGATGTAAAACTGTACCATTGGCATTAATATCACCATTGGCATTGATGACTTGATAGAAGCCGCCATAGTTGTTATAAGCGGCTTCTCTATTGACAACAAAAGTGGCGTTCACCTGTTGTTGAACGTTGTGCAAATCAATGAGTTCTCCCTGTGGGGAACCTTGCAAATCTGTACCTAGAGGTAATGGATTATTTGTCAGCTGAATTTTCACATCCAGATTCGGGTTTCCAGTTGTATTATTACCAGAACTATCCTTCCAAGCTAAGGAGAATGCATTATTGCCCAAGCTTGTAATCTTTTGGTTTGAAGGGTCAGAAAATAGGACATCAGTGGTTGGAGTGACTCCAGCCAATACATTCTCCGTTGTACTGTTTTTGACTAAATAAAATCTCAGGTTAGTATTAGATGAGAATTGTAGCAAATCATTAACAGAACTGTTGGTGAACCCTTGGGGTAAATTAGCAAGAGCCGAGAGAATCACCTGTCCTCGTGCCAAAGCCGCTTGGGTGTAACCAGCAGCACCAGGGGCAATACCGCCAATTGTACCAGCAGCATCATCAACAGTATACACACCCAATTCATCAACTAAGTTAGAACTGCTACTTGTGATACTAATTTGAATTGTTTGTAAGCCATTGTCACCGTTAATATTAAATACATCATCAGAGATGTTTGTCAAAGAGGCTGGTATCGGCGTGATTGGATTCGGTGTCGGTGTGATTGGATTCGGTGTCGGTGTGATTGGATTCGGTGTCGGTGTGATTGGATTAACAATTACGGGAATGGTTTGGGTATTGGTTAACGGTCCACCTGTACCTGTGTTCCCAAGATCGTTGACAACAAGGGTAATGGTATCATTACCACTGAAGGAGCTATTACCTTGATAAACTAGGGTACTCAAGTCATTGTTGAAATCGCTCAATGACCCTGTGAAGGCGATGTTGTTAGTCCCGTTACTGCCATTAGTCAAGGTCAGGCCAGTGGTGGAATTGAAGGTGAGGTTACCATTGGTGGCACTGAGGGTTAATTGAACGGGACTGGTGCCTGTATCAAAATCGCTGATGCTAATACCTGTCAAGTTTAAGCTAGTGTTTTCATTGACAGTTTGATTTCCAGGGACTGTTAGCACTGGGGCAATATCGGTATGATTGGCAACTGTCAACGTCGTGGTGTTATTTGTACCCAGAATGTAGTCATTGCTTGCTGCCAGGTTGAGTGTGACAGTTTCATTCGGGTTAGAGACTGTGTAATTGTTCGGTGCAGTTTTTACTGTTAAAGCAGCACTGGTCTGTCCGGCGGCAATGGTGAAGGTATTAGCTGTGACATTGGTAATATTTGTGCCAGCAGCTAGGGTGTAGTCAGTACCTTGGGTGGCGGTACTACCATTGGTATTAAAGTTGACGACTAGCCCGCCAACTGGGGCGGCACTGTCTAAAGTCACGGTAAAGTTACCGTCAGGGCCGCCTTTTGTGGGGTTGCTGCCTGGGGCAAGGGTGATTGTGGGGGGGGTGGTATTGAGCAGCACTGAGACGTTGTTGTCACTTTCGTTTGCCACAGCCAAGTCTTGTTTGCCATCACCGTTGAAGTCCCCCACTGTTGCTGAAAAGGGACTCGTCCCGACGCTGAAGTTGGTGGCGGTGCCAAAGCCGCCAGTACTTAGACCCAGCAGCACTGAGACGTTGTTGCTGCCATGGTTTGCCACAGCTAAGTCTTGATAGCCGTCCTTATTGAAGTCCCCCACTGCTACTGAACGGGGATTCGTCCCGACACTGAAGTTGGTGGCAGTGGCAAAGCCGCCAGTACTTAGACCCAGCAGGACTGAGACGTTGTTACTGTTCTGGTTTGCTACAGCTAAGTCTTGATAGCCGTCCTTGTTCAAGTCCTCCACTGCTACTGAAAAGGGACCCGTCCCGACACTGAAGTTGGTAGCGGTGGCAAAGCCGCCAGTACTTAGACCCAGCAGGACTGAGACGTTGTTGCTGTTCTGGTTTGCTACAGCTAAGTCTTGATAGCCGTCCTTGTTGAAGTCCCCCACTGCTACTGACCGGGGATTTGTCCCGACACTGAAGTTGGTGGCAGTGGCAAAGCCGCCAGTACTTAAACCCAGCAGCACTGAGACGTTGGCGCTAAAATAGTTTGCCACAGCCAAGTCTGGATAGCCGTCCTTGTTGAAGTCCCCCACTGCTACTGAAAAGGGACCCATCCCAACGCTGAAGTTGGTGGCGGTGCCAAAGCCGCCAGTACTTAGGCCCAGCAGCACTGAGACATTGCTGCTGCCTTCGTTTGCCACAGCTAAGTCTTGATAGCCGTCCTTGTTGAAGTCCCCTACTGCTACTGATGCGGGATAAGTCCCGACGCTGAAGTTGGTGGCAGTGGCAAAGCTGCCAGTACTTAGACCGAGCAGCACTGAGACGTTGTTGCTGCCAAAGTTTGTCACAGCCAAGTCTGGATAGCCGTCCTTGTTGAAGTCCCCCACTGCTCCTAATATGGGACGAGTGCTGACGCTGAAGTTGGTGGCGGTGCTAAAGGTTACTAACACACCAGGATAGGTTCCTCGGACTTCTGGTTTCAAAGCTAGATTTGCAGCGATTTTCCCTACTTTGACTTCTAATTCCCAACTTCCCCCATGTTGGGCATTGCCAATTTTCCTGGCTGAGGCGGCGATATTTGCCCTTGTGAATTGGTGTAGCTTCTCGATGAAAGCTTCTCCTCTTTCATAGGCTGCCACTTCACACCCATAGATCAGAATTTCTGCTGCTTGCCACTGCTGTAGCTGCTGGCGGTAAGTGTGGATGTTGTCTAAATTCAGTTGCTTACTGCCCAGTTGCAAACCTCCGGGACTCCCGTGAGCAATTAACTGAATATTGGCGGTGGGGCAAGATTTTAAAACTTCGCTGATCTGGGCTATCCCATCTTTATGCTTAGACAGGACAATTGCCTGTGCTGTTGGTAAGATCCCCTCAACAAGTAACTCATAGTCTTCAATTCCTGAGTCAATGAAGACCAGGGTGGGGAGTGAAAAAGAAAGATTTTGAGCAATTTGTGGTGTAGCTTGTTGATGGGAGTTTGTCTTCTTAGGTCGATTTATTGTACTGTTCATAGTTTTTCAGCACTCTCCAATTTTTGTTTATATTTCCGTCTTTGACCGTCGCGATCGCCACTAGCGAAATATGAAAGAAACACATTTTGAGGAATTTTCTGAAAGCATTGCTGGTAATGGGTTATAAAATGTGTTTTTTAAGAGCCGATAGATACAGCAGTTCCCGCTATTATGAGGTACGCTCTTAGTCGTGAAAGGTTACAGAAGGTAGCGGGGAGGGGATAAACTGTACTTCATAACAGCAGGAAGCGCTGTATCTGCCCAAGAATCAGCATTACTAGTAATCAAGTAGCTTTAATGCACCGTCTTTCCTAGTAGAAATATAGTCACGGCTCTTCCAGATACTGACAGCAGCAAGCAACAACGATCAGGTGTCCTGACAACATATAGCCAGCAATAGCAGCGAGTTTAAGTGATTTACACATTTAGGATGCTCGCTCAACTTCAGTAAAACTGTTGACTGTATTTTCAGCTATGTATAGTTAATGACTAAACGCCCAACATTATAAGTCAATACAGTTCAGTTAAGCATTTTTTTCTTCTCTCTGTGTCGCGCCAGTTGCTTCAAGTCGGGGAACCGCAAGGGTGCACTGGCTTCTCTGCGCCTTTGCGGTTCGTTAAAACAACTGACTTTGACAAAGAGTTTTAGCCTTAACTGAACCGTATTGCATTATAAGCGACGTTGATTGTCAGTGTCAAAAATGACTTTTTTCTGATGACAGCACAACCGACTCCCAAAAACTCTCTTCCTATAAAAATTGTTACCGAACGTAATTTCATCGACTGGTTACAATCCCAGCAGATGAGTCTGGCATTTACCATCTATCAAAGTTCGCGTTTGATGCTGTTAGGTGCGAACTCCCAAGGGCAAATGTCGGTATTTGACTGGTAACACTGCACGTCATAGAGTTCGGTGACTTCTCCCTCTAGACGTAACCAGTGAACAACTCCTCCAGTTTTTATATCTATGACCGTCAACCCACATCGGGGGTCAGCATTTTTACTAACTAAAGTTTCGTCCAGTTTTAAACCAGAAAAAGTTTTGTAGCGTCAAAAGGGTGTAATTGCTTGTAAATAAAGGGTTTTTTCTAAGTGCGGATGCTTAAAGCGAAGTTCTCTGGCGTGCAGATGTAAGCGACTGGTAACTACACAGCATCCATAAAGGCGATCGCCTAAAATAGTTACCCCAAGTCCTCGCGTATCAGCTGCATGAACCCTTAATTGATGAGTGCGTCCTGTTAGCGGCGTAAACTCTACACGGGTGTAATCTTGTTCTCTGGCAATTACCTGGAAGTGTGTCAAACTGGGTTTACCGTGCTGCCAATCGACTTTTTGATAAGGACGATTTTCAGGATCTCCCCACAATGGCAGGTCAATTTTACCTTGCTCAACTGTCACAACACCGGAAAGTATCGCTTCATAAACCTTGTAAACCTGGCGTTGCTGAAACTGCTGACTAATTTGCCGATGGGTTTGACGATCGCGTGCCAACAACAAAATCCCAGAAGTTTCCTGATCTAGGCGATGCACAGATGCAAGCGCCATCCCATCCGCTAAAAGATGACGTAAGCGACTCAAGACACTATCTTGGCGATCGCTATAACGACCAGGCACCGAAAGTAATCCAGCAGGTTTGTTCACAGCAATCAGCCATTCGTCTTCATAAATAATCGGCATCTCTCCCTTGATTGTGGGAAATTCATCGGACTCAAACACATTAGGTCTAGGTAAATGTGTTAATGTCTTTAGTAAGAGTGGAGTTGTCATGTAAAAATCTCTATTAGGGATTGAAATAGGTCTTAACCCGGAAAGCAAAAACCCCATCAATGGCTGGCATCGCTCGGCACATGCTCCATAAAATTTTCCCTGGATTTTATCTTGATTTACGGAAGACGCACCCCACCAAAATTCTGCCATTGCCAGTGGTTTGAGATTATGTGTTGCCGCATAATGAAGCAGTTTTGGGGCACAACAGTCTCCTGTGCCAGTGGGCGAACCTCCTGGCATCAATTGCTGTAATGATAGCGATCGCCCGGAAAAATTAGTCAGGCTGTAGGTAGCCTGCATCTGAGCTTGGAGTTGACGAGACAATGCTTTACGCTGTTGTTTCAATTCGCTAATTCGCGCATCCGTTGCTGCAATTAACTGCTGGAGGGGCTGTAATAACTCATTTTGCTGGCGTTTAAGTAGTCGCCGCTCAATTCCCTGCTGACGACTCTCTTCGTCGAGTTGTTCAAGGGCAATGGTGCGTGCATCTTTTGTAAGTGTATTGCAGATTTGCTGGCGTTTTTCCTGTCGTTGATGTTTGCAATGGCGATGGCGATCGCTCATTGCTTGTAATTGTTGCTCAAATTCATTAAAGAGGGTTTCATACTGCTGGCGTTCGGTTAGTTGCTTTAAAGTAAGGATTTCCTGTTTAATCGCGTCCAACTGTGCCAAAGTGCGGGCTGACTCTAAAGCAACTTCGTCTCGTCCTGGAATTGGTGGAACCCAGCCCTCAACCACACTGCAACCATTCAAAAGACCGGAAAAGGCTTTGAGTACCTTTTGTTCGCCATTAGCTAGTTCAACTAATAGTATTCCATACATCTTACCTTCACGAGAATAACAGTCATTTTTGGCAAGTTGTTGCATGAGTCCGTGAGCGATCGCTTCAGATATTGAGGTGCGGGGTAATTTTAGGCAATCGCCACTTTGGAGACAACGCCCCTCGTACCAATAACTAGGAGAGGAGCCACTTATTGCAAAATTGCAGTCGATGAAATCTGAAAGTGCGTACAGAATTACCATACAAAGTATGATTACAAATCTAGTTGATCCTGATATATAGAAATTATTGTCTTTGCTAATCCCTCTTTTGTTACCTTCGTAGAGAATAATCTAAAACTCCTATTTTTACCTCTCTTCTCAAGCAGTAAGTTTAAATGATAAAGTTTGCTTGTGAGCGCACAATATTGCACAATTCATTATTTTGTTTAGCGTTCAAAAGTGAGGCAGTATTTTTTCTCCTCGTAGTAACAAAAGAGGGATAACAAGATAGTACGAGTGGAAGTGCGATCGCCTAGATTGGGCGGGTACGTAGCCAAAGATTCAACGTTTAGAATTTAGGGAGCAGGAATCGATGAATCGCTCTTTGGTGGATTGGCTTGTTCTGATGGAAGCGGTTGTTCAGATGGCGGTTGTTCAGATGAATTATCTTCTCTGGATGTAGATTCTAGCTCTTTTATCATACCATGCTGCTCTTGCCCTCTAAGCCCAAGATATGTTGCGGCACTGATTCCTTGTAGTGTAAGAAGTGTGTCATCAAATTCTGGCATTGCCAGATTTTTCAGAACTTCCCAAACAAAGAATAGCCCAATAGCAACTGTCCAAATAAATGTTTGGAAGCGATGAAAGTTAACTCCATTAATGTCCGATAATATATCGTAGAAAAAACCTTGAGAAACGCTTTGACTACCTTTTTTATTCTTTTCATTCCCTTGTCCATCAATTAACGAAATACCAACGGTAGTTACAGAATTGATTCCCAATAATATTAGTGATTGCTGATTCAAAATATTGGTATAGTCTCCTGTTATGCCGTAGATAATCAGGTAAGCACCAAAAATTAGAAATGTCCAAAAAGCAAGTTGAGATATAGATAGACTAAATGGGTTCCTGTTCAATTTTTTTCTGCCAAGAAAAACTTGAGCAATTCGGCTTTGACGATATTCGTTTTTAAGATCAACCTTTTTAAGATCAACCTTTTCTGTGGTCAACCCTTTCTGTCCACCAATCACCTCTATTTCAGAGTAAACTCCTTCTATTCCAGAGCTACGAAGAGTGTTTCGGCAATACCTAATGAACATTAATACAACAGCCACAAGTAGAAGTAGACACAGCCAAAATCGCCACGAAAACAGAACTATTGTTAATTGAGGAGGTGGGAAACCATTGCTCACCGGAATTGCAAGTTTTTTCGGACATCCCACTCCCGCTATGACGTTAATACTGTATCTGCTACCAAGAAGCCCATTCCATGCAGCTTGAGATGAGTCGGTACGTTCAAGTCGAAAGGCTAACCAATCATCCTCAAGAACTGTCTTTTGATCTTTACCTTGAACCTTGACGATGACTGGTTCACCGTGGATATCTTCTAGTTCATAGCCATCCAGGTACAACACTAATTGTCGAGGATCAAATGAATTAGTGGCATTAGCCGTTGCTTTTCTGGTCGCTGCTGATAATCCTTTAACTTTTATCCTGATGCGATCGCCCATTTTAACTTGGTTACCACCATTGTTGGCAATGACTTGTTGAGTTTCCAGTTCAGGAGGTACTGAACATAGCTGAGGCGCTAAATTTACAGAAGGCCCATCTGAACTATCTTGAGCAATTACTGCAAAATTGATAGTAACAATCAACAGAAAAACCAACAGAAAAATAGCAGTCAATCTTTTAGCATTTCTATACATCGCTCGGTATTCCACCAACAGTGATTACTATGTCGGTAGTGTAACCATACTTGAGTCATTCAGGGTAACTAAAAGTTTAAAAGTTTAGGTTTCAAAATCCTTCGTTTGTATCAAGGATTTTAACATAGGTCAGCCACAAATCTTAAAGACGCTGTGTTTGACTCCGCTCAACATAATTTCGCTTTCAGGGAAGTCATAAGTCAGGAGAATTATTTTACACAATTCCTGGAACAGCAGGTTTAAGTTACCTTTGAGTGAATCGCGGCTACGGTTGCGTTTAATTCGTTTGGTGTCGCAAGCTATACACTAGACTGTGGTTTCCCCATTTTTGCAATCGCAATCTTCAACTTCTGCTTCCTGCTTTTACACTGATGCGATCGCAAAAATGGCAATTTTGACTCGATTGAATTCTTTAGAGTAAGGCTTTAGACCCAATTTTTTGGTAAATTAGCCCAGTTTGTGTTTATTTCTTTTGCCATTATTGCTGCCAATAACAGAATCAAGCCAAAAAGTGACTAATCATTCAGATTTTCATTGACTACGAACCCACAATCATTAACAGGGGTTGCTACTGCTCTGAATTGAAACTCATCCTATGGCAACAACCGAAAGTATGTTAGTTGACCTTAAATTAATAGCTGCTTAGTACAGCTTTGCCTAAAATCGTAGCGTTTTTAATGCAAGGGGACGCATTGGTATTGTTAGCCGATGCATTGGTATTGTTAGCCGATGCATTAGTGTTGTTAGCCGATGCATTAGTATTGTCAGCCAATGCATTGGTATTGTTAGCCGATGCATTGGTATTGTCAGCCGATGCATTGGTATTGCAGAGTATTGCCAAATTTACTTCGCTACGAATTAATGAAATGCTGTACTTAGAGTAAGTCTGTAGTCCCTACCTCAAATGTGGGGATTTGATTTTGTTGATAGAATGCGATCGCGTTTCAATCCCTAATAGTGATTTTATATGATTGCAATTTACGCACTGCAAGCCAATCTAGGATTAATAATTCGTTTCAATCCCTAATAAAGATTTTATCTGATTGCAATTATGGTGAAATTACGGGTTGTGTTGTGAAGTTTGACCAGTTTCAATCCCTAATAGGGATTTTATGTGATTGCAATAGAGCCAGTCCAAGATAGTCGTGCAATACTAGTTCGTTTCAATCCCTAATAGGGATTTTATGTGATTGCAATAGGATAAATATCCCAGTGAGTTTTTTAGATTCTTGTTTCAATCCCTAATAGGGATTTTATGTGATTGCAATTGCCAGCTTCTGAAAGCCTTACTCTATTTGGTTTTCAAGGGTCGGTTGCGCGAATGCAAAAATCATAACACGAGGAGTTGTAATTTGGCTAGAGGCAAATGGCTGAAAACTAGCCGCCATAAGGTGCGCGGATGGTTTAGAAATACTAACGCTCTCAAGTTCTTGCATATAGGGCAATTCAGCTATTTTTGTAGTCACTCCTTCCCGAACACCTACCCATCCGCGCATTCAGCGAAAAAATAATCTAATGGAAAAGCTGCTTACTTAGTAAATATCCTACTTGATGAGGTTGGCTGACTAACCTTACTTAGCAACATCTTCAAAGTCTGTTATGGCACAAGCAAACTCCCTAAAAGCTGTTTTAATCAAAACCTCTTTCGTTCCCCTTTCTAGCGAAGAATTACGTATAAGGTCTGTTAATTCTATGAACAGTACAGAAAACATAAAACGATCTTGGCGGTCAACTTGTTTCAAGCAAGACGATATAAATTGATAAAGCTCTGTTTTTCTAGGTTTGGTTTGTTCTTCCCATATTTGTAACCCAAGCCGAAAAGTTCTTAAACGGATTTCATTACTGTTGAAGGACGCGTCTTTGTAGCGGACTGATACGCGTTGGGGTATTTCCATGAGTTTTAGCTATACATATTCAATGTAAAGTAATTATTCACTTATATTTTGGCTCAACCGGAAAAATCTAATATTTGACCAAAAATAAAAAGGTATAGAGCAAGTAAATTTATTGATGGAAAATAACAAAATGTATTTCGAGACACTTAAGTTGACAGCTATGGGCTGACACCAATTCCAACAACCACGATAGATTAGAAACGAATTACTTGCGTGGACTGACACTTAAGGGTAGCACAGCTATGCTACCCCCTAGCATCAATTTAGAGGATACCCCAGAAATGGAGTAAGCCTTGACCAGAAAAAGCTTCAATCAAAATCGCAGATAAAAAACCAATCATTGCAAGACGACCGTTCCAGTTTTCACTCTGAGGAGTGAAGCCAAAACGCACAGCATTAGGATCTTCAGAAACAATAGGCGCAGGATTTTTAAAACCTGTCATAAGTAAAACTCCAATGTTCAAGTGTTGTAGCAGTTGTAACTGTCTGTTAAGTAATGTAACAGATGTTTAAAAAAATGCAACATTGAGTGAATAAAGAAAATCTAAAGAAAATATGCTCAACATTTTTTGATTTCCATTCACCTTGTAGAGTAAAAGTGCGTTATGAAATTTTGCGTAGGCGTAGCCCGCCGCAGGCATCGCTTGTAGCAAAGATTGTGCTGTTTCTTGATCTTAATGCTTATTCAAATCCACTCAGCATTTGAACAGAACCTTAAAAACCGCATAATTCCGTTAAGATGCATTGAGTTTTTGAGCTAATTGGAAGCTGTTGAGCGCAAATTGTCTTTCTGCAATTGCGAATTATCTTGGTCAGCGAAGGTTTTGAACTCGATGGCATCATGGCTACAAAAGAGGCGCACTTCACTACTGTGGTCAAGCGATAACGCACGCAACCTATCTTGATTATAAAGTCGAGCCTTGCGGTCTACCTCCATGAACCACTGATAGGCACGTAAACCAGGTGGGCAAACTCGTTTAGCAGAGCCGATTTCATGTCGGTAAAAGTAAGCATCGCCTGCATGTAAGAGCCAACCTTCGGATGTCTCAATGGCGATACCTGCATGACCCCGTGTGTGACTGCCCCACCAATCGGGCACATACAACCACAATTAAGATGATGAATACACATAAATTATTCTACCGAGTATCAATCTCTTTTAAAGACGAAACAATATGGATAATCAACATACTTAGGAATGAAGAAATTTATGTTTTTACAGGATTTAATTGCTAAGTTACTTGTGCAGTCTGTGTCTAAAGTCTAATGAAATCAATTTACAGGTTTAACTTGCTTGGGTTGTAATTGTGAGAATAAGTCTGATTCGCTACGATCAATCGCATGAGGAATTTATCGCATCTGAGTATGACAAAGCAGGACGCTCCACTCACAGGAGAAGCACTAATTAAGGAAGTCTGTCGGCGGATTCGAGTAGCCCGCAGCTATTGGGATGCTCACAACAATGCTGCATGTAGAGGTGAGCGCGATCGCGCATTATCCCTTTACAATACACTGAGTAAAGAACAAAAAGAACAGATTCCGCAAGTGTTGCGGGTATGGCTGCGCTATCGCAGTGAGAAGTATTTTGGCGCACACCGAACACCACCCAAATCGGCACGAAAATCAAAATAGTATCTTTGTCAAAGTCAACAGTTCGGCTTCGCTCACTGTTGACCCTGAGCGTTCGCGTAGCGTCTCGTAGAGAAGCCGAAGGGTCAATTTTTCTAACGTAGACGCTGCATCGGCTTGCTGCAGGCTACCACAGAGGCGCAGAGAAGCCAGTACGCCCTTACGGTTCGCCGACTTGTTCACTCTTAAGTTCTCTCAGTGCCACGCCAGTTGCACTGAGAGAAAAAAGAAATGCTTAACTCAACTGTATTGCACTATAATTCGCATGTGAACACATTAGGACTAAGTTATCTCTCCAACCCCACTTGGTGTTCACAATGAAAACCTCGATTCTTCCAAACTTTCATATCTACTTGGGCAAGTCTTGTTATATTTGAGCATTGCGGTTGAATAACTTGGCTAAAAATCGCCCAAAATAAGCTGCGTGTTACATCTAATCCAGTTTTAGCCCAAGATTCACGATTACCAGGAACACCCAACTCCTCAACAATCTCTGTCTCTACCCAAATACCATGAGCGCCCAAGAGAATTTGTGCCATCCATTTAGCTCTAGGTAAATGGCTTGGCGAGGTAATCAACATGACTTTATGCACTCCCCAACGCCGCAAAATTGGAATACCATAATAGAAATTTTCAAAGGTAGAATTCGCACAGTTTTCTAACCAAACGTTTTGTAACCCTGCTAATTCTGCCTGAAAAATTAACCATATACAGGGGTCTGGAGAACCATGAGAAATTAAAATTGGCGTTTGCGGGTATTGTTTTGCTTGTTGGGCTACATAAGTTTCTCGATGAATACTCCCACCAAGTACAAAAAAGGCGTCTACTGGCTGCGAAGAAGCAAAAACTAAGGTTATAGTGGTAAAAATAAGCCAAGCGCCTAAAACAAAGTACAATCCACTAGTTAGTTTTTGTAACGATTGCCACAGATTAACAAAAAATTTTTTAATAGAAACTAACGATTTGATGGTAAATTTACGTTTCATGACTTAAGTAATAAAAGCTAATTTAATGCAGTCTAATAGTACTGCAATTGGGCGATCAAAGTGCTATCTTAATAAAAGTAATGAATAGGTACAAAAATGACGCTTATCAAAGTGTCACATATTTAGTATAGTCTTCCAAAGAAGGCTAGCAAACTGAGAAATGGTTGTTAAGAATGCAGTATTTTCGGCATCATTCAACGATAAAAATGATGAAGGGAGTAGAGCTTAGTTTGGGGTATAAAAACTTAAAAGTCTCTTGAAAGCCTGATTGCTAAACTGTCAATAACACAATTATTCCAGCTAATATACATGAACCAATCTGCGAAAAGTTACTCGCCGCTCCAAGTAGCCTTGATTGGTGGAGCGATCGCCACTACTGCTACTATGTCTTTGTTCGGCACCGCTTGGACTCGTGGTGTCCGAGCTGCTCTAGCCCTACAAGACAGCCCGAAAGTGATAGTTGACCAAGTATGGCAACTGGTGAATCATGAATATGTTGATGGCAAGTTTAATCAACAAGATTGGCAAGCAACCAGGCAAAGCCTGTTGAGTAAAGACTATTCTTCTCGGGAAGAAGCTTACGCTGCCATCCGTGAAGCTTTACAGAAGTTGGGAGATCCTTACACTCGATTCATGGACCCCAAACAGTTTGAAGCCCTGACTAGTCAAACATCTGGGGAAGTCTCTGGTATTGGTATTCGGATGGAAGTGAATGAAAAAACTCAGCGCCTCACTGTTGTCGAAGCCATAGAAAATTCTCCGGCGCTGAAAGCTGGGATCAAAGCAGGCGATGAAATTTTGGCAATCGACGGCAAACCCACTCTCAAAATGAAAGTGGATGATGCTTCCAAACTAATTCGCGGCAAAGCAGGTACTCCCATCAAGCTAAAGCTGGCACGGACGGGTCAAAATCCTTTTGAACTGAAGCTGACAAGAGCAAGTATTGAAGTGCCAACAGTACGTTATACCCTCAGACAAGAAGGGACTCGCCGCGTTGGTTATATCCGTTTACGGGAATTTAGTGCTCATGCCGCAGACCAAATGCAACGAGCCATCCGCGATTTGAACACTAAGAAAGTTGATTCTTATGTCTTGGATTTGCGAGGAAATCCTGGCGGATTGTTACAGGCAAGCATTGAAATTGCCCGGATGTGGTATAATGACGGCGGCATTGTCAAGACAGTAGACCGTGTAGGCGGCACTGAAGAAACTAAAGCTAATCGCACTGCTTTAACAAATCGTCCTTTGGCGGTCTTAGTGGATGGTAATTCAGCTAGTGCTAGCGAAATCCTCACAGGGGCACTCAAGGATAATAAGCGGGCGGTAGTCGTAGGTGGTCAAACTTTTGGTAAAGCCTTAGTACAGTCAGTTCATGAACTCGCAGATGGTTCTGGCTTGGCAGTTACCATAGCCCATTACTATACCCCGGCTGGAACAGATATTAACCATAAAGGGATTGCCCCAGATATCAAGCTAGACTTGACAGAGGCACAAGAGCGGCAATTGGCTTCTAATCCAGATTTAATCGGAACTAAGAGTGATCCCCAATATGCCCGCGCGATCGCAATTTTATCAAATCACAACTTTGCCCAACCGCCAGCAAATCAGCCCACTCGACCGATGAGCCGCGCCGATAACCTAAAATTTTAGGTGAATGATTTATTGTAAGAATTTAACACCCAGGAGTCAGGAGCAAAGCTGGAGACGTTTTTGTTGCTCCGGTCAGAATTTATCAATAATCCAGAATAATTAGTATATTTATTGATTAAATGTTCTTCTGATTCTTTAACTATTCTGAATCCTGAATTCTGACTTCTGAATTCTTACGATTTGTTTGCAGGTGTTTATATAGTAGTATTCCCAAATCCAGATTTTTGGAGTTATGAAAACTGCTTGATATACCCTTCTAGGATTTTGGATTGGGAATACTAGTTAGTAATCCCAAACCAAAATTTCAGATTTATGAATCATCAGCCATTTGATGCAACCACCGCCACCAGTTTTTTACCAAGGGTGTCGGTGGTTGTTCCTATTTATAACGGTGAGGCGGATTTGCCAGAGTTAATCAATTGTCTGTTGTCTCAAACCTACCCGAAAGACCGGGTAGAGTACTTATTGGTGGACAATAATAGTAGCGATCGCACTCTCACCATCCTTAAAACATCTGCCGAAAATTGCCCAATTACAATTTACCCCTTGAGTGAAAACCAAATTCAAAGCTCATACTCTGCTCGTAATACTGGGATTCGCGCCGCTACAGGTGAAATTATCGTTTTTACCGATGCTGATTGCCGTCCACAACCGCAATGGTTAAACGCATTAATTCAGCCTTTTGTCAACAAAGAGGTGGTAATTGTCGCTGGTGAGATTTTGGCACTACCAGGTACAACTTTGCTAGAACAACACGCAGATCGTCAAGAAACTTTGTCGCAAAAGCATACCCTTAACCATTCCTTTCGTCCTTATGGTCAAACCGCTAATTTAGCAATTCGACGCATTGCCTTAGAAAAAGTGGGTTTATTTCGTCCCTATCTTACCACTGGTGGCGATGCCGATATTTGCTGGCGGATTTTGGCCCAAAACATCGGGCGTTTGGAATTTGCCCCGAATGCGATCGTTGGGCACCGCCACCGTGCCACACTTCAAGAACTGCGAAGTCAATGGCGGCGCTATGGACGCTCAAATCGCTATCTGCACGAACTGCACGGTATAGATTTAATGCGAGATATTACACTCAAAGAATGCGGCTATCGTTTGGCACGTTGGTTAGTCAAGGAAATACCAAGAGATATGAAAAAAACGATAACGGGTAAAGCTACACTTGTAGATTTATTAAATACTCCCATTGGTTTATTCACTGCTAGAGCGCGTGCTGCTGGGCAACGAGACGCCAAGTTGCCAGAAAATGCCAAGATAATTGAGCGACTGTAACAATAAGCTGTTACGCAAATAAAATTGGATATTTACTCGTGTACCCCTCTGGGGAGGCAAGCTAGCAAGAGCGTCTCGTTCAGGAGAGGGTTGTCATTAGTCATTTGTCACTTGTAGTGAGCGGCTTGTCCTGAGCTTGTCGAAGGGCGTAGTCGTAAAGCCTGCGGCATAGCTACGCTTAGGGCGCAGCCTAAGAAGAGAAGGGCGTAGTCGAAGTAAACCGAGGTAAGCCGAAGTATTAGTCATTTGTATTTCAAAGGACAATATTAACGATTGCAATGCACAATCTAGACGCGCATCAGCTTATTAGGGCACTAGAATATGAGCAGTCAGTTTTGTAGGGAATAGTTTGATATACAAAACTTTTGACTTTTAATTCGTGACTTTTGACTTCCGCCTTGTGGTACTAGAGGGTTGGTCGTTTACTTTCGAGGATTTCTGTTGCTTTCTGGACAGAAAGTGGCCGGTAGAATAAATAGCCCTGTACATCCTCACAATTAATAGATTTCAAGAATTCCAGTTCCTCTTCTTTTTCTACCCCTTCGGCTATCAACTTCAATCCCAAGCTGTGTCCCAAGGTAACTATCGCCTTGATAATATGAGCTACTTTGACATCTTGCGTCAAATATTGAATAAAAGATTTATCTATTTTCAGATTGTGGAGTGGCAAAAGCTGTAGACGCGAGAGCGAAGAATGACCCGTACCAAAGTCATCAATGGAGAGATAAACACCCATCTGCTGTAGATCCTTTAACACCCTTCTGGTAAAATCTAAATCCTCAATGGCTGTGGTTTCCATAATTTCTAATTCTAAAAAGTGCGGCTCCAGACCCGTTTCTTCTAAAACTGTAGCTATAGTCTCCATCAATTTAGGTTGGCGGAACTGCTTAAGAGAAAGATTAACAGCGATCGTTATGGGTGGCAATCCTGCATCTTGCCAGATTTTATTTTGAATACAGGCTGTCCGCAGCACCCATTCACCAATAGAAACAATTAATCCACTTTCTTCGACTAGCGGAATAAAAACACTGGGTGCGACCAATCCCATCTCTGGGTGCTGCCAACGCAATAGAGCCTCCATACCAGTAATTTCGTTTGTAGTAATATTGACACGAGGTTGATAGTACAGCTTAAATTCATTGCGTTCTAGGGCATAGCGCAAGCTCTTTTCTAAAGTCAGGAGTTCAGGATTTTTAGCACTCAGAGAAACACTATAGAATTGGTAGTTATTCCGCCCTTTGTCCTTGGCGTAGTACAAAGCAGCATCTGCGTGCTGGATTAATGTTTCGGCGTCAGGACTGTTGTGATCAAGCAACGCAATACCAAGGCTGGCAGTCACATAAAGTTCATGCCCTTGGAGATGGAAAGCATCCTGCAATGCTTGTAATATTCTATACGCCACCAGTGTTACCTCTTTAATATCATTGACTCGCGGGAGTAAGATAGTGAACTCATCACCTCCCCAACGGGCTATAGTGTCTCCGCCTCTAAGTGAGTCTTGTAATCTTTGAGCGACGCTTTGTAACAATTGGTCTCCCAGAGTGTGCCCCAAAGTGTCATTAATCACCTTGAAGCGATCTAGGTCGAGGAAGATTACAGCTAAACTTTCACCATTGCGAGTGGCATTTGGGAGAGTTTTATTAAGCAGCTCATAAAATAGTAGGCGATTAGGCAACCCTGTCAGCATGTCATGTAAGGCTTGATAGCGAATCTTTTCTTCTACTTGCTGACGCTGCCGTGCCCCAATAATACTGGCCGCCATCGTCAAAAGAGTAGATTCTTCGTGCTTTGACCAATGACGCTCAAAAGTGCAGTCTGCCAAGCCAAGGTAACCCCAGAACTCTTTCTCCAAGCAAAGAGGTACCAAAAGAAGGGATTGAATGCCATCTCGAATCAGGAATTCTTGTTCGGCGACAGGAAATTGTTGGGTGAGTCCGCTAATCGACTTGCCGCTAGAAAGAATAGCGTACCAACGAGCTAATCCAGAACCTTGATAAGGCTGATTTTGCCAATATTGGTAAGTAGATTCAATAGAAGGATGTGTCCATTCAAATTGCAAGCTGACTGCTGTTTCTCCAGTAGCAGGATGGGGATGGTTCTGAAAGAGATAAACACGATCTGCTTTAGCAGCTTCACCTAACACAGCTAGAGCTAGATCAATACCAGTTTCGTAATTCATTTCCCCTAGCAAATAATTGGTAGCTTCTGCAACTGCCTGTAGTAAGCGATCACGCTGACGTAGTTCGGCTGTGGCTTGTTTTTGCTCTGTAATATCCCTAATAATAAAAGTTCTAATTAAATCACTTTCAGGAAGGTAGAGAACGGATTGTTCAAAAACTTCTGTACCTACTTCCACCTCCCGCACAAAAGAATTTTTTTCTAGATTATTTGTACTTAAAAGTCCTGTTAAAATCGGGTGTTTTGTTCCAATTTCTCTAAGTTTGGGAAACTTGAGAGCTGCGGCTGGATTAAGATAAGTGACTCTTCCCTCCAAATCCATCTCAATGATTGGATTGGGGATGAGTTCAGGGAAGGATGCTAGGCGAGCTAGAGCAGACTCACTAGCTAGTTCAAAGTTGGGATCGATAACTAAGGTTTGAAAAGGATTGGCAGGACTGCCTTGCTCTAAGAGGAAACCAGATAAGTCTTCAACATCAAAAGATTCAGAAAATGCTTGTTCTGAAATGTTAGAAATAGCATAATATTTAGCTTGAGCTTGATTACTGCCAAAGGCAATTACATCTCCACTTCTAAGATTATGAGAAAAGCATTTAATACCATTGACAAATAAGCCATTAGTACTTCCTTTCCCTTTATAGTTACCATCAATAATCTGAAAGCCATATTGATCAGTATCTGGAACAGTTACTCGCAATAAAATTGCATGTTGCATTGATACTGACCGCGAAGACAAGATAATAGTGTTTGCGGGATGCCGCCCCAGAGAATAAGTAGTCTCTTGCAAGGGGACAGTTCGCCGGCCTTGCAGGTCTTTAATGACCAACAGATGGCGTATTTTTTCCCGCTCGTTTCCTAGCATGGCTGTTCCTCAAATTCTCATATTTTTATGTCTTAGTCTGAAAAATCTTACTTCCACAAGTTCCAATACCTTTCAATACCGTTCGGTTAAGGAATTTCTTGGTTAAGGCAGGCTCTTGGGGCAGTTCAGGAATAGAAGCTGTTCTTGAGAGAAGAATTATTGAACAAGAACCTTCTTTTCTCAAGAGCTTATCTGCACCTTATTGGGGGGATTTTCCGGGGCAAAATATCACTAACACCAAGGTATTGCCATAATTTCAGACTTTCAGGTTACACTTATGGGAAAATTTACTCAATCAAAATTGTCACCGTCTATAATTCCAAAATTGCTATGAGGGTGCAAACTAGCTCTTATTTTAAGAATTGACCCTTTGGAATGAGATGGCTAATTGTTGAATCAGTTTTGCGGTAGAAATTCTAGCTGTTTTTTCTATTCATACATAAGTTATAAACTTTCCTCCTTCGTCTATATCATCTGACCTTGTCTTTCTTAGGATACCCAGAATAAAATTAAACACTGAATAAAACACTTGGTATATTTGCGGATTTTAATTCTGATTGGCGGAGAAACTCTGAATTAAATAAATAACGGTCTGATTTTTATTTTTTAATCAGTCAAATTTTTCTGTTTTGTGGAATGATTTTTGCGAAATAGATTAGAGCAAGACAAAAATTAAATTAATTGGGCGTATCCCACTGAGAAAAATATCTGAGCATTTGAAATCGCACGCCAGTTGCTTTAATAGAGCAAGAACCCCCGTTGGCGCAGCCTATGGTAGAGAAGGAAAGGGAAGGAGAATGAATCCTTAAATTTTAAAAAGGATTATATAATAAACTAAAATACAGTCCCTGTTCTTGTAATGTTCTATCATTCGAGTTAACAGATACTAAAGGAATGCCCCAGTCAAGACGAACGGTGAAGCGATCGCCTTGTGACCAACGCAACCCCAGACCAACAGCAGCTAAAGTATTATGATCGGGGTCGGGGTTATCTTTACCATAACTGTTCCAGCCAGCACCAAAATCCACAAATGGGACAACCTGTAACGTACTATCTATCTGCGGTAAGCGCAGAATCGGTACTTGAACTTCCGCAGAAGCAAAAATGCCATTATCTGTCAACAAATAATCTTGACGATAACCCCTAACGCTATCTTGTCCACCTAAGCCAATTTGCTCTATAGGTAAAAGTGCTCTGGATGCTAGTTGCGTATTTAAACGAAGTAAAAGTAAAGTTTGAGGAGCTAAAAGGCGTACCCACTGCGCTTGCCCTTGCCAAGCAAAAAAACGGCTATCAGGAGGATCTTGATTAACCGTGGCATTCAACACATCTAGACCCAAACTGAATTGAGAGCGTAGGGCGATGACTTCACGGCTGTTACGATTCGTCCATTCTTGAAAAAATCGCAAGGCAGATACCCTGGTGCGTCCCTGTCCATCAGATCCAGGTGAAAGTACAGAGGGAGGAGTTGCTGGGTTCTGTCTCTGTAGTATCCACGAGATATCACTTTCACGTCGAGAAGCTGTTAACCCAAGAGCGAATTCTTGTGTGGGAGTTTGGACTATAGGCTGACGGAATGTCAACTCGTAGTAGCGAGATGCCGATTCGATATCTAAAATTTTGAAAGCAGGTTCAATGACATTACTCGACGTAGTGCCATAGTTAAAGCTAAGAGTTCCGTTGCGGGGATTGAGAGGCAATGTGTAACTAGCGTCAAAGGAGTTGCTACCATCAGTGTTGGTGTATCCTAAACTCAGACTATCTCCCAATCCGAGTAAATTGGCTTCATTCAATCGTAATCCACGGCGGAAACTGCCAACACTAGGCGATCGCCCATTATCAAGAATTATTGGGCTACTAAAGGTTTTTGCCTCGCTGATCTTGACTTCTAAAAGACTCGTACCAGTCCGCGATCCTGCGGTGAGTTCAGCAGAGACGTTTTTAATTAAAGGATTAATTTGCAAAAGTTGCAGTGCCTCTAGTAAACGTTGCCGATTTAGAGGCGCTGATGTAGCTATTGCTAGTCGGCTGCGGACATAATTCGGATTCAACCGCCGAGTTCCAGTTACCTGGATATCTTCTAATTTACCTTCGACCACCTGAATTTTTACAACACCAGATTGGATTGTTTGAGGTGGGATATAAGCACCAGAAGTAATGTAACCATTTTGGACGTATAAATCAGTAATTTTAGAACGTGCTTGATACACTTGGGTCAGTGAGATCGGTCGTTTGGTAAATTCAGCAGTGGCTTTGGCTAACTCTTCACGACTGAAGACTGTGCTACCAATAACTTCAAACCGTTCAACAACAATAGTTTGAGGAAAATTGCCAGGGAGTGGTTCCTCTGGTGTCAGATTTGGGGCAGAGGGTGGAAATAGTTCTGCTGGCGGGGGGAGTGGTTGTGGTAGTTCAGGTGAGGGAGCTGGCGAAGGTAAAGGTGGTTGCACATCCTGTGGTTGGACATCCTGTGGTGGTGGGAGTTGTTGTGACAGGATGAAATTACTAGTTGGTAATTGTGTAGTATCAACAGCCTGAGCTTTCAGTGGACTATAAGTTATGCTCCAAAGTGATAGAAGCATACTCAGTGGTAAGCAGGATACTATAAGATTTTGAGGATATTTATCAATCATCGTACTGGACTATTTTTGGTTAGAAACTATGGGATTATTCGGAGACTATTTCAGATGTGAATCTTACTTCATCTTTTGTCACTAAAGTTGATATCTTGGGCAAATCTCAATCAATTTACAGCTATTTTCAGGTAAATAGACCACACGGTAGGGGCACAGCAATGCTGTGCCCTTACGACAGATGTGGTTCAAATACATGAAAATTGCTGTAAAAGCTAAATAAACTAGTTATTGCAGACTTAAAAGCAATAATTGTCTCCTGCTACCGAAAAAAAGGTCAGCCGCCGCCAACAACCTCTCGAAATTAACGAAGATACGCTCAACCCCACTTATGGATTGATAGGTCAGATTGGCAGATCATCAGCTACCGCCTTTAGCTGGCGTGCTTTTCTTGTAAAGAACTGGAAGATCATGATTTGAAACATTTTTCCGTTGCATTGCTATACAACCAGACCTATAAGCATTTCATTCGATTACTTGGATGCCTAAGCCAGGAAGTCAGGAGGGTGACTTCCTGGCTTAGGCATCTAGTTATATATCTGTGAGTCTGTGATATCCAAGCTCACAATAGCAAACAAACATAAACCCTTTAATCCATTTTGTATATCATTTATGGTTACAAACAATAATTTTTACTCCATACCTTTTTGCTGAAACATTCCCATCAATTTACGTTTACGAGCGTGGGTTTGCATTAAGTTTTGGCGATAGCTTAACCAATCACCTTTCTTCCCAGATCCTAAGTAGGCTTTACGTGCCTTTTTTAACCATTCGATAGCATAGTAGTAGTATTCGGCTTTACCTGCATCCATAATCTTTTCGGCACGGCGACGAGCATTAGTAATTACCCAACTAGGATTGTGAGGGATAGCAGCATCCATGACTCGATGAATCAATTCTGAATTATAAGAACTGAGTTCACTAGCGATCGCAATTGCATCATCAATTAGCCCCTCATGCAAGAATATATCCACCTTGGCTGATTCTGTTCCCCCACTACTAACACTATGAATAATTCTCAGCAGGTCTGTTTTGACACTTTCCCAGTTTTCTCCAGCCAATTCTGCCATCTTTTGGTAGTCAACAAAGGAGGGTTTCACTTGAAAAGCTGCCTTGATTGCTAATAAAGCAGCTTCACTATTACCCAACTCAATAGCCAAATCACTTGTCCAAATCCCCAATTCGTACTGACAATTACCCGGTAAATCTAATCCACTCTGGGCTATATTTAGTGCTTGCTGTAATGCCTTTTGAGAGCTTAGTGTTTTCGCTAGGGCAAAAGCCTCTTCCATTGAGTTCATCTGGGTTTGAGCAGCATCAATTGCTTCTTCTACCCTGCCTAAACGCCCTAGCATTGTCAGATACTGCTGGGTTTGTCCTTCCGCTTCTGCTAAATATAGGTATTCTTGGTAACGTTCCTGACGTTCGAGGATTTTTAGCCGAATTAGTGCCAAATCATCCGCATAATCTGGCACGTATTCTTCCCAAGCTCCCCTTTGAGTAATATTACCTTCGAGAACTTGCACCAGTGGTGAATAATCCCAACCTTGGCGTAAAGCCTCCATAATCATGCTAAAATCAACATTCCACTCATCTTGCCAAGCTTCTAAATTTATTTGAATATCAACTTTTTCTTCTGGGGTGAGTTCAGCACTGAGAATTGCTTCACACCAGGCATTATTTAATTCCCCGACAAGTTCATCATTTTCAGCACCGTATTCTGCAACATCATCCCAATTTTCCACACAGGTAGAGGTAATCGCTTCTAAAATAGTGATCGCATTCTCACCCTCTCCCCGTTCGCTAAAATCTACCGCAGTTTCCACTACACTCAGCAATTCTTCACCAATTGGGTCTTCTTCGCACCCTTCTTCAAAGTAGCGCACGGTATCCTTGAGAATCTGCCGCACTTGTCGTCGAAAGAAAGCCGGATCAATAGTAATGCGAAGCACAGGCTTTGTGTTTTTTTGCTGGGTAGCAGGATTAGTTATCCAACCTATATGGCGATCAATCGCCTCAATTAGTGGTGGGTGTTCTGTTACCAACTCTTGCAGCAGTCTTTGAGTTTGGATATAATCTAGGCGATTAAGTAGTTGTTCTAGGGTGGGGCGCTGCTTAATGTTTTCTGGGTTACGCGCACAAACAAGCATCGTCGCTACAATGTGTTCGCACCACCCGTCAAAGTTGTAGGCACAGGTGCAGTTTGCTGAGATTAATCCACTGCTATCAAAACTTAGGTTGACATGATAAGGTTTAGCTTCACTGCCTACAACATCTGCCTCAAGCAAATCGCCACGTTGGGTAACTGTATTGACAGCACCAGCCTCATAGTATGCCTCGCCCCGTTGGAAAGATTTGGCGTTGGCATGACGGCGGATAGTAAATTCGCTAATTTGGGGAATGGACATCGAGCGATCGCCTGCGTAAATCTTTTGGATAAATCCTAAATCCAGCTTAGGTGTTAAGCAAACGCCCTGTAAAGAAATTCAAAGTTATGGGCATGGGGGATGAGGAATTGGGCACTTGTACTGAGTTCAGCCCGAGCAAAGCCGAGGAGCGTAGCCGAAGTATGGGGTATGGAGTAGAAAAAAATAAGTATCTAGATTTGACTATAATTACTGAAATCATCCATCTTTTCGCCAGAAGTGAATGAATCATAATTTTAGTTAGCACAACCCAAACGTTAATTCAGGAAACAGTTATCAGGCTGATGGTAAGCGATTTCAATTCAGTTCCCAGTGTTCACTGATAATTAATTGTGTGTTGGGGACTTAAACCCAGCGACGAAACTGACAACTGATAACTGATAACTGTTAAAAGGGTTGCGCTGATTGTCGGTCAAGTTGAGAATAAATAGGCGAAGCACACAGGGAAACTAACGTGAGTCAAGGATTTGATTACGATTTAGTAATTATCGGCGCTGGTGTAGGCGGACATGGCGCAGCCTTACACGCCGTAAGTTGCGGTTTGAAAACAGCGATTATTGAAGCTGCTGATATAGGAGGAACCTGTGTTAATCGGGGCTGTATTCCTTCTAAGGCACTACTAGCAGCATCTGGACGTGTGCGGGAGTTACGTAATGCCCACCACCTGAAGTCACTGGGAATTCAAATTGGTAGCGTGGAATTTGATCGCCAAGCGATCGCTAATCATGCTACCAATCTCGTCTCGAAAATTCAAGGCGACTTAACCAACAGCCTGAAACGTCTAAAAGTCGATATTATCAGAGGTTGGGGAAAAATCGCTGGGGCGCAAAAAGTCTCTGTTACCGGAGACGGTGACGAAAAAATTATCACAGCCAAAGACATCATCCTTTCCCCTGGTTCAATTCCTTTTGTGCCTCCAGGAATTGAAGTAGACGGAAAAACTGTCTTTACCAGCGATCAAGGCGTTAAGTTGGAGTCGCTACCAAACTGGGTAGCAATTATTGGCAGTGGTTACATCGGCTTAGAATTTTCTGATATTTACTCAGCTTTAGGTTGCGAAATCACCTTGATTGAAGCCCTAGATCAGTTAATGCCAGGATTTGACCGCGATATTGCCAAACTTGCTGAACGGGTGCTGATTACTCCCCGCGATATTGAAACTAAAGTGGGGATATACGCCAAAAAAGTTATTCCCGGTTCACCTGTGGTGATTGAGTTAGCAGATTTCAAAACCAAAGAAGATGTAGATGTCATTGAAGTAGATGCTTGCTTGGTGGCTACGGGACGCATCCCAGCGACGCAAAATCTCGGTTTAGAGTCTGTGGGTGTGGAAGTCGATCGGCGGAATTTTATCCCAGTTAACGATCGCATGGCAGTGCTATCAGCTGGTGAGGTAGTGCCGCATTTGTGGGCAATTGGCGATGCTAATGGAAAGATAATGTTGGCACATGCGGCTTCTGCTCAAGGCATTATCGCGGTAGAAAACATAGTTGGGAGGGAAAGAATAGTAGACTATCGCAGCATCCCCGCAGCAGCGTTTACCCACCCAGAAGTTAGCTATGTGGGCTTAACAGAAACCGCAGCAAAGGACTTGGGACAAACCGAAGGGTTTGAAATCGCTACAAGTCGGAGTTACTACAAAGGGAATTCCAAAGCATTGGCAGAAAATGAAGCCGATGGGATTGCCAAGGTGATATATCGCAAAGACACCGGAGAAGTCTTAGGCGTCCACATTTTCGGACTGCACGCCGCAGACTTAATTCATGAAGCCTCAGCTGCCATCGCAAACCGTCAATCTGTCCAAAATCTAGCACATCTAGTTCACGCCCACCCGACACTTTCGGAAGTGCTGGACGAAGCTTATAAACGAGCCATTTAGTCATTTATCCTCTGTCATTTGTCCTTTGTCAATAAACAAGGACAAATGACCAATGACAAATGACCAATGACAAATAACAAATGACACATTATGCAAATCCGTCGCCGTTCACCTAATCCAGCCATTGATGTATCGATATTGCGTTATCAGGCTGCCGTGCCTGATTCAGCGCCAAACAATATTTTGGAGGAAATTGTCTGGCAGAAAGAAGTAGAATATGACCAAATGCGGGAAAAAATTCCTTTGCAAGAATTACGGAAGCAGGTACTGACTGTGCCGCCAACTCGTGATTTTGTTGCCGCTTTGCGTCAAGGTAAGACAAAGCCAGCATTAATTGCCGAAGTTAAGAAAGCTTCACCTAGCAAAGGTATTTTACGAGAAGATTTTGACCCAGTAGCGATCGCCCTTTCTTATCAGCAAGGTGGCGCTAGTTGTCTTTCTGTGCTAACAGATGTCAAGTTCTTTCAAGGTAGTTTTGACAACTTAGCAAAGGTTCGGGCTGCCGTAGATTTGCCCCTACTATGCAAAGAGTTTGTTATTTATGCTTATCAAATATACTTGGCGCGGGTTCAGGGTGCAGATGCTATTTTGTTGATTGCAGCTATTTTGAGCGATCAAGATTTGAAATACTTCCTTAAAATTGCTAACAATCTGAAAATGGCAACCTTGGTTGAAGTCCATAGTTTGGCAGAACTTGACCGTGTGTTAGCCTTAGATGGAGTCTCCTTAATCGGAATCAATAATCGCAATTTGGAAGATTTCTCTGTTGACTTGCAAACTACTTGCCAACTTTTAGCTGCAAGGGGTAGCCAATTGCAGGAGAAAAATATCCTTGTTGTCAGCGAGTCAGGATTACACAACCCAGATGATCTAAGTTTGGTGCTGACAGCAGGTGCATCGGCTGTACTCATTGGAGAATCTTTGGTAAAACAACCAGATCCCGGCGCTGCGATCGCCCATATATTGCCAAAGAATTTCTGAAATAAACACCTCCCTTACGCCTCTTAGCATAAAGCAACTAACTGCATACAATAGTTGCTAAATTGGGTACACTATGCGTGGACACGCAGCACATTGCCATCAAATATCATCATATCTTTGCCAAATCTTCATTGTTAATCAAATCAAAGCCATAAGCAACTAATTCTTGATTATGTAACAATTTCTTTACAAAAGCCAAACTCTGATTAATACAAAATCTCAAATATCAAATCAAAAGTTAACTTCATGGAGCAAATTCCTCTACCTTCTCCTATTCACTACGAACTTATACTTCAACTTTTAGAAAGACAAACTATGTTAGCTGTAAATGATAATCCAGATTTACGGCATCAGGTAAATCAACTAATTATTACTCTGCGTAAAGCTGCGGTGCAGCAAAAACGCCTAGAAGAAATTTGCGAGTTTTCCTCTATGACTGTCGATCACCGTTGGTCAATCAATCATCATCACGATAACAAAGTTGTTGCCCCCGATTAAAGCTGATAACTTAATATCTCAACCTCAGATTTGGCATCTTTATTAACTTAGCTTACCATCATCATAAAATGTCTCTGTGTATTAAAGGAGCCAGTATTCAAAACTTATGCTGCACTTGCTTGACTCAAATGCACAGTTTAAGGTGTGATTTAAAATGACTCTGCTTACAGAATCTCTGCTTTGCAAAAGTATCTATAAATGCTATATGAGGATTTTGAATTGGTAGTCAGTCTAAACGCTTATACCAATTTTGTATGAAGATGCGTCTATAGTGCAAGAAATAAAGAACGAACCGCCCTTCGGGTGACGTTCCTTCGCCGCTCATAGCGTTGCCATGCCGTACCACTTGCCTACGGCACGCTCCACGAACGTGAAAGCAAGCTAGCAAAAGCCTCTCCAAGAGTTGGCTTTACGCTGCGCTAACACCAGTCGCTTACGGTGGGAAACCCGCCTACAGCGCTGGTTTACCAAGAGCGCCAAGTACGCCAAGAAATAATAAATTAAGAGATTTGGCGCAGCTTCACAAATAAATGGTATTAAATTATGTTTGATAAAAATTTTACTTTATTTAGCTATTTTTATAAAGTTACACATATAGCAGTTCTCACTTACAATTTATACAAGAATTCTCTTAATATCGTAAAAGAAATTTCATCTTTATAAAAATTTAGCTAGAAAAAAATTTATATTGATTTATAGGAAACTGTGGATCAGCTAAAATGTTTATAAGATTCTCTCTCAAATTTGATGAAAGATGAAATATAACAGTATTCACGAAATACTCAGAAATAATCAGGCTTGGGTTGCCGAGAAACTAGCTATAGATCCAACTTACTTTCAAGAATTATCTAGTGGACAAACACCACCTTTTCTATACATAGGATGTTCTGATAGTCGTCTGGCATTAACAAAGTTCACCCGTACAGAACCAGGAGAGTTATTTGTACATCGTAATATTGCTAATCAAGTTTCTTTAACGGATATAAACTTTTTAGCGGTTTTAGAATACGCAATTTTACATCTTAAAGTAGAACACATTATCGTTTGTGGTCATTACGATTGCGGAGGAATTAAAACGGCTTTAGAGGGGAAAACCATCGGAATTCTTGATAACTGGGTAAATCCGATTCGGGAACTGTATTTACAGAAACAAGAAGAAATTGATGCCTTGCCAACAAGAGAAGAACGTTTGAATCGTTTGGCAGAAATGAACGTTGTAGCGCAAGTAAAAAATATTTACCAAACTTCCATTATGCGTCAGGTACTCTATGAGCGAAAAGCGCCTATGGTTCATGGCTGGGTACTAGATATAAGGAGTGGGTTAATCAAAGATTTGAATGTCTCAACTGTGCAATGGCAATTGCACATCTGCCCCTTGCTTTTAGAGTTTAGACTCTATGCTATGTTAAAAAATGAGAGTTAATTCGGTATTTATCGACACACAAAAGCCCACATATTTAGATTCTAAAGCTTTACCTAAGGTAGTTACCTTGCAGGTAATTTATTTTTGGCGTTTCCATACTCTGCATGAAAATGCAATTATTGAGGCTTTGAGGCTCTGACTCAATTTCTCACTATATGCAGAGCCTCAAACCTACCCCTATGAAGAATTATTTCTTAGCAATTATCCATACTGCATGAATAATTCCAGGAATATAACCAAAAAGTGTCAAAACTATATTAATCCAAAAATCTATACCAAAACCTACTTGCAAAAAAACTCCCAAAGGCGGCAAGAAAATTGCACACAAAATCCGAACTAAATCCATTTAAACCTCCTATTCATCTCACAAAAAACAGCTTGGTGGCAAAATTATTCACCACTGCTTAAGCATATTTATACCTTTTAAACATAACATTTTCTCTCTTAATCTAGGTCACGGTTAAGATGCGGTAAACCGCACTCAAGATTAGCCACCGCTAATTTTAGCTTTGTAACCTAGTTTGGTCAAAATATCGACAATTTTTTGCTTGTGTTCGCCCTGAATTTCAATTTCGTTATCTTTAACTGTCCCACCCGTACCGCATTGGGTTTTCAACTGCTTCACCAAATCAGCCAAGGTTTCTGGTTTGGCTTGAAAACCGCTAATCACTGTAACAGTTTTGCCTTTGCGTCCTTTGCGGGAAGCTTGTACTTTGAGATTTTGTTGTTGTGCAGGGAGTTCTGGAATTGGTCTTTCTGTGGCGGCAAAGTTGTCGTTGCCAAATTCGCGGTAGACAAAGCTTTTGTCAGAAGATTTGGGATTTGAAGAAGACATAAAATGAATATTTAAGAAAATTTCAAAGGCAGTGGAAACTTCTACGCAACCATTCTGCTGGGATATCAATTTCTAGGCTAACATCACAAATCCATTGCGAGGGTTTCAAAGTAATTGAGCATGGCGAATTGGGCAATTGTACTGCCCTTCTCTTCTTAGGCTGCACCCTAAGCGTAGCTATGCCGCAGGCTTTACGATTACGCTCAGGAACCGCGACTTGTGCCAAGCGACTTGTACTGAGCGAAGTCGAGGTAAGTCGAAGTATTGGGCATTGAGTATTGATAAAGAATTTAGTTTCCAGTCTCTAGATATAACCTGAATATGCCCCAGACTTTCTATAATAATTAAGTCATTCCCGTCATTGAAAACAGCCTGTGACTACCACTCCCTTATCTCCAAACTCAACTGCTCAGGTTCCTGATATACTAGGTCGCTTTGGACGCTTCGGCGGTAAGTATGTACCTGAAACGCTGATGCCTGCTCTTACTGAACTAGAAACAGCTTATCAGCAATACCGCAATGACCCTAGCTTTCAAGCAGAACTACAACAGTTGTTACGGGACTATGTAGGACGTGTCACACCACTATATTTCGCTGAACGCCTGACTGCTCATTATGCCCGACCCGATCGCACGGGGCCGCAAATTTACTTAAAACGCGAGGATTTAAATCATACTGGCGCTCATAAAATTAATAATGCCCTTGGTCAGGTATTGCTGGCGAAACGCATGGGTAAGCAACGGATTATTGCCGAAACGGGTGCTGGACAACACGGTGTTGCCACAGCTACAGTTTGCGCTCGTTTTGGGTTGGAATGCATAATTTACATGGGCGTTCATGATATGGAACGCCAAGCTTTAAATGTGTTCAGAATGCGATTGATGGGGGCAGAAGTGCGTCCGGTGGAAGCGGGAACGGGAACCCTCAAAGATGCAACTTCTGAAGCAATCCGCGATTGGGTGACAAATGTAGAAACAACTCACTACATTCTCGGTTCGGTAGCAGGCCCCCATCCTTACCCGATGATGGTACGTGATTTCCATGCAGTAATCGGCCAAGAAACTCGCGCCCAAGCAATAGAAAAGTGGGGTGTATTGCCTGATATTCTCTTGGCTTGCGTAGGTGGTGGTTCCAATGCTATGGGACTATTTTATGAGTTTATAAATGAGCCTTCTATACGGTTCATTGGGATTGAGGCAGCAGGAGAAGGTGTCAATACTGAAAAACACGCAGCTACCTTGACAAAAGGACGAGTTGGTGTATTACACGGAGCAATGAGCTATCTTCTGCAAGATGAGGATGGGCAAATCATTGAGGCACACTCAATTAGTGCAGGTTTAGATTATCCCGGTGTGGGACCAGAACATAGCTATTTGAAAGATACTGGTCGCGCTGAATACTATAGTGTGACGGATGCAGAAGCTTTGGCGGCATTTCAGCGATTGTCGAAATTAGAGGGAATTATCCCAGCATTAGAAACAGCCCATGCGATCGCCTACCTCGAAACCCTATGTCCCCAACTAACCGACAGTCCCCGAATTGTAATTAACTGCTCTGGACGTGGCGATAAGGATGTACAAACAGTTGCCAAATTATTAAATGATGCGTAAGTATACGTAAAATCATTGGGAAAAAGCAATAAATAGGATCAACAATTCCAACACCCTATGCTACCGCAACCAACTCGTCGTGAGTTGGTAGTCCAAAATTTTGTGCAAAGTTTGAAAATGCACATTTTTAGGAATATATCTCCCAATACAGTTCAGTTAGCGCCAAAAACCCTAAACTGCGTAGGTTGGGGAGCCACTACCCCCTTGTGGTTTCCCGACTTGTTCGCTCTTAGCGTTCCCGTAGGGTAGCAAGTGGCGTTTGCAGAACGTAGCAAGATCCTACAGGGTAACCCAACATTTTCGATGGTTTGTTGGGTTTCACTTCATACCCCTATGGGGATTTTGCTACAACCCAACCTACGATTAAGCTGTTAAGCATTTAAGCAAGCACATTGAGGTCGCAGGGGGGCAGTTCTTGCTGGAAGCAAGGGAGAGGGTTTGCAGCTTTTTTTGACAATGAAAATAGTGCAACTTGTAGGCGCGACAGCTTATCTACGATTATCCTTAACCAAGCCGTATTTATATCCATATTTTCCAATTTTCTAAGTATTAATACTTTGCTAAATAATATACTGATATTCAATCATAATTCATAATAATAAAACTTATCTAAATATTAGTACTGAGAAACACTATGAATACATAACTATTTTTGAATCCATTTTGAACTAAGTATAAAAATTCTCATGTATTACAAAATAAAATTTGGAAAGTAGGTTAGATAAAATAATCATACTAATGGTAGAGTAAATTTTTTTATAAACAGTACTATTTTTTCATAATTTGATGAGATTCAAAGTTTACTGGTAGTTTTTGAACAAAAAACGCCATAAGCAGAGGTATTTAGACTTATAATCAAGTTGTCAGATTGATACTAGCTTGGTTAAGCTTTCTGGAGCTAGAGTTTCAGTTAGTTTCAGAAATGATTAAAACAACAATCTACAGTGTCGCTTTGGGCACTATTATTCTCAGTAGTGCAGCGATCGCTACTCCTGTAACAAATTCAACTTTTACGCCAATATCTTCAAATGTATCAAATAGTACTGTCAAACTTGCAGCATCCAGCGTTGATACTGCTGCTTTAGAAGAGGCGGTTTTCAAACAAATTAATGACTACAGAGTTTCCCAAGGATTGAAAAAGCTGACTCGTAATTCTGCCATTGATAATCAAGCCAGGATTCACAGTCAGGATATGGCTAATGGTAAAGTTCCCTTTGGACATACGGGATTTTCAGAACGTATCAAAGCAGTCGGTATTCCCTACAGTTCAGCTGGTGAAAATGTCGCTTCCAACTATGGATATAGTGACCCTGTGACGACAGCTGTTCAAGGCTGGCTCAAAAGTCCAGGACATCTTGCCAATATCAGAGGTAATTTTGAAAACACTGGGATTGGTGTCGCTAGCAACAGTAGAGGCGAAATCTACTTCACACAAATTTTCCTTACTCCTGTAAAAACTCCTGTAACAAATTCAACTTTTACACCGACATCTTCAAATGTATCAAATAGTACTTTGAAACTTGCAGCATCTAAGATTGACATTGCTGCTCTAGAACAGTTAATTTTCAACAAAATTAATGACTACAGAGTTTCCCAAGGATTAAAAAAGCTGACTCGTAATTCTGCCATCGATAATCAAGCCAGGATTCACAGTCAGGATATGGCTAATGGTAAAGTTCCCTTTGGACATACGGGATTTTCAGAGCGTATCAAAGCAGTCGGTATTCCCTACAGTTCAGCTGGTGAAAATGTCGCTTACAACCAAGGATATAACGATCCTGCGACGACAGCTGTTCAAGGCTGGCTCAAAAGTCCAGGACATCTTGCCAATATCAGAGGTAATTTTGAAAAGACTGGGATTGGTGTCGCTAGTAACAGTAGAGGCGAAATCTACTTCACACAAATTTTCTTTCGCTGATAAATTTGATAATATTTAAGTTTTTTCTCAAATTCCCCCAGACTTCAGTCTGCTAGTAAAGCTTTTGCTAAATGTTGAATAATGTAGTATTCAATAGACAAATGTCATTGAAACTACATTATTTTTTTAGTAATTCATAAAAATCTTAAATTATCAGCAAAAATAACCGTGATTTTACGATGCTGACCTATTGAAGTATTGACAATTGGAAACAATTTTTTGTACTTCCTATACAAGGATGTAGCCAGATTGCCAAAATTCATCAATCCTTAATAGTATCGTGGTATATATTGTCGGAACAATAGGGTAAAGTATAAGTCTTATATCTCTACATATTACGCAATTCTCCATGTTCCGACAAACTGCTTTTGGCATCGCTTTAAGTGCGCTTGTCCTTGCTAGTGGGTTAACGACTGTTCCGATACCAAATAATCCTTCTACGAATACATCCACCCGTAATAAGCTGTTGTCGCTTTTTTCCAGTCAGGTTGCAATATCGACTCCTACTTTTAAGACTACGGAGCTAGAAAAATCCGTTTTTGACGAAATTAATCGATATCGGGCTTCTAAAGGACTGCCAAAGTTGACGCTAAATGCAAATATCACTCGACAGGCAAGAATTCATAGTCAGAATATGGCTAAAGGTAAAATACCATTTAGCCATCAGGGATTTGAACGCCGAGTTAATGCTATCCCTATTCGCTACAGTAGTGCGGCGGAAAATGTAGCTTTCAATCGGGGATATAGTAACCCTGTGGATGAAGCTGTTACTGGTTGGATTAAGAGTCCCGGACATCTAAAGAACCTTAAAGGAAATTACAACCTGACTGGAATTGGGGTTGCTACTAATAATCAAGGCGAAGTCTACCTTACACAGCTTTTTTTTCGCACTAGGTAGATTTAATTTCTGATTATTTTGCACAATAATAATGTAGTGTCTGACAAGACTTATATTTGCTGGACACTGCTATTATTTTTGAACAATTCATGACATTACAAGATTTTCAGGTGATTGATCGCGACCTCAGCGACGCAGCCCTAGCACAGTATTTAGAATCTACAGCGATCGCAGTTGATACAGAAACGATGGGATTATTGCCACAGCGCGATAGGTTGTGTCTTGTCCAATTGTGCAACGAATTCGGGAAAGTGACTGCAATCCGCATCGCCAAAGGACAAAGTGATGCGCCAAACTTAAAAAAACTCTTGGAAGCGGCGAATGTCGTAAAAGTGTTTCACTTTGCTCGCTTTGACCTTGCCACTTTGCGAGCTAATCTGGGGATTCAGGTTATACCTGTTTTTTGTACCAAAATTGCTAGTAAATTAGCCCGTACTTACACAAATCGCCACGGACTTAAAGATGTGGTGCAAGAGTTAGAACAAGTAGAACTTGATAAAAGTTCTCAAAGTTCTGATTGGGGTAACGCTGCTAATTTATCTGAAGCTCAACTTAATTATGCTGCCAATGATGTACGCTACTTACTTAGTGTGCAGCACAAGCTAACAGAAATGCTCAAACGAGAGGAACGTTGGAAAATTGCTCAAGAATGTTTTGAATTTCTGCCAACAATAGTTTCTTTGGATTTGTTACAGTTTAAAGATTTGTTTGAACATTGATCCAAAAATAAACCTCTTGCAAAAATTTTTGCTCTGGAGTACAAGCATTGCAAGAGAAAATATTCTATATTTTGATTTCTAAATTGTAACTTCTCTGGTTATGAGAAATCAAAATTAGACCTCTTGGAAAATTCACTAACACCCTACCCCTAACCTGTCCCCGCAAACAAAAAGGGGAGACTTTGATCTAAGCCAAAGGTAGAGTGGGGTTCTCATTATTGATTTATGCAAGAGGTCTATTGCTAATTTTTTAAGTTATTTTTTGCTTAAGAGCCAATATTGGAATCATCATTGCCTTTAGGAGTATTAGATTCACTAATGCCTTGTTTGACATTACTGGCTTGCTCTTGAATGCCTTGTTTGACATTACTGGCTTGCTCTTGAATGCCTTGTTTTACATTACTGGCTTGCTCTTGAATGCCTTCTTTGAGGTTACTGGCTCCCTCTTGAATGTTTTCTTTGAGGTTACTGGCTCCCTCTTGAATGTTTTCTTTGAGATTACTGGCTCCCTTTTTAATAGTTTCCGTCGCGCTAGGGCCTCCCTTTGGCTGATTTTCTTGGTGATTTTTTAGGCGATCTACCACATTGTAGTCATCTGCACCTGGGGGAGTTGTTGATTCAACAATGCCTTCTGTTGGACCACCGATAGCCTTCCATGCAGCAAGACCACCTTTGAGTTGGGAGACATGCTCAAATCCATTAGAACGCAGTTGTTGCGCGGCTTGGGCAGATTCTTCTTCATTAGCACCGTAAACGTAAATATCACGGCTTTTATCTAAAGAAGGTACTGCACGCTGTACCAATTCATCTATTGGCATAGGCATCGCTCCCATAATGTGACCTTCGTTGAAGGTGTTGCGATCGCGCACATCCAGGATTGTAAAAGCTGGTTCGCCCCATTCTAGACGAGACTTCAATGTATGAACATCAGATTGGGCTTCTATTGGTGGCTGTGGGGGAATGATGCCGCCGACTAAATTATTGTTAACCATAAGTATCCCTTACTTGACGATATTGATAGCAATTTAACGGACTAAATATATTTAATTACTCTTTCTATGGGCTGAATTTCTTAAAAATATCTCTTCAGATAGAGTCCCTAATTCAAATATTTTCTACCATTTAATGCATTGCAAAATTAGTCATGTTAGATTATTAAAAGTTATTTATATATTAATTGTATTAAATAGATTTAAAACTCTATTTGTGGTATTGAATTATTAAAATAAATTGTGAATAAGATTAAAATATTCAGTTATTAGTACAGGAGTTACGTGCTTTTTCAATATCTGCGATCGCTAACAATAACGCCTTATAGCTTTTCCTAATCAAATCAGTTATATCAGAGCAAGCTCCTGGTTTGTTCTTAGAGGATGTTTTAAAAGTCCTCTTGCAATTCTTCTTTAACTGAGTTTGGGGATTTAAGTAAACAGCTTCTATCAAGCAGCTTGTTTTGATGGCTAAATCTAAATCCCCGTCATAAAACGTAATTGCTTTCTTCTCTACGAGACACTTTGCGAACGTAGCAGGACATAGGGACTTCCTAAAAAAATAATCGCTGGTAGGCAGGGGGGCGGGCTTGCCGTGACTTGTACTGAGTTCAGCCCGAGCAAAGCCGAGGGGCGTAGTCAAAGTAGCGTAGCCGAACGGGGGCAGGGAGCAGAGGGAGAAAGAAGAATATTATTTAAATAAATTGATTAATTTATTCTCTGGAAGTCCCATAGCAAGAGTGCGAATTGCGAATTGGTTTAACCTCTTGTCTGTGTGTTGCGCCAGTTGCTACCCTGCCTTAACGCTAAAAGCGAACAAGTCGTGGAACCGCAAGGGCGCACTGGCTTCTCTGCAAAGCATCCCAATACAAGCAAATTTCCCAAGATAATAGATTGTCATTGCAAAAACGTAAAGCCTTCTCTATGAGACACTGCGCGTAGCTTGCTTCCACAAAGTGGTACGGCATAGCTTCGTTTAATGCGGTAACGTCTCGTAAGAGAAGCAGAATGTTCACGTAGCATTCCCGCAGGGTATGTGGTTTGGCTCCATTTCATTACATACTCTGCGGGTTCTCCAAAGGAGTACGCAATGACAAAATATGTTTTTACACATTTAGGATGCTCTCCTGATTTATGCCTCTGCGGTTAAATAAAAGACTTTTTAATCGCAGAGACACTGAGGGCGCAGAAAGAGAAAAGAGATTTTACAACTCACCTTGAAAGGGCTTAAAGTATTCAAATTTACGACTTTACAACAAAAATCCCAAATTATATAAACTTCATACAATCAATACCTATACAATTTCTTAGCATTACAATGGCTAAAGTTTTGATAAACTTCATGGAAGATTAATTGTAAACAAGTACTACAGTAGCGATCGTACTCAGCAGAGACGCGCGTGAATACACTATATAACAGAAACACGTAAAGCAAAACTGGCGCAAGAGCGAATTGCCCAATCTACAACAGGCAGCATTATGGTTATGGTTCCCGCTACTACTCCCAAAATTCTGATTGTCGATGATGACTTCGGTGTGCGAAATCTGGTCTATCGTTTTTTAAGTCGGAAATATCAAATAGAGTCCGCAGCAGATGGTAAGACTGCCTTATCGTTGTTTGAGCAATTCAACCCGGCCTTAGTGATTCTAGATTGGAATTTGCCGGATCTTAATGGTTATAACCTTTGCCAAGAAATGCAGAGCCGTACTAATGTTTTAGTGCTGATACTGACTAGTAGGACTGACGAGGCTGATAAAATTAAAATCTTAAGCGCAGGTGCTGATGATTTCATGACTAAACCGTTTAGTCTTGCAGAAGTTGAAGTTAGAGTTGAAGCTCTTTTAAGACGGATACGCTACATCAACCCCTCCCCAACACAACGGATCATTTTTAAGCAGTTAGCAATTAACCCAGAGGGCCGGGAGGTAACACTTAACGATAAACCTCTTGCTTTAACAGCGCTGGAATTTAATATCTTACATTTTTTGGCAAGCCATCCTAATCAGGCTTGGAGTCGCCCACAACTAATCCAAAAAATTTGGGGTTGCGACTACGTGGGAGATGGCCGAGTAGTTGATGTGCATATTGGTCAGCTTCGTAAGAAGATGGAAGTCGATGCCAGCATCCCGGAGTTTATTAAAACTGTCCGGGGCTATGGTTACAAGTTTGAAGTACCAGACGAAAATACTAATTCCTGAGCTTCTTAATTTCAGGAGTAGTTTATAAAAAGAATGACTCAGATAAGTCAGTATTAGTATTATTACTGTTTTAAGCAGTTTTACTGAGGATTAAGCGTATAACTTGCTGGTGTACAAGGAAGCAAAGGTTGATAACAGGTTTTTGAAACTCCTGAGAGGATTAGATTTTAACTTTTAAAATACGCACTAAACTTTCATAGATGCATCAAGGCAAGATAAGAAAGCTTCTTCTAACGGGAATACTTTAAAGTAGGGCGAACAGTTTCGTTCTCAGTATTGTTTCCGGGGAATTTTCACTTAGACTCGAAATGCTTAACTTATCTAAGATGAATCGGTTTTGGCGTGTCCCTGTAAATCCGCAGCGATCGCCTTTGATAGAGGTGGAAGATTCAATTTCCTTGCGGGTACTGGTGCTAGCGTTGGTTGTTTTAGGAATTGTGGCGACGGATATCGCTGCTGAAACTTCATTCAGTTTTTGGGCATTACCCCTAAGTGTATTGGGTGCGATTTGGAGTTACTATCGTCGCCGCGATGCCAATGTTGCAGTTAAGTTTTGTATCGCTATCGGAATGTTGGCAGCACTAGGTGCTTTCTTTGGCCGATTAGTAGGAGAGTTGAATGATACACGGTTGGGTTTGGCAGAGTTATTAATTCAACTCCAGGTGTTGCATAGCTTTGATACACCCCGCCGGAAAAATTTAGGCTATTCGATTGTTATAGGACTGATTTTATTGGGTGTGGCGGGAACGTTAAGTCAGACTTTCGCATTTGCACCTGTGTTGCTATTATTTTTAGCGATCGCTCTCCCAACTTTAGTATTAGATTATCGCTCCCGCTTGGGTTTGCAGCTATTAAAAACTGAAAAAGGAAAATTCAATCAAAAAAATTCATCAACTCTTAATTTTAAATTTTTAATTCTGAATTTTTTCCTAATTATCGGTCTGGGACTGGCAATTTTTGCTGTTTTACCTAGATTTCCTGGCTATCAGTTACGGAATTTTCCTGTAAGTTCTGCTATTCAAGTAAAAGGTAATTTCACCGGACGTAGTATCATTAATCCTGGTTATGTCCGCGAAGGTAAAGGTGATAATCAAGGCACTGGTACGGGACAAAATCAAGCTGGTCAACCAGGTAAAGTAGATAATAACTTTTATTACGGTTTTAATAGCCAAATTAACCAAAACCTGCGAGGCGAGATGAAACCTAAAGTTGTGATGCGGGTGCGATCGCAAGCTGAGGGTTTTTGGCGAGTATTAGGATTTGACCGTTATACAGGTAAGGGATGGGAAGTTTCCCGTAATGAAGATGTTACAACCATTAAGCGATCGCCTTGGTCTTACCAAATCTTCTTAAACCGACCTCTGATTACTGGTAAAACTCAAGAGATAGTACAAACTTATACAGTGGTGGCGGATTTGCCTAACCTAATTCCGGCGATGGCTTATCCCAAAGAGATTTACTTTCCCACACCAATGATTGCAGTTGATAAAGAAAATGGATTGCGATCACCTGTGGAATTATCAGAAGGACTCACTTACACAGTAATTTCTGAAGTACCATACCGCGATCGCACTAAATTAGGTGAAGCTTCTACTAAATATCCACGAGATATTAAACAGCATTATCTGCAAATTCCTCCCGAAATTGCTGAAAAAGTTCGACAACGTACCGAAGAAATTCTCGCTAACTACAGTCAAGAAGGGGTAACAAAGTCTTCTAAAAGCCTAAATTCACCTTATGAAAAAGCTCTCTACTTAGCTCAATATTTAAAGCAACGTTACTCTCTGCCCCAAAATCCCTTAGATTTGCCTTATTTGGGAGAAAAAGATGACTTAGTAGAAGCTTTTTTATTTAAATATAAAGGCGGCTATCCAGACCACTTCTCAACAGTTCTGACAGTAATGTTGCGTTCCATTGGCATTCCAGCCCGGTTGGTAGCAGGGTTTAGTGCAGGAGAATTTAATCCATTTACAGGGTTATATGTTGTCCGTAATACTGATGCTTATGCGATGACGGAAGTATATTTTCATAAATATGGCTGGTTTGCTTTTGACCCCATTCCCAATCATCCCCTGATACCTCCATCAGTGGAAGATACTCAGACTTTTAGTGTGTTGCGTCAGTTGTGGTATTGGGTTGCGGGATGGTTGCCTTCTCCAGTGACAGGTTTGTTAAATAATGTATTTGAGACAATATTTAAGTGGGTGATTGGAGCGATCGCTTGGTTTTTAGCTTTATTCTCTCAAGGTTGGTTTGGTGTATTAACTGGCTTAATCTTGGCAACTACAGCAGCTTTCTTGGGGTGGCTGGGTTGGCGACAGTGGCGAGAGTGGCGCAACCGAAGATGGTTAAAGAAATTGCCAGCAATGGAGAGCCTTTATCAACAAATGCTGCAATGGACAACCCAAAAAGGTTTAGGCAAACATCCAGCACAAACACCTTTAGAGTATGCTAGAGTCTCATATCAGCATCATGCCCCAGCAACTGCTGAGGTAATAGATGAAATTTGTCAAGCGTATGTTAGTTGGCGTTATGGTGGTCATGCTCCTAATTTGAAGCGACTGCGAGAAAGATGGCAAAGTTTGAAAAAGGGGACTGGTGATCGGACAAACTGATTTATAGCCATTTGTAATGTAGCAGACCTCTATGAAACAGATATATTTTTCGTTTATCTCTACCTTACAAGAGCGTCGATCACACTGAGATCAATTGGTGCAGACAGTATAGACGTTTTCATAATTTGATTGGTAAACTCAGCAAATACTTATTAGCATCAGCTGTTTTTTAATTCGTCGTCGAACTTACGTCAGTGTTAACCTTGTTAATCTATGAGTAACTACGTTTTAACCAAATTAACTGTAATATATTAACCTCATAATTTTCATGTTTTATTCTTCATCACTAAAAGTGTCATCTAGCAACCGATTTATTTCTGCTGTCTTGTCAATAGGTACGAGATAAAGACCACAAATTTTGCTTACCTGATCTATCGAAATATTCTCAAAATCGCACCAAGCACGGGCAGCTTGGTTAGCTATCTTCTCAATCTCAGCAGCTTGAATTGCGGCACAAAGTTCTGATTCTATACAAGCAATCAAGTCAAGAATAGCAAGTTCATCTTGCTTTTCAAGCTTCTTGTTTGACAAGTTGAAAAGTATAGGATAATACTTGCCTTCATGTTTAAGCAGGACAAAGATACGGCGTTGAGGCTTAGAATAGCTCCTTGCACTGAGTAAATATTCTGGCAGTTCTTCTGCACGACTCCGGTATTGTTCAAGCACTGCTACATGAGACAGCATGGACTCAGCACCAAGTCCACCAATGTCTGTCAAAAACTTATTGTCTCGTGTAAGTTGCTCCACATCCAAATCACTATCAAGCGTTATTTCAGAGTGCTCTTCTTCTGAGATGACACCAGACCCCAAAATTCGTTTTGATTTGTTGTGGCGATGAGCAATGCGATCAAATCTCTCACAGATATCGTTGTGTACACGAGAGGGGCTGTCTCTTTGATCGATGATTAACGGTACAAGTGTATAAAACTGAACTACTCGTTCTGGGTTAGAGGTCATTCTCAACACTCTACCTGCCCTTTGAAATAGCTCATCCGCTCCTTCAGGTGGATCATAATTAACAACTGTATCAGCATCTTGTAAATCAACACCTACACCATCTGCATCAGTACAAATTAGCACGTCATACTCTCGGTTGGCTTTATAATTATGAGAGCGTGGCGAAAACTGTTTTAGCACTTCAAAACGCTGTAATCCAGTTTTTAATCGCGGATTATCTTCATCAGTTTCAACAGTACAACCAATGCTAAGCGCTCCGCTAAATGTTCTCTGCAAGAGAGTTAATAAATACTGGGCAGTAAGATATCTCTTGACGAAGATGATAACTTTACCCCTTGTATCCAGGCAGCAATCCTCAATAATTTTCTGCAATTTGAGAAACTTGTCATCTATATAGTTGCTCTGTCTAAGCTGTGCCAATATTGGCATAAGAATATTGCTACGCTCTTCTAAGCTTATACGCATCGGTGTTTTATAAGAGCGATTGTGTGTATCAAGCATGTTGAGAGAGTAATAATCTTGATTCTGAACATTAACAGCAGACTGTTGCCATAGGTTTAAAGTGAGTTGAGAGACACCCTCAAACTGCTCTGAATAGCTTGTTGTAGCGAGATTTTGTTCAATGCTGTATGCCATTGCTATAGGTGAACTGAGCCAGCTTGTTAGTGAAGCGTTATAGACTGTATCGATCGCACTCTCGCGAAGAGCCATTCTATCATCATCGAACCATTGATGTGGAGACTTAAAAGCTTGATCAAAACAACGACGATCAAAAGCAGATTGTAGTTCAGGCTGCAAGAATAACTGATAGCGTAACGAATAAAGCTTGAGGCTTTTTGGTAGATAACGTCGTTCATCACCAAACTGAATGAAAGTTCGTCCGTTTGTATCAATATCACCTCTATTTCGAGCCATTTTTAAGACATGAGGTAATCCCAAAATGGTCACAATTGGTAGACGGGAAAACTCTTCAGCATTATTAATTTTCCAAGGACTTTGCTCATCCAATAGATTAGGATTGTAAAACCTATGAGGTAGAAGATATAGCAGACTATTGAGATTTAAGAAATCTGTCCCGTAGGCTGTGGCAGTGAGAAGAAATATCTTTGCACCTGCTTTTATTGCTGGCACTATACGTTCATATACTAAACTCTTACCACGCTTAGATTTCTCTCGTAGAAGCTCATTCCGATAGAAGTGAGCTTCATCAATAATAATGATAGTATTATGATTAGCTTGTTGAAGTTGCCTCTCTAGCTGATCTGTTTGATGGTGAGATTGCTGAGAAGCCTTGCGAAACAGCACATCAATATTGAAAAACTTGAAGTAAACATTGCGATTCTCAAGCTGCCGTTCCCAATTCTTGCGTACTACACTAGGAGCAATTAAAATAACTTGATTGGTTCTGCCTATTGGTTGCAAACGCAAAGCGATTTCAGCACCTATAACAGTTTTACCCAATCCTGTAGCAGCTATTATCAGTGCACCACCATACTCATTAGCTTGACGAAGAGCACGTGCAATCACACCCTTCTGATAATACACAGGAGAATAGGCGTCCAGAGACAAAGGATACTCAGCTAAGTTATTGAGCAAAAAAAGTGTTTTGAGATATACCTCGAATGGGGTAGCGAGATTAAGCCAATCTTCTAACTTTTTGATCAGTTCAGCCAGTAAATCTTGGGCATTTTGAGCAACATGATCATACCAATTTGTGAACAAACAGATCCGCTCAGAATCGTGGCTAACACTCACTTGCTCTGCTGATTGGCAAAGTCCTTTACGACTGTAGTTTGATGAACCATGCCATATTAGCTTTGAATCACAGATGTAAAATTTACAGTGAAAAGGCACTTGCATTTTGCGGGCATCTCGAATAATGAAGCGTCCGGATTTCATGCGTTCAACTAATTCAAAAACTGTTCTCCACAAATCTGTATCACACTGTCCCAAATCTGCCATAATTTCATCAATGACAGTAGCTCGGACATGCTTTCCATCTTCCCGACCCACTAGGATTTGAAATTGCACTTCCGATGCCACATACTTACGACCCAACTTGTATCCAACCAGGCTAAAGTAAGCACTAGCAATACGAATTGTATTTTCAGCTTCTGGAAAATAGGCTTTAATAAACTCTAATCCTACACCAGAGCCGACACCTGCAATAGGTTGACCATCAGGATTAGACTGTAAAACCAAAGCTAACTTTGACTTTGACTTGCGAGGCATGAGGGAGTGTTACTAATTTCAGCAATACCTTTCTATTATCTGTTTTTTTGATACATGTGTACTATGATTTAGCGATTGCGCTATGCCAATTGCGTAAGTCCTGTTTACTATGTAAGTGCAGATCAAACTACTACCTCAACCTGGACTAACATCCAGCAGACTAACTATTTATCCAATCGTATTTTCGCGGTCTAGCACTGGAATAACGCATTTGGTATAAAAGTCGCCAACATTAAACTCAACCTCGTATCTGCATCAAATTTCCTGAGGAGTAACGACGCAAACCTTGGTAAAACACACCTACACCAACTAACAGCACTGCAATTGATCCAGCCACTGCTAAAACGGCATGAATCAAAGATAGTGATCGCAATTTAGTGGACTGAAATTTTTTCTTTCACAGAGTCTAGTCATCTACATCGCTTAGAATCTTGTATTTAGTCCTCTTGAGAGGACTTTAGCTATTAGCTTTGGAATTTATTCCCAAGCGGGATAGCAACGAAGCGAGAAATTGAAAAGATGTTCGTAATCACAAGCCTTAAAAAGAGGAAATTAAGCATTAGATGTTATTTTTAATTTCGTCTAACTTGGCCCGCACTGCTTGGATATCCTGCCACATCAACCATTTCGGCGCACCTCTTTCTTTAGAAGGGTTACGCAGCAAGTAGGAAGGATGAAAAATTGGCATACATAGACGCCCTTCCCACTCTAGCCACTGTCCACGAATTTTTGTAATTCCTCGCTTATCGCCAGTGATGCCTTTGACAGCAGTTGCACCTGTTAACAGGATTATTTTGGGGTCAACCAGGCGAATTTGTTCTAGTAAGTACGGTAAACAAGCCGCCACTTCTGTTGGAGTGGGAACTCTATTATCTGGTGGGCGACATTTATTGATATTGGCAATATATACATCATGCTCAGTAGTCAGTTTCACGGATGCCAAAATTTTATCCAGCAACTGCCCCGATCTACCTACAAATGGTAAGCCGGTTTCGTCTTCATTTTGACCAGGCGCTTCTCCTATAACCATAATTGGGGCTTTAAGATTACCGCGTCCGACAACAGCATGAGTCCGAGTGTCTGCCAATGGACAACGATAGCAGCTATTGCAATGCTGTGCCAACTCCGTCATGTCAGAATAAGTTCCCGGAGCGATCGCAATTTTAGCGTCTGTGGGAATCAGTTCTCGTTGGTTAAGGGTTGAGTCGTCAAAGAGGCTGAGTTGGGTTTTGCTGCTCATGAAACTTAGAATTTTGACATCAGCACCATCTGTCTTATCTGAGTTAAATGCTGCTTTAATTGGAGATTTATCAGAATAAATAGACTTTTGCTGAATTTATTTATACAAATCTTATTGTATCAGTTAATCTGAGACAAAATTTAATCATTATAAAAGCAGTACCGTCCTAACATGGTGGGGCAAACCATGTCACATACCCCGCTTTTGGCTGATCGCACCCATGCAGGTGAGGAATTGGCGCGAGTGATTAGTGATGTTTTGACTCAGCAAACTATTGATTCTGGGGTAAAGCCTGTACCAATTGTTTATGCTTTGCCAAGAGAGGGTGTACCAGTAGCAGCAATAGCACGTCTTTTGAATTGTCCGTTGACAATTATTGTGGCAAAAAAGATTAGCTTTTTGAATTGTCCGTTGACAATTATTGTGGCAAAAAAGATTAGCTATCCAGAAAACCCAGAGTTAGCAATTGGTGCAGTCACTAGTTTTGGAAATGTTCTTTGGGCCGATCAAAAGCTATTTCGCCTTAAAAATGATGCGCGGTGGCGGGAAGTAGCTTTAAATAAAGCGATAAACCTGACTAAATCTCTTGAGGCTCTATTAATTCCTGCTTGTTTGCAGATGAATCCAGAGGATGCTACGCTCATCTTAGTTGATGATGGCATTGCTACAGGTATGACAATAGCGGTAGCGGCAACTGCTCTCAAAACGCTATCTCCAGCAGCAGTTTGGCTATGTACTCCAGTAGCGCCACAAACATTACTACCCTGGTTAGAACAGTGGGGCGATCGCACAATTGTCTTGCAAACACCGGAACCCTTTTAGAGTGTAAGTAATTTTTACGGCAAATTCCCCCAAGTAGATATATTAGAAGTTCTTAAATATCTCCAGCACCAAAAGATAATGAGAGAAACTGACCTATCTAAGTAATTTTATATTATTATTAACTATTAATTATTCCTTTCCCTCTTTTGCTTTCTAACGATTTTTCGGACTTTTTGTCATTACGAATTACGAATTACGTAGCTTGCTTCTCGCCGGAGGCGAGTATTACGAATTATTTGAAGATGTTCCTTGCTGGTATTGCATAGCTTTGGTATAATCACCTAAGGCATAGCAAGCAGTTTTCAGACGTTCAAGAGCTTCTTCTTCACTGCGCCGATCTTTGATACTTTTAGCTAAAAGCAAACGTTCTTCATAATATTTAATGGCTCTGTTATAGTCACCCAAAGCTTCACAAGTAACTCCTAAATTACCTAAAGACTGTTCCTCACTACGCTTGTCTTGAATTTCTCTAGCTAATTGCAACCGCTCTTCATAATACTTGATGGCTTTAGCATAATCACCTAAGGCATAACAAGCATTCCCTAGATTCTTTAGCACCTGAGAAGCACTGCGAACATGTTTTAAGGAGTGTGCTAGTACTACACACTGCTCATAATAAGCGATCGCTTTTGGATAATTGTCCAAAGCATACCAAGCATTACCCAAATTCTTGAGTACCTGTTCCTCGCCCCAGTTATCTTTGAGTTCCCGAACAATTTTTAGACTTTGCTGCTGATACTCAATTGCCTGCGTAAAGTTGCCCGAAGCTTTATATACCAATCCTAAATTATTCAGCGCTGCTATTTGACTACGTTTGTCTTGTAGCTGTTGCGTTATTTTTAAACACTTTTCTAAAAATTCAATAGCCTTGTTATGGTCATTTAGGTGACGGTATGCATTCCCTAAATTAGAAAGTGCTTGCATTTGCATTGCGAAATCTGAGGTGTTCTTGACCAAAGACAAACACTTTTCGGAGTAAGAGATAGCACTTTTGTAGTCTCCAGCTGTATAAGTTACCAATCCTAAAAAAGAAAGTGCCTGTGCCTGTTTTTGCAAATCCCCAACGGACTGAAACAGTCCCAAGGATTGTTGTAAGGACTTCAAAGCCGCTATTAATTCACCAGCTTGCTGCTGTCGAATTCCTTGCCGTAGTAGCTTGGATGCTTCCGATATGTCGTTACTTTCCTGTGTAGGTAGTATTTCTGCTTGTGAACCAGAGTCAAATTCATGGGTAATTGTATTACGCTTCACTGATTTCAAGTATGTTATGGGTAATTGCAGGGGAACTACTGAATTTTTTGATCTGTTATTCCATTCACCTTTAGACATCAACCCTATCGCGTTAATTCTGGTGCTTAATCTAGTGTTCCCAAAACCACAAGGTATCTTTCATCAGGTTAGCTAGCACAGTATGACCTAGTTTTATCGAAATTTTTGTATTCCAGATTTGAGAAATTATCAGCAACAAACCCAGACAGACTGCCCTACCACATCACGATTTGTTCAGATAAAGAGATTTTAGATTTGGCTAACCAATTGTGAAGCTGATGAAAAACTCCATCCCGCAAGTGGCATGGAGTTTTTGGGCATGGGGCATGGGGAAAATCGTACCACCACTACGCCTATGGTCCAAGCGACGGGGAGAACAACCTCGTCCACCCAACTCTTGGGAATTGAGTTTTCCGTCGCTTTCAATAAACCACGAAATATTATTCTTGTAGAAATTCGCTCTAAGGGTAGCGATTCTCACTTGGGTGCAACATAGTTATAACCTTACCCCATATTTGAAGACAGCAAACACTTCCCTCTCCTTACCAAGGAGAGAGGGTGAGGTTTAAAAATGTACTTTATCCAAACCAACTGTGTTCTCTGCGCCTCTACAGTTTGTCAAACAATATTTTTTGTATAAAAAAATAACACAAACGAATAAATTCGTTGTAAAAAATTGGTGGCTTGGTCAAATAAAGGCGAAATTAGCACAACACAAGAAACTAACTTGTTCCTCAGGCTTTGCTAGTAACCCAGTATACTGACAAGTACCCACAAAAAATTAATTATGGGGTAGAGGGTGAGTTTATACCCACTGCTTACCTGTAATCACGTTTATATATAAGTAAGCACCCTGTTGCTAGTAGTATCTAGAGACAGAAAAAGCCCTAAGGCAACAGCTAGGCAATAGTTACCTTAAGATATTCGGCATTACATACTAGCGGTAGCAATTAAGGTTACACAGTGGGATTAATGACAAATAAAAGCGGCTGTTCGTCTACTTCTGGAAACTCAACTTCTAGAGTATAAGTTGGGTTAAGTTGCTCACAGCCTAACTCTACACTTAAGTATCCCGGAGTCGAAGATGTTGCAATTGCTAAAGTGCCACTTTTGCGAAGTGTCAAAGTTCCTTTAACAGGTAACTCAGCTTGAACAAGCAACTTCGTAAATTTACCTACAGAATGATACTCTACTCTAATGTTCAAATTACCAACAGTAGTTAGCCATTCTCTTTCTACTACTGGACTAGCTGCTGAAAGTGGTAGAGTCAGATTTTCCAGCAGTTGTTTAGCTGCCAGCAACGACAAAGCCATTTGTTGACGCGGTTGTAAATCTGAATAATCGCTCTGAATACTGGGCATATCCAAAGCACTTACAGACCGATAGGTGCTTCTTAACACCAATCCCGCGATATCGTTTAGTGCTTGAGACTCGTTGGGAAAAAAGTTCTCCACCACTTGAACTAATTTTGCTCCCAGAGGTACTGAAGATGTCACCATTGATTGACATTTTTCCAGCAATTGCTGGAAAACTTTTTCTGGCAAGGGAAGCGGCAGGTTCAACTTCGACTGTTGTACCATCCATCCCCAGGTAGGAACGAGCGTCATTGATGGCTCATCAACACAATCGGGATATTCGATTAATTGTGTTTCCCAAGGAAATAAAGGTGGGTGATCTTGGGCTTGGATTTGTAAGCGATTCTTAAGGACAGCTTGGAAACGATCTTGCACAGTAGGAATTTCTCCCAATTGAAAGGTCTGGGGCGTTCCTCCCAATTTTGGCTCACTGCTTTTTGAAGCAGTAGCTTTATTGTGGAGGTTTTTTACCCCGTCATTTTCCTCACATTCTACAGATTGCTCGGTATTTTTGACATCATCTATCAATAACCAACCGAGATACTGAGATTGTAAGGATTCTGAGTCACTATTCATGAGTAGATGCACCTGATCCGGACACTAATGAGTTACGAATTTCCCAAGCTTGCTCAAGAATCTTAAACCATCGTTTTTGAAGTTGTGCCATTGACAGCCCTAAAGTTTTTGCGATTTTTTCATCGGCTTGTCCTTGTTGCTTCAACTCTAGTAAAGACCGTTGCTTATTGTCCAGCTGTGCTGTATATACTTGCCATTGCTGGGGAGTTAAGCCCAAATTGGTGTGCAAAGAAGCTTCCAGCCATTCGTGAACCAATTCCCAACGGTGTAATAAAGCAAACCGAATCAAATGATACTTGAAGCGCTGCTGTAAGTAATCTCTCTGACGAGGGGTTAAACCTAAAATCGACTCAATTTCTTGTGCTGATAAATCTTGGAGGCGGAGGGAAAAGTAATCAGCACAGTCAGATTGTTGCCGTTCTTCGAGATAATTCATTAATTCTGTAACTACAACGGAACGCAAGGTATCTTCTTCGGGTTCGGGTTCGGCTTGCGTTGCCATTGTGGAGCGTAATTGATGCACTGCTGGTTCTTCCCAACAACCATCAGCTTCACTATTGCTGCCTTCTGCAGCTTGTTCTATATCTACGCTGGTTTCTGGGGGCTGCTGTTGAGAAAAAGTTTGTGCCCGCAAGATAATTAGCTGCTGCTGACGGCCTGGTAAGGGAATGCGTCGCTTGCCGTAGCGTTCGGTAAATGCCATGTACTCGGACAATTCTAGAAGCGTCTGAGGGCGATAAGTAGCAGCAAGTTGATTTTCTCGCCGGAAAGCGTTTAATGCCTCCAGATAAAAACTTTGTAAAAAATCTTCAATTATAGTCAGTCGCCCTTGATAACTCAATTGCTTCTGAGGCGGATTAATGTATCGATAAATAATTGCACTCAAAGTACTGTGTAATTCTACCCTGCCCCGATTTGAACCCAACTGATAGTACCTGAGACACTGTTGTAGCCGATGCCGAGCTAGGGTCATCGCCGAGCTTTCTACAGACCCAGAAGCCTGGATACGCTTGCTTTCATGACAAATCCGATATACTTCGGTGGTAATACGTCTTGCTACATCGTGGCAATTCTGTTCCGAAGCTTTGGTTGATTGTTGAAACTCCCTGGACAGGAGTTGAAAGATCACCTCCACGCCTTTAGAATTTTCTCCCAGAATATTTGCAGATGGAATAGTTGCGGTTACGGCTGAATTCATAGTCTCAGTTTTCAAAAGACCCTAAGTATTTAAATACAACCTGTACGACTGTGGGTGTTGGCTTTTTTGATTTTACGTATAAGCTAAACGCAGACCAATCCTACATTAAGAATGTGGATGATTTTATTATTCCCAACTTCGATGGGATTGTTCACACTTTGATAGATGTTATTACCATTACCCAGGAGCCGTATACAAGTCATTATGGATTTAGAAGCACAAATTCAATTGCTGATCGACAATGCACCCCACGATGGTATGACACCAAATCTAATTGCAGCAATTGCTCCTGCCCTTAGAGCGATCGCTCAAAAATTACGTCACTCCCAGTACTATATTCTCCAAAATTCGGAGTCAAGCTGGGTTTTAACTACATTGAGCAATCTTACTAATCCAGGATTGGAAAAGCGGGTTATTTACGCTTTTCCTACCATACAGGATGTCTCTCTAATTTCCCCTGCTGGGCTTGACCCTCAAATGCTAGCTAAAATTATCCCTGTCACCCATATTTTGTTCCAATTGGTAGCATTAGAACCCGTAGATAGCATCGTTTTTTTGGAGACGCCGGGTAAGACCACTCATACCGTTGAAGTTCAACGAACTGAACTAGAAAAACTCATGCAGAAACAGTTACGACAACAGCGATCGCCTAAACAGATACCCCCTGATATTGCATAGAAAAAACTTGGATGTGGGATTTTTTAGATACAATCCCACATCCAAAATTTTAAATCTCAAATTTGTTTGAAAAAGTTTTTGATGAAAATAAATTAATGCCAGTTACTAACCTTCTAGTTGTTTAAAGAAGCAAGTGATCGGTTTAATTTTCCACCTAATCTATAATTAGATAACAAACAGTTATCAGTGAACATTTTTCAAATTTTAGCTAATAGTTAAGCAAAATTTTCCCACCTAAGAACAGGTGGAAGGTTTTGCTTGGGGTCTAAAGTCCCATTTTGTAGCTGTTAACTGGTAATTGATTTAATAAAGGCGGCTCAGTGTATACTCAGCTATCTTAATCAACGCCTGGTGGGATTCTGAAGGTGAGAGAACTGCAAGATGTTCAATTGCTAACTTCGCATGGTGAGCAGCTAACTCTCGCGCCTGTTCTATGCCTTGACTATCTTGAATTAGTGCTAGTGCTTGCTCTAAATCCCCCTCTTGGGCAAACTCTCTCTCAATCAGCACTTCCAAGGATGGTTTTTGGGCTAAAGCAAATAAAACGGGTGCAGTCAGATTACCACTTTTAAGATCCGACCCTACTGGTTTACCCAAAGTATCTGTTGTACTGGTGAAATCTAGAATGTCGTCAACAATTTGAAATGCTATACCAAAATGACGACCGTAGCTATATAGATGCTCCACAGTTTCTCGCGAAACTTCACTGAGTAACCCAGCAGCTTTAGAACTGTTGGCAATTAACGAAGCTGTTTTATAATAACTCTTTTGAAGGTAAGTTTCAATAGAGATACTAGCATCAAAACGATTAAGTCCCTGCTGAATCTCCCCAGTAGCCAAATCCATAATGACTTCTGAGAGCAGTTTCACTACCTCCAAATTGTCCAAATTTGCTAAATACCAGGACGATTGGGCAAAAAGAAAATCTCCTGCTAATATGGCAATGCGATTACCGAACAAACTATGAACGGTAGGAACGCCTCGCCTCACGTCTGATTCATCTACCACATCGTCATGTACCAAGCTAGCTGTGTGAATCATTTCTGTAATCTCAGCTAGGCGGCGATGACGCGGCGTGATATCTTGTTCTAACATTGTTGCCCGCGATATTAGCAGGACAATTGCTGGCCTGATACGCTTTCCCCCAGCACCGAATAAATGTTCGGCTGCTGCAAACAGAATGGGGTGGCGATGTCCAACTAGCTGTTTTAGGTTATCTGCTAGTAGTCGCAGGTCTGCTTCCACAGGGGTAAACAGGGAGGTGGCTGGGGTCATGGATGGGCGGACTCTGACTTAGGTTACGAAAGTTTACATATCCTACACTCATTTTAAGATAACCCTGTGCCAGCGCAAAGTTTTCATAAGGTAATCCCATTTTCATGAGTCTATAGGTGATACTTAAGGTTAATAGTGTATTTGTCAATAAGCAATTATGCTTAATTATTGCAAGCTGATGTTTTAAGTTACTTTAAAACCTGAATTATAAATAAATGGAAACAAATATCAGCTAAACTTATACAATTAGTTTCCCGGTACACCTTTTTGCCAGAGTTTCTGCATAAATTAAGCAATATTGCCTATTGACAAAATAAAGATAATTTTTCCGGAGGCGAACGAGTCGGACTAAATTTCTTCAGGACTGACGTGTGGCTGTTGAAAAAATTTGAAATTTAGCAGTCGAATCGGCTCAAAATTTCAGGTCATTGTGTTACGCTAAAATATAGGAATTTTAAATTTTTCAGATATTAACACCCGAAAAGTAACTCACCTAGTAGTTGATTTTACTGGCTCGGTGATGTAGGTCTAAAATAAATAGTCGTAGCTTAAAAGTAAGGAAATAATTCCTTTTGTTTTTGCTACGATCCGCGAAACTCCTGGTTTGGAGCTATGCGATATCCCTATGGGAAGCCGCTACACGTCTTCAGCGCACGTTGAGCGCAAGCATTGCTCCTTTCACAGCAATGTGATCAAAAATAAAGCAGATCAAGTAGACCGCAAAGAATCATAGTTTTAGATTGCCTTTTAGCAATCTAGATGCTGTGGGATCTATGGTCTGCCAGAGATCGCATTAGACAATAAATTATTAGTCTATAGAGAATTTTATCTCTATAGGTAGTTTTACCATTATGAAGCTACAGCCATCAAGAATGCACTTGCTTGGCTGGGGTTCTAAGCTGTTAAGCATTTAAGCAAGCACATTGAGGCCGCAGGGAGGCAGGGGGCAAGGAGCAGGGAGCAGGGAGCAGAAAGTAAGGGAAAGGGTTTGCAGCTTTTTTTGACAATGAAAATAGTGCAACTTGTAGGCGCGACAGCTTACTAATTTTATGGAATTTTATATTCATTTAGAAAGGTGCTGGTAGAACAATGATTTACGGAAGTATGCCTATGATGATTTTTATTTTAGCGTCTGGATATTTGTTCACAGTTTACCTGTTATTAGCACTGGCAAAGCGAACGGGTACAAAGACTGTTCCTACAAGGTTCCCTTCATCTACCGAAGGAAAACACAAGCAAGAGATATCAGTTAATAGTCAATAGTTAGTCAATAGTTAATAATCATTTATTATTCGTCCTTAGTCTTTGGTCATTTGTTTTGATTAAAGGACTAAGGACTAATTATTTTTATTAGAGTTGGGAAATAGCGGTATTAGTGAAGCAAACCTCTTCAACCATTGGGGTATAGCCTAGCCACTGCACTCCTGACTGGGAAAACTGTTGAGGAGAACCGCTAACGGCGAAGCGAGTTGGCAGTGGGAGGTGGGTATTTTTTAAGCCTAGCAAGTCTAACTCTTGGGCACAAGCTGCTACGACATGAACAGCTGGGTCAATCAGTTGGACATGAGAGGGGAGGAGCGATCGCAATACTGGTGTAAGGTGGGGATAATGGGTACAGCCATGAACTAAAATGTCAATTTCCTGCTTTAGTAAAGGCTCTAAATAGGCTCGTGCTACTTCAGCAGTGTAGGGGTCGTGAATCCGATTTTGCTCAACGAGTGGCACAAACTCTGGACATCCAACTTGCCAGACTTGGACATCTGGAGCAATTTCGAGGATGGCGTGCTTATAAGCATTACTTTTAGCCGTAGCGGGAGTGGCAATTACACCAATTCGCTTTCCTTGCTGCACGGCAGCTTTTGCACCTGGTAGTATTACTCCCAAAATGGGGATGTTGAATTCCTGACGCACGGTTTCTAAGGCTAGGGCAGAACTCGTGTTACAAGCCATAATTACCATTTTTACCTGCTGCTGTTGTAGCCAGGTAAGAATTTCACGGGTGAATTGTAAAATTTCTGCTTGGGAACGAATTCCGTAAGGAAGTCTAGCTGTATCCCCAAAGTAAATAATTGATTCATTGGGGAGTTGCCGATATAGTTGTCGTAGTACTGTCAGTCCGCCCACACCACTGTCAAAGATGCCAATTGGGGCACGTTGGGGTTCTTGCTCAGAAAAATTGTCAAGATTCGCTTCAAAGATCGAAGATGAATACACAGGCAAATGTTAATTTAGGTTTTGGGATTTAAGATACAGAATTTAGCAGACAATCTACAATTTGACCACTAAATTCTGGATCCTAAAAAGTCTAAATACCACCTTTTGATAGTAATTTGTACTATGTTAAGTAGGTCGGTGCAATAAAACCAAACTATGTGAAGAAAAGTAAATAAAGCTTAAACTCTTTTTCTTCCTGCTCCCTGCCCCCATTCGGCTACGCCACTTCGACTACGCCCAACTCTACCAGAGGCTGCGCCCTAAGCGTAGCTATGCCGCAGGCTTTACGACTACGCCCAACTCTACCAGAGGCTGCGCCTTAAGCGTAGCTATGCCGCAGGCTTTACGACTACCAAGAGGACAAGCTCAGGACAAGCTCGGGCTAAACTCAGGACAAGCGAGCGTACAAGTCACGGCAAGCCTGACCCCTGCCTTATACCAAGAATAATTATTTACGCCGATCTACTTAACGCTGTAAGTATTTTAGGATGCCACGAGCGATCGCTTCTGCCATCTGATTTTGATACTCTGGTGTTCCCAATCTGGGATTGTCTTCTCGACCAGTCATATAGCCTGTTTCTACTAAAATCGAGGGCATAGAGCTTTTTCTGAGGACGTAAAATCTAGCTTTGCGAGTTCCCCGGTCTTTGATTGTACTGATGTTCTGGAGGATGGTTTTGCGAACTACTTCAGCCAGAGCATAACCGCTATCATAATAATATACTTCTAACCCATTAACATCAGGGCGATTATCAACCGAATTAGCGTGAATGCTGACAAAGGCAGTCGCATTAACTCGCTTGGCAATTTCTACTCGTCCCTGAAGTTCTACAAAAAAGTCAGCATCCCGCGTGAGTACTGCCTGTACACCATTTTGCTCTAAAATTGCTGCTACCCTTTTACCAATAGGCAGGATTACGTCCTTTTCTAAAAGTCCACCTAGACCAGGGGCACCTGAGTCTTTTCCACCATGTCCTGGGTCAATCACAACTAGTAATTTCCCTCTGGGAACTGAGGAGGGGTGCGGCTGTGGCTGAGAGATAGGAGGGGGATTATCTGTGGGGTTTGGGAATTGACTTAGGTTTGGCGATGGTAAAGGAGGTAAATCAGTAGGAGGTGTGACGTTACCAAAGCGTTGTAATTCTAAAGCTAAAAGCTGGTCGCCAACCTGATTGAGTTCCCCAATTTGTACTCCGGCTGCTGGTTGAACCAAGACGACAACAGTATTGGATTCTTGTGGTTGCAGACGAACCCGTAGGATAGGGCTGTTAGCATTAAAATTCGGGCCTGTAACTCTGGGAGCTAACCGAGCATTGTTGATGGTAATGCGGAATAGACCAGAAGTTCTATCCCAGCCTCCTGTTGCAGATAAAGCTTGGTCGCCTCTAATCAGTAGTTGTGTGCCATTATTAGCCAATTGTACAGATTCAATGGTAGCAAGTGAGGTGTTAGTTGATGGTATTGGGCGTGGACTATTATCTCCAGGTAACTGGGCAACGCCACGACTGGGCAGAACCACAAAACCACCAATACTGCTAGTTGTTGCTCGCCAATTTTGACTATTTTCGTCCACCTGTAAAGTTATGCGAACAACAGATGGGCTTGTTTGTAGTTGGCTGAACTGAATGCGGCTGACACCATAGCGATTAATCGGCAAATCGCGCTGCCCTAGATTTGGTGATAAAGTAGCGCCAGTAATATCGATGTTAACTGCCCTTTGATTGTTGCTACGATTTAGCTGAATCTGAGGATTACCACCATTGGTGCGAATGAAAAAACCATCGCCTGTGACTTGTAAGTTCTCAATTTGAGTAACTCTGGCGGCAAGCATTCCGTTTTTAGGGGGATTGAGAGGGTTTGCTGTCACCATGTTGTAAATATTTCTTTGGGAGAACACTGGTGGAAATGTTCTCGGTGAAGTCTCTGTTGCTATAGCTTGTTCTTGTTGCCCCTCAGTATTTGAGGGGACATTCTCAGCTACTGGCGTGGGTAATTGTACCATCCAGCGATCACCAGTTCTGCCAACAAATTGTACTCCTTTGGGGTCAAGTGTATAACCAGGAGTCAGTTCAACGACTATGCGCGTTGTTTCTTCGTCAAACTGCCCAACACGGATAGCGCGAATTGCACCGCCCACTGGTTGGGTTAGTTGCGGACGCCCAAATGTGGTTCCTGGCAAATCAATTACCAAACGAGTAGGGTTAAAAATTAATTGTGCTTTGGGTTGAACATCCCCCGAAGTATTAATTTCCAGACGATTTTGGTTGGTATCAAAACGCCAAGATTGGAGTCTCGCGGCCATTGCCGGCGACGACAGCATGAAGATAGTTCCAATAGTACTGGATAGTAACCAGTGTAATTTCACAGTCTTTTCTCCTAATTCACATTCATGGGAGCCGTCAACATCTCTACATATTGGTAATTCCTCACACCGTCACCGCGCACACTTGAGTTTTGCGCTGTTATTAAGACACAGCTAATGGCGTAAAATATAGCACGCTCCTTTGATTTTGCCATGCCATGAGCCTATATCTATTTGACTGTCAATTTTAGATTTTAGATTCCTAATTTTAGATTTTTAGATTTTTGGTTCATGGTGGACTAACGCTTTGATACATTAACACCTCTTGTGGGGTGAAATAATTCCATTATCGAAAATTTAAAATTCTCAACCCCCATTCCTTTATCGGTGGGGTTAATCCAAAATCGTTCGATTGAGCGAAGTCGAAGTCCAAAATCGTTCGATTGAGCGAAGTCGTACCACTTTGTGGAAGCAAGCTACGCGTAGCGTTCCGCAGGAAAGTCCAAAATCTAAAATTGCTTGGCTTGCAAATCATCAGATGACAATAACAAAGAAGCTAGTCCGAACCCGCCGCAAAAATACTTAAATTGTTTACTACTAAATTCGATAAAAATGGTAAAAACTAGATGTATTTACTCAATAATTTTGACTAAATCACTTATCTTCTCTTGAGATACTGAAGAACGCCACGAGCGATCGCTTCTGCCATTCGATTTTGGTAAGCTGAGGTTCTCAGCCTAGCCATATCCTCTCGACCAGTCATATAACCTGTTTCCACAAGAATGGAGGGCATAGAACTTTTTCTGAGTACATAAAATCTGGCTCGCCGCACTCCCCTGTCTTTGATAGTACTAATACTTTGAAGAATACTACTGCGGACAATGCGAGCTAGATCCAGACCGCTATCGTAATAATAGACTTCTAAGCCATTAACATCGGGACGACTTGCACCTGCTGAATTAGCGTGGATGCTAACAAACACATCAGCATTAGCTCGTTCTGCTAATTGCACCCGTCCCGGAAGGGTAACAAAATAGTCAGAATCCCTAGTCATAATTACTTGTACACCATGTTGCTGCAAAATCTCAGCCAGTCTCTTACCAATAGGCAAGATAACATCCTTTTCGCGTGCCCCCCCAATGCCAAGCGCTCCAGAATCTTTGCCACCATGTCCTGGGTCAATAATTACTACCACTCGCCCATTGGTAACTCGGCGTTGTGGTTGTATTAGAGGTTGGAGATTATGATTGTTTGGGTCTGGGAATGGTCCCCGGTTTGGCGGTGGTAGTCCAGGTAAAGCAAAGGGGGGTCTTCCCGGGAGGGCAACAATTCGCCGAGAACCTTGTATTGATACCAAAAGCTGGTTGCCGATTTGTTGGGGTTGCCCAAGTTGTACTCCGGGGGCTGGTTGAACTAAAACAACAACTGTGTTGGATTGTTGGGGTTGCAGGCGAACCCGCAGAATGGGGCTATTGGGAGCAAAAGTCGGGCCTGTAACTCTCTTAGCTAACTTGGCATTAGCAATTGTGATGCGGAACACACCTAAGGATCTATCCCAGGTTCCTGTGGCAGATAAAGTTTGGTCACCTCTAATTAGCAGTTGTCTGTTATTATCAGCCAGTTGTACAGCCTCAATTGTTGCTGGCGAGTTATCCGCAGATGGTCTAGTGGGAAAGGAAGGTGGTTGTGACTGATTGTCAGAATTATTATTTCCAGGCAATCTGACAATGGGACTAGGTAAAACTACTAATCCCCCACTGTTACTATTAGTTACTTGCCAGTTGGGGCTATTTTTATCTACCCGCAAAGTCAGGCGAACGCCAGGAGGTTGGCTTTGTAGTTGGGTGAATTCGACGCGGCTAACACCATGTCTGTTAACAGGGATATTATTCTGTTGCGCCAGACGTGGTGATAAAGATGCGTTAGAGATATCCATGAAGATGGTAGCGCGATCGCGGCTGCGAATTACCCGAATCGGTGGATTACCACCATTAGTGCGAATAAACAACCCATCGCCTGTTACTTGTAAGTTCTCAATTTGAGTCGCCCCTCTTGGAGTAGTGGCAACCCTGGAAATACGAGGTTGCGGCTCAGAGTCTGGGGTAACAACAGTGTAAGCACTTCTGGGAGAAGAGGCTACTCTATCAACTTCTGGTCTAGGTAATTGCACTCTCCAGCGATCGCCAGTTGTACCAACAAATTGCACTCGTTTGGGGTCTAAAGTATAACCAGGAGTCAGTTCGATAACTATACGGGTTGTTTCTGCATCAAACTGCCCAACCCGGATCGAGCGAATTCCACTGCCCACCTGTTGGGTTAACTGCGGACGCCCAAATGTAGTTCCTGGCAAATCAATTACCAGCCGAGTTGGGTTGAAAATTAGTTGTGCCTGGGGTTGAACTGCTCCTACAGTATTAATTTCCAGCCTGTTTTGGTTGGCATCAAAGCGCCAAGATTCAAGTCTCGCAGCCATTACCGGCGACGATAGCATGAATATAGTTCCAATAGTGCTGGGTAGTAACCAGTGTAATTTCACAGTCCTTTCTCCTAATTCACGTTCATGGGAGCCGTCAGCCCCTTCCCTACAGGACGCTGCGCGTAGCTTGCTTCCCCGCAGGGGTACGGGGAAGTCAAAAGTCAAAAGTCAAAAATTTACCAAGCCCATAAATAAATTTACTTACTCTGTACCTTTTTATTTCTGGTCAACATCTCAACATATTGGCAAATCATTACACTGTCACTACCTAAACTTGACATCTGATGCCTTTTCTGATTTTTTAAGCTGGTTTAAAGACGCGCTTAAATCAGTTACCAGGTTTCATATTGTGTATAAATCCTCATATGAAATTTTTCACCTTTAGAGGTAGAAATTCTGACTTTCAAGGAAGCTAGAAAACTAATAACTGATAACTGTTCACTGATAACTGTTTTTTGTTTTTCGCCATCAATGTACTAAATAGATAATTCCCATTCCTTTGAGAGGATCTAGCAAAATTTATGGGTTTTACTCCCCAATTACCTGGAAAGTTTTCAAATAAAGGCTCACAAGCCAAGGGAGACTGGAAATAAGCTGTTAAGCATTTAAGCAAGCACATTGACACCGCAGGGGGGCAGTTCTTGCAGGGAGCAAGGGAGAAGGTTTGCAGCTTTTTTTGACAATGAAAATAGTGCAACTTGTAGGCGCAACAGCTTAAATAACATTCCGAATGCTGGTAGAAATTATAAACAGACGATTATTTTACAATCAGACGGGACGGAAATTTAGGAAGAGAAGTTTCCATTGCAAAGTTGCGGATGAGGGCGATGAGGAAGATGAGGGAGAGTTATTGAACAAGTTTCTTCCCATTCCCCATGCCCCTAATCTCCACTGGGCTTCGCCCCGCTTCGCCCCGCTTCGCTAACGTGGGGGGCCGCGAGTTCCCCATTCCCAAAGATTAGCGATCGCTAGATTCTGGGGTTACTTCCAAATTGCTACTGTCATTTGATGCTGGCACTCTTGACTGAGGTGGTTCAATTACCAACGAGGTTCCAGAGGAACCATCCAAAATCAGTTGGTCTGAGGCTGCATCCACAGTTTTTGGGTCTGGAAATACAAATCGTAACAAAGGAGGAGCTAAAAAGGTTGTCAAGATAACCATCATGATAATTGCTGCTCCTAATGGTTTCGAGAGAACGCCACTGGCTGCGCCGACACCAGCAAACACTAATCCAACTTCCCCTCTGGGAATCATCCCCACACCGATCGCTAAACGGTTGATTTCCGGTTGACCAAACACGCTTAAGCCTGTGATTACTTTACCGAGAATGGCTACTGTGATCAGGAAAGTTGCCATAATTAGACCTTCTTGATTATCGGGAATTGCTGGGTTTAAAACTCCCAAATCGGTTTTTGCCCCAACAGTCACAAAGAAAATTGGCACTAACATATCGGCAATAGGACAGACTTGCCTTTGCAGTTCTTTGCGCTTATCTGTCTCTTCTAGAACTAAACCCGCCGCAAAAGCTCCTAAAATTGCTTCTAAGTGGATGACGGCGGCAAGGTATGCCATAGCAAAAGCGAAGATGAATGCTGGTATCACCAGTCCACCCCGTGTTTTGAGTTGATCAGCGATCGCTACAAAGGACTTATTGAAAACATTCCCTAGTAGAATTGCTCCCAAAATAAAACCAGTGGCGCTGATAATTAAATAAATAACTTTACTGACATCCACCACGCCGTCTTTAGCTAGGCTGGCAACTACCGCTAAAACGATGATTCCCAAAACGTCGTCAATGACGGCAGCACCCAAAATAATCTGCCCTTCTTTAGAATTGAGTCGCCCCAACTCTGACAGCACTTTGGAAGTCATCCCAATACTAGTAGCAGTCAAAGCCGCCCCGGCAAAAATTGCAGGTACAGCAGCAATCCCAAAGAAAGTCATCAGCCCCACAGTGCCAGCAGCAAAGGGTACTGCTACTCCCACTACTGCAACGACGGTGGCTTGGATACCAACTGCCATTAAATCTTTTAAGTTTGATTCCAAGCCGATTTCAAACAGCAGGATAATCACACCCAATTCTGCCAAAACCGAAATGACCTCAGACTGCGCTGCAAACACGGCTGGAGTCGCTTCAGGCGTTAAACCAGCAGTGATTTGAAGGAAGGACATGATCAAAGAGTTAGAACTGTCTGTGCCGCCTTCTGGAAACACCAAAAGATGGAAAACAGAAATACCAACTACCACACCACCTACAAGTTCGCCTAAGACAGGCGGTAAACCCACTTGGTTTGATAACTCTCCACCAACTTTGCTGGCGAGATAAACGACTACTAAGCTTAGTAAGACTGCTGCTACTACCATTGAACTGTCTGCGGCTTGTGTTGCGGTAGCCAGCAGAGGAAAAGAGAAGTTGATTGGATCTAACAAATGCATGGGTTCTCTGAAAATCCTTCTCTTTGATTTTGACGCGTTTCTGAAAAACATCCTATGGAAATGTTATTTGCAGCTTCCAAAAATTAATTTGTGTCATTTGTCAACTTAATTAAGCGCCGCCAGAAAACTTCTCAAACCGGGACTACAGATTTTAATTTATTGGTAAGCAAGTTTGTAGTCAGGACTTCAGTCCTTATTTTCTAAGCACTAAAGTGTACTACAAACTCTCAAAACTAGCTTGAGAAAATACTGTGTAATTTTTTTAGTTTCCAAAAATGTAACCATTTCAACTTTTGATTATGGCAGTGTCAAAGTAAGAACATACAAATCGTATCTAGCGATCGCACTTGAGTTGTGAAAAACTTGTGGTGACTGTTAACTCTCTTAACAGCCACCAGAATATTGCTATATACCTTTATTAAAAACATCTGTGGATACTTTGAGGAGTGCAAATCTTATGACTAGAGCCGCTTTAGTCGGTTTTCAGTTTCCCAATGGAAACTTGTGGAAAATACTGCCTTTAACAATGTTTTTATGCTTAACTTTTACACTGCCAACATTGGCACAAGAAAAAGAGAAATTATGGCGAACCCTTAGTGTTAGTGGTCGCGGAGTAGAAACAATACCTACAACCCTGGCCCAAGTCAGTTTAGGAGTAGAGATTCAGGGGAAAACAGCCCAAGAGGTACAGCAAGAAGCCGCCCGGAGGTCATCGGCTGTAGTTGCGTTCCTCAAAAGCCAAAATGTTGAAAAATTACAAACTACTGGTATCCGACTTAATCCAGTTTACAGCTACACGAATAATGTGCAGAGGATTACAGGCTATGCTGCCAATAACACCGTAAGTTTTCGCATTCCTACCGAGAAAGCTGGTACATTATTGGATGATGCAGTGAAAGCGGGTGCAACAGAAATTAATGGGATTAGTTTTGTTGCTAATGATGAAGCGATCGCGGCTGCTCAAAAACAAGCATTAAAAAAAGCCACCCAAGATGCCCAGCAGCAAGCTAATGCTGTTTTCAGTGCTTTGGGTTTCCAATCTAAAGAAGTGGTGAGCATTCAAGTTAATAATGCCAGTGCGCCTCCACCACCCATGTTTTTAAGAGCTGAAGCTGCCAAAGTAGCTGATGCTTCCACTCCTGTCGTTGGTGGTGAGCAGCAAGTAGAAGCATCAGTGACACTGCAAATTAGTTATTAGTCATTAGTCATTAGTCCTCTCTTACAAAGTTCTGAGCGGAGGAAACCTCCGCTCAGACTTTGCGCTTTGTCATTTGTGAGGGCAAAGGACTAATAACCAATGTGCAATGCTCAATGCTCAATTAGAAATTCTCTGGCGAAAAATCTCCGCCCCCTTCTGAATCGCGCTTAGAGCCTAATAAATCCAGTTGATCTACGTGGATAACTGGTGAGGATCGGTTTGCTCCTGTTTGGCGATCGCTCCATGTGTCAAACTTTAAGGAACCTTTAACTGCAATTTGCCTGCCTTTACGTACATAATTACCTGCCACCTCAGCCGTTTTTCCCCATAGTTCCAAATTAAACCAGTCAGTATGTTCGCCTTCTTTAGTACGGCGATTAACAGCTAGTGTCAATCTACACTTAACACTACCAGACTCGAAATACTTAATCTCTGGGTCGCCGCCTACACGACCAATGAGGGTGACAACATTGATACTCATCTGCGTTACCTTTTAGTACATGCGTACTTAGCAATTTAGACTTTCATCATAGCGAATTGTGAAACACTTGAAAATAATCCGTTAAACAGTTAACAATATAGTTGACTTAAAAAATTATACATACTACTAGGAGAAACACATAAAAGTACACGGATATTTTAAGCTAACCATAAAATATCAAAAAACAAAGAAGTAAGACATAGTAAATATTCCTGAGAATCATATAAAAATATAGTCTAGTTTACTCAACTCAGGATATAAACATAATCAAATCAACTCTACCGTTGTAGTCAAGAAGTATCGCACATAGGGGGCTTAAAGACGCGTGGGTATTTTTAGGAACTTTCGCACATCATGGGATATGGGTATCGACCTCGGTACTGCTAACACCCTCGTTTATGTATCTGGTAAAGGTATTGTACTGCAAGAGCCTTCTGTAGTTGCTATCGATGTCAACGAAAAGGTAGCACTGGCAGTAGGAGAAGAAGCCAAAAAAATGCTCGGTCGCACACCTGGAAACGTGATTGCCCTCCGTCCTTTGCGCGATGGTGTAATCGCTGATTTCGATATAGCCGAGCTGATGCTCAAAAGCTTTATTGAGCGTGTAAATGAAGGTAAATCCTTAATTTTACCCCGGATTGTCATTGGTATTCCCAGTGGTGTCACCGGAGTAGAAAGGCGAGCTGTGATGGATGCAGCTCACCAAGCAGGAGCAAGAAAAGTTTATTTAATCGATGAACCTGTAGCTGCTGCCATTGGTGCCGGACTACCGGTTGCTGAACCCACTGGCAACATGATCATCGATATTGGTGGTGGTACAACAGAAGTTGCAGTGCTGAGTCTTCAGGGTACAGTGATTAGTGAATCAGTACGCATTGCTGGGGATGAACTTACTGAATCGATTCTTCAGTATATTAAGAAAGTTCATAACTTAGTCATTGGTGAGCGAACTGCCGAAGACATCAAGATTCGGATGGGTTCTGCCTATCCTACTAATGATGATAATGACGCTATGATGGAAATCCGGGGCTTACACCTACTTTCTGGTCTTCCACGTACTGTAACAATTAAAGCCCCAGAAATTCGTGAAAGTATGTTGGAACCGCTATCAGTAATTATAGAAGCTGTGAAGCGGACACTGGAACGCACACCTCCAGAACTGGCAGCAGACATTATTGACAGAGGTATTATGTTAGCCGGTGGTGGTGCTTTGCTCAAAGGCATAGATACCTTAATTAGCCATGAAACGGGGATTGTGACTCACATTGCCGCCGATCCTCTCTGCTGTGTTGTGCTGGGAACAGGTCGTGTGTTAGAAAACTTTAAACAGTTGGAAAGAGTAGTTATTGAAAGCTCTCGCAATATGTAGTCGGAAAAATATCAAACTAGAGTTCTATTTGGGTTTTATATAAATAGAACTCAAATAGAACTTAATTATTTAAATATATTAATGTATATATGGTTACAATACGGCGTTGGTGGGATCATAAAGGGTTGCAAATCGGGTTGTTAGCTTTAGTAGTTGGTAGTGCTTGGATATTGCGACAAACTCAAGGTGCACTGGTACTTGAGACATACCAGGCAATTACCCGTCCGTTAGAGATGTTGCAGTCAGGGCCAACTCCAGAAGAACGTCTCAGGGATGCTCGGATATTGGAATTGCAAACCCGTATTGTAGATTTGGAAAGTCAAAAGACAAAGCTACAAGATTTATTAGGCTATGTGGAAAAAGAGCCGTTGGCATCACGGCCAATTCCAGCGCGGGTTGTAGGACGTAGTGCTGATCAGTGGTGGCAACAAGTTACCCTGAATCGTGGTGCAAATGCAGGGATTCAGGAAGGCTTCATAGTCAAGGCAGAAGGCGGATTAGTGGGTTTAGTGGAGAGTGTAACTCCCAATACTAGTCGCGTGTTGCTAATCAGCGATCTTAAAAGTCAAGTGGGTGTATCAGTTAGCCGCACAGCAGCTAAAGGCGTTTTGCGTGGGGATTCTTCAGCAGAAGCTGTGCTGGAGTTTTATGAAAAAGTCCCAAATGTTAAGGTAGGAGATTTAGTTTCCACATCTACTTATAGTCAGAAATTTCCATCTGGTTTGGCAGTAGGACGAATCAAGTCGCTGGATTTAAAGAAACTTCCCGCCTCAGTAGCGAAAATCGAGCTTTTTCCGCCAATCCGCTCTCTCGATTGGGTGGCTGTTTATCCAAAGCTAGAAAACCAAGAGTTGGAAATCCAAAAGTCGGTAAATCAAGTGCCGCAAAAGTCTAAGTCAATTCTTCAAAAAAATCCATAGAAAAATGAAGATTCCTGCATTTGTTGGTAGCAGGCAGAAAAAGCCAAAATCATCACAGCGAAAATCGAAATTCCGAATCCAGCCACTTTTTCATTGGCATCCCGGTGTACGTCAGTTGTTGGGTTGGATAGTGACGGCTAGTTCTGTACTCTTATGTTTACTATTATTGCCAACCCGCTTGCCAGGTATGGAACTATTGGGAATTGCCCCTAACTGGCTATTAATTTGGGTGGTAGCTTGGAGTGTGAAGCGCACAGTGTTTGCGGGAGCATTGGCAGGGATAGTTCTAGGACTACTTCAAGATTCAATGACATCACCTGACCCTACTCATGCCCTTAGTTTAGGTATAGTCGGAATTTTAACTGCTCTGCTTCAGAAGCAGCGTTTTATCGAAGAAGATTTTATTTCGATTGCTGTAATTGTGTTTGTAATGGCAGTTTTGGCAGAAACTATTTTTGGGTTGCAATTAACTTTGATGGGGAATGAGCGCAAGGTAACAGATATTTGGACATATTACCAGCGTGTCGCCCTAGCCTCTGCCATTCTTAGTAGTCTGTGGGCACCTGTAGTGTATTATCCACTAAATCGTTGGTGGCAACGGATAAAGTTGTTGGAACAATAGTCAAACGATTTTGAATTTTGGACTTCGACCTCGCTCAGTCGAACGATTTTAAATTTTGGATTGACCCCGATAATCAAACAACACCGGATCATGGTAGTTAGTGGTATTTATGTTTGATACTTTCTTTTTTGCCCTAAAAGAATATCGGTAAGTCATCTCCTGATTTACTAACAGCAGAAAATAGAAGCCTTCACTGATTAACCTAGTTGGAAAACCCTGATATCGAAGGAAAGAAAAAGTAATAAAGAAGTTAAAAAACCTAAAAAATATCCCAAAGATAAAAAGGATAAAAAAGACCCAAATAAATAGGATGATTTAGGTAAATAACTCTAGTGAAGACCAAGAGTTGCATTTATTGAAATTGACAATACTTCGTCCATTAAGATTGAATAGGAGAAGTTATTGTCAAAAATTTATTCACCCTTGGTCAAGCCTCAAAATTTCATAATTTAGGTTAGTGCCTGCAATGTCTACAATGGTCACTGAGCCTGTCGTGAGCTTGTCGTGAGCTTGTCCTGAGCGTAGTCGTTGGCGCAGCCTCTCGTAGAGAAGGGCGTAGCCATAAAGCCTGCGGCATAGCTACGCTTAAGGCGCAGCCTCTCGTAGAGAAGGGCGCAGTCGAAGTAGCTTTGCCGAAGTGCGGGCTACACCTACGCAACTAAATTAGGCAGGAGTAAACTTCAACGAAACCCCATTCATGCAATAGCGCTTCCCTGTGGGTGCAGGGCCGTCATCAAAAACATGACCCAGATGGCTACCACAACGACTACAATGTACTTCGGTTCTGGTCATAAACAACGACCGATCTTCAGTAGTAGCGATCGCACCTTCAATCGGCTTAAAGAAGCTAGGCCAGCCAGTACCACTGTTAAATTTGGTATCAGAGGTAAACAGTGGCTGTTTACACGCAGCACAATAATAAGTCCCATTGTCGTATTCCTTATCCAATGGGCTGGTGTAAGGGCGTTCAGTCCCGTGTTTACGCAATACATTAAACTGTTCTGGCGTTAAAATCGTCTGCCACTCTTCTTCAGGTTTGGTGATTTCAAATTCACTATTAGAAGTTGTCATCGCTTCTGACTCCCAATTGATATACTTTGATAACAATGCTGTGCCGACTATTACTGCACTAGCCTGTAAAAAATACCGTTTGTCCATATATCTATTATTTTCTATTTTGAGGTTAACTGGACAATCAACTCCAGTACGGAATTCCCTACATTAATGACTATAATCAGCGATCGCCCTGAATTACACCTGATAAACTGATTAAAATTAGCTAAGAAATAACAAAATAAACCCACCGTACATTAACGGTAATGCGCTTTTTTGGTCAGGTTAGCCAGTAAATTAAATGTAGGGCGTAAAAAAATAAACTAAATGAAAGCGATGTCTAACGACAAGCCGCAAGGCGTGTGCGCTTCTGATTTTGCATCTATCGTCGGCGAAAATGCTGTTTGTCTTTGGGAAAATATCGAACTAAGTCAGCAAAAACGTATTCAACAGGCAATCTCTAATCAGAAGCTGCAAGACCTTTACGCTTCTGGAAATTCTCCTAGTTGTATCGTCTATCCTCGCACTCAACAACAGTTAGCTACAGTTATTGCTACAGCTCACACTAACAACTGGCGTGTTCTTCCCTGTGGTAGTTGCAGTAAACTTAGCTGGGGCGGTTTAGCTAAGGGCGTTGATATTGTAGTTAGTACAGAACGCATGAACCAACTGATTGAACATGCTGTTGGGGATTTGACTGTCACAGTAGAAGCTGGGATGAAGTTCTCTGATTTGCAAGCACTTTTGATAAAATCGCGGCAATTTCTCGCTCTTGACCCCACAGCACCAGAGTCAGCAACCATTGGTGGTATTGTTGCCACAGGTGATACAGGTTCTCTGCGGCAACGTTATGGTAGTGTGCGCGACCAGCTACTAGGTATTACTTTTGTGCGTGCCGATGGACAAATCGCTAAAGCTGGGGGAAGAGTAGTTAAAAATGTTGCTGGATATGACTTGATGAAATTGCTTACTGGGTCTTACGGCACATTAGGCTTTATTAGTCAACTAACTTTCCGCATATATCCGCTACCAGAGGCATCGGGGACGGTAGTACTAACGGGTAGTGCAGAGGCTGTATCTCAAGCGGCTGATATCCTTCGAGGTTCGGCGTTAACACCTGTTCAGGCTGATTTGCTATCAACTAAGTTGGTGTCTAGTTTAGGTTTGGGTGAAGGACTGGGATTAATTGCCCGCTTTCAAAGTATTAGTGAGAGTGTTAAGGAACAGTCAAACCGAATTTTGGAAGTAGGGCAAAAGTTAGGTTTAGATGGGGCAATTTTTGCCGATGGTGATGAGGCTAATCTATGGCAGAGATTACAAGAACGAATCCATTTTTCTGACACAGAATCTGTAATCATTTGCAAAATAGGAGTGTTACCTACTGCTGCTGTGGAGATTTTGACTCAGGTGGAGTTGGGTTTAATTCATATAAGTAGTGGTTTGGGTTTGTTACAATTAGAGGATAAAAATAAAGTTTTGAAAGTACGCGATGAGCTAGGCTGCGCCGGAGGCGATGCCCACGGCGGGCTGCGCCTACGCACTCAAGCGAGTAGAGGTTTTTTAACAATTCTGGAAGCACCAGTGGCGGTTAAAGAACAAATAGATGTTTGGGGTTATACGGGGAATGCTTTGCCGTTGATGCGTCGTATTAAGGAACAGTTTGATAGTAAGAATATTTTAAGTCCTGGTAGGTTTGTGGGTGGGATTTAGTTTTAACCAACCGCAGAGACACTGAGGACGCTGAGATAGAGAGGGGAAAAGAAATATGCAAGTTTCAGAAAATTCTGTTAATAATACGGCTAGTTTAAAGAATTTGAAGGGGTTTGATGAGAATCATCCGCCTGACCCAAAGTTAATTGATAGTTGTGTACATTGTGGATTTTGTCTCTCGACTTGTCCGAGTTATCGGGTGCTGGGTAAGGAGATGGATTCTCCTAGAGGACGCGTCTATTTAATGGATGCAATTAATCAGGGTGACATTGCTCTAAATACGGCAACTGTAGAACATTTTGATTCTTGTTTGGGCTGTCTTGCTTGTGTGAGTACTTGTCCTTCTGGGGTGCAGTATGACAAGTTAATTTCTGCAACTCGTCATCAAGTTGAACGAAATTATCCTCGCAGTTTGCCAGACAAGTTATTTCGTCAACTGATATTTTCTTTGTTTCCTTATCCTAACCTTTTACGGGTTTTATTAGTTCCCTTGTTGGTTTATCAAAAGTTGGGATTTGCTAAATTATTTCGGGCTACGGGTTTACTCAATAAAATATCGCCCCGTTTGGCAGCAATGGAATCTATTCTGCCAGAAATTACTCTCAAATCTTTTCAAGATAATTTGCCTACCATTATTCGCGCTAAAGGTGAGAAGCGCTACCGAGTCGGGGTGATTTTGGGTTGCGTGCAACGGCTGTTTTTCTCTCCTGTGAATGAAGCAACCGTGCGGGTTTTAACGGCGAATGGTTGTGAAGTTGTGATTCCGAAATCTCAAGGTTGTTGTGCAGCGCTTCCCGAACATCAAGGACAAACAGAACAGGCGAAAGCTTTAGCAAGGCAGATGATTGATAGTTTTGCCAAAACAGATGTAGATTTCGTGATTATTAATGCTGCTGGTTGCGGTCATACTTTGAAAGAATACGGTCATATTTTAGAAGATGACCCAGAATATCGGGAAAAGGCGAAGGATTTTGCCGCTAAAGTTAAAGATGCTCAAGAGTTTTTGGCAACTGTTGGGTTAACAGCAAAACTTTCACCGTTGACTAATAAACCTTTAAATTTAGTTTATCAAGATGCTTGTCATTTATTGCATGGACAAAAGATTAGCGTGCAACCGCGTCAGGTGTTGCGGCAAATTCCAGGGGTGAAGTTGAGAGAACCAATAGATGCAGCTTTATGTTGTGGCAGTGCTGGGGTTTATAATATGTTGCAACCGGAAGTTTCTGAAGAATTGGGTCGGCAAAAAGTGCAGAATTTGTTGAATACTGGTGCTGAGTTAATTGCTTCTGCTAATCCGGGGTGTACTTTGCAAATTACGAAGTATTTGCACTTGCAAGGTAAGACTATTTCAGTTATTCACCCGATGGAGTTGTTAGATTATTCGATTCGGGGTGAAAAGTTGAAATTGTAGACATTTATTGTGGGGTGGGCGTCTCGCCCGCCAGTAAATAAGGGCGGACAAGATGTCCACCCCACAAGAAAAGTTAGATATTTTTTTAATTGGAAGTTTTTAATCAGCTGTTTTGAAAAAGCTTTTTCCGAAATAGCCGCTTTCTCGTCTGTATAATCACTGAAATGGGCAAGAGTGTCAGCCTAATTTTGGGTGATTTGTGATGAAACTAGATTTAGTCAGGTTTTTTCAAGCTTGCAATCCCAGTAAGACTCTGGTTGTGAGCAAACCGGAGGATAGACAGTATTATATTGATTTCTCTAAAGTGCGTGGTGCCAAGATTATTGAAGAATTAGGGCGAACTATCACCCGCCTTTCACCTGAAGAACCTACCTGTCAATTATTTACCGGACATATTGGCTGTGGCAAGTCTACTGAATTACTGCGGCTAAAGGCAGAGTTAGAACAGCAGGGATTTCATGCGGTTTATTTCGAGTCTAGCCAAAGCCTGGATATGGCTGATATTGATGTTACAGATATATTACTGGCAGTAGCTCGTGAGGTTAGTCAAAGCCTAGAAGCAATAAAAATTAACCTCAAACCAGGATACTTTCAAACTCTGTTTACTGAACTTGGTGAATTTTTGCAAACGCCGATAGAACTTGGGGGAGAGTTATCTGTAGGTATTGCCAAAATTACTGCCAAAACTAAAGATAGTCCTAAACTCCGTGGACAGTTACGGCAATATTTAGAACCGCGTACCAATGGCATTTTAGAATCAATTAACAAAGAATTGCTCAAGCCTGCTAGAGAAAAACTTAAGCAGCAAGGTAAACAAGGACTAGTGGTAATTATAGATAATCTCGACAGAGTGGATAATTCTTTGAAACCTTCCGGTCATTACCAGCCAGAATATCTCTTTGTTGAACGCGGTGAACAATTAAACCAGCTAAATTGTCATGTTGTTTATACTATTCCCTTAGTGTTGATTTTTTCCAACGCTTTAGGAAGGTTAACAAATCGCTTTGGCGCAGACCCCAAGGTTTTGCCGATGGTTCCTGTGCAACTACAAGATGGTTCGCAATTTTCACAAGGAATTACACTGCTGCGACAAATGGTGATGGCGAGAGCTTTTCCTGGTGTCAGTTGGGAACAAAGCCAGCATTTGATTAGTGAAGTTTTTGATAGTCCTGATAGTTTAGAAAGGCTGTGCTTAGTTAGCGGCGGTCATTTGCGTAACTTGTTAATGTTATTATTTCGTTGTCTTCAGCAAGAAGACCCACCTTTGTCACAAGAGTGCGTAAATAGAGTGATTAAACAACGCCGTAATGAGCTAACTTTGGCAATTACGCCCGATGAATGGGAATTACTGCGTAAGGTGGCGCAAGAGAAAAACTTGAGAGGTCATGAAAGATACGAACTTTTGCTCCGCAGTATGTTTGTATTTGAATACCGGAATGAAGATGGTTCTTGGTTTGATGTCAATCCGATTTTGGCTGAAGCCCAAGAATTTAGGTTAGGGACTTCCAATTAAAAAAATAATCAATCGCTGTGTAGGCACGGGAGCATACCACAGGGGCTACAGTGTACACACAAGTTGGAAAAACCTTATCCACAAAAGAGCCAAGCTATAATTTTTAAAGGTTTTAGCCTTAGCGATCGCTTGTGTCTGCCCAGTTAAGCAAATTTATATCTAGCAGGCTTTTTGGGCTTTTCTATCCGTTCTATAAATGCGTACGCTAAATCAACAAATGCGAACGCCAAATCAACAAATGCGAACGCCAAATCAACAAATGCGAACGCCGAATCAACAAATGCGAACGCCGAATCAACAAATGCGAACGCCGAATCAACAAATGCGAACGCCGAATCAACAAATGCGAACGCCGAAATAACATTATAAAGGGGAAACTAGAATATCTATTCCCTCCCCTTTAATAAGCTATGGTGTACACGCAAGTAAATTCAGGAATCAAACCGGATTGCTATATGTTATGAGTAATCAGCAAGAGCCAGAAAATTTAGCCTTTGACAATGAGCATTCATTGCAAACTCTGGTGCGAACAATTACCCTTTCTCAAGGAGAATTTTCGCTGATTTTGCTGCGCTGTAACTATGCTGATTTATGTCAGCGCATGGTAGAACGCCTGCGACAATTAACTCCTGTACAAATCTGCGAAATTACCTTACCTACATCGGTCAAAACGCTTTACACAAATATACACGAACAACTTTTAAATCAAAAGCCACCTGCGTTGATGATTTTTGGTTTGGAGTCGGTTAAAGATATTGATACAGTTCTGACTTCAGCTAACCAAGTACGGGAGGAGTTTAGAAAAAACTTCCGTTTTCCGATATTGTTGTGGGTTAATGATTCAGTTCTGCAAAAATTTATTCGATTAGCAACTGATTTAGAAAATTGGGCAACTATCATTGAATTTGAAAACCCTACTGATGAGTTAATCAACTACCTTCAGCAAAAAAGTGACGAAATCTTTGCTGGTAATATCACGCCTAATCCCCAAATGTGCCGGGAACTAGAAACCGCCCGTCAAGATTTGCAAAGTCGAGGAGAAGTATTAGAAGCAGCACTTCAAGCAAGTTTAGAGTATTTGCTTGGTTTAAACGATTATATACATGACCAGATAGATTCTGCTTTAGCACATTATCAACAAAGTTTAGAGTTGTGGCGACAAAGTAATTATTTAGAACGACAAGGTATATTACTCGTTAATATTGCTTCGGCTTATAATCGCCAATCTGAAAAAAATCAAACAGAAAATCAACGCTATTGGCAAGAGTCTAGAAATTACTTTGAGCAAGCTATTGAAATTTTTGAACAAGCACAACTTTCACATTTAGTTGCAAAACATATTACTAAACTGGGTGAAGTGCTGCGACATTTACAAGTATGGTCAGAGTTGCAAAGCCTTGTAGTAAAAGCTCTGCCGCTACATCAAAATTATGGCACGCCGGTGCAGTTGGCTCAAAATTATGGTTTTTTGGCAGAAGTAGCTTTAGAACAGTCTCGCTGGGATGAAGCTCATCAATTTGCAGAGCAAGCATTGCAAATATTAGCTGATATACATAATTTTCAATTAAATGAATTTGGTTTGTATCGGTTTATTTTAGCCAAATCACAACAGGGTTTAGGTGAATTTAAAGCAGCAATTACTAATTTAGAAGTTGCGAAAAATGAAAGTAATCATCAGTACAACCCACAATTATATATATCCATATTAGAAAGGTTGCGCTCACTCTACTTTGAACAAGGCGAATATCTTAAAGCTTTTAATATTAAACAAGAACAACTACAAATTGAACAGCAGTATGGCTTCCGCGCTTTTGTTGGTGCATCTTATCTCAACCCACGGCTACAGGCAATTAATTCTGCACAGTTGCAAGTAGAAAACCCTGAAACTATTGCTCAAGAAATTGCTGCTTCTGGACGAGGACAAGATGTGAAGCGGTTGCGAGAAAGAATTGGCGGGACTGAGCATAAATTGACTGTAATTCATGGTCAATCAGGAGTAGGTAAAAGTTCAATTTTACAAGGTGGATTAATCCCGGCATTGCAACAGCAAGCAATTGGTGAGCGAGATGCTTTACCCCTTTTGTTGCGAGTTTATACAGATTGGGTGGGAATGTTGGGGCAGAGTTTGGCTAAGGCTTTTGAGGAAGTCAGAGGTAATCAATTATCTGTGAATCTTAATTCTTCAGCAGCTATTTTGGAACAATTACGGAGAAATGCTGACCGGAATTTGTTGACGGTTTTAATCTTTGACCAGTTTGAAGAGTTTTTCTTTGTTTATACTGACCAACGTCAACGACGAGAATTTTATGAGTTTTTGCGAGTTTGTCTAGATATTCCTTTTGTCAAAGTAATTCTATCTTTGCGTGAAGATTATTTACATTATTTGTTAGAGTTAGACCGTCTGTTTAATTTGACTGCAATTAATAATAATATTCTCGATAAAAATATTCGCTATTACTTAGGTAACTTTTTGCCAGCCGATGCTATGGCTGTAGTGCAGAGTTTAACAGAACGCTCTCATTTTTACCTAGAGCCTGCATTAATTGATGAATTAGTCCGGGATTTAGCAGGTTATTTGGGAGAAGTACGCCCGATTGAGCTACAAATTGTGGGGACGCAATTGCAAACTGAGAAAATTACAAGTTTAGATAGTTATCGTCAGTTTGGTACAAAAGAAAAACTAGTTGAGCGGTTTTTAGAAGAAGTCATCCAAGATTGTGGTGCGGAGAATGAACAAGTTGCTCGACTGGTTTTATATTTACTTACAGATGAAAATGGTACTCGTCCCCTGAAAACTCGTGCTGAGTTAGTCGCAGATTTGGCAGTAGAAACCGATAAACTAGATTTGGTGTTAGAAATTTTTGTGGCATCAAGGTTAGTATTGCTGTTACCAGAATCGCCAGCTGACCGTTATCAACTGGTGCATGATTATCTCGTGGCGTTCATTCGTCAACAACAAGGCAATGAAATATTAGCAGAACTAGCAAGAGAGCGAGAACAACGCTTGCGAGCAGAGGAAAAAATCCAAACAGCTAACAAACAAGTTAAAATTGCTGAAGAGAAAGTACAACAGGCAAATAGACAACAACAAGAAGCAGAATTTAAAGCTAAACAGGCTCAAACTATTTTGAGTCAAGCACAAGCAGCACTTACAAAAGCATATAAAGATACACGGATAGCACAGACAGCACAAAAAGAATCACAAAAGGGAACCGAATTAGAACGGGCAAGTGTTAATGCCTTAAAACAGTTTGAGTATGCCGAGTTAGAATCATTGGTCGCGGCAATGCAGAGTGGAAAAGAGTTAAAAACTTTCGTAAAAGATGGTCGCCCTTTAGAAAAATATCCAGCTATCAGCCCTATTTTTGCTTTGGATACTATTCTCGATAAAATCAAAGAACTTAACCGATTCGAAGGGCATCAAGGCAGTGTCTTAAGTGTTAATTTCAGCCCGGACGGCAAAACCATCGCCACGGCATCAGATGACAACACAGCGCGGTTGTGGACGCTTAATGGGCAACTGCTTACCAAATTCAAAGGGCATCAAGGCAGTGTCAGGGGTGTAAGTTTCAGCCCGGACGGCAAAACCATCGCCACGGCATCAGATGACAACACAGCGCGGTTGTGGACGTTCAATGGGCAACTGCTCACCGAATTCAAAGGGCATCAAGGCAGTGTCAGGGGTGTAAATTTCAGCCCGGACGGCAAAACCATCGCCACGGCATCAGATGACAACACAGCGCAGTTGTGGACGTTCAACGGGCAACTGCTCACCAAATTTAAAGGGCATCAAGGCAGTGTCTTAAGTGTAAGTTTCAGCCCAGACGGCAAAACCATCGCCACGGCATCAGATGACAACACAGCGCGGTTGTGGACGCTTAACGGGCAACTGCTCACCAAATTCAAAGGGCATCAAAGCTATGTAGGGGGTGTGAGTTTCAGCCCGGACAGTAAAACCATCGTCACGGCATCAGCTGACAACACAGCGCGGTTGTGGACGCTCAACGGGCAACTGCTCACCGAATTCATAGGGCATCAAGGCAGTGTCTTAAGTGTAAGTTTCAGCCCGGACGGCAAAACCATCGCCACGGCATCAGCTGATAACACAGCGCGGTTGTGGACGCTCAACGGGCGACTGCTCACTAAATTCAAAGGGCATCAAGGCTATGTTAGAGGTGTGAGTTTCAGCCCGGACGGCAAAACCATCGCCACGGCATCAGCTGATAACACAGCGCGGTTGTGGACGCTAAACAGGCGACTGCTTACCAAATTCAAAGGGCATCAAGGCAGTGTCAGGGGTGTAAGTTTCAGCCCGGACGGCAAAACCATCGCCACGGCATCAGCTGATAACACAGCGCGGTTGTGGACGCTTAATGGGCAACTGCTTACCAAATTCAAAGGGCATCAAGGCAGTGTCAGGGGTGTAAGTTTCAGCCCGGACGG
>NZ_JBALFV010000059.1:0-16858 GCF_036916735.1 Nostoc sp.
TGTGCAGGCGGTGGAAATTTGTTGCGAGACATCAACTAGATTAATCGGAAGTTCAACTATGCCCCTAGTCGGGTCTACATCAGGTGTAGTGATTTGCACATTACCGCTCAACTCGCGAGTTGGCCCTGTGGCAGTGATATCGCTTGTGTTTGGGGAAGGTGCATCCCGGAACTGAATACCAAAGATACCCTTAGTAATAATTTTGACATTCCCGCCACGAAAGTCATCAGAGTCGGCAGTAATATCGCTATTTTCAAAGGCGGCAAGAATATCGGCATCAATATTAATGTTGCCACCGATAACATTTTCTCCTTTGGCATCAGTTCTGATATTACTATTACGACCTATTATTAAATCTCGTGAGTTAATGTTAATTGTCGCCTGTTCTCTATTCGGGTCAACAAGGGAGCTGCGTGTAGTGGCGCTCAGTAAAGCATCGTTATTTAAACGGATAGAGCGAGTATTTAATGTCATGTTGCCTGCAGTTCCTGTTCCGAGACTCTGCACGGTTACTGCTGCAGAGTCTCGCACTAGCAAGGTATTAGTTCTTAGGATTATATCACCCGCATTCCCTGTTGAGTTTAGCTGTCCAGAAGCAAACAAGCCACTAGGAAACTGACCAACAGCGCTTGTACCAATCAATTCCACATCTTGGGCATCAACAGTCAAACTACCCCCCTTGCCTGGACCGAAAGTGCTAGTAAGTACCTTTGCCCCATCTCGCACTAGCAAGGTATTGGTTGTTAGCATTATATCACCCGCATCCCCTGTTGAGTTTCGGTCTGCAGAAGCAAACAAAGCACTTGGAAACCGACCATCAGGGCTTGTACCAATCAATTGCACATCTTGGGCATCAACAGTCAAACTACCCCCCTTGCCCGCACCGAAAGTAGCAGTACCTACCTGTGAGCCATCTCGCACTAACAAGGTATTGGTTTTGACTTTAATATTACCCGCATCCCCTGTTAAGTTTCGCTGTGCGTTAGCAAACAAGGCACTACCATGCAGATCATCAGCGCTTCTACCAATGATTTGAACATCTTGGGCATCAACAGTCAAACTACCCCCCTTGCCCTTACTGAAAGTGTTAACACTTACCAATGCCCCATCTCGCACTAGCAAGGTATTAGTTCTTAGCGTTATATCACCCGCATCCCCTGTTGAGTTTAGCTGTCCAGAAGCAAACAAGCCACTAGGAAACTGACCATCAGGGCTTGTACCAATCAGTTGCACATTTTGGGCATCAACAGTCAAACTACCCCCCTTGCCCGCACCAGCAATGCTAGAACTTACCACTGACCCATCTCGCACTAGCAAGGTATTGGTTCTTAGCGTTATATCACCCGCATTACCTGTTGAGTTTGGCAGTGCGTTAGCAGACAAGGCACCGTCAATGATTTGCACATCTTGGGCATCAACAGTCAAACTACCCCCCTTGCCCGTACCGAAAGTGCTAGCACTTATCAGTGCTCCACCCTCAAGCCGTAAGGTGCTAGCACTGATATTGACATCGCCTCCCTGTCCTCTTGCTTCTGGTTGCACGTCATTGAAAATTTGACTATTGTTAAGGTTTATTGCTCTAGTGATATGAACCGAAATATTTCCTGCCTGACTATTATCAGAACCCAGTCTACTGTCTATGCCTGCAACCAGGACACTCTCTGCTGTCATCTCTAAATTCCGGGCATTAACTACGATACTTCCACCATCGCCAGCAATCACATTTACAATAGCACCATTGTTAAGGAAAACATCGCTTTTTTCTACACTATCGGGAAAACTCAAACTTAGATTATTACCATCCCCATTCAACTCAACTGTTCCCGCACCAGCTAACCCACCTAAGGAGACTCGTCCACCAAAAGCATTCAACCCTCCACCATCCATGCTCACATTGCCGCCTACTAGCAGCAAATTTCGACCATCTGGGACACGTAGACCAAGTGCATCCTCATCACCAGGAGTAGATCCTGCTGGTGCAGTCGAACTATTTTGAATCGGTGCAGCTGCAATTTGATTAAATAATAAGGCATTTGGATTTACTGTTAACAAGGGTGAAGGTGCTTCTGGATTTGAGGCGCTGAAAAATCCCAAATTGCCAAACCCAATGGCATTGGCTGTTGTGGCGACAAAGGAACCGCCGATATTCAAACTAGCATTTTTACCAAAAATAATCCCATTAGGATTGAGCAGGAATAAGTTTGCTTTACCGTTAGCACGAATTAAGCCATCTATATTAGAAATTGACTTACCTGTTACTCGTGTCAGGATGTTCTGAATATCCAGTGAATTATTGAACAAAGCAGTACTGTTATTGGGAACAGAGAACTCCTCAAAGCTGTGGAACAGATTACCTCCTCTGATGGTTCCACCCTCAATAATCCTGGTATTGCCCTCTAATTTCACATTGGAATTATTTGGCAGAGTGCTGTCTGGGGTGATTTGAGCAACTGAGATATTTGCATATAAGGTAACTGCACCGACAATAGCAACTTCTAGACCTTGTAACCAGTTTGGCGCAGTTTTAAAAGACATTGCACTCTCCTATAAAAAAGGAAGTTTAGGTTGGAAGCTTCAATCTTGAGTAGAAGTGTCAGGATAATAAACTGATGCACAACAGAGCATATTAGCAAATTGACACTGCTGAATCAAGTGAATAAACTAGAGCAAACGCACCGCGCATCTAAGTATAAGAATCCTTTCATAGCAAGGGTTTGAGCGTTTGATAATTGAGGCAATTTTTTCAGCAATATCCTTAAACAACAAGGATTTCACAAATTACGTGCGTTTGTGCTGGTGAATAAAATCCTGTCACTACTACCAATTGAGAATCAGAAGGCAAAGCTAAAAACCTCTGATTACCAGCTGTGAATAAACGAAAATACTGCTACCAATTAACTATTATAAGGAAGAAAACAAGTTTACCTTCAGTTCAAACCCCAATCTAAAACTCAGGGGAAAAACAATGTCTAACATCAGTAACCACGGAGTAGATATGAACAACAAGCAAATCAAAGACTTCTACAGCATCGAATTGGTGCAAGACCTTGACCATGAAGCCGCTGCCACTATTAGTGGTGGTGTCTTAGACCTTTCCCAGTTGAACGATGGTAAAGGAGCGCGGCTAGATGATATTAAAGTCGCAACAAGCAGTTTAGGCGAATTTAACAAAACAGCATCTTGGTACGAGGTGACGGGTAATAAAGATTGGATTGCCTACACTGGTGAGAAATTCACAGGTGAATCAAGGCGCCTGAAAGCAGGTACAAAAGGTAACTTCGCCGGTACTTTTAACAACAAGATCAAGTCTGTCAAACTTGCATAATCCTCTGGTCTATTTCATACCGTATACTTGAATCCTTCAAAACCTAAAAGAGAAAAGAATGCTCTGACATAAGCTTTTAGCTGAGTAACATTCTTCTCTTTTAGTTCGTAGGAGCGAGGTCGTAATGCTCCTACTTTTTCATTCATATCAAGATAGCACAAATAAACGTAAACGATGTTATCAGTACCAGCCGCAGTTATCAGAAGGCAAAGCTAAAAAACCTCTGATTCCCAACCGTGAATAAACGAAAATACTGCTACCAATTAATAATCAGAAGCAAGAAAACAAGCTTACCTTCAGTTCAAACCCCTGTCTAAAACTTAGGGGAAAAACAATGTCTAACATCAATAACCACCAAGTTGATATGAACAACAAGCAAATCAAAGACTTCTACAGCATCGAAGCTGTGCAAGACCTTGACCATGAAGCTGCTGCCACTATTAGTGGTGGTGATAATACCTTAAGCTTTTCCGACAAGAAGGATGGTAAAGGAGCGCGGCTAAATAATCTTAGAGGCAATTTTAGGAGTTTAGGCACCAGATTTAACAATAGAGCATCTTGGTACAAGGTGAAAGGTAAAAGAGATTGGATTGTCTACACTGGTATAAATTTCACAGGTAAAATAAGGCGTCTGAAAGCAGGTACACATGGTAACTTGACTGGTCCTTTTGACAACGACATCGCGTCTGCTATGCTCGTGCCTGATCCTATTTAACAACGACATCGCGTCTGTCAAACCTGCATAATCAGCTCTGGTCTATTTCATACCGTGTACTCGAATCCTTCAAAACCTCAAAGAGAAAAGAATGCTCTGACATAAGCTTTTAGCTGAGTAACATTCTTCTGTTGTAGTTTGTAGGGGCGAGGTCGTAATGCTCATAACATCTGTGATAATTTAAGAAAAAGTACATTTTTTCAATCAGCTAAAATACTTAAAAAAATTAAATAAAAATGATAATCGTAGCAGTGAATAAACCCAACTACTACTACTACCAATTAAGAATCAGAAGCAAAGCTAAAAACCTCTGATTCCCAGCCGTGAATAAACGAAAATACTGCTACCAATTAACAATCAGAAGGAAGAAAACAAGCTTACCTTCAGTTCAAACCCCAATCTAAAACTCAGGAGAAAAACAATGTCTAACATCAATAACCACCAAGTAGATATGAACAACAAGCACAAAGACTTTTACAGCATCGATGTACAAGACCTTGACCATGAAGCCACTTACCTTTGTAAGGAGAAAAGCGTTATGAATTTTTCAAAAAAATTTTTTAACTCAAATACACGTTTAATAGGTTTGGGGTTTCTAGTTCTGACATTTACTGCATTACCTGCTTTAGCTGGTGATAATTGTAGTAAAGAAGACCGAGTACCGTTGCCAGGATGTGTGACAGCAGCATATATTGAACATGGAGTTATTCTAACTAATAGCTGTAACCATGTAGTTACTGTAAAAGTTGATATAGCTGACGGTTACGATAAAAGGGTAAATGTTGGTGCTAACGGAGGACAAAGAACAGTCCCAATTAACGGTAGGTATAAGTTGGCTTGCTGTCCAAGATATCATCGCTGTGAATAATAAAGCTGAGTTGCAAAAATAATTTGAGAACAGAGCTTTTCTATCAACCAGCTCTCTTTATGCAACAACTTCGACACTATCGGGATGAGAATCTACTAAGACTTATGTACTGTACAAATTGATCATTATGTGTGTTAACGGGACTTAAATATTTTCGAGGGATAAACAAGCCTAAAACCCATGCTTTGGAAGCGCTCTCTTGATTTGAATGCTTCAATGAAACTGATTATCTAACACCAACAAACATGAAAAAAATATGAAATGCAAAATGACTGTAATTATCGCGGGTACGCTTGGTACTATGCTAGTTTTTACAGGGTTTATCTTATCTGCATCAGCACGCAACTTACCGCGCTTTAGAGACGATCAAAAACCAAACCACGTACTTTTTTCACCTATATACCCAAACTCGATCATTTTCAATCTTGCAGATCATAGAGATGATCCCTTACATGAGGAGAGGGGAGGTCCAATGCGGAACTCGTTTTCAAGAGATTTAAACAACCGTCAGCGAGCAGGGGTGACAGATGTAATTGGAGAGCTGAACTATAACAATCTAGGAGGTACTCCACGAAGTAATATTGTACCCCCTGTGGAAGGCATGAGAATTGACCGCCAACGTGAAACTAACCAAGAGCATAATATTCAAGTGCAGGTAAACAATGTGCAGGGTCATAGTACTGTTGCAGCAGTCCTGATCCCAAACAGGTACCTTAACAATAGTATAAACGATCAGGGTCGGGCACAGGTCGCAAGACAAGTTCGAGCTGCGTTAGTAAATAGTTTTTTAGATTATCTACACGGTAATCCCAGAATTCATCGAGTTGAAGGTCATCTCTCAAATTAGATTCCTGCTTCAGCTATTACGCCTCAGTTGGGACGTAGATATCGGTAAATATTGTCTAACATCAGTAACCACGGAGTCGATATGAAAAATAAGCAAATCAAAGACCTCTATAGCATCGATGTGCAAGACCTTTCCCATGAAGCTGCTGCCACTGTTAGTGGTGGTATCATAGTACCACCACCACCAATACCACCTAGTCATTTAGATTTTTCCGACTTGAAGGATGGTAAAGGAGCGCAGCTAAATGATATCGCAAACGCACGACGCAGTTTAGGCAAATTTAACAATAAAGCATCTTGGTACAAGGTGACGGGTCCAATAGATTGGATTGTCTACACTGGTGAGAATTTCACAGGTAAATCAAGGCGTCTGAAAGCAAATTCATCAGGTAACTTCACCGGTCCATTTAACAACGACATCGCGTCTGTCAAACGTGCATCATAATCAGCTCTAGTCTATTTCATACCGTGTACTCGAATCCTTCAAAACCTCAAAGAGAAAAGAATGCTCTGACATAAGCTTTTAACTGAGTAACATTCTTCTCTTGCAGTTCGTAGGGGCAAGGTCGTTTTCGCTCCTACTTTTTCATTCATATCAAAATAACACAAATAAACGTAAACAATGTTAATAGTTATCAGTTATCAGTTATCAGGTAGGAAACGGACTCATCCATCCCTTGTTCACTGCGGCTGGTATTAATTTTTTAAACAATGAAATACCACAGTATATTACAACACAGTGAAGAAGATTGTGGTGCAGCAAGCCTAGCTACGATCGCCAAATCCTACGGACGCTCCTTTGCCCTCAATCGCGTGCGAGAAGCAGTGGGCACGGGAACGCGAGGAACTACACTGTTAGGTTTAAGGCGGGGAGCAGAAACTTTAGGATTCCATGCCCGTCAAGTTCAAGCTACCCCAGAAGTGCTTGAGAAATTAAATGAAGTCCCAATGCCTGCGATCATTCACTGGAAAGGCTACCACTGGGTAGTATTATACGGGAAAAAGGGGAAAAAATATGTCATCTCTGACCCTGGCGTCGGCATCTTATACCTCACCTCCCAGGAGTTAATCGCGGGTTGGGGTGATGGTGTGATGCTGCTGCTGATGCCAGACGATAGCCGCTTCTATGAGCAACCAGAAGATAAAATTGGTGGTTTTGGGCGCTTTATTGCCCGCGTTATACCCTATCGCAATCTTTTGGTTCAAGCGATCGCCATCAACTTCGCGATCGGGCTGTTGTCTCTGGCTTCTCCTTTAATGATGCAACTCCTCACCGATGATGTGCTAGTGCGGGGAGATACCCAACTGCTAACAACAGTGGCAATTGGCGTCATTGCCATGAACCTAATTCAAAGTGCCATTGGTTTGGTACAATCCCACCTAATTGGTCATTTTGGTCAACGGTTGCAATACGGGCTAATTCTAGAATATGGCCGAAAACTGTTGCGCTTACCCCTATCATATTTTGAAGCACGTCGCAGTGGGGAAGTCGTTAGCCGGATTGCTGATGTTCATACCATTAATAATTTAGTTTCTCAAATTGTCCTTGGTTTACCCAGTCAATTTTTTGTGGCTCTGGTTTCCTTGGGTTTCATGCTTTTCTATAGTTGGCAACTGACTCTCGCTTCCGTTGCAGCTTTTGTTATTGTCACTCTTGTCAACCTGCTTTTTCTTCCCGCCTTGCGTCGGAAAACCCGCAGCCTCATCGTTAAAGGTACGGAAAATCAAGGCTTTTTAGTTGAAACCTTTCGTGGAGTTCAAGTCCTGAAAACCACCCAAGCGACTCCGCAAGCTTGGCAAGAATATCAGACAAATTTTGGTCGTCTTGCTAACTTAGACTGGACTACTATGAAGTTGGAGCTTTACAGCGGCACAGCCACTAGTATTCTTTCCAAATTGACGAGTATTGGCATACTCTGGTTAGGTTCTAGCTTAGTGATTAATCAGACATTATCCATCGGTCAACTGCTGGCGTACAGCGGTATGAGTGGTAGCTTTCTTGAATTTTTAGAGTCAGCAGTCGGGCTAATTGATGAATTTATCACTGCTCAAATTGTCGTTCAACGCTTGACAGAAGTGATAGATTCTACCCCAGAAGATGAAAATGACTTTAAAAAACCTTGGGCAGAAATTCCTGGCAATGCAGATATTAGTTGTTCTCAAGTTAACTTTCATCATCCTGGTAGAACTGACCTGTTAGAAAACTTTTCTTTAACTATCCCTGGTGGTAAAGTAATAGCCTTAATCGGTCAATCTGGCTGTGGTAAAAGCTCTTTTGGCAAATTAATTACTGGTTTATATCACATTCAATCTGGTAATATCCGTTATGGTTTATATAACCAGCAAGATTTATCTTTAGAATGTTTGCGGCAGCAAGTTGTATTAGTTCCCCAAGAACCTCATTTTTGGAGTCGTTCGATTGTGGAAAATTTTCACTTCAGTTATCCCAACATTAGTTTTGAGGAGATAGTCCTTGCTTGTCAAATTGCTGGTGCAGATGAATTTATTAGCAAACTACCTGATAAATATCAAACTGTTTTAGGCGAATTTGGTGCAAATATTTCTGGCGGGCAAAGGCAGAGATTAGCTATAGCTAGAGCAATTGTGACTGACCCACCTGTATTAATTTTAGATGAATCTACAGGCGCTCTTGACCCGGTAAGTGAAACCCAAGTTTTGGATAGATTATTTAATCACCGTCAAGGTAAAACTACAATTATGATTAGCCACCGTCCTCAAGTTATCAAACGGGCTGATTGGATTGTGTTGCTTGAAGATGGGCAATTAAAAATTCAAGGTACTCCAGAAGAATTACGTCATATCACTGGAGAGCATTTAAGCTTTATTGATGAGATTTATCCTTTTAATAATGGTAATGGGTTGAAATCTAAATCTTCTTTGCTTTTTCGGAATTAGTTAATGTTTCTGAGACATTTTAGAGATGTTTATAACTTATGATTAGTAAGTATCAAACAAATTTTTTACCCTTGGTTAAAGATAACGAGTTTCTCCCACCAATTAGTCGTTGGACTACATTTGGCGGAGTATTTATCGTATTTGCCTTGGCGTTAGCTGTTCCTGTGGCTGCGGTTGCTAAATATAAAGCTACTGTGATTGGGCAAGCGGTTATCCGTCCTGCGGGTGAATTGCCAATTGTACAGGCGGCGACAGAAGGACAGGTAATGCAGATTTACGTCAAAGAAAATCAAACTCTGCAAAAAGGAGATATAATTGCCACTATTGATGACTCTCGATTGCAAACCAAAAAAAACCAGCTACAAACTAATATTCAACAAGCTAGGTTACAACTAATTCAAACCGTTCCCCAAATTAATGCAATCGATAGTCAAATTCGAGCCGAAAGCGATCGCACCAATCGGACTATCGCCTCTGCTAAAGCTGAATTGCAAGGACGCGATCGCGATTATCAAGACAAAAAAATTACCAGTATCACTGAACTTCAAGAAGCATCAGCCAATGTCAAAATGGCTGAAGAAGAATTATATGCAGGGCAAGCACAGTTACAATCAGCATTAGCTAATCTGCACGCAACTGAGGCGGCTTTAGGAGCAGCGACATCAAAGCAAAACCGATATGAAAGTGTTGCTAGACAAGGAGCATTATCTAGCGACCAACTAGAAGAAGTACAGCTGGCTGTGAAACAGCAAGAACAAGCTGTACAAGCGCAAAAAGCCACTTATAAAGCCCAAGAAAAAACAAATGAACGGCTAAAACAAGCTGTTAATGGGGCTATTGCCAAACGCGATCGCGCTCAAGCAGCTCTCAACCCAAGCAATGCAGAGGTAGCAATGGCGACTGAACGCATTGCTCAAGAAAAAGCCTCTGGGGAAGTAAATAAAGCATCGTTAGAAAGAGAACTTCAAGCACTTATAAAACAGAAAATTGAAAATGAAACTATGTAAGTTGGCACAATAAAGCCAAACTATGTAAATAAAAATTAACTAGACTAAAACCCTCTTCCCTCCTGCCTCCTGCCCCCTGCCCCCTGCCTCGTATCAACAATAAGTTTTTCCACCCACCTGCTTATGACATTGTAAATCAAGAGGTCATTTGATGAAAACATTCAATTTCAGAACAAAGTTCTTTGCTCTAATAATGATCGGTGTTTTGGTAGTCAATCTGCTCTTATTAGTACCACAAAAAGCTTTCACCCAGACAAGTAAACCCAATATCCTTTTCGTCCTAGTGGATGACATGGACGCTGACACAATTAACAGAAATCCAAAGAAGTATGCACCAAACATTAAGTCGCTTTTGCTGGACAAGGGAGCAACATTTTCTAACTTTTTTGTCAACGTGTCTCTATGCTGCCCATCGCGCACGAATATTTTGCGCGGTCAATATGCACACAATACAGGGGTCTTGACCAATTCATCACCTGATGGAGGTTTCCAGAAAGCTTATAGCCAGGGCTTAGAAAAACAGACGATCGCCACTTCGTTACAGGCAAATGGTTATCAAACAGCGTTGATTGGCAAGTACCTCAACGGCTACCCGGACACAGCCCCTAATGATACATACATCCCGCCTGGTTGGACAGAGTGGTATAGCCCGATGGAAAAAGGTAAGAAGAAAAACGACCAAAAGAAATATGGCAATCCTTACAATCAGAAAAACTATACAGTGAACAAGAATGGCAAGCTGGTCAAGTACGGTAACAAGCCTAAAGACTACGGTACAGATGTTTATAGGGACTTTGCCATTGATTTCATCCAACGTTCTGCCAAAAACGGCAAACCATTTTTCGTTTATCTGGCTCCTTTCAACATTCACGGACCATATACGCCAGCACCACGCCATGAGAAACTCTTCCCAGATGTTAAAGCGCCCCGCCCAGACAATTTTAACGAAGCTGATGTTAGTACTAAGCCTCAATTTATCCAAGAGTTGCATCAACTCAATCAAACAGAAATTGACGATGTTGATGAAAATTATCGAAAGCGCTTGCGATCGCTACAGTCGGTTGACGAGGCAATTGATAAGTTGGTTGATACGCTCAAGGCGAATGGGCAACTTGACAATACTTACATCATTTTCACCTCCGATAACGGTTACAAACAGGGTATTCACCGGGCAAGTACAGGCAAACAAAGTGCCTACGAGGAAGATATTCGCTTGAATCTGGTAGTGCGTGGACCGGGAATTCCAGCAGGCAAGGAACTGCAAGAGCAAGTGGGTAATATCGACTTTTTCCCAACCTTTACTGATATGGCTGGAGTTAAACCACCCGCTTTTGTTGACGGACGCTCGTTCTTACCTTTGTTAAAGGGTACGACACCAAATCTCCCTAAGTGGCGCTCTGCATTTTTGATAGAACACAAACAAAATCAGAAGCGACGTGCTGCACTTGAGAATCAGACAAAGCTTCTCCAGGATCAATCAGAGCTTGAGGATCAGTTAGAGCTTGAGGATCTGTCAGAGCTTCAATCGCTCAAAAAAGGAGGCCAAGTACCGAAGATCCCTACTTACCAAGCGATCCGCACACAAGATTATACCTATGTTGAGTATATAACTGGGGCGAAGGAACTGTACAACATCAAAAAAGACCCATATCAGTTGAACAATCTGGCTTCTACAGCTAATCCAACTCTACTCAAACAGCTTGCTAACCGACTAAGTAAACTGCGTACTTGTCAAGCTGATTCCTGTCGGGCAATTGAGGAGGAGCCGTTCACTTCCTAAGAAGGTTCTGCCAGTATACTATTGTCCAGATAAAGTTTTGCTTATAGGACTTACGCAACTGGCACATTTTTTCTCAACTGGCATATCAGCAGCTTTTTTGTTTGATGCTTATCTAATAAGCCATACAAGTTTAAATCCATGTTTTTGCCTATGTGACACTTGCGTAAGTCTTGGCTTATTGAGATTCGTTTTGCAGTTTGTGTTGGTATGCGATCGCTAATTTAATTATGTCTCCAAATCTACTGTCAAATCAAGTTAACGAAGGGAAACTTAGATGTTAAATTTTCTAAAAGTTCTAAAAGGGGTTGTAAGTTACTTTTCGTCAAAAGTCCAAACTTCTAAAAAATTTAGGAAGAGACTCCTACTGCCTTTTTGTTCACTTATTGTTTGCTATTTTGTTCTTGTCGGGGTTTCTGGCAAAACCTTTGCGATCGATTTTCCGGCAGGCCGAATTTTAAATAACAATGACGCACGACATACATGTCCCGCAGTTTGTAGGAATCATAATTACCACTGGCATGGTCAGTGGAAGACACGCCCTAATGACCAATCAGTTTGTGGATGTGGTTGGGATTTAGACAAGAAGGGGGCAGTATTTAATCATCTTAACGATGCAGAACAGCGTAAATTTGACACATTTCAGAATGCAATTAATAACAGGGGGCTATCTGCGAAAGACGCAGCGCATGAAATTGGGGATTCAGATTACAAGAAACTGCAAGGAAATCAATATCAAATTCGCTTAAGTCGAAATAACCGGGTTACATTTTTGGTCGAAGACGATACGCATATAGTTAAAATCTTAATAGTCGGCGGTCATACATAGTTGTAGTGACCTGCAATAAGCTAAAAAACATCTAACTTGCATAATCGAGTTAAGTATAACTTTTGTGGGGTGGGCATCCTGCCCGCCCAGTATATGCAATTTAAATGTGGAGCAGCTTATTAATCGCTCAAACCTGCAATCAAGGTATTTTCAACGAAGAGGCAGGGGAAATGACTCCTGACTCCTGCTGTGAAGCTCCCGCGGAACATGGGTCTGAGTCCCCCACTTCTATTAAACTTCTATTAAGTGGTTTTCGTTCAGGTGGGGTCGTGTCAATGCGTAAGTTCTAACTCCGTTTAATGAGTCTCCCAACAACGACCCAAAACTGATAAATGACAAAAAGATGGTATGAATAAATTCGTGTACTGATCAGCGGACGTTTGAGAATGAAAATTCGTAATGCTTTCACTAAGTTAACGATTTGTGTACTGTTGGTAATGATTTTAAACATAGTGAATATGCACAAAGCCTCAGCCCAACCCATAACCGATTGTCGCAAATTGGCAACAGGTACCTATCTCACGACACACTCTGGTGACTTCGGTTCGTTTCGTGGGATTATAACATTCACCCAAGATGGCAACTTTGTTGCTAACGATTCAATCCAAAGTGGTGTTCCCTCTATCCAACCCTATGGTAATGTACAAGGTAATTGGAAGTGTACCTCGGATAGAGAAATTACTGCCACCTCACTCAACTTCAATTACCCCACAGCTACATTACCCGGATCTATTACTAGAGGCGATTTTCGTGCGACATTTGATCTCAAAAATGGAATAGTGCAAGCGACAGCGACACTTCGCTTTTACGATCTAAACGCGAATCCACTTAATGATGATGCTCCGGTAGTCGGGACGTTCACTTTCACGGGGCAGCGTGTTAAAGCTGGACAATAATACACTACACTACTTGTACAGTCCGGTATTTGTTACTGAGATAGGAGACAATCGCGCTGTTGCGATCACTGTCTTTCTTAACTGACATCTTACACCTAGGTGAAAAACCGGGCTTCTTGAGAATGAATAATGGTCAAACACTATATTTTAGGTTGATAAACTCGGTTTTTTTAGTCTTATTGAGAATCGGGCCAGATCTGAGTTAATCCAATTACCGGGAAAATAGGCAATTCAGTATATAAAAGGGTTTCAGCCGCTTACCCAACTTTAGGCGATCGTCGTGACACCATCACGAATCATCAAAAAAAGCCCCTCTAGAATCGCCTGGAAGGGCTTTGTTATTCCTTGGAAGTCCCTTACTCAACTAATGATTATAAAGTAGTGGAAAGTTGGCGGCGACTTTGAATAAATATAATTACGACACCGCTTGCAACCACGGCAAAGGCAGAAGGAATAAATGGCAACCATAGCCCTTGTTTTAAAAGAGCGATCGCACAAACTCCATATAATATAACAACCATCACAAAGATGGTATATCTCTTATGTGAGAGCGATCGCACCCGCCAAATAATCAGACTCGCAACTACAGACCAGCCCCATATCCAGAGAATATCGCCCCAGTAAGGCAAAACCCAAAGAATTGGACGTTGGTCTAAAACTGCACTCAAAATTTGGCTAACCATTTGCGCTTGTATAAATACCCCTTGTATTTCTTGGTAATCTTGCTGTGCAGTACTGTAGGGAGTTGACCAAGTATCGCTGACTGTATTAGCTGTCACTCCAATAATAACTATTTTATCTTTCAGTGATTTACGAGCAAATTTATCACTCAGTACATCATTAAAGGAAACTCTCTGATAATCTGTATTACGGTAATTGATAAGTATTTGATTTCCACCTAAATCAACTCCTTGTTGATAAGCACCACTACGACCAAATTTTAAGCGTTTAAATACTTTAGAGCCAAACTGTATATAATCTTCATTAAATTTAGGTTTAATATTTTCATAAGATAAGTAACGAGCAACTAATTGCAACGAGAACGAATAAGGCGTTGTACAAGTAGAAGAAGGTTCTTGTGCCATCATCAAAATTTGGCGACGGACAATACCATCTGAGTCTTGAATTGCATCAGTAAAACCCTGACGTCCTACAGGTACATCTTTTGGAGGTTTAACACCTTGGGGATCATATTTACTATCGCGGCTTTTGCAGACAACAATAACATTATCTTTGTTAAGTTCAGTCGGAAGTTGTATTAGATTTGATTTGTGTGGGGGGTCAGCCAAGTCTCTATAAATATCCAGTCCAACAACTCGCGGTTGATACTTTTGTAATTTGTTGAGCAATTTAGCTAACGTATTATCCGAAATGGATTTCATTCCTTTGGTCATCTCTTGTCGTGATTGAATATCTTTTTCAGTCATTTCTACAATTATCAACCTTGGATCTGGGTCTTCCTGAGGTCGCAACCGTAGCATTTGATCAAAACTTTGCAGCTCAATTTTCTCAAATATTCCCAAGTATCTTAAACCTAGCGTTGAAATAGCCACAATAAAAGTACTAAGTAGTACAGTCCAAAGTTTGAATTTTGGTCTTGCAATTTTACCTTTTGTCGAAACTTCACTTACAAATTTAGTATCAGCAAAATTACCACACAGTTCTTGCCACGTAGTAGGAACAGTTGTGGGATTTTGATAGATAACTGGCAACCAACTGGCACAAGGAAATTTATTTTCCAGTCCTTGAAGTCTTTCTCGCGCTTCTCGCACAGCTAAGTAAAATTGGTTACTACCTGCAAAGGTAGTAAGAAAGTTTTTGAAAAATTCCTGTGCTATTAAATCTGGCACTCCTTCCCGCATTACAATCATTTGGGGAATGTTTAAATCAGCTAAATTTCGCCCTAAACCAATTCCGTCACAAGAATTGAAAATTGCTAGTTTTAAACCGTGTCTAATTGCTGCCTTAAGTCCATTTTTCAACTGCGAAATTGTTAAACTTTCTGTTTGATTGATGCAAATTTCCCCAATTTCTCCATCAGCAAGACTAGTGCTATGTCCGGCAAAAAATAGAATATCCCAATCATGATTCCATAGGTACTCGTCAAGTATTTGCCGTGTTGGTTCTATAAGAAAGGTAGTTTGGGCATCTGTTAAATTTTGTAACAAAGAAGCGTCTTTATCAATATCAATACCAACTCTATTGCCTAGAAGTGCCAAAATTTGAATTTTACCTGTAGGAGATTTTTGTAATGGCTGAGGAGATTCATACTCATGATTGCTTAAAGCTAATTCCGCTTTCGGGTAATCTTCAAAAAAATGCCATAGATGCCAAGGCAGACGATGCAGTAGAACTATATTTGTTTCAATAATCACTCTAATTTCATCATTACGACTAAGTAGAGTTCGTAACTGCCGTTCAATATTCTGAAATGATTCAAATTTTAACCAAGCATTAATATTTGCTTGTAGCTGTTGACATACTTCATTGAAGTCATTGACAGAAATATTGGTTATGTCTTGCGAATGTACTTTTATACGGTGATTACTACCCAGGCGTTGATGAACTGCTGCGTAGAGTAACTGCCATCTACGGTAGAGTTCGCTTAGTTCTGGTGCTGGCGGTAGACTCCCTGTTAATTTCACGGGTACAAATTGGTTATGACACCAAAGTTGAGCCGTGACAACAGGAAATCCTTTATTTAAATCTCCTCCCAAGAAGCTGAAGACAACTAGCTTACTCATAAGTTAGGTAGACTTTGCCATTCGTGATTAACTTAATAATTAATCAACAGGGAGCATTCTATTTATGCAAAAATTTCAAAGGTTAGCGTAGCATAAGAACTACATGTAGTATATTTATTTTTACCACCTTGTACTAGCGATCGCTTCTTTCTCATTATGACTTAGGCAAAAAACCTCTCTAACTTTTATTCCTCTGTGTTCTCTGCGTTCTCTGTAGTTTGATTTTGCGTGACCTGTGCGTAAGTCCTACTCATCTGGGTATAGAGCAGTAAGAATCAAAACTTAGTACTAAGATGATAAAGCCGTAAAAGAGAAAATTGCCGCAGTAATTGATTAAACTTCATAGAAAAACACCTTTGGGAAATTGACAGATTTTTAAACTGTTATTATTAACCTATCCATGTTTTAAAATATAAGGTCTAATCAAAAATCTATCTTAAGATTAAAGATGACTTCAGTGTTAATCTCGCCATAGGCGTAGTCTACTTTCACTTACTAGGAGGATGCCAGTTTCAAATTATCTTTGACCCGTACAGCACTAATAGTTTGTTTTTAAACGATGCCACTTTTACACATTTATTGATAATGAGTTGCTCTTATTGACAAGATGCATTCGCCTTGCAGTGGCATTCATTCAATGTTCCTTCCATACTACAATTACATTGTGCCTATCTTAATGGTCAACTCGCTATTTGAGATTTTTGTATAAGTAGGATGCTCCCAATCAACACCAATTTGACACTGTTGGTTCCTAATAACTAAATTATGAAATTTTCTGTTATTTGATAATTATTCAGATTAATCTGGATGCTGAAACATTCTCCCACTTCCCCATCAAAAAGTTTTAACTGCACATAACTATCTTGAATTCTTCCTTGTACTTCTTGAAGTATTTCCCCTTGAACTGAAAATAAAACTAGCTTGATATTAGCAGG
>NZ_JBALFV010000060.1:0-43636 GCF_036916735.1 Nostoc sp.
TTTAGCTCCGTTAACGAGTCTTTGATACTCGTGAATGAGTCTTTTAGCTCCGTTAACGAGTCTTTGATACTCGTGAATGAGTCTTTTAGCTCCGTTAACGAGTCTTTGATACTCGTGAATGAGTCTTTTAGCTCCGTCGTCGAGTATCAGAGCATCATTTTTTTAGGTTGCAGATTCTATAAATTAGGTAATAGCTTTAAGAAAGACTTAAAAGACTACGCACAGCTTGTTCTACATCGCTTTGTTTAACTAAAGATTCTCCAATCAAAACCGCACGCGCACCAGCTTCAGCGACAAGAGATAAATCAGCAGGTGTATACAGTCCAGACTCGCTGACGACGGTGATATTCAAAGTTTGTAATTGTTGTTGACGCTGTGCTAAAAGTTGCTGTGTTGTGCTTATATCGAGGGTAAAATCTTCTAAATTGCGATTGTTGATTCCTACTAAACTTAGGTTGTCAAGCTTTAGCACTCGATCCAGTTCAGCCAGGGTATGGACTTCTACCAATGCATTCATGCCTAAATCATGAATTAGTTGCAAAAAAGCCTGAAGTTCTTGATCTGATAAAATGGCGGCAATCAACAAGACTGCATCTGCACCTGCTGTTCGGGCCAAATAAATTTGATAGGGGTTAATGATGAATTCTTTGCACAGTAGGGGTAATGCTACTTGTAATCGCACAGCCCGCAGATTATCAAAACTGCCTTGAAAAAACTTATGATCAGTCAGGACTGATAAACAAGCTGCGCCACCTCGTTCATAAGCTTGAGCAACAGCTACGGGGTCGAAATCTGCGCGGATAATACCACGGCTAGGTGATGCTTTTTTTACTTCGGCAATTAAGCTTGGTTGGTTAAGATTTTCTTGCAAAGCATTCAAGAAATTTCGCACAGTTGGGGCTGCCTTTAACTGTTGTCGCAAGGAGGTTAAAGGCAGTTCTTGCTGCATTTGTGCGATTTCTTTCTTTTTATGCGACACAATTTCTTCAAGAATATGGCGGGGAGGGGCAACTTGGTTAGTCATAATCTTTTAGAGGAGTGAGGAGGTTAATAGTTAAGAGTTAGGAGTTAATAGTTATTAATTATGAGTTATCTATGAGTTTTTGAGTTAAGAATTTCAGTTCTCCAAATTCTCTATTCTCAACTCCTAACTCCTAACTGCTAACTTTTAATCAATAACTCTTTGGTATGAGTTCTGAGTTAATAGTTATTAATTATGAGTTATCTATGAGTTTTTGAGTTAAGAATTTCAGTTCTCCAAATTCTCTATTCTCAACTTTTAACTCCTAATTCCTAACTCCTAACTTTTAATCAATAACTCTTTGGTATGAATTCTGAGTTAATAGTTATTAATTATGAGTTATCTATGAGTTTTTGAGTTAAGAATTTCAGTTCTCCAAATTCTCTATTCTCAACTTCTAACTCCTAATTCCTAACTGCTAACTTTTAATCAATGACTCTTTCGTTTGCGTATATGCACATACCACATTTTTAATGATTTCCAGACCGACTTCTCCCGCTAGAGTCATGATTGATTCTGGATGAAACTGAACGGCGGCGATGGGAAGTGTTTGATGTTCAATGCCCATAATTACGTCGTCATCAGAAATCGCTGTAACCTTGAGTTCTTTTGGCAAATGTTGCGGTAGGGCAAACAATGAATGATATCTACCCACTGGAAAAGATTGTGGTAAATTTTTGAATGTCACGGAATTAGGATCGGTGACAAAAATTCGTGAGGATTTACCATGTTGGGGATAGTTGAGAACTCCCAATTGTCCATCAAAAGCTTCAACGATACCTTGCAATCCTAGACAAACTCCGAAAATAGGAATTTGGCGATGAAGAAGGGCACCGACTGTCTGGGGAACCCGAAAATCACTTGGTCTACCAGGACCAGGAGATAATACAACTAAGTCAGGGCGTTCTGTATCGAATAGCGATTCTGAGAAACCATGACGGAGTGTAGTTACGCTTGCACCAGTTTGGCGAATGTAGTTGGCTAGGGTATGAACAAATGAGTCTTCATAGTCTATTAGTAAAATGCGTTTGCCATCTGCTCCACTTGGAAGGATTTTAGTTAATTTTATGGAACTGGATTGATCAATTTTCTGACTCGTTTGCTTTACACGACGAATCGTCTCAAATAAAGCAGCAGCTTTGGTAATTGTTTCTTGTTCTTCTGCTTGTGGTATGGAGTCATAAAGGACTGTAGCACCAACTCGCACTTCGGCGATGCAGTCTTTTAATCGGATTGTCCGCAGAATTAATCCAGTATTTAAATTCCCATTGAAATTTAAATAGCCAACTGCGCCACCATACCAACGTCGGGCGCTACGTTCATGCTGTTCAATAAAATCTATTGCTGCTCTTTTAGGTGCGCCGGTGACTGTAACCGCCCATGTATGACTTAAGAATGCATCTAAGGCATCAAATTGCGATCGCAGTGTCCCTTCAACATGATCTACTGTATGAATCAGGTGGCTGTATAATTCTATTTGACGACGACCAATAACTTGTACTGAACCAGGTTCGCAGATTCGGGATTTGTCATTGCGATCGACATCAGTACACATGGTCAACTCAGCTTCATCTTTGTGGGAGTTGAGTAACTGGCGAATTTGCACCGCATCGTCAAGAGCATCTTGTCCCCGGCTAATAGTGCCACTAATGGGACAAGTTTCTACTCGCCTACCTTCAACTCGCACAAACATTTCTGGAGATGCGCCAATCAGATATTCTCCACCTAAATTAAAAATAAACCCATAAGGGCTAGGATTTATTTCTTTCAAAGTTTCAAATAGTTTACTGGGTTCCTCTTCATAGCCTTCAAAAAAGTTTTGACTAGGAACTACCTCAAATAAATCGCCTCGGCGGAAGTAATCTAGCGCACCCTCAACTTTTTTGGCATACTCGCCTACTTTATGGTCACCAGTTTGATTTGACAGAAGATGTTTCCCTTGATAGTCTACAGACTCACCTGTTCGAGGAAGATCGTTAGTGTTGCCATGCGCTGTTTCAAATTCATATTGTAAACGAAATGCGCGTTGCTGATAGTAGTCAACAACTATCAATTCATCAGGTAGATAAAGTACTAAATCCCGTTGATCTGTAGGACGTTCTAAACGTTGAGTAATTGGTTCAAACTGAAAAACTAAGTCATAACCAAAAGCACCATACAATCCTAAATGCTCGTCTTCTTGGCTAGAAAAAGTGTGTAAAACTTCGCGGACAACTGTAAATGCTGAAGGTTGTTTACTGCGTTCTTCTTCAGCAAATAGTTGTTTTGTAGCTTTAACAAAGCCTACAACTTTATTATTATCTAGACTAACTTTCTCAAGTTGTATTGAGTTGGATAAACACTTAAAAAGTAATGGCAAAAGTAACCGACCGCGTTCATTCAACGCTATCAAAGTAAAAGTATTTTTCTGTGTAGTCAATTCCAATGGTGGATTGACAAATCCGATCGCCCATCTTTTATATCTGCCTGGATATTCGTAGCTGCTCCTTAACAAACCTCCACGCTGAGAATTTATGTGGAATAGAATGTCTTCGAGAGCAGTGTCTATCTTAACTTCTGTGATGGAGCGAGAAACAATTACACCGCCAAGGGTTTTGTAGGAATGGGAATTAAAAATCATGGGAGATTTCTCTGGAATAGTTATTAGTCAAGAGCCATTAATCATTATTGATAACTATCTTCAAATTAAAAACAAATCCAGATAATCCGATGTCAACTTAATTTAAATTATCCAAATCTGCATATTCTTTTTAAAAAATGTAATAAAAAACTTTTTGCTTCTTATTTAAGAATACTAGATATAAAGCAGATAAGACATTGAATAATTTTTCGATTAGGTGTCAATTTATTCGCTTCTTATACTGCTTTTCTAGTATATTTGCTGATAGTACTGGTTGAAAATTTTTGCCTCCCTCAAAGGTAGTAGATATTTTCACAACTTTGCATCAAACCTCAGCGTAGCCTTTGGTAAGCCGCGAAGGTGTCTACCTCTGCGTTTAAAATCCAATCCTAAAACTCGCGCAACAACGATATTGCTTGCCTGTACAATAACAAATTCACCTCATGAACCTCAATTCCTTTTCCAATTCGTTGTAACAGCATCAAAGTCAACTCTCCCCCCAAGTGTTCCCGAAACTCAGTTAAACCTCGGAACAAGCAATCAGGATGTTCCAATTGTGATAACTGCTGGGTCAATTCTGGCACATACAACGTGAAACCCAGTGCCGATAAAGTATTTAATATCCGTTGCCACTCTGAACAATCCAGCAATCCTGCTAAATAGGAATAAGTGCTATCCAAAGCGATACCGATCGCAACTGCTTCGCCATGACGCAAGCGATAATTTGTCAAATGCTCCAGTTTATGAGCCGCCCAATGTCCAAAATCCAGGGGCCGAGACGAACCCATTTCAAAAGGATCGCCGCTATTGGCAATATGTTCTAGATGCAATTGGGCGCAACGGTAGATAACCTCTTGCATGGTATCCATGTCTCGCTGCACAAGGGCTGCGCTGTGCAAATGGATAAAATAAAAAAAGCTAGCATCCTTAATCAGCGCCACTTTGATTGCTTCTGCGATTCCAGAACGCCAATCGCGATCGTCTAAGGTTGTCAAGAAGGCAGAATCATTGATAACTGCATAAGGTGGCGCAAAAGTGCCGAGAAAGTTCTTTTTACCAAAGGCGTTGATGCCGTTTTTTACGCCAACCCCGGAATCGTTTTGTGCTAACACCGTTGTCGGAATCCGAATTAGACGAATTCCCCGGTGAGCGGTTGCGGCTGCATATCCTACCAAATCCAACACAGCCCCGCCCCCGATGGCTAACACATAAGAATGGCGACATAATCCGGCTGCTTCAATCTGTTGGTGGATTTTATCTACTAAAGTGCGATCGTTTTTAGCAGCTTCTCCTCCCGAAATTATCATTGGTTCGGCTGCGATCGCTAATATCTCTGCATAAAACTTGGTATACGCTACTAATTGCTTAACTAATTCTGGGTGATGCTGCAATATTCCTGCGTCTATTATCGCTACAACTTTTTTCGGTTTTTTCTCTCCATCTGCTGTAATTACTTGGGCTAAGGTGGGGTTTTTCAACTCAAATAAATTTTTGGTGAAGTAAACTTCGTAGTTAAAAGTAACCGAAACACGTTGATGAATTGGTTGCAGATTGAATTTACTTTTTTGCTTAATGTCAACTACCATGTTTTTGCTTATATATTTACAAGTGAGGCACGATTTAAAGCTTGAAGAAACATTTCTACCGAGTGAGAACCATTTATCTTGACTTTCTTATTTATTATAAAGAACGGCACGCTGTTGATGCCATTAGGGCGAGTAAATATTGATTCAGCCACAAAAGCTTTAATGGCAGCATCATCACTCAATTGTAGTCGTAATTCCCTATAATCCATTTGGTAAGCTCTACCAATGGCAATCAGAACCTCAATATCTCCGATGTTCAAACCGTCTTCAAAGTAAGCTTTATAAATTGCTTCTACGATATCGTTTTTTACCTTTGCTGGTGCGAGTGTAATTAGTCGGTGCGAAAGTTTAGTATTGACAGCTAAACGAATTTTATCAAAATTTAGCTTGACTCCAACCGCTTCACCTGCATATTGGGTAGAATCAAACAGATATTGCAGTTCTTGGTCTTTTATGCCTTTTCTATTTTGCATAAAGCTGTGAAATTCGTACCCGTTAGCAGGAATGGTATTGTCGAGAATAAAGGGATGCCAACGGATATCTACTTCTTTTTCTGGCCATTTTGCCAGGGCATCAAACAGATTTTTTTTACCAATTCTGCACCACGGGCAAACGGGATCGTGAAAGATGTCTATCAGCATAGTTTTTTCACTCAAATGCTAATATTTGTGTGAATTTGGGGTTTTAAATCTCTTTGGATAGCCGTTGTGTTTAAAGGCTGTAGAAAAGTGTTAATCTTTTCTTCAAAAAAGCTTTGAGTCTTTTCAAATTCCTGAATTAATGCGTTTCTATCTTTCCTTGCTACCAATTTCGCCAACCGACTGTAAGTATTAGCTAAAAAGCTAATTGCATTACACCTTTCTTCTGTAGCTAGCATAATATCAACACATAAATTAGGATTTTGAGAAAATAAACGTTTAACAATGTCAATTTCTTGACGATAGTTAGGTGTTGACATTGTTAAGCTCTGTTCTATGTCCACTTTTACTTGTGCTAAGAAAACACCAAGACTAAATCTACAGAAATGCTGGGTAGCTTGAATAATCACCATCATTTGATCGTGTTCTTCAGGCGTACAAACAATTAATTCTCCACCTTGACTTTTGAGAAAGTCTAATAACCACTGAAATGAATCATTGTTTCGACCTGGGCATACTACTACTTTTTGTCCCAAAAATGATTTGATATTTGGCCCAAACATTGGATGTAAACCCATGACTGGGCCGGAATGATGTTCGAGCATCGCCTGAGTTGGCTGAGTTTTTACGCTTGTGATGTCACACAAAGCTGTATTTGGGCTAAGGTATTTTGCCGCTCGTTTGATAACATCAACTGTATGTTCAATGGGAACGCTTACTAATACTAATTCTGCCTGATTTAACAGTTTATGTGCGTATTCCCAATCTTCATGTTCGAGAACGCTAACGTTGTGACCTACTAGCGAAAGCTGTTCTTTAAATAATCTTCCCATCCTGCCGCCTCCACCGATGATGGTAATTTGTTGGGAAGTGACATGATTTGTTGCAGGTTTAGGAATTACACTCGCATGACAACTATTTATTACACTTGCCCAAACAGAGGCAGGAATACCAGCTTGGACGAGTAGGGGAGCTACATCAGCCAGTTGTTCATCTAAAGAAGGTGGTTCTGATGTTGCTAATAATGATATGCGATCGCTCAGTAGGGCGATCAAGCTTTGGTCAGTTTTTTTAAGCTGATCTGAATTTGTCATTTGTCATTTGTCATTAGTCCTTGAGAGACTACGCCAAGAAGGGACGTAGTTTTAATTAGTCCGATATGATTACTGTTTTCGCTGACAAGGGGGGAGGTATGTACTAAAAACTCTTGAGCAACAAGTGATTTATTAGAACTTAATTCGGGTAAGATATCCAAAGCAGTTGCTTCTTTAGCGATCACATCAGAAAATAACTCTTCATACCGATCTAGCGCTTGCTCAAAGGAATAGTTTTCTACCGCAAACTTTCTTCCTTTGCGTCCTAATTGTGCTGCTAATTCTGGCTGATTATATAAATCTAATACCGCACTTGCCAAAGCATCTGCTGACTCAGGCTCAACGATAATGCCGCCACCACTTTGTTTGATAGCTTTTGCAGCAGTCCCAGCTGCGGGAACTGAACCGACAATTGGGCGACCACTGGCTAACAGCAGTGGTATTTTAGAAGGCATATTGAAGGATATCACATTGCTTTTTTGCACAATCAACCCCACATCTGCGCCTGCTAACATTTGTGGTAGTTCTTCTCGCGGTTGCAAAGATAAGAGCAAAACGTTATCTGCACCACAAGCAAGACAATGTTTTTGCAACCTTTCGAGAGCTTGAGATTCACCTGCGATCGCAAAGACAATATCATTAATATGACGCAACCGAGATGCTGCTTCTATTACTGTCTCCAAACCTTGCGTTAGAGCAATATTACCTGAATAAAGCACTACAAATTTATTATCGAGTTGATGGGTAGCTCTCCAAGAGTTATTCTTTTTCGGCAAAGGGCGGATAAAATTTAGATTCACCCAATTGGGAATGCAGGCAATTTTATTAGCCGATACACCTTTATTTATTAAATTATCTACAAAGCCATCAGCAATCACGCTAATGGTATGTACACTTCGGTAGGCAAATTTTTCTAAAGCTTCCAGAGCTTGAATCATCAATTTATTCTTAATTAGTCCAACACGCACAGCAGCTTCCGGGAGGATATCTTGCACATTCAGCACTACTGGGCAGTTGTATAGCCAAGCTATTAAGGTTGCAGGTAAGCAAACTAGTAACGGTGGCACTGTTAAAAGAATTACATCAGGTCGCTCGCCCTTAAGGGCTTGTGGCAAACTTGTAAAAACAAAGCTCAACTCTAGCAGTAGCCTGTCTACAAGGTTAGGCTTAGACTTAATCCGCAGGTAACTACGCTGAATTTTGACACCATTTTTATGTTCAGTAACGTATAACTTACCTTGATACCCGTCGTAAATCTGACGCTGAGGATAGTTAGGCATACCTGTGATTACCCGCACTTGATGCCCTCGCTTCACCAGCCCTTCTGCTAGTTCAGTCATCAAAGGTGCAATACCAATTGGCTCTGGATGATAATTGTATGAATAAATCAGAATTTGCATGAACTGTTAATGTCCTGAAAGCACCTTGATAATGTTGACTTTATTTAGTGTTATCCAGTTTTATCTCCCTTATTCCAGATTTAATGACCTGAAATTTTCGTAGGGTGTGTTACCACCAAGGGCATAACGCACCCGACGAAATTTTTAATTACGAATTACAAATTAGTAATTCTTTAAATTAAAGACTGACTTTTGTTGTCCATGTTTCCGCAATGTGAAGGTAGCAGCCCCAAGTCCGAGCAATGCTAAACCCAATACTGAACTAGGTTCAGGTACTTTAGTTGTGCCTTCTACGTTTAACACTTGGACGCGACCTTGGAAGAAATCGCCCACATAAAGCTTGTCATCTTTAAGGGCTGTCCCACCTGTCCAGTTAAATCTGCCGGGAGTAAGGTCGAGGGGATTGCCAAAAGGAGGACCAGTTAATGCTGGAGGCGGGACTGGGTTGCCTGATGCATCTAGGGCTGGTTGACCGTAGGAAGTCAAGAATTTACCGTTTTTATCAAATACCTGAACGCGGCTATTGATAGCATCAGCTACATAAACATTCTCTTGGTCGTCCACTTCGATACCAATTGGGTTAAGAAGCTGTCCAGGTGCGCTACCTGCTGAACCAAATGTGTACAGAGGTTTACCATTTGGATCGAGTACTTTAACGCGGTTGTTATACTGGTCAGCTACAAAGATATTTCCACTGACTGGGGAAATTCTTATACCTGCTACACCTTGAGTTTCTCCAAGTCCAGTGCCCACCTTACCACCAATGACACCAATTTGCTTTCCATCAGGTGTGAATTTAAGGATTCTTTCGCCGTTAAAATCACCAACGTAAACGTTGCCAGTTTTGTCAAATGTTACACCAGATGGTCCAAAGAAAAGCCTATCATTTATACGAGGGGTAAAATCTCCATTTGCAAAGGATCTAATAAAGTTACCCTGAGAATCGAATTGATTGATGCGGTTGTTGTAAACATCACCTGCATACAAATCTCCTGTTACGGGATTAAAGTCTGCAGTTGTTGGCTCATCAAACTGTCCGGGTCCTGTGCCGCCGGAGCCAATTGCTCCAATGTACTGACCGCTTGGACTAAATTTTTCAATTTTGTCACCGAGGTTGAAGTTAGGAGTACCATCTGGGTTAACACCGCGTCCGTTAGATACAAGGATATTCCCTTGGTCATCCACCGCTATACCTTGGGGAACAAACAGTTGCCCAGGGCCGAAGCCAGGTTCGCCGATACTACTGTTGTAAGTTAATGTTACAGCTTTGGCTTGGGCTACTGTTGCCAGCACCATGAATCCAGTACCGAGAATGCCGATTGAGAAATTTTTGACTAATCCCATGAGTTTGAAGTCGTGGTTGTGTAAGTTATACTCTTTCCTAGACTAATTTTGTTCCCAGTCTCAGTTCGGGAACCTTAAATTCGGGCTGCTGCCTTTTGTTTGAAATGCAACTTTCTATGTGAGGCAGCAGCCTATTCTCTAAGCTTTACCTGACAGGGCCAGGTAAAGAGGAATTAGACAGTCTCTGCTTTGGCTAGCAATTCACCCAACTTTGCTGAAGGTTTGCGCTTGGCGAAAGCAGCAGTTGCGGCAACACCAGCAAGTGCTAATAAGCCAACTACTGAACCAGGTTCGGGGACTTTTTCGATAGCGACACCATCCACCCGAACAACTTCTCCTCGTCCTGGACCGACACCGCGATTGGTAATATAAATCTTGCCGTCAGGGCCAATATCAATTCCATCAGCCGAATCTAACCCTTGACCTGCTGCAACAAGTGTTGTCCGAGTGCCGTCAGGAGCAACTTCGATCAGAGAACCAGGTAGATTTGTAATGTCACCCCCTAACTGGGACTTATCGCTGAACTGTAAGACGAGCAAATCGCCATTTTTATCAAAGGTTAGGTCTGTGATGTGCGTAAACCCATCTAGAAAAACTTCTGGCTTATCATCCTTACCGATGCGCCAAATCCGTGATTTACCTTGTGGATAAGGGAAACCCGTATATTCGCCAACGTATAAAGCTCCATCGGGGCCAATTGCGCCACCTGTGGGTACTGCTTGAATTGCTACTTTTCCTCCTGGAACCTCCTGTAATAGCCCAGGAGGTAATTGTAATCCTGGTGGTAAATCTGACTTACTAATGATGTTTTTCGGAATTGCGATCGCATCTGACTTGCTTCCATCAAGTTTGATTTTGTAAGCAGTGTTCCCACCTCCGTCAACGACATAAGCACTATCGCCACTAATCGCCAGGTCATAGGGATTGGTAACCAGATCCCCCTTGTCTGGATTTTTGGTGATTTCATTCTTGGCAAAGTCAAAAATACTGGTGAGAGCTCCCGTCTTCAAATCAGCTTTATACAGTTGGGCTAGAAGCGGTGTATTCAAAACCTTATCGGGTGTTGATGGCGGGAAAGTCGCAAGTTGCTGTGGTGGAAGTGAGACTTGCGAACCAAGGTTAAGTGTTGTTAGATCGCGGTTTCCTGGATAACCAGCAAATCCAGTCAGCACATAAGCATTTCCTTGAGAATCGAATTGCACGTCTTCAATACCGGCCCCTTGATTGCCTGTAGGTTGTTCTGCTAAAGACTCAAAGTTATTAAGTAGACGCTCTTTTGTGCCGTCCGGTGAAACTTTGACGAGTGAACTAGTGTTACCAGCACAGATAGGCTGAAACAGGGTACTCGGTGATGGTTGGCAATTTCCGTTACCGCCGATACCTGGCTCTGCTACGTAGAGACTGCGGTCAGGACCGAAGCTAACACCCCGTGCATTACTAACTCCATCAACAATTGTCGTTAGGCTTACAGCTTGTGCAGATGCTGTTCCACAAATAGCAGTAAAACAAAATGTAACAGATGTAAGAGCAAATGACTTGAGTTTCATACCTTTAGAGATTGAGAATTAAATAAGTGGAAAACTTTCTTTGAGGAACGCAGGATTGGTTTGAAACTCTTTACTTGAGCGCCACGGCTCCATTTCTGAGGAGTTTAGTAGCTCTCTTCTTGTGCAAGCAACCAACGCCGAAAGCAGCGATCACTAATACACCTAAAGCAGAATCAGGTTCAGGAATGGACTTGGTATTCTCAATTCTGAGAACTTGTCCTCCTCCAGGGCGATCGCCTCGGTTTGTGACGTATACCGCACCATCAGCACCAATAGTCAAGGCGCTAGGCGACTCTAATCCATTCCCACTCAGAAGAGTTGTGCGTGTTCCATCAGGAGATATTTTGATGACAGAACCATCAAAATCACCCTTCCAAGCTGATTGATTGGCGTACTGCAAAGCGTACAAATTGCCCTCAGGATCAAATTCCAAGTCTGTGAGTTGGGTAAAGCCATCTGCATATACTGTTGGCTTGCCATCAGCACCGACTCGATAGATTTTTGCCCCTCCTTCTGGGAAGGGAAAACCTGTAAATTGGCTGATGTAATAAGCGCCATCAGGGCCTTTTGCCACACTTGAGGGTACTGCTTGGCTGGCAAACTGCGATTGCACCACTTCACCTTCAGATGGCACTTGTGCTGGTTCATTGGATGGTGTACCAGAAGGTGGAAAGACTGGATTAGTCAATACATCTTTAGGAAATGCGGTAATAGATTGCAAATGTCTGCCATCAGTATTAACGCTGAGTAAATCGTTTGCACCGGCATCAACTGCAACCAACTTATTGCCATCTATAACGAAACCCAAAGGATTGCTATCGACATCAGCACCATCGGGATTGTTGGTGAGTTCATAGTTACCTAAATCGGCAACACTCGTCCAAGAATTAGTATTAAAGTCGGGAGCAATGATTTTAGCGAGGTCAGTGTTACCTAAATTGCGATCGCGAAAGGTTGGATTAGCGCCATACCCAATCAGAACATAAGGTTTACCTTGAGCATCAAATTTGATATCACGAGGGCCAGCCGCTCCAGTGCCATCTGGTAATGCTAAGGAAGGAAGTCCTGTAAGTATGCGTTCGGTTTTACCATTCTCAATTTTGGTAACTGCCCCACTTGTGCCATAGCATAATGAATTGCCTTGACCGCTTGACGGTGGAACACAAGCTCCACTTCCCCCTATCCCCGCCTCTGTAATATAGAGATTACCATCAGGGCTAAAGCTCAGTCCGCCGGCGTTATATAGACCGTCGGCAATTACTGAAAAGGATGTAGCTGAGGCAGCTTTGATTCCAGAAAAAGCGGCAACACAAAAAGTAACGATAGTAATAGTAAGTTGTTTCAGTTTCATGTGTTGCAAGACAGCTTATTGTGGGGAATTTAGGGGTGAATTTTAAACGCAGAGTAACCTGATATTTTAGTTGGTAACTAGTGATTCTTGAATTTTTGGTAGATAGCTCATTCCCCGATCAAATGATTTGAGATTGCCAGCTTTAGCTTCGAGTAAACGTTTGATGTTCATGCTCTCAGCGCCAAAGTCTTCAATTTGAAGTTTGCCGTGGGTGACGGTTCCATCTGTTTTCCAGAATGTGATTCGATGCAGGATAAAACCTGAAGCTTCGGGATCGGCGAATGAGTATGCGGTTGGAATTAGTAACGCTACAGAACGCTGATAATATTGGTAGTCTGGATAAAAATGTTCCTGTTCAACCAAGTAGTATTTGCTCAGACTATGAACCCGCACGGAAACTTTTACCTTCTGGTCATATTCATCTTTGAATTCACCTGAATCAGAAGTAATATTCCCATCTGGTCGCAGTAAATGTGCCCATTCATCTATGTTTTTTATGTCTTTTAAGTACTCAATGCCGATTTCAATTGGGGCATCAACATAGATCGTATCTGTATCGATAAAGTAGCGACCTTTGGCTGCTGAAGTCAGACCGGCCTTGCGTTCCAAATTACCTTTAAGAGAACGACACTCGGAAGTATGTACCGTGTGAATTCCCTGCATAATCATCTGAGTTTGCCGTTTGGGATCGACAAAACTCAACCAATGAAAGTATACACCTTTTTCATCTGTTCCCGGCTCGATGTAATCTGTAGGAAACAGCAAAACAGGGTAAACCTGAAAATATTTCTGATATTCTAATCCACAGTGCCACTCAATGCCGTAGAAAAGTGGATTTTCTAATTTTTTAACATGATAATAGAGGTTTTTGTGATAACCAGATGCAGATCCGAGCCAGGTATCTTCGTCAATCTGTTCTTTCATCCGGCTATAAAGCGTCCATTCGTCTAAGTTTTTTAAACTACAAAGATACTCAAAGGCGCTCTCTGGTGAAGTAGCAATGTAAGCTGATGTTGCAAAGGTATTTTTTTCCACTTTTAACCCCTTAAGATAATAATAATTAAGCCGCGATCGCTGCTTTTGCCTTGTTTCGCTTACCGTGATGAATCCGGTCTTCTGCTAATCGTTTAGCAGCATCGTTGGTAGTAATTCCCTGCTCTTTAGAAATATTAAAAATGGCTAGTAGAGTGTCATAAATGTTATGCACTTGCTTAAAAGCTTTTTCTTCGTCATAGCCAATCATTTCGTTGTAAACGTTAATTAGCCCTCCGGCATTAATTACATAGTCAGGGCTATAAATAATCCCTTTTTTGGCAAGCATTTGACTATGTAGTTGCTCATTCTCTAATTGATTATTAGCTGCACCAGCAATAATAGAAGCTTTTAAAAAAGGAATTGTATGACTATTAAGAATTCCTCCTAAAGCGCAAGGAGCAAAGATATCTACATCAAGAGAGTAAATCTCGGCGGGTTCTACAATAGTTGCGCCAAAAAGCCGTTTTGCTTCTTCCGCTTTTACTGGATCTACATCGCTAGCAAAAAGCTTGACATCATGTTCATGTAAATGCTTGCAGAGGTTTTTACCTACATTTCCTAAACCTTGAACTGCAACTTTCATGCCATCAAGTCTTTTGCTTTGCCAACGAGACTCTACCGCAGCTTTAATTCCCAGAAAAACTCCTAGTGATGTTATGGGAGCAGGTCCACCAGATTTTTCTGATACTCCAACAACATATTTAGTTTCTTGACTGATTGTCCGCACATCGGCAGGGGTAATATTAACATCTTGTCCGGTAATAAAACGCCCATTTAGACTATCAACAAAACGTCCGTAAGCTCTTAACAGATCATCTGTTTTATTTTCAGGATTAGCGATAATGACTGCTTTTCCGCCACCAGCTGGGATGTTAGCACAAGCGGCTTTATATGTCATTCCACGACTCAGACGAAGGGCATCTTTTAAAGCAGCTTCTTCGTTGACATAAGGCAAAATTCTCGTAGCTCCCATCGCTGGGCCCAAGGTTGTGTCATGGATAGCAATAATCGCCTTAATGTCGGGATTTTTACCATGACAAAAGAGAACTTGTTCATGACCCATTTCTCTAACAGTTTCAAATAGCAGCATTTTCACCTCTCGATATTGTTTGGTATTGGTTAGAGAAAGTAGTTTGCATTATAAATTTTAAAGATATAAACACAAAAACTTCTCTAATCTTAAGATAGGATGAAGTAAGAAAAAAGTAATGTTCAGAAATCAAAAAATCCAGTTGATTTGGTGTAATTTTTTGCCTGGAATAAAGTTTTTACTACTTTTCAATTCATCCTTTATCTTTTACTGAATGGACTAATCTAAAATGGTTTAAAAAGTCCGCCTTTTTGAGATGTTTTAGTATCTATAACAATTTCAGGAAATTGTCAGGTTTAAAAGTTAAACCATTGGAAATGAAACTTGCTTGGCTGGATTTTTAGCTGAACTTGATTTGACTCCTTGTGCTGCCAAACTTTTATTACGTCCACCAGAGGGTGCTGGTCGATCGGCGTCAATCACTACATCGATCAAAAAGGGAGCATTTGATGCGATCGCTTGTTCTAATGCTGCTTCAATATCTGACTCTCTGACGACTACCAGCGCTTCTGCTCCCATACCACGAGCAATCATGGCAAAGTTTGTTGGTGGAATTGTTGCATCTGCGCCCTTTAATCCCAAGATTTTCATGCCTTGATGACACATGTTGTAACGCGCATCGTTGAGTACAATCCAGATTGCGGGAATTTTGTATTTCACGGCTGTGCTGATTTCGTTATTCATCAGCATTGCTCCATCGCCGACAATCCCTACAGCCTTGCTATTATTCGCTAGTGCTGCACCCAACACTCCTGTAACAGCGTGACCCATTGCGCCGACTCCGGTGCTGACTCGGTAACGATTGGCTTGGGAAAATTGCAGTAGATGAGTTGACCAAGTAAAGGAGTTACCACACTCCGCCATTACTACCGCATCGCTACCTTCAACAATTATCTTTTGAATTGCTGCCATCAATACTTCTGGTCGCACTGGATAATCTACATCTAAAGCAGGTTCAATTGCTTTGTGTTCTGGACGAGGTAGCGACAAAGTTGTGGAAGGAGGAGCATCTGGTAATTGCTGCAATAACTCTTCTACAAAAGCTTTGATATCAGACCGAACTCCGAAAGTTTCAACGTGGGGATAGGCTACACCTGGCACTTCTGGGTCAATATCTACATGCACAAAACCTTCTTTTGGAACTAGCGCCGAACTCCAGAAGGAAGTCGGTTCACCAAGGCGGGTTCCTAATACGAGTGTGCGTAATGGAGGTTGCTGTTCCATATAAGTCAAGACGGAAGCATGACCGCCTAAACCTGTAACACCCACAAACTGGGGATGATCTTCAGGGAAGATACCTTTACCACGGGGTGAACACATGACGGCTGCTCCGGTTTTTTCAGCAAGTTCAAGGATTTCGTCTGCTGCGTCACGCGCACCGAAACCAACCCAGATAGCAAAGGGGCCAGATGATAATAACTCTACAGATTTAGTGATCGCTTGTTTTGAAGGAGTCATCCCAAACGGAGTAACATCTAGTTGAGGCAAGGATATATTCTCAACTAAACTCGTCTGCACTGCCGTAGGAATGCTCAAATGGGCGATAAATCCGCCTGGTTGCGCCATAGCTAAAGCAAGTTTGCGGAAAATCTGCGGTAGTTGAGACGCAGATTCAATAGTGATCGCATAGTTGAATAGCGCTCCTGGGGTAAAAATTCCCCCACTGGGCAATGTGTAAGTGCTGGTTTCTTGAATTGCCCAACGTCCACGCTGCGGTGCTGAGGTGCAAGCCGACAACAAAATCACCTTTGCACCTTCACCACGAGCCGCAAATAACCCGGTGAGGGCATTAGTGATCCCCGGTCCTGCTGTGGTAAAAACTACAGCAGGGCGATTATTGGCAAAGTATGCCTCAGTCGCTGCAAAGGCTGCTCCTGATTCATGGCGGAAGTTCAACACGTCGATGGTGCTATTTGACAGCGCTCCCCAAATGCTTGCCATCGCCCCACCTGCGACACCAAAGGCATTGCTTACTCCCAAATTTACCAACATTTGAGCGATCGCATCGGCAACTGAGAGCGTTGAGGGTGTTTCGTCGTTCAAAAAAGGCTCAATTTCCTTGTTATTTTCCGATTCATCAACCTGACGAGAAGCGTCAGACACAGATTCTACATATCTGTTTGCTGGAAATTCCTTGTGTGGCTCTGTAGTGATTAAAGGAGAGTTTGAACCAGTATAGTTTTGACTCATTAGTTTCACGCAATTACATAAAATTACACAAAGGCTTTCTAGTTTACAATCACAGGGATGGCAATATCTAATACAAACGACTCTGTTGCTTTTATAGCTATGACCTAGCTTGGTCGTTCATAGAAAAGGTTAATCGCTGCTGATTGATGCTTGTGAGCGCACTACCAAAATTTTTCCCCAAAGAATACAGCAATCAATACTGTGCTTCTTGTGACCAGAATAAGGGACATAAAGACTGTTGTGCAATCAAAAATCCTTTGATGGGGATGTCAAATTTTTCGCTTCTACTATCATGAGTACAGTACTTAAGTAGGTTGGTGGGGAAAAACTAAACCATCTAAAAGTCTATAAATCAGTAAATAAGCTTAACTCAAGCGGCTCTCATAAAAGTTACAAAGCTTCATATAGTTAAGTTTAATAACGCTGAAAAATAATAAGCTGCTTGAAGAGGTGCTTATATTGTGATAAATATTACTATCGAAACCTATTTGCAATGAAAAATATTTTGATCAGGCTGTCAATTATTTCGCTTTTATCGTGATTGCGACATTTCCAACTTAGTCATTCTGAAAACTGCGATCGCACTTAAGACACATTACCAAATTTACAATAGAAAATCTTTAGATTTGGTTGTCAATTCTTTTGCTTGTATATCCCCCCTAACCTACGCCACTTTCTACAAGCGGGATAACGTTAAAAGTCCTCTTTTTAAAGGGGTTGAGGGATATCTTGTGCGTAAGTCCTAGTTTTCCATCCTCACCCCGAAGCAGTCAACAGTTCAGAAAAAGCTTGATTATTCACTATTGAACTCGCGGTTACAAATTATCCGCATTAAAGCATAAGCCTAACTACAGCAGTTTGCCAGCTTTTATATTGCCACGAAAAACTCATTGATTCAATTATTTGTAACGAGAAATACATAATTATTTAACTTTTGCTTTTCCTTAGAGAGATGGCTAAATACTAAGTAGGTGATTTTTTGATAAAATTCATTATTTTTGGCGTATTATATAGCATAAATTACGTACATAATCAATGTAAAAGTTTTAGATATAACAGAATAGCACAAAATACACGTAAAATAACCGTAATTTTCCTAATACAAATGTATTTCTGAGGATGGATGACTAAAGATATTATTTTGTAGTTAAATCCCTGAGAGAGTAAGTTAAGATAATTTAAGAAAATAAGTAGATGAGTAAAATTGTTTATTTAAGCCAAGCCCAGCACTGGAAATTCATTTATATTGAGAATTAAACGACTCTACACCAATAGTTCGTCAAATTGCTTGGTTGGTGAGCCATAAACCTAAGTTGGCTCTGGTGTAGGCCTGGTTTCAATGTCAATATTTATTTTTTCTACTTAAAAATTAGGAGTTTTGAACTCTTAATATAATAAAGTTTATTGACTAATCTTGATTTGATTCGTCTAGATTTTGTGTAACTCTAAAAAGCTGCTTGGGACAGAAACAATAAATAAATATTTAGCTTTTTTTAGAAAGATTTAATTTAATAATTTATATTTTCTTGATATGATAAGTTTTGTTAACATGATTAGTAATATTTTTTAATTTCCCAACTAATCTTATTTTTGAACAGCCTAACAGTGCCCCAAAGATTTTAGTAAGTTATGACTATTAACTCATTAATAGCTATGGTACTGATTGATAACCAGGAGGATGTAGGAATATGAATTCTGGCGATTATACATTAGCTAGATCAAACAATCAACGGGTGCTAAAACCAGAAGTAGAGATGAAGTTTGCTCACTTCTTAATAAATCATGCTGTAGATGCTGCCTTCTGTTTAGGAGAAAATGGACAGTTCCTCTACGTCAACGATGCCACTTGCCGAATGACTGAGTATTCCCGTGAGGAATTACTTTCCATGAGGCTGCATGATATAGACGTAGATTTTTCTCTACACAATTGGTCAGATATTAGCTCACAGAATTCCCTTACCTTTAAATCTCGCTACCGGACAAAAAGAGGTCGGATATTTTTGGTAGAAATATCCATCAGTTATGTAAAACAACAAGATATAGAATTTGGCTGTGCTTTTGCTCGTGAGATAAGTGATGAAATCGTAGAGTTGAGCGTGCAAAAGTGGACTGATGAATTAAGAGATGCCAAAGACAATTTGCAACAGGAATTTTATCAACTCAAGGCAAAAGAAGTAGAACTAGAAACATCTCTTTCTTTACTTCGTTCTACTCTCGAATCTACTGCCATTGGTATTGTTGCAGTTAACTTTGAGGGCGATATTCTGAGCTTGAATCAGAAATTTGTGGATATGTGGCAGATCCCAGAGTCCCTAATCCTATCTAAGAAATGTCCTCAATGCAAAGCCTTTTTTGAGAGTCAACTTAAAGATCCACAAGCGTTTAGTCGACTGATTTGGGAAGTGTCTAGCCAATCTGATTTCGAGAGCTACGACATTCTGGAGTTGAACGATGGAAGAGTTTTTGCACACTACTCTAAGCCTCAGTGGCTCGAAGACAAAATTATTGGTAGAGTGTGGAGTATTTGGGACATTACTGAATCGAAACAGACTGAAGAAGCATTACGGTTGAACGCAGCTAGATTTCGGACTTTAGCAGAAAGAACAGATGTTAGCACTTTTCTGATGCAAGGCACGCGACTTTGCTATATAAATCCAGCAGTGGAGAAACTCACTGGTTACACACAAGAAGAACTGCTTACAGGTTTTGAACTGCGCCGACTGATTAAAAGCAAAAAACATAGACAGGTACGTAACCAGGCTGAAGCTGCTAATTTGGAATACCAAGAAATAAATATTTTGACAAAAAACGGCACAGAGCGCTGGCTAGCTTGCGCGGTTGCCATATTGGAAGGAGTGTTAGATTTTGCGGGAAAACCAGTTGAACTGATTGCAGGCATTGATATTACCGATTACAAACACGCAGAATTTGGTCTTAATCAAGCTTTAGAACAAGCAAAACAACTTAGCGAACTCAGAGCGCGTTTTCTTTCTATGGTTTGCCATCAATTCCGTACACCTTTGAATATTGTTTCATTTTCTAATAGCTTACTAAAGGAAGAAGTAGACAAACGTACACAGAAGAAAATACAACCACTACTAGATCATATTCAAAAAGCTACCGAACAACTCAGTCAGATGTTGGATGATATTTTGTTCTTCTCTAAGGCAGAAGCAGCAAAAATCAACTGTGAACCCAAACCATTAGAGTTAGTTGGATTCTGTAATGATTTAGTTGCCCAAATGCAGATGAGCGTTAGCCAAATTCCGATTAATTTTGTAAGTCCAGATAACTCTTTAACAGCCTGTATAGATAAAAAACTGTTAGAGCCGATTTTGAAGAATTTACTCGATAATGCAATAAAGTATTCTCCCTCCCAGATTGCAATTGAATTAAAACTTTCTTGCAAAAATGAGAAAGTAATTTTTCAGGTCAAAGATAGGGGGATCGGTATTTCAGTCGCAGATCAACAACGAATATTTGAGCCATTTTACCGTGGAACTAATATTGATCATATACCTGGTACTGGATTAGGGTTATCAATTCTTAAAACCCTTGTAGATTTACATCACGGTCAAGTATTTGTAGAAAGTCAAGTTGATGTGGGCACTACGTTTACTGTGATGTTGCCATTAATCAAATCAGAGTTTAGTAGTTCCGAGTTATGAATGTTCAAATTAACAGAATTGTTAATTAACAGCTTAACAAGCATAACTCTTGGAACGAAAGAATTAATCTCATGCCTATTTACATATTCACCAAAGAGTATAGTAAGCAGCTTCTGTAAACAGTTATGATAATACAAAACTATGCAAGAATCGCCAAAGAAAATTCTCGTCATTGAAGATGATAACGTTACCCGCAATCTTTATTTAATGGGTCTTGAGGCTAAAGGTTTTGATACGATAGGTGCTGACACCGGTCTTGCTGGTATCCAACAAGCACAAGAGCATATACCTGACTTAGTAATTTGCGATATCACAATGCCTGATATGGATGGTTATAGCGTTTTAACTACGCTACGCCAAGATCCTGTTACAGCAATTATTCCTTTCATTTTTCTGACTGGGAGTAGTACCAAAGCAGATGTTCGCAAAGCTATGGAATTGGGAGCAGACGACTATCTTACCAAACCCTCTACACTAGACGAATTACTAAGAGCGATCGCTATTCGCTTGCAAAAACAAGCTACCCTCCAATACTGGTGGGCGATGAAATTGGAAAAAGCTCCACAATCAGTATTTGCAGATAATACTACAGCGATCGCTAGAGGTGTTAGCGTTGGCGTTGGCGTTGGTGTTGGCGAAGCCTTTGGTACAGAAGACTCTGGTAGAGCAGCCCCTGATACAGAAATCATGATTCCTCCTAAGTCAATATTTCCTTACATTCCCCAATTAAAAGAAGTTTTTGACTTTATCGAAGCCCATTATCATCAAGGAATTACTTTGTGTGATGTGGCTGTTGCTGTTGGTTACTCACCGGCTTACTTAACTAACCGAGTATCAAAGCAGACGGGCGAGACTGTAAACTGCTGGATTGTCAAACGCCGGATGGCGGGAGCACGTTTTTTACTCCAAAATAACGATCAGACAGTGGAAAAGATAGCGAAAGCCTTGGGCTATCAGGATGTGTCTCATTTCTCCCGCCAGTTTCGCCAACATCACGGTTTACCTCCGCAAGCTTGGCGCAAAGAGCATCAGCTTGTATCACAAAAACAAGTAAAACTTTGGCAAAATTGCTAAAGCATAAATACAGCAATTTTCATGTATTTAGACAGGGACGGGGAGTGCGGAGAAATCAATTCAAAATTCAAAACTTGTACTGAGCTTGTCCAAGTATTTAAAATTCAAAATTGAAGAACTCCTGCCTCCTTCAAATAAATAGTTGTGTAAACTCATATATTAAATCCACCCTGCCCTTACGTAACATGGCTGGATCTAATCTTTCAGTAGTATTGCAAGTCATCAAAATAACTAACCGTTGCTGCATCTGAATACCAGACTCATCAATTACACTCTGATACAAAGTACCATCCAGCAAACTCAGAATGTGTTCGGTTTTATTATTGTATTGCGCTACCTCAGAAGCACGATTTTGCGCTAGATTATCAGCTTCGTTAATAACGATACATATACGTTCTATGTAAGTTGGTGGGACAAAGTTAGCGATCGCATCATGATCTAAAATAAAAATTACATACCCCAAAGGTACAAGAATTTCTTTTGCTACTGCCTGTGTCCAAACTGTTTTACCAGTACCTGGTTCCCCATGTACAACAACCGCTAACTGGTTTTGATTCAGAATCGCTTGTTGTACAGAATCAGTAAAGTTTTGGATATCTGCTGGAAATGTGCGAATGTTAAATTGGCTGTGAACCTTACCTACACGACTTTGATATCCACTTAGCATTACTGCTAAATCGTAAGTCGCTTTGTTAATTAGTGGCGCAAGATTTTTTGCCATTAAAGTATATTGTCGTCGCCCGCGATCGTAGGGATCAATTTGCAACCAAACGTCATACTTCGACCAGTAAGCATAAACAGTATTGATCACGTCTAAGCGTTCCCAACTGACAAATTTATCTATAGGAAAATAAAAATCTCTTTCTGAATAATACTGGGTAATAATATCGGGATTACTTAACACTCCTAAAACTCGCAGTACAGTAATTTCTTGTAATCGATTAAGAACATAATCAATGGGGATGCTACTACGACTAACAAATTGAACGATGGGCGTTTCCGTACTCAAAACATCTTTGTAGCGATGATCTGGTGATTGAGGATCTGGCGTGATGTAATTCCAAAACTTTTCAACTTCGTAGCGGGTATTCTCAGATACAACATTTAATAAATTAGCCCACCAAGCATAATTATTTCGCCCCAAAACATCAGCAAGATTACTCGCTAAATTCAAACTTTTTTGAGTTAATTCGCGGGAGTCACTATACAACAGTTGCCATAAAAACTCCCAGTCCAATTCTCGGTTAAACGGTCGCCAACCGCTAGCAAGCAAGCTTTGCCGGGTATTATTTGTCGGAGTGCCTTCATTACTTCTAAAGTAGTCAAAATCCATATTTATTAGTTATGCAACGTTAATCGAGTTATTTTAGATTAAGTATGATATTTTTAAAAATTTTTATCGTAATATTAACTAATTGCGTACAAATAGTAATTTTATTTTCACCGGGCTGTAGTGGGTAGGAAACCTTTTTAATTTAACTCATTCTCAATGTATTACACTATAATACATATTAGCTATCGTCGTCAAATTTTTTGACAAAGCAATTAGTTCTTAATCTACCTGCGCCATTGATCCATCTCTAGGTAAGGACTAATATCATCACCGTGGAATTGCTCATAAGATAAAGCATATAACCCTGCTTTTGACTGATGTCAAAGTTTCTCTCATTGCTGGCTAGACTATAGGACTCATATTTAATTTTTGAAAAAACTCAGTACACCTTTATTCCTTCTTCCCAGCGATGCACTGAGTTTCGACTGTCCAAAAATCGAGTTTCGGCTACGCGGTAATCGAGCCAAGTCGAGATTCAACTCCCGCCAAGTCGAGATTCAACTACCGCTAGTCGTTGTGTCCCCAGCGATGTACTGAGTTTCGACTTTGCAAAAATCAAGTTTCGGCTACGCGGTAATCGAGCCAAGTCGAGATTCAACTGCCGCTTGTTGTTATGTTCCCAGTCTCTACGAGTAATTCAGGAATTAAATCAGATTACTATACTTACACAAGTAGGAAAACCTCATCCAGGCTTAAATCTGGTAGGGTGCGTTAGAGCTAATGTCCATAACGCAGCGAAAATCTGGGATGGTGCGTTAGCCTACGGCATAACACACCCTACAAAACTGTTGGCAGGGTAGGGTTACGATGAAGCGTAGCATCAACCTATGTAGAGACGCAAAATTTTGTGTCTTTTCTTGTTAATTAAGTTGAATATTTAGCATTAATTTCTATATAACCTTCTGAAAGATCGCAACCCCATACAGTTGCAGAGGCGTCGCCAATATTGAGGCTAACATGGATATCTACTTTATCTTTGGACATAATTTGCCGCAACTGTTCCAGATTTTCATTAGTTAAGCTATTAGGATAAACTTTCACGTTATCAAAATTAATAACAACTAGTTCTGGATTTATCTGCTGTTCTTTTTCACATTTGCCTATAGCCATAGCAACTCGCCCCCAATTCGGATCTGCTCCATAAACGGCGGTTTTTACTAATGGTGAATTCACAATTGCTTTAGCTACTGTTTTGGCTTGTGCATAGTCAATCGCTGAATCTACACTCACCTCAATAATTTTAGTAGCGCCTTCTGCATCTCTGGCAATTTTCAACACCAATTCTTGTGCAACTTCTTGCAATGCACTAGCAAAATCTGCTTCTGAAACTTCAGCTACTAAACCATTGGCTAGAATCACGGCGGAGTCACTAGTAGAAGTGTCAGTATCTACACTCAGGCAGTTAAAGGTTTTATCTATAGTAGAGCGAAAAATAGAACGAAGGCTATTTGCAGAAATTGCCGCGTCAGTAAAAAAGAAAGTTAGGAGAGTAGCCATATTAGGCTCAATCATGCCAACACCTTTAGCAATTCCTACCAGTTTGGCATTGCCTATTTGCCGTGTAGCTAGTTTCGGTACTGTATCGGTGGTCATAATACCACAGGCTGCGGCATAAAAATCAGCAGGAGTCAAATTTTTCCCCAATCCTAATAAACCTGCCCGGATTTTTTCAATCGGGTAACGTCTGCCAATTACACCTGTAGAGGCTATCACAATATTATGTGCAGCAATTCCAGTTTCAGTTGCAACTAATTGCAGAACCTCTTGGGCGTCAGCGATGCCAACAGATCCATTAGCTACATTTGCATTTTTAGATATAACCACAATTCCTTGTGCTTGTGAATCTTTTAAATTATTGCGGCTAATAGTAACGCTTGGCCCGGCAAAAAGACTTTGAGTAAAGACTCCATCAGCAACACAAGGAACTGATGATTTAATAAATACAAAATCATCAGTTGTATCTCGTATTCCCAAATTAGTAATAAATGCACTAAAACCCTGAGGTGTGGAAGATATAGTTAATGACATTTTTCTGGATTTAATAATTTGGATTAATTATCTCATAGCATTTCCAAAAATGTTTGCAACACATCAACGGGCTGTAGGGGCCTATAGATGTGCGCCTCTAGCAACGTATCAGTAGCAGAGATTATATAAACTAAAAACTTATAAATCAGTTAATGTGACAGTAAATGTAGTCCATGCGTTACCGCTTTCTACTTTAATGTTTCCTTGCAGTTGTTCGACTAATTTCTCTACTATAGCTAAACCTAATCCCGAACCACCTTGATTCCAGATGTCTGCATTTGGAACTCAATAAAATTTTTAAAATATTTGTAGTAACTCTGTTACTGAAATTTCTGCTGAATTACTGATAGTAATAATAGTTTTTACAGGCGCTTCCAAGGAATTGTGACGTACACTTAGGACAATTTCACCACCCGCAGGTGTGTATTTACAGGCATTATTGACCAATTAATTCTACTAAAATTAGTTCTAAGCTAATGCCATCTGAGAACAACGGGGGGAGATTTGAAGGAAGATTTATCTGTAGAGTTTGTTGATGTTCTTGAACACGGATTTGAAACGGCTCAATAACCCAAGGTAACCACTGTTGTAAGAGCAGGGAATCAGGTGTCATAACTGGATAGGATGAGCTTTCCAACCGTTGTAAGTCTAGTAGATCGTTAATTAATCTTAGCTCGCGATCGCACTCACCTTCCATCAGTTCTAGACAGCGTTGAGTTTCCTCAATACCAGGAGATGCTTGTATTGTTTGAATCATTAACTTGATATTACTCAAAAGCGATCGCAGTTCATGGTAAACTAAATTCAAAAAGTCATTTTTGAGTTGATTTATTTCTTCCCATTGCACCACCAGTTGCTCTTGCTCAATTTGCTTTTTACACGCCTCAATTCCTCGTTTACGCTCCGTAATATCTCGAAAAACTAACACAGCACCTGTAATATTATTTTGATCGTCTTTAATTGGTGCAGCACTGTCATCAATTGGTATTTCTCCACCATCTTTAGTAATCAGAATAGTTTCTGCTGCCAGATTGATGATAATACCATCTTGAAGAACTTTTATAATAGGACTTTCAATAGATTCACGAGTTTCTGCATTAACAATATTAAAATTTCTGATGAATTTCTGCCATAAGCTTCTTCCTGTTTCCATCCGGTTAGATTTTCAGCAATCGGATTCAGAAAAGTTACCAATTCTTGCATATCGCTAGCAATCGCACCATCGCCGATACTTATTAAAAGTGCATCTAGCCATTTTTTATTTACCTTTAATTGTTTTTATAAACCATGTTTACTCAGAGTTATTTCGATATTTATTTGTAGTTCTCTTTCTTGAAAATGTTTAATTAGGTAAGCAAAATACTCAGTTATTTTAGCTTGTTCTATTCGCTGACGCTCAATAATTTCTGCCTGTAATGATTGATTAATTCTTGTTAGCTCTGCTGTCCGTAGCTCAACCTTGCTTTCTAGTTAGTTCAGTAAACTACTTAGTTCCTCCTCTGCTTGCTTGCGCTCAGTGATGTCAGTATGTGAGCCTACCATCCGCACTACGTTACCATCTTCATCCCACAATGCCTGACCCTGATCCAAAATCCATTTGTAAGTGCCATCTTTACATAAAAATTGATACTCGATAGTATAAAACGGTGTTTTCTGAGCAAAATAGTCTTGAACTGCTTGTGTCGCCAAGTCAAGATGATCAGGATGCACTCGTGTCAGATATTCATCTAAATAGTTAAAAATTTCCTCGTTTTCGTAACCGAGCATTTTCTTCCAACGAAGCGAGAAGAACACTTCATTGGTTTTAACATTCCAGTCCCAAATTCTATCATTATTGCCGCGCAAAGCTAATTGCCAACGTTGTTCACTTTCTCTCAACACCTCCTCAGTCCGTATCCGTTCAGCCCTTTGCTAATTGGGCTGGACTAGGTAAAGCCAATACTGGGGTATTAATAGCACAATTTATATGGCTGTCAATACTGAGATAAAAGCGGTGATAGCTTTAATTAACCCTGATAGCCAATAGGTAGGGTTCCAAAGCGTCCACACATCCATTAAATGAGTTGTGCCACAAGCAACGATGAATGTGCCAAACATTAGGAAAATCCATCCGAAAGGCATATCTCGCCGTTTACGGACAACATAAACCAACATCACTGGAATTGAATAATAAGCAAGTCCAGTTAACACATCTGAAACCATATGCAACCATACCAATCCTGGTTTCCAGAGGTAGCAATGTCCGTGAGGAATAAACTGGTTAGTAGAGGAAAAATTATTTAAAAATTCCATCATAAAAACCTATACACCGCACAAGTCTTTACCAAAGCCCGAAGTGCCAAGGAAGAGGTTTTGAGACTAAGACCTCTGTAAACACGCAGATACTTATAGAGTGGCTTATAATACTTTAAAGTAGAACACGTTCGGCGTTTATCAGAGCTTTCCCGTACTAGCGTTAAGCTAGTACAGAATAGTAGTTAGGGTTTCTACATCCTGTATCTGTCATCCTTTCTAAGTTTTTTAAGCTGATAATGTGAGGTTTATTGAAATAAAAGTATCGCGATCGCTTTGCTTTTTGTTACCGTAGATTCTCTGAAATGAATTATTTATATATATACCTTCAAAAAAAACACACTAATATTTCGCTCATATAAAATAATTAGTACTGAATTTTTAAGTATATCGATGGTATAATATATTTTACAACCAGTACCTGATTACTACGTAAAAATTCTAAAAGTTCGGTTCCTTGTAATTCACCTCATACGGTGATAACTGCTTTTGACTTAGTGGCACGCTGAGAAATTTCTTTCTGTTGGCGGCCACTATCGACAATGACCAAATAAACCTTAGGAATTTTGGCAAAGATGTTCAAGTATGCATCTAAGTAACTCAGCGTCCAAAAACCAGCTATCTAAAGATAAATAAATACGCCAAGTTACTGAAGAGATAGGCGCCTCTAATGAGACGCTACCTGATGACGTTCTTTTCTAACGAGATGCTTTGCGTTTGCGTAGCGTTCCGTTCGCGCAGCGTCCCGTAAGCAAGGAAAGGCAGTTCGTTTCCTTATCTATATTTTTCACCACTGATTTAGGATTCCCACAACAAACTAACTAACAATAAAAATATTCCTTAAGTCTAATGTTAGACACACCTTGAGCATGAAGTTATAAGTGATTGGATGAAATAGTATTGTTAATATACTATGAAAATGTTGGCAGCATCTGAAATAGTTGTTCAAAACTTATAGTTTATTTGTATATACCAAAGTCACAAAAATTTATGTAAAGAGAGTCATTAGATTTACTAAGACCAAAATCTTGTTTAAATTAGCGATCACTTATACTTATTAATAAAGCTAATGATAAAGGTGATGCGAATAATTAAAATATTTTTAGTTTACCCGGTGACGGAAGTAAGCTACACTTAAGTTATTATAGATATATAGATTTAGCCATCATAACGAGTTACTTTAATTAATTATACATTATTGTGTAACATAGTATTACCTATTATTGACTACTTAGTTAACTTATAGTAATTTTATTTAATTTTTTTAAAAGACTTGGTATAACTCGAAAAGCCTGATTCCCCACTCTATACTCTGTGCCCATATAAAGAAGTTCAGAAATAAAATCGGATTGCTATATCTAAATAAGTAAGTGAAAAACGTTAAATTACTTATGACTGGTATATAATTTTATGGTTAAAGATTTTGTTTTTGTCTAAAATAGGCAGCTTTGTACTTTACATTTAAAAAATATCAAATACATAAAGACTATTCTGAATGCTTTATGAACTCTCTCTATGGATGTACCAATCCAGGGCAAAATCCCAAATGTGGAAATTGTGCTTATCTGGAAGCCTGCTTATCTAATTGCAAGCTCAAAAAAGTTTCATTATCTTCACGTTCATAAACTAAATTTTAATGCCAAATTAATTCCTGCGATAGAATTGACTTTACTCTTATGGTAGAGTCGCAATAAAAAAATAGCAGCTATTATTAATAAAAATCAAGAAATAATTTTCGATAAGTAAATTATGATGCAAATGAATGAAATATCATGAAAAATAAATATTATTTATTAACAATGTGAGCTAACTTTGTTACTAAGTAAAAATGAATATATAAATTAGGTAATTATAGTAGTTAATGATTATAATGAGTTTAAATTTGAAAAATAGCTAATTTGTTGTGTGTGGAAGCTGAAAATGTTTTCAAACTTACCAAATAAACTAGGCTAAAGACTGCTGAATCTATTTTGTGAAAAATTCCCTAATTTAGCAGTGGATTAAGTAGACAATATCGATTTTGAAAATCAATCAACCACAGAAAGAACATAAAAGGAACCATAACTATGAAACCTTTTGATTTATCTAAAGCTGTTTTAGCTACTGTCTTTGCCATAAGTTTCGCTTCTTTGTCTTTACCTTCTTCTGTTTATGCCCAAAGTGGAGGCTCTGGTAATGGAGGCTCCAGTGCTGGCAGTAGCTCAGGTAGTGGTGGTACAGGTAGTGGCACTACAGGCAGTGGTACAGGTACTAGCACTGGCACTACAGGTAGTGGCACTACAGGCAGTGGTACAGGTACTAGCACTGGCACTACAGGTAGTGGCACTACAGGCAGTGGTACAGGTAATGGCACTGGCACTACAGGTGGTGGTGTAGGCAGTGGTACAGGTAATGGCACTGGCACTACAGGTGGTGGTGTAGGCAGTGGTACAGGTAATGGCACTGGCACTACAGGTGGTGGTATAGGCAGTGGTACAGATAATGGCACTGGCACTACAGGTGGTGGTGTAGGCAGTGGTACAGGTAATGGCACTGGCACTACAGGTAGTGGTGTAGGCAGTGGTACAGATAATGGCACTAGCACTACAGGTAGTGGTGGTGTAGGCAGTGGTACAGGTACTGGTACTGGCACTACAGGTAGTGGTGGTGTAGGCAGTGGTACAGGTACTGGTACTGGCACTACAGGTAGTGGTAGTATGGGCAGTGGTACAGGTACTGGTACTACAGGTAGTGATACTACAGGTGGTGGCGCAACAGGTACTGGTACTACAGGTAGTGATACTACAGGTGGTGGCGCAACAGGTACTGGCACTACAGGTAGTGATGGTACAGGCACTGGCACTACAGGTAGTGATGGTACAAGTACTAATAGGAATGCAGGCGTCGCAGCTTCCGAAACAACTAGTGATCGCGGTTTCGATTGGGGTTGGCTAGGTTTACTTGGTTTAGCCGGTTTAGCAGGTCTGGTTCGTAATCGGGAAAAAGTCCGGGCTTACAGCGATCCTAATGAAGTAACAGGTACTCGTTCTAAATAGTATTCACAGCACTGTAAGAGCCGTACACTGTCGTTTGTTTCAACTTCAGGCTATTACAGTGGTTAAACCAGATGTGTAGGGGCACAATATACATTGGTGTCAACTTAAGAAAAAATCTGCTTTGAGAGGACGTTTTGCTCTCATCCCCTAACCCCTTCTCCCAACTTGGGAAAAGGGGAACTAGAGAATTTGCTCCCCTCTCCTAATTTTGCCTTCAGGGTTGGGGGTGAAGGTCAAACCTGAAAGTTCGCCAAATCTAGCTTATACGTGAAGTTGACACCTATGCACAATATATTTATGCACAATATATTAATATTGCACCCCTATAATCACTTCTGACTTCCCCGAACACGAGTACGTCCTGTAGCCAAGGGGCTGATACGTTAGTTTGCTCAAGTGAAGCTACTGCTTTGCCCAATAAAGATTACATTTGCTAAAACTTGTATTTTTGTTAACTCACGTACAAGGCGTTGAGCTTGATGTTTATAAAGTGGTATTGGCAACACTCCAGGCAAATTATTCATCCATTGCCTAGCACTAGCCAAACTACATCCAGTAATCAAAACGATTTCTTCAGCTCCATACATAATAGCATTTGTAGTCAGAGCTTTTTCAATTTGCACCTGCCAAAGGCGAGGCAGCATTTCACCCCATTCAATTCGCTGCAAACTACTGCTTGTGGCTAAAACAATCAAGCGATCGCCAGCGTAAAGTTTAACATCATACCAGGGCATCAAGGAGTAATTGTCTCGCTGATATTTCTGATAGAGAATCGGTACAACACTGTACCCATAGGCTATTTCAGATAAAAGCAGCCCATTGAGAGTATCGCCCTCTTCGATTTTATATTCCGTCACCATGACTATTTGCTCGCTCAAGTGAAACAAGCTCAGAACATTTTCTCCAAAGGCAGCACAACCAAAGACTTCTGCCGATAAAGCCGCGCCACATAAAACTTGGGCATAGGGAAACAGAGGGGCAATATTATCGCTAAAATGACGATCTTGAGAGCGGATAATCAAGCTAATGGTGGGGTTTATTGCATGAGCCATCAAACCAATTTCTAGATTTTCCATATTATCGTCCCCAACTAAAACAATGCTTTTAGCACCAAAGAGATTTACCTAAGTTAGTGCTTTGGTAGGATTGCCAACAATAAGAGGTATATCTGGTAAAGTATTTTGGTCGAGAGTGGTAGTATGAATTCCTACTAACGGCTGGTTGAGTTCTTGCAAAAGAGCAGCCACTCTCTGTCCTAAGCGATTTAAGCCAATAATCACCACATGGTTGTTCTGTGGTACAGGAGGATGAGAATTAAAAAAATGAAATCTTGAAGTGACAAGAGCATCAGTTAGTAGGGCGTATAATACTCCCACGAAAGCTTGACCTATTAACGTGAGTCCCAAGCTAAACAACCGCAACCACCAAGGCATCTGGTCTGAAGGCTCTGATTGCGATGAAAACTCAACACCGCCAAATAAATCTCCGTATCCTCCCAAGAGCAAAACTGCTGTGGCATAAAAAGCTTCTTGCAGAGTAATATGAGGAAAATACAAGCGGTAAAGAACTATTCCAGCCAACCACAGGAGGATTACAGTAATTGCATAGATTGTCGCAATTCGCCGGATTTGATTTTGGCTTTGGTAGTAAGATTGCCAAAATTGCGCTATTTTCTCCTTAAGATTCTTCGCTGTGATGCCTTGAATAAACTGTTGCCACTGCCACTTTTGGTTATGATATTTCCGGTGTTGCTCAGATAAAGCCAAATCGTATGCAACATCAATGTAAACTAGCGTGTCTCCTACCTGCACTTCTGCCTCTGGGTTCCAGCCAAACAATTCTTTGAGTGGATTAGATGAAGCAGGTGTGTGACTCAAAATGCGGCGAGTTGTGAGATTCAGCCTATGTACTGGCTTGCCATTACACCAGCCATCCTTCGCTTGTATCTGGTGCTTTATCACTTGTAATAGTTGCCCTTCTAAAGTAAAATATCCAATAGCTTCAGAGCCAAGGGCTGTCAGAGCGAAGGCATGAGCAGAAAGATGGGTAGGCTCAAAGGCTACAAAATTACCAAGATTTTCCCACAAAAGTTTGTTGAAATTTTGTTTGTCAGAACGTACAATCAGGCGAACATGCGGATTAAGACGCCGTGCTGCAAAGGCAGCTTCTATATTTATTCGCTCATTTCTGGTCACTAAAAGTATTGACCGACACTGGCTTATACCTGCCTGCTCTAAAACACTTGGCTGGCGGCAGTCTCCTATAATTAACTTTTCTAGTAAGCTTGGTACTTCTGGAACTTCCCAATGTTCGGGCTGCACATCATCAATGGCACTGACTTTAACATCGTACTCCTTTATAACTGCAACACAATGTTGCCCTAAACTTTGGAGTCCGCATACTAAGAAAAGGTCTTGGGGTTTTTTTTGATTGCTGGTAGAAGGGGGATGCACTTTCTGTTCATGGCAGCATTTGATACTGCTAACAGTATGTGTTTCCTATAATTATACAGCAGTTTTCGTTTTTCACGACAGCAAACTAGCAGAATTGACATCCAAAAATAACGTCGCTTGAGCTTGTTGACGGAGAATAGAAGCTGGACAGTTTGTACTTATAGCTCCTTGCAACATCTCTTTTACCACATTCGCTTTACGTTTTTCTGGAGCCAGACAGATAATTTTTTTAGCTGAACAAATTGTCGAGATGGTGACAGTAAAAGCATATTGTGGAACAGTTTCTAGATTCGGAAAGTGACCTGTGCTTACTTGTTGCTGACGGTTCACTGTATCCAGTTTCACTAGTTTCACACTGTAAGGATCTTGAAAATTTGCTACTGATGGATCGTTAAAAGCTAAATGTCCATTTTCGCCAACACCAAGACAGCATAAGTCAATTGGTTGTGCTTGCAGTAGTTTAGTGTAGCGATCGCACTCTGCTACTGGTTGCAATGTATCCCCTTCTATATAGTGAAATTTCTTAGGAACAACCCGTTTTTCTACACGTTCTCGCATATAGCGCCGGAAACTCGCACAATGGTCAGCAGTAATTCCCAAATATTCATCTAGATGGAACAGAATAATTCGTGACCAATCTACACCACCCAATGCAATTAAAGCATCAAGAAATCTAAGTTGGGAGTTACCTGTTGCTAACAATACAGCAGCTGTATCCTGTTGCTTGAGAACTTGCTGTAAATGCTTTTGCGCGATTTTGGCAACGTCCTGGGCCATTTCGACTTCAGAGTTGTAAATCTGCACTAGTAAATCATCAATGCGAAAAAAATTTGGATGGACTAGCATTTGGTTACATTGAAAGTTATCAATTATACGGTAGTTTTTGAGAAGCTCTACCTGTCTGCCTTGACATGGCTTATCCACTATAGATTTTAGGATTTAGCAGATTAATTTATAGCTTTTTGCGCTGTATAAAGACAAAAAAACAATGTAAACTATTTAAATTAACTTAACAATTATTTACATTTTATCCAAAAATTATGCTGGCTGCAATCCTCTTTGACCTAGACGGCACTATTGTCAACACTGACCCTATACACTACCAAGCTTGGCAGGAAATGCTGTTAATTTACAGCATAGAAATTGACGAAACATTTTATAAATCCCGAATTAGTGGGCGACTAAATCCATTAATTGTTAAGGACATTCTGCCACAATTATCAACAGTAGAAGGGCAACAATTTGCAGACGAAAAAGAGGCGCTTTTCCGTAAACTCGCCCCCCATCTAAAACCGTTGAGTGGATTTTCTGAACTACTAGCATGGACAGAGATACATCAGTTAAAGCGGGCATTAGTAACTAATGCCCCTAGATTAAATGTAGAATTTATGCTAGAAGTTTTAGGAATAAAAGAAGCTTTCCATACAGTTGTTTTAGGAGATGATTGTATTGCAGGTAAACCTGACCCCGCACCCTACCAAGTCGCCCTGAATAAGTTGGGGATTAATGCAGAGGAAGCGATCGCTTTAGAAGACTCTCCGTCTGGTATTTGGGCGGCGGTGAGCGCAGGTATCCGCACTATTGGCATCGCCTCCACCCACGATCCCCAACTTTTGGAGGAAATCGGCGCATTTATGGCAATTCCAGATTTTACTGATTTGCAGTTGTGGACATTGCTCAACTCACTCATTGAGCCAGATTTAAGTGCGATCGCTTCTAACTTATAAGCGTAAAATCTGAGAACATTAAGAGTAGAGACGCAAATTTGTTAACCCATCTCTACTTATTTTTCCGCAAGAATCGCGTAAATTTCCCGTTTAACTTGCTCTAAAAGCTCACGCACCCTATTTATGCGCTCTATATTGCCACTACGAGCAACCTGCACCACAACAGCAGCTAATTCTGTTGCAGCATTCCGCAACTCAATAAACTCTTGAGGCTTACCTGTCACAAAACTTTTGAAGGTATCCCAAGGAGAATCTGAAGTTTCCTGTTGGGCACGTTCTGCCAATAATTGTCTACCTTCGTCAGTGATCGTGTAAATCCGCTTGCCACCTTCCTGTGCGCTCTTGAGATAGCCTCCTTCCTCCAGCAATTGGAGTGTTGGATACACTGAGCCAGGACTGAGGCGACGGAAACCACCGTAGCGAGTTTCCGCATCTTTAATCAGGTCGTAACCATGACTAGGATGTTCGGATAACAATTCCAGCAGGATGAACTTGATGTCACCCCGACGAGTCCGATATTCATCTCCCCAACCACGACCAAACATTTCACTACCGAAGTGTTTGCCATGATCTCTACCATGATGCTTGCCATGTCCAAACCAAGACCTGACAAACAATGAATCATCTTCGTTAACTCCTGCCCATGCAGGTGCGCCAAAACGTGACCGAAAGTGTCTAAACATAAATCAATCTCAAATCAACTTTCTCTAGTATACGATATATCGCCATATATCACGATATATCGGAATAGAATTTTGATGAAGATTTTTGAAGTAAGCAATTTTGCCAATACCATAAGTGATGCCTGTGGCAGGGCAAAGTTAGTCGAAGCTGTTCAAATAGATACTAGCTTGTACTTATTAGACGAAAGCCTCTGCCCATTGCAAATATTGTGAAACGGCAACCTGAAGCAGGAACGCTGCAATTATCCCAGCCCAGAGTAGCAGTTGAAAAAATACTTGTATTATAAATTGCAGTTTATTAACTGTCATACTTTAACTTTTTCATAAATACAAAGTGTCTATATTAACAATATATTTACTTAATAGAAGCAGCTTTAGCATTTTCCAATCTAGATTTCAACCATTTTTAAAAAATTTATCTGAAAAATCAATTATTCAGTAAAAATACGTATGCACTTTTAAGTCTTCTGACTATATGAATAGTAAGATTAGCTTATACAGGAGAAGACAGTGACGCTCTTAAACCAAGCTCAAGTAGAGCAGCTAAAGGAAATAACTACACACTTGCGACAAGTAAGACAACAAAAATCTATATGCATAGAAGAAATAGCTGCAAGAACACTCATTAGAGCAGGTGTTTTGCAAGCTTTAGAAGAAGAACGATTTGAAGAATTGCCTGAGCCTATTTTTGTTCAAGGGTTCATCCGTCGCTATGGAGATGCTTTAGGACTGGATGGAAATGCTTTATCACATACTCTTATAAGCAATTTAGTCTGCCAAGACTTCAAGAATGATCATAATAATTCAGACAAAAAATCAAGTACGTATATACCTCTTGTTCTTACCTACATTCTGTTATTAGTAGCTGCATCTGCTGGTCTTTTATATACACTTAATCCACCACAAATTGCATCTCAATCCCCGACTCCAGAAGTCAATAGTCAACAGTCAATGGTTAGTAATCAGTGAGTGGGGAGTGGGGAGTGGGGAAGCAGGGAAGCAGGGGAAGAAGAACTTTTGATTATTGACCAATGCCCACTTGCCCTGAGCGACTTGTACCGAGCATCTCGACTTCGCTCGATGGAACCGGAGCCGAGGTAAGCCGAAGGGATGCCCAATTTCCATTTTCAAGATATTTGCGGTTTACGCAGATGCCAAGTAGTAGATTGCTCATAAGCGTAAGCTACTTGAAACAGTAGGTCTTCTCGCAGGACATTGCCAATTAGCTGTAATCCTATCGGTAGTCCCTGCTCGTCAAAACCACATGGCAAACTTAAACTAGGTAAACCAGCAAGATTTACAGGAATAGTCATCAAGTCAGTTAAATACATGCTCAAGGGGTCAGTAGTTTTTTCTCCTGCTTTGAATGCTGTAGTGGGAGATGTGGGACAAACTAACACATCAACTGCGCCAAAAGCCTTTTCAAAATCTCGCTTAATCAGGGTGCGAACTTTTTGCGCTTTCAGGTAGTAAGCGTCATAATACCCAGCCGAAAGTGCGTAAGTGCCGATCATAATTCGGCGTTTGACTTCTGTACCAAAACCAGTGGCACGGGTACGAGTGTACATCGATAGCAGGTTATCGGCATCAGGTGCGCGGTAACCATATTTAACACCATCGTAACGAGCTAGGTTTGCTGACGCTTCTGATGGGGCGATGATGTAGTAGGTGGGTAAACCATAGCGAAAGGTGGGACAGGAAATTATATGAATTTCCGCTCCCAAACTTTGTAATTGATCTACTGCTTTGGTAACAGCTTGTTCCACTACAGCATCTAAACCTTCACCAAAAGTTTCTTTGATGATTCCAATTCTTAGCTGACCTCTAGGTTTTAAGTGTGGTTTTAAGCTAGCAACGTAGTTGGGAATGGCAACTTTGAGACTGGTAGAGTCTCTGGGATCGTGACCTGCGATCGCACTTAATAATATTGCCGCATCTTCCACTGTGTTTCCAAATGGCCCAATTTGATCCAAAGAGGAAGCGTAAGCCACCAAACCATAACGCGAAACCAAACCATAAGTGGGTTTCATTCCTACCACACCGCAAAAAGATGCAGGTTGCCTAATCGAGCCGCCAGTATCAGAACCGAGAGCAACCACACATTCTTGAGCCGCTACCGCCGCCGCAGAACCCCCCGAAGAACCACCAGGAACTCGTGACAAATCCCAAGGATTAGCCGTGACTTGGTAGGCAGAATTTTCTGTAGAACTACCCATCGCAAACTCATCCAAGTTGGTTTTGCCTACCATTACCGCGCCAGCATCTGCCAGTTTTTGCGTCACTGTTGATTCATAAGGCGGCACGAAATTTTCCAAAATCCGGGAGGCGCAGGTGGTAGGAATTCCTTTGGTGCATAAATTGTCCTTGATTCCAACAGGAATGCCTGCTAGCAGCCCAATTTCTTCTCCCGCAGCAATTTTGGTATCCACAGCACCCGCCTGCTCTAATGCCCGTTCTGCGGTCACATATAAAAAGCTGTGCAATTTCGGCTCTAACGCTTGAATGCGCTCTAAAGCTTCTTGGGTAATTTCAACGGCAGAACGTTCTTTCTTAACCAGCTGTTGGTGCAACTCGCGGATGGATCCCATGACTGCTCTCTTTGTGACTCAAGTCATTGATTTTAGTACATATTGGTCGATATTGGGTATGGGGCATTGGGCATTAGGCATGGGGCACTTGTACTGAGCGAAGTCGAAGTATTGGGCATTGGTCATTAATTAATAATTCTTCTTCCCCTGCTCCCCTGCTCCCCTGCCCCCCTGCCTCCCCACTCTCTACTCTCCACTCACTTTACTTTTAGTACAGACTTCCCCAAAGACTGGCAAATAACATCATTTTGTGGTGTATGGATACGACTGCACAGAACGTCGCGGTAGTGTCGCTCTAAAGGATTCTTTTTTAATAGACCAGGATTACCAGTTAGTTCTAAGGCAATCTCTACAGCACGAATCGAGTTAGTTGTAGTCAGGTATTTAACAGCTTGTGCCTGTAATCCTACGTTAGGCTCATACTCGCCTTGATCAATATCTTGAGCCAAGCTATAAATCAATCTATTGTTAGCAAACAGCAGTGCTTCTATCTCACCCACAGCAGTTTGCAAGCGTGGCAGAGTTGCCAGTGGCTCTTTGAGATTAGAAGGCGATCGCTCCCAAAGATATTTTACAAGCCAGTCTCGCGCACTAGTAGCAACACCTAGATATAAAGCACTCACTGTCAAACTGCCCCAAGTGGAAATCAGAGGATCAAAGGATGGTGCGGTTGATATGGGGCTGATATTCAAAGCATACTCTTTTGGGATTAATACATTCTCCAAAATGAGATCGTGGCTGCCTGTAGCTCTCATCCCCAAGTGATCCCAGGTTTCAACAATTTGCAAACCGGGCAGATCGCGCGGAACCAGAAAACTGCCAACTTGTGGTTCATCCTCAGTTGTCCGTGCCCAAACAATAAAGTAACTGAGGATGGGACTACCCGTGGTGTATTGCTTGTGGCCTGTTAAACGCCAACCCTCTGTTATCGGCTCGGCAATTGTGGCAGGCAATCCGCCTCTAGCTGGCGTTCCTAACTCAGGTTCGACACGGGCAGCATTGAGCAGGGCAATACCTTCAATTGATTCACGACACAGCCGTTTATATACTTCTGGATGCCAGCGACGCCTACGGGCTGCATGGGCATGTTGCAGATAGTGCATTGTTAGTACTAGCGCCGTAGAAGCATCGCCACACGCTATCCCTTCAATCACTCGACAGATAGTTGGCAGCCCTAAACCCTGTCCACCTAATTCACGGGGAATGGTGAGGCTGAGTAATCCTGCCTCATGCAAAGCTGTAAAATTCTCGAAGGGAAAAGAACCATCTTTATCGTGTACGCCTGCACGGGTGGCAAAGTCTTTGGCCAGAGCCTCAACCTGGTCGAATAAATTATTGGGGAGAGTTTCTAAGCCTTTAGCTACAAAGGTGTCTGGCACTGCTTGCTCCAAGTGTGACATAAATATTCCTTTAAAACTCACTTTACTACTGAATCCCATCCTGCGAAAAATTGATATTTCTGCAAACTTGAGATGTTTTCATCGGAGTTAAGCGATCGCAACTACTTGTAACCTAAGAGCATGTTTGAAAAGTGGTGGCTGAGGTATCCAAAACTTTAGATCCTCCTAAATCCTCCTTAAAAAGGAGGACTTTGAAAAGGTTTTCCCCCTGCTTTTTAAGGAGTTAGGGGGGATCTCGATACAACGCTAGACTTTTCAAACAACCTCTGAACCCTACTTTCTTTTCTTTTTCAGCATCTGACCTCAAACTCAGGTCTTTTAGTGATTTTTTAAATACTACTTAAAGTCGCTCAAAAATTAGTAATTAATTATTACACAAACAGCTTTATAATAGCAAGCCAAACATCTAAATTTACTTTTGATTTTGACTTGGCTTAATTGGATCTATGCGTTGTTGATTCTTTGACAATCGTTCAAACATTTGTATTAAGCCTAACTGCATTTCTGGCGTAAATTCCAACGTGCCAGAACGCAGATGTAAATCTAACTGAGCGAAGGGAATTTCAATTTGTTTTTGCTGTAATACTTCATATATGTATCTTGTTCTGTGACTGTTAACAGATAGCGGCCATTTAGCAAAATAGTAGGTAGCTGGTTGCGTTGTTCAATCTTAACTTGAATAAATTCAGAAGTTTTAATCGCATATTTTAGTTGTGAGTTGATTAAATTTGTCCGTTCTTGAGCGCTATAGTGACCAGAATCGCTGATCTGAAAAAGTTGTTGCCCATCCAAAATAACCGGAGCTTTAGTTAATGCTTGAGCAACGACAGGAGTTAACCAGATAAATAAAACAAAAATTAGTACTGCAATGAAAATATTGAAATATTTTGATGGCAATCGCAAACAGTAAGAATAACGCATTAGAATTATAATAAGATAATTTTAGTCTAGCTAATTAATATTAACTAGATTTGTTTACCATCAATTTTTTACCATAAACTAAAACTAATAGAAAAAATTTAATTTAGAGTTACAGAACTGTTAGCTAGCGACAAGCCAAGAAAGCATTTATGGATTTTTGCAGTTCCACATACAAGCGTAGGCATCGCTCTTGATGCATTTGTAATTATTGCGATCGCTCCAGAGGCAAGTAATCCCGCATTTCTCACAAGCCCTGCATCGCACTCTTCATAATCCTTACCCAAAAGATGTTTTGGGCATTTTCCACAGGTTATTTTTGATGCAGTGTGAAAAACCGGAATCTAGATTTTATAAAGCTTTGATAAATAATTGTGGTGAGAAATTCGGGTAATCCAGATTCCGCTTCCTTGGTGATATCTGCGCCTATGCCCTTTCCTGGTAGCAGCATTTGTCACCAGAAATAAAAAGGTACAGAGCAACTAAATTTATTTATGGTTACTGAGCGTAGCCGAAGTATGGGGTTCAATATTTTTGACTTTTGACTTTTGACTTCCCAGAAGGGGCTGACTTTCCCGCTCCTGAGATTTGAGAGAAAATATAACAGGTATAATTACTCATGCATCTTCCGAGGGAAGCCAGTCAGCTGAAATATTTGTAATAATTCACAGTAATTGCGGTTACATAATTTTATTCATGAAATTTTAATCTGCTAATTGAATATAACCACTTGATTAAAGGAGAATTTTTGATGTCAGTCCAAGAATTGGAAGAATTTTTTCACACACAATTAGTCAAACACGGAGTGAACTACAACTTGGCTGCAAAAGCGGCTAAAATATTGGCTTCTGGCAAACCTGATGAACTATTAACACCACAAGAAAAGCATTTGGCTACAGAAGTTTGTCAGCAGTGGTTTAAACAGCGCCAACGTTTAGAGGGACTGAATTCTCATTTATAGAAGTAAACAAGGATATTTAGTAAATATTGTTACTTTAGTTATATATCTCAAGAAAAAATTAACCTTGAATATTTATCTTTAAAGAAGAATAAATTGAGTAGATTTGCAGAGCTAATTTAATGTGCAAGATTGGCCGTAAAGATGGTAATAATTCTCACAAAAATGATTGAGCTTCCGCTCAATGCTCTAACCTAAAGCTCTTTGGCGATGGCTGCGCTTACCGCCTCTCTAAAAGAGGCGATCGCAATTAAGATCAAGTCCGGGTAATTAGTTATGATTCCCACAGTCATAGCACCCCATCCCCGCACGCAAGGAGGGTAGACAAAGCTACTTGTACAACTGGGTGGGTTGAAAGAAATGCTGGGATAGAAATTATGCCGGATCAGCAAGTGGCAACAACCCTCCAGGTACTGGGTGGCTTGAAAGAGAATCAAATATCTCATACGTTGCCAGAAATATAGGTGGCAACAACCCTCTAGGTACTGGGTGGCTTGAAAGGCAAATCTGAAACTATTATGCACGCATACAAAAATGTTGTAATAACCCGCCAGGTACTAGGTGGGTTATCATAATTTTTATTAGGAGGGTTAAAAGAGAGCGCTACGTTGACATTATCTCTATAGTCTCTGTAAATAAATGACATTAATCTGTCACTGGCACTTAAACGATATCAATTTGTTCCGACGACAGTTAATTAGTCCTAACAACACTAATCTGTCAACGATGACTGTGACTTTACCCATAACTTTGCCGTCAACAACACTATAACCCTCATTCTTGCGTCAGCAAATTTTGGATGAAATTGACAGTTTGGAACCATAAGTTTGCCGCTAGTCCAAATTGGAAGGATAAGCTTGCCGTGAGTCCAATCAAGCATAGAAAGCACCGAATTTTTTTAGAATAAAGCAGAAGCGGTTCATGTTGGTAAGAGATAGAAACTTTCGGCTATCCATCTGTTCTAAGTAACTACTGGAGTATTAGAAGATCCTCCTAACCAGTGAGAACATTGCGAACAATAGTCTAAACTATATTGCCAATCTAACCAAAGTAGTTAATGTATCAAAAGCGGCGATGAAAAGTTAAATAGTGAAATCGGCAAGTCCCCTTAAATACTGTTAACTCACTCTATTATCAGCTAACTAGCTGATAATAGCTGCCTTTTGTCGTGCTGTGAACCGAAATACTCAGAGTAGGAGTAGTTGCGAACTGATCGCGTGTGCCACTCGGTGACAATAGCCTTGCGAGTAAGTGATGGATTGGGTGCAGGCATAGTGCCATGAATGACGTTTGGATCGAATAACACTACATCACCCTTATTAATCGAAAATGGAATTCTTGGTAGACCTTTCGTAAGAGAGGCTGTTTTCTGACAAACCACTTTCCAAATAGCTCGGTTTTCTAAAAATGCACTCTCTGAATCATTCGGTGACGGTGAGCGAAGCAGCTCAAAAATCTCTGGGTTGCTGCCTAGAACCTCATCATAAATACGAAGACGCTCATTGTTGTGCGTTCCAGGTATCACATAAAACATTCCGCAGTCTGGATGGATATCTTCGAGCGCACACCATGCACGACAGACTTTATCAGGTGGGTCGCGGAACAACATCACTGTGTCCGAGTGCGGTTCGCGGCCTCTCTCCCATAAACTTGTAAAGCCGTATTGAAGTACCGCCTCTTCTTGGAAAAGGGCATTCAAATATTGACGAAGTGTCGGATCGTTTCTAAGACTTTTTGTAGGTTCATGGTTATCATCGAGGGCTATTAGTTCCTCCCCAAAGGCTTTTTCGTTTTCCAGTGGGTCTTTTCTCCAAGGAAATTTCTGATAAATGCCATGTCGGCGTTGAATTTCCTCACAAGCTGCTACATGAGCATCTATTAGTTCCAAAGGCAGAATCTTTTCGAGTACGACGTAACCTTGCTTACGGTAATGGTCGATCCAAGAGCTATTAGCTTTTTCACTGTTCATGGCCATACATTTAGCAAAAATTAGTTTAAAAGCTGAACTGAGATAGATAAATTTATCACCTGAACTTGAATAAAAATGGTAAAAGATAATACTAGTTCATCAGTGTTTACCAATATAGTTGGTTAATTACTTTTAACATTACTAATAATACATTAATTGTGATCGCATTTAATTGTAATTTGTCAAGATTCTATCACCAAAAATGTTGGTATTAGGCATAATAGTTGGTATTGTATTAAAATTCCTGTTGCTAAAAGATAAAGGCTGATTGCTGATGCGATCGCCATATCTTTAGCATATTTTGTGGTGTGCTGATTTGAAAGCGAATAGCAAATTGTGAGGGGTAATAGTGGTTTTGGAAAAACTTTCTATGTTGTTTTGGCAGTGTGTTTTACTAACTGCCTCAATCGTAACGTCTACTCTTCCTGTTCTAGCCCAGCAGACAGCAAATGCAACCTCTAGGCAACTGTCACTCCAACAGAGACCAGCTAATCAAGTCGAACTCCATCATCAGATTTTGAGCTTGAGCGATATACAATCTCCTCTAAAGAGCGCTACATCCTTATTAAGGACACCGCGTCAGCAAAACTCTGT
>NZ_JBALFV010000061.1:0-28082 GCF_036916735.1 Nostoc sp.
ATGAATCTCAAGGAGAGACGCGATGAATCTCAAGGAGAGACGCGATGAATCTCAAGGAGAGACGCGATGAATCTCAAGGAGAGACGCGATGAATCTCAAGGAGAGACGCGATGAATCGCGTCTGTACAAAGTGGGGAATGAGGGAGAGACGCGATTTATCGCGTCTGTAAGGGGATAGGGGAGTTTGAGCCTTTTTGCTTGAACGTTAAGCCTTTTTGCTTGAACATTAAGTCTTCTTGCTTGAACGTTAAGCCTTTTTGCTTGAACATTAAGTCTTCTTGCTTGAACATTAAGCCTTCTTGCTTGAACGTTAAGCCTTTTTGCTTGAACGTTAAGCCTTTTTGCTTGAACATTAAGTCTTCTTGCTTGAACGTTAAGCCTTTTTACTCAAAGGTTAAGCCTTTTTGCTTGAACGTTAAGCCTTTTTACTCGAACGTTGAGGTTATGAGGCTGAAACTTTAAGTTCTAATCCCCTTCATCCTTTTTCATAGAGTACTAAACTAGTAGGTTGCAATTTCACTTCTTGACCCACAGACAGATGTTCAGGAGCTTTAGAACCATGCCCAGACCATGAGGTATCAGCAGAGTCTAACAATTTATGAGCATTTTGCTCAAACGGCAGACTCACTGTCATTGAAGACGAATTGAAATTCATCACAAATATTAGTTCACTCGATTCGCACCAACGACGCACGATAACCAACTCCTTGTCTTTATCGTTAGTCGCTTCGATGGAGTTACGCTCTTGATTCAAAAGTACTGGATGCGTCTTACGTAAATTAATTAACTGGCGATACCAATCCCAGAGAACTTTGTGCTTACCTTCATTGTGTAATTCCCAGTTAAGTTTAGACTTTAGGAAAGTTTCTGCCGATTCGGGATCTGGGGGATCATCTGCGTAGTGAAATGCTTCAAATTCTTGTTTGCGTCCGGCTCGAACCATTTGAATTAAATCTGGATCGGAGTGACTGACAAAGTAAATGAAGGGTGCTGTTTCGCCGTATTCCTCTCCCATGAACAACAGGGGTAAGTAGGGCGACAGTAGCACAGCGCCAGCAGCTAACTTTAATCCCTCAAAAGAGACTCGCTGGCTGAGGCGTTCTCCTTTCATTTGGTTGCCAATTTGGTCGTGATTCTGGATGCAGACAGAAAATTGTGATAGGGGGCGATCGCGGCAAGATACGCCATGAAATCGCTTACGGTGTGGTGCGTATTTCCAATCGTAGATAAAAGTATCTTCATAAGCTTTCGCCAACTGAGCAGTTTCCCCAAAGTCTTGATAATATCCTTGGCGATCGCCTGTTAAAAGTGCGTGTAATGCATGGTGGAAATCATCACTCCACTGGGCATCAAGTCCGTACCCACCCAATTCTGCTGGACGAATCATTTGGGGATTATTCAAATCACTTTCAGCAATTAGATGGCGTTTCCATCTTTGCCCTTGTTGGGAAAAATGATGAACTGCTTCCGCCAGTTCCCACAAAAAATGCTTGGCTCCCAAATCGTAAATTGCTTGAGTGGCATCCAGCCGCAATGCATCAATATGGAATTCGCCCAACCAATACAGCGCATTTTGGATGAAATAGTTTCGCACGCCCTGACTATAGGCATCGTCGAAATTCATCGCATCGCCCCACGGCGTTTTATAGGTTTTAGTAAAGTAGGGCGCGAACTGACTCATATAGTTGCCTTCTGGCCCAAAGTGGTTATACACCACATCCAGCACTACAGCAATCTGGTTTTGGTGGCAAGCATTTACCAGTTGCTTAAGTTCGGCTGGGCTACCGTAGGAATTTTGGACAGCAAAAGGGTAAACGCCATCATAACCCCAATTGCGATATGTCAGAGAAGCCTCAATATGGGTGTCTCCCGGAAACTGAGCGATGGGCATGATTTCAATGGCGTTAATTCCCAGTTCCCGCAGTTTTGGTAAGCGGGGAATAATGGCGGTGAAATTTCCTTCAGGCGTGAATGTGCCAACGTGGAGTTCATAAAAAATCATCGACTCCACAGGAACGCCAGTCCACCCTTCATCCGTCCACTCAAACTGTTGATCGACAATTTGAGACGGCCCATGCACCCCTTCAGGTTGACACTGCGACGCGGGATCAGCAAAAGCGTCTTGTCCATTTAAGACATACCGATAAAGTGTGCCTGGATATACATCGTTAACTTTTATTTGCCAGTATCCCTCAGACTGAGGCTTGAGGGGAATTAACTGCTGTTCTGGCGTCAAAATTTGTACTGTGACGCTCTCTAATAGCGGAGACCAAACTGTAAATTCACACTCTCCGTCACCCAAGTAGTTAGCACCAATTCTCACGCAGTATCCTCCCATCAGTTCAGTTTGTTGTGCCGAATCGTGGCGCGATGGCGTACCCACCCTTTCCGGTGGCGATAAGCAAAGCTTAAGCCTTCTCCTTTGGAGACGCTAGCGCGAACGGCTATCGCAAATGTCATTGATTGCACAATTACAAACACGCCAGATAGCATAATGGTTGGTCTACCGCGCTTTTAGCTAGCACCTGTAGGCGGATTTTTTACCAAAACTAATTCTCTCTAATGACCAAAGAGGCAGGGGAGCAGGGGGAGAAAGATGCTGGAATTCCCTACCAGCCAGGGATTACGAGCTAATAAAGGTATTTATGCTTAAGGGAAAAATATTTATTTTGAACGGAAAGTACGACGATAAATAATGCGTATTTGTCTCAAAGCCAATACATTTCCCTGCTCCCGTTCGGCTGACGCTTACGGCGAAGCTAGCAAGAACTGCTTCCTGCCTTAGACTGGGAATCCCCTCACCTGTACTACCTACAGCTTGCAGCTACCATCCACACAGTATGCCGATTGATATGTATTAGAACGCTTACCAAAAATGGTGTAGCGATTATCGCGGATTTGTTCGTAAAAGCGATCGCCTGCCCATTTCATCCCCGGTAAGGCTCGATAAGCGTCTACAAATATACTTCCTGCTGGCAATAACCGCCCAATTTCTTCTGCGGCGTTACTACCTTGCCAACGTCTTTGAGGTTGATTACCATCAATTAAAATCATCCCCTGTTCACAGTCTTGGGCTGTAATTCCCCACTGTAAAAGTGTTTGCTCATCTTGCATAGGACTGTAGCGAAACAGCTTTCCTTGGTCTAAGGTTTCTAGCAATTGCACTAGGGTAACGCAGAGATTACAATTGCCATCGTAGATTACGTAGTAATTCATAAAAACAATTGAATTGTCAAATGTGTATAAATACAACTTTGGTATTTTAGCTTAGAAAACCCTGGCGATCGCTCTTGTCTCAGTAAAGCAGTGCTAAATAATCCTATTCCCCTCAGTCAAAACAAAATTTAATTTTTTAAATAATGCATAATGTCATCTAGCTTAAGTTGTAAATTTGGCAATATATCAGATGAAATACTATCTCATAAGCGATATTGTTGCTGCTGATAGACACCGTTAACTAACTGACAAACAGTGAATGTGGGTTGTTTGGGATTGCCAATAAATTGCAAGCCACCTAAGCCACGAAAGTCCACAATCCAATATTCTGGGATGTTAAGAAAAGCGTATTCTTCCACCTTTCTTGCATAATCGTCTTGCCAATTAGTACTCACAACTTCAGCAACAAGCTTAATAGTACTGCCGTTACAAATAATAGGTTCTTTTTGCCATAGTGGCTCTTTACTAAGTTCTGCTTTATCTAAAACAATTACATCAGGACGCAGTGCTGTAGCTTCAGCAGCAGGTGGTTTAATTAGACATGTTTTTGGAATTAGCCAGTTGAAATTAGAATTAAAAATTTCGACATAGATTCTACCAGCAATACTACCTGCAACAGCTTCGTGTGGCCCTGTAGGTTCCATGTCTCTTAGTTGTCCGTCGATTAATTCGTAGCGTGTATTATCACCATATTGGGCTATAAATTCCTCGAAGGTAAGTAGCTTGGGCGAGGTGTAGGTCATAGGTCTTGTTTTGACTTGACGTAGGCTTATTGTAGCGACTGCCGTTGCAAAGTACAGGAAGGAATCAGAATTTCAGATAATTATTGCGTAAATTAAGCTTCCATCTCAATCAGGACTTACGCCAAATCATGATAAAACGAACCGCAAAGGACGCATTCGCGCAGCGTCTCGTAGAGAAGAACACAAAGGAATAAGAGTTTCAGAGAGTTATTGCGTAAGTCCTGTCAATTAACAAGGTGATCGTCACATTAGCAATACAAGCGATCGCATTCACAAGGCGGCCGTTGTATTCACAATGTAAGCGCTCGCATTTAGGTAATACGATAATACAAATACTAAAAAGCTTGTCTTCAAACATTACTCCTGGTTTCCAGTTATCATGCTTTTGGAATGGTAAATGCTATAGTTTTTTCATTAATCAGAAAATATTCATGAAATACAAACTCTTGGGCAAAAGCGGGTTAAGAGTCTCTGAACTCTCCTTAGGAACCATGACCTTTGGTGAAGATTGGGGTTGGGGTGCATCTGTTGACGAGAGTCGTAAAATCTTTGATAGCTATGTAGAAGCAGGGGGAAATTTCATTGACACCGCCAATGGTTATACCAATGGTAGTAGTGAAAAAATTGTCGGTGAGTTGATTGCTAAAGAACGCGAACGCTTTGTAGTTGCGACAAAATATTCCTTTCCCTTGCAGATGAATGACAAAACGGGCGACCCTAACGCCAGTGGAAATCATCGCAAGAATTTAATTCAGTCTTTAGAAGGTAGCCTGAAACGACTTAATACTGATTACATTGATTTATTCTGGTTACACGCTTGGGATTTCACAACACCTATTGAAGAAGTATTGCGATCACTTGATGATGTAGTGCGTCAAGGTAAAGTACTATATATCGGTATTTCTGACACACCCGCTTGGATCGTTTCCCAAGCAAATACGATTGCTCAATACCAAGGATGGACGCAGTTTGTTGCCCTGCAAATTGAGTATAGTTTAATTCAAAGAACACCAGAACGGGACTTGATTCCGATGGCAAAAGCTTTGGATTTAGCAGTAACACCGTGGTCGCCCTTAGGGGGTGGTGTGCTGACAGGAAAATATAACAAACCCAGTCAAGAAGGCGGTGAACAAGGGCGAGTAGCGAGTTTAGGGGGAGAAGTTTCTGAAAAGAATTTAGCGATCGCTCAAGTTGTCAGTGAAGTTGCAGCCCAAATTGGACACACACCTTCACAGGTAGCATTAGCTTGGTTACACGCTCAAAGTGGTATAATTATTCCGATAATTGGGGCACGTAAATTAACGCAATTTCAAGATAACTTAGCTTCTTTAGATGTCAACCTTTCCCCAGAACATTTGCAACGTTTAAACGAAGTGAGTCAAATTGAACTAGGTTTTCCTCATGACTTTTTGCACAATGATGTAATTCGCGATCGTCTCTTCGGTGGTACATTTAATACCATAAAAAACCATCGTATTTAACTAATAGTAATAAACCGTAACACATTCAGGCGTTAATTCAATCTGTCGTCAGAGAGTTTCGCACAGATAAGCAATTCTGTAGAGTTACATATAAAAGGCATTAACGTAAGATCCATGAGCGACAACACTATTACATCACGTTTGTACCCTACCCGCATTGACATTCCCGCCGAAGCGCGAGTGCAAATCGTGGTACTTCTCAATCAAAGCTTGGCAGCTACTTCGGATCTAAAAACCCAAGCAAAGCAAGCGCACTGGAATGTTAAAGGAACTGACTTCTATCAGCTACACCTATTATTTGATGAACTTGCTGGGGAATTGGAAGAGTACATCGATATGGTAGCTGAACGCGTCACAGCTTTAGGCGGATACGCTTTTGGAACAGTTCGCGCCGCAGCTAGTAATTCGATTTTGCCAGAATATCCCTTGGATATTTTGGATGGCAAAGACCATGTGACAGCCTTGGCAGATCGCTATGCATCTTATGCTAAACATCTGAGGGAAGCGATCGATAAAACTGATGACTTAGGCGATCTCGATACTGCTGATCTTTACACCGAAATCTCCCGCGCCATTGACAAACGACTCTGGTTCTTAGAAGCTCATCTGCAAGTAGCAGAAATTAAGGGAGAAAATGGCAAAGCGGGTGCTACTACTACCACTCAGAAGATCCCTGCTGGTGTAAGATAAGCACTTCTGATAAAAGTAGTCTTTCATAAATCTATTAGTATCTTTTTGGTAAGTACGCCACTTATAAGTGCGTACTTTTCTTTTTATATATATATACTTTACTATTGAAATAGTTCAAAACTAGGTCAATCAATTTTGGATTTTAGATTTACGATTTTGGATTGACCCCGACCACAAGGGTGCGGGGCTTGTACCGAAAAACCAATTCCATTATTCCATTACCCAAAATCTAAAATTGGCACAGTCAAAAAATTTCAGAATATTTTCGACAAGTGATACATCAAGATTAATACTGCAACTTGAATAAGTTATTAGATTACTGAAAAGGTCTGCTAATTCCATCCAATTCCTAACTCTGCCAATTTTAGACTTTTCCTTCAATCCAAAATCTAAAATCTAAAATTGCGTGGCTCTTAACTAAATACTCATCAACAACGAGGTAAATATATGTCTCAAAATACAATTAGCCATCTAATTCATGATAGAAACGCTCGTGGTCACGTTAAGATGGGCTGGCTCGATAGTTATCACACATTTTCCTTCGGTAGTTTTTACGATCCCAACCGCATGGGATTTCGTTCTCTGCGAGTGATTAACGATGATCGCATCGCCCCTGGTGCTGGATTCCCTACCCACGGCCATCGTGACATGGAAATCCTCACTTATGTCTTAGAAGGTGCTGTAGAGCATAAAGACAGCTTGGGTACTGGATCGGTGATTCGTCCTGGTGATGCACAGATTATGAGCGCTGGTACTGGAATCAGTCACAGCGAATTTAATCCCTCACCAAATGAACCACTACACTTGCTACAAATCTGGATTCTTCCTGATCAACAAGGGTTGACACCAAGATATGAACAAAAAGCTTTTCCTCTGGAAGAAAAGCGCGGCAAATTACGCTTAATTGCTGCTAAAGATGGGCGTGATGGTGCTGTGACAATTCACCAAGATATTGATTTATACACATCTGTTTTAGACTCAGGTGATGTTGTTAATTATCAAGTTAAACCTGGTCGCTATGCCTGGTTACAAATAGCGCAAGGTATAGTTAACTTAAATGGTGAAGAACTCAGAGCAGGCGATGGAGTGCAAATCAACGGCGAAGAACAGCTAGAAATTAGCACCAACATTGGCGGCGAAATCTTGCTTTTTGATTTGGGCTAATCTTAAGTCTGTTTGCTTAAAAGCTAGCTTGTCGGGTAGGCATTATAATGTCTACCCTACAGCCGTTTATATTGTCTGCATAACTGTTAGAGTTAACTTAATAAATCATTGAGGATGTTGCAGATGGCATACAGTGATTTCACACTTGCCAAAGTTCGAGAGACTTTTCAATTTGTAATTGATGAAAAGCGCAATCTTTTCAGAGATGTGTTGCCTATTCAACCTTCCGCAACTCTAACGACGCTCTTAGAAGAATATACTCAATTAGCAACTGCTATTAATACTGAAAAAGCCCGCTCAGAATTACTCATTATGCCAGTTTTAACGGAAGTTAGACGACAGTTAAATTATCAAATTTCTCTGTTTTCCGGTACAGATTTTGATGTAGATGCTAGTAAAGGATTGAATGGCTTTTGTGATTTCATTCTCTGTAGTTCTGAAGAACAGTTTTACATTAAAGCTCCTGTCATTACAATTGTTGAGGCCAAAAATGAAAATATCAAAAGTGGTTTAGGACAATGTATTGCCACCATGATAGCTGCCCAATTATTCAATCAAAATATTCAACAAGAAGTTAAGGCAATATATGGCGTTGTTACTAGCGGAACCAACTGGCGGTTTTTAATGTTGGAAGGACTAACAGCATACATTGATATAATGGAATACTATATTAGTGATGTTGACAAGATTCTTGGCATTCTGTTGCAGCCATTTCAATCTGCTTTACTACAAATATCAGTTCAGTAAAATAAATAACGAATGTCTAAAAAGCCCGATTCACAGTTACAAAATCTTTTTGCCGCCCATCACTCAAGCGACTGGCAAGAAAAATTAGTGCAAGTAGCCTATCGTTTTAACCGGGAGTATCAACGTGAAACCTTTGAACTCCCAGCAGAAGTACAGGCGATGCCAATATTCCGTGAGTGGATTGGAGGTAGTTTCTCAGGAAGAATTGCTTCCCCTTTTTGGGAAATTGCTAAACCTCAAAAAAACCAGCACTGTTTAGATATCGGTTGTGGTATCAGCTTTTTAATCTATCCTTGGCGGGATTGGCAAGCATTTTTTTATGGGCAAGAAATCAGTAATGTGGCACGCGATACCCTTAATTCTCGTGGGCCACAGTTGAATTCCAAGCTGTTCAAAGGTGTTGAATTGGGAGCAGCCCATCAGTTAAACTATCCATCAGAGCAGTTTGATATTGCGATCGCCACAGGATTTAGCTGCTATTTTCCCCTTGAATACTGGAATGCTGTGTTAGCAGAAGTCAAGCGGGTATTAAAACCAGGTGGACATTTTGTGTTTGACGTTCTCAATCTAGAACAGCCTTTAGCAGAAGATTGGGCAGTTTTGGAAACCTATTTAGGGGCTGAGGTGTTTTTAGAGCCTTTAGCTAAGTGTGAAAAAACTATTAAGGCGGCTGGTGCTAAAATTGTAACGCACAAATCAGGGGAATTATTCGAGTTGTATAAGGTGCGGTTTTAAAAATAAGTAGCTAGGCGTAAATAAAGTAAAGGGGACTCTTGACTGAGGATTAGGGACTTATACTGAGCGACTTGTACCGACTTGTACCGAGCTTGTCCTGAGCTTGGGCCAAGCGGACTTGTACTGAGCGTAGTCGAAGTAGCCGAGGGGCGTAGTCGTAAAGCCTGCGGCATAGCTACGCTTAGGGCGCAGCTTCTGGTATTGGGCGTAGTCGAAGTAAGCCGAGGTAAGCCGTAAAGCCTGCGGCATAGCTACGCTTAGGGCGCAGCCAGCCTAAGAAGAGAAGTATTGGGGATTGGGTATCAAGTCAAAAATTATGGTGATTGCTCATTACCCACCACCAAATTTCAAAAACTTTTTCCTAGTGAAGAGCGATGCACTGAGTTTCGACACTTCGACAAGCTCAGTGCATCGCTGTGCAAAAATCGAGTTTCGGCTACGCGGTAATCGAGCGGAGTCGAGATTCAACTACCGCTAGTCGTTGTGTCCCGAGTCCCAGAACGGCGTCAGTGTGGCAGGAAATGTCTATTGGATGTTTCAATTATGCTACCTACTTACCATCACTCGGGGATAAGTGGACTTGATGGATCTAAAGAAGTTGTAAAAACAAAATAAATTACTCCAGCGCCGAGAATCATCACAGCAAGACTGAACAGCAACACCCAACGGTCTGTCGGTTCATAAGTATCTTCTTCGATATCACGACGGACAGCAAAATAGTGTGCCGTTGATAGCCACACGGTAATCAAACCCACTAGCGAGAAGACTAAACCTAACTTCCAGCCGTTGCCAGGACGGGGTATTAAAGGTACTTGGAAAGCACGCAAACGCACGATGACGACACCAAAACCTAAAAGAGCAATTCCTGTACGCATCCAAGCGAGGTAAGTACGCTCATTTGCCAAGTGATCTCGAATTCGGGAAGGATTCAGTCGTCCTGGCTTTTTTTTATCTTTATCTTCTTCTGTAGGTTTTGATTTTAACTGCATCAATAACACCCTTATCCCCAAAGCGGCTCTTATCAAAAAAATACGGAGGTAATAGCAAATCTCTTTCTAGATGATTTGCACCCAGCGCAATAGTTGCGCTAATGAAATATTTCTGTTGTAATTATACATTTTTCTCAAAATTCATTTTAATGCAGATATCGAAATAAAACAAGCCTGAGTGAATAATTCGTAATTGATGGTTAGAGTAAGTGTAAGTAATAAAATGTCATAAATAAAACAACCAATATTAGAGAGGTTTTTCACTACTGCGTGTCCTGTTTTATCTCTGATATTGGCTGTTACCCTATTAAAATTGATTACAATCATTTAAAAATAGATTATGCAGTTCTATCTCAAGACTGATTGCTAGGCGCATTAGGAACTCGTGTATTTATGATAGCCTGCGATATATCTGGGATGAACCAATTAGCCTTTTTACTGTTAAGAACTTTCACAGTCGGAACATTTAAGTCAATTGCAGCAGTATCTAGATTCGTCTTAATCACTAACTGCGTTCCATCAAGTATTTTTAGAGCAGCCGGGCCTGTCAATTCTTGACCTTGCCCATTAGGACTAGAAGTGAAATTTGCTACCTTGACATCATTCGCTAGATAGATGCCATCACAATCCCATTTGTTTTCAGTGGACTGACCATTAGCTAGAAAATACAGATTATTGTCGTATACGGCATCTTCATCATCTTCTTCATTCGGTGTTTTGCCATATACAGCTATGGTATTACCTGTTTGGTTGTCGCATTGACCCCAGTTGATTCCCGTCTCTAAAGCATATTTTTGCAGTGTTAATTCTTCGGTTCTTTTTTGAATTTCTTCTGGTGTAAGACTTTCAACTGTTTGGGCATCTTTTGTCTGAGAGAGTTCTTTCAGAGCTTTAGTAACTTCGATATAGTCAGGGTTTTTGCTAAACTTTGGTCGATCGGCAAAAGAAGGTTGAGCAAAGGCGAGATTCACAAAAATCATCAAGACAATTAGCAGAGATTTCCAGATTTTCATGTTTTGACTCCTGTTGAAAGGTAAGATATTTTGTAGTTTAGAATTCATTTTATTGAAAAAATTTATGATGCACCTCTTCTTAGATAATTAGTTTTTCTTGTTCTTCACTCGACGGCTGAGTATTGAAACCTAAAATAAATGAAAATATATAACTAGAAACTACAGATAAAAGAGTCCAAGTAACATTCTCTGTAACAATAAATATACCGAGTCCAATTAATATACAAGGCACAAAAGTATTGCCATTCTCTGTTAAAAAGTTAGCGATCGCAGGCAAGTAGGTTAACTTGTAGGCGGTATAACACCATACACCCACCATTGTAAAAAATACACTTAGTATTACCAGCAGACTATCTAATTCTGAGTTGGCAAACAAGGGCACGTAGATGCTGATATTATCACTACCATTGGCAAAGGCGATCGCAGCTACATTGGATGTTTGCGGGGAGAAAAAACTGGAAATTATAGAGGGACAAGACGGCTTGGTTTCTTCTTCGGCTTCCTCTGGTGAATCCTCTTCGCGTTTTAGTAAACTACTCACACCAATGATTATTGGCATTAAACCAAGTAATCTAATCCAGTCCTGCGGTATAATTAGTCCACCGAAGAAGCCGGGAAGGCTAGCAATAATCAATGCAGCAAAACCGAGATACTGACCACCCAGGATATGACGACTGCGGAACGTTTTATTTATTTGTGAAAAAAGTAACGTCAGAATGACAATATCATCGATGTTGGTGGCAGTGAATGCGGTAATCCCCGTGGTAATTGCAGTTACGAAATCGCTCATTTGTGGAAGTCCTTATCTTCATACTTGGTAATTGGGCATGGGGCATTGGTCATTTACAAAGGACAAATGACCAATGACTAGGTAGAAAGCTTTGATTTATACTTTAGTCAAACTAACCGATAGAATCAAATGCTTTTGTTTGTCAAAATGATAAATGAAAGTGATTAAAAATTTTACACCAAGTTGTAGGAATACCATAAATGGCAGGAATGACGCTTGAGCAGTTAAAGATTTTTCTGGCTGTGGCGCAGCACTTACACTTTACTCGTGCAGCAGAGGAGCTTTATATTACACAACCTGCCGTCAGTGCAGCAATCCACAACTTAGAGCAAGAATACGGTGTGAAACTGTTCCATCGGATTGGTCGCCATATCGAGATTGCTGAGGCTGGTAAATTACTGCAAGTGGAAGCACAAAAAATTCTTGACCAAGTCTCCTTGACTGAAAGGGGATTGCGAGAATTGAACAATCTGCAACGGGGTGAGTTGAAATTAGGGTCAAGTCTGACAATTGGTAACTACTGGCTACCAAGCAAGATTAGTGAGTTTAAAAGCCGATATCCCGGTATCCAGATTAACTGTAGCCTTGCCAATACAGAAGAGATTTGTATGGGAACGGCGACAGGGCAGTTTGATTTGGGTTTGGTGGAAGGAGATGTGAAGCCAGCGCTTCAGAGTACTCTGGAGTACGAAATAGTGGGGAGCGATCGCTTACAAATTGTAGTAGGTCAAAAACATCCTTGGTTTGAGTGGGGAGAAATTGACTTAACCCAATTGACTCAAACCCTTTGGGTGATGCGAGAACCAGGTTCTGGAACTCAGCAAAGGTTTGAGGAAGCCCTACAAAATTGGGGAATCAATCTCAGTGAATTAAATGTAATTTTAGTGTTAAACAGTGGAGAGATGACAAAAGCAGCGATCGAAGATGGTGTTGGTGCTATTGGAATTTCTGAGTTGATGGTAAAAAAAGAAATACAGTTGGAAACTCTGCGGGCAATTCGAGTGATTGATAATAGAGAAGGCAAAAGTGCGATGCATACGGCGGGCTACACCTACGCAGAAATAGTTCGACCCTTTTTCAAACTCAAGCATCGTCAACGTTTTCAAACTGCTCTTTCCAAAGTTTTTGAACAAATGTTGATATCGTCTATGTTAGATGGCTCAGATCAACATGTATCAAAATCAGTTATTTAAAGGGGACTAGGCATTGGGGATTAGGGACTGGGGATGGATGCCAAATTGAAAAATTATGGTGGCTACTCTTACCCACCACTAATTTTAAAAAACTTTTTCCTAGTTCCCAGTCCCCAGCGATACACTGAGTTTCGACTGTGCAAAAATCGAGTTTCGGCTACGCGGTAATCGAGTTTCGGCTACGCGGTAATCGAGCGGAGTCGAGATTCAACTGCCGCCAAGTCGAGATTCAACTACCGCTTGTCGTTGGCGCAGCCTCTCGAAAAGAAGTATCCCCAATCCCCACTCCCTAATCCCCTTCACACCTTTCGCATATTTTGACTAATCGGGTCAAAACCTCTAGAAAACCGCGTGCTGTCATCGTAGTAAGCGCCAGTCAGATTCGCTCCATACAACTTAGCATAGTTGAGTTTTGCTCCCCGGAGATTTGCTTCATTGAGTTTGACACCGCTCAAATTAGCTCTGGTCAAGTTCGCTTTGGCTAAGTTAGCTCTACTCAAATCTGCTCCCCAGAGTTTAGCTTTAGCTAGGTTCACTCCACTCAAGTCACAACCCCATAAATTGATTCCAGGCAAATAGGCTCCAATCAACTTGTCTCTACTCAAGTTGACGGCTGGAAAATATCTTTCTCCTGCGGCAAAACGCCGTTTTAGTTCCTCAGAATTCATCTGTCGCGTTCACTTTCCTTAGCAATACAGAAGTTATTTGTTCCCATTCCTGGTTTAGTTCTCCTAAAAACTCCGGCTGACCACTGCGACGATACCAGAAATGGGCATTGTTTAAATCGCCTTCTTTGCGGTGCAGGTAAGCATGAACCCAGCCACTATCAGCATCACTGGCATTTTGAACTATTTCATGAGCTTTGCTCCAATCACCTTTCTTGTCATACCACATTGCTTGCAGACCTTTTGGCAGTGTCTGAGGACATGAGTGCTGTTTTTCCATCAATTGCAGGAATTTCTCTGTATTCACGATCGCCACCGAACAAAAATCAAACTTCTATCTCTAAGATACTCTTCAGCTTAAGCTAGTTTTGGGGTTTAAGTCCCCTGCTTCTATCAAGTAGCGCGAATAGAAGCCTAAATCTAAATCCCCATCACAAAATGTAATTGCTCTGTTCTCTACCAGACCAGGGCGAACGTAGCGGGGCGTACCAAGAATGCAAATTGGTTTAATATCTGCAATTACTCAAAATATACTTAGATACACAGAGCTAATAGAGCAATTTATTCCTTTTAATATTCGCGCAGTGGTCATTTTTTTGCAGCAATTAGTGGAATTATCTTATTAACTCTTAGAGCTAATTTCTTACTACCCAAACGAGTAGTTAAGCTACCGTACCGTTAAAATTACTAAATAAGCCATTTGTAGCAGCTTTAACTGTAAGATATTCTTTTCTCTGTGTTCTCTGCGCCTCTTAGGATTGCGATCACTCCAGTAGGGCGAAGTAAGCGTACATTGAGACTGTAGGGGGGTAGTTATTGCTGGGAGCAAGAAAGAGGGTTTGCAGCTTTTTTTGACAATGAAAATAGTGCAACTTGTAGGCGTGACAGCTTACTTCAAACGCCCCACGCTTTGCTGTGGGGATTATTTCATTGGGCATTAAACATCTCTATAAATTAAATATGCGTTACCTAGAACCCTTGTAGAGACGTAGCAGTGCTACATCTCTATATTCTTTTTCACTTCTATGTCTATTCAACCCAGGACAAAGAGCATTGCACATAGCTCCCTTAATGATGCTTGAAATAAATACCAACTTTACAGGTACTAAATTAGAAAAATGTATAGACAACTACAATACTTGCTACCAACTAGGTGGTAGATTTTACGACTGATAAAGAGGTAAAAAGCGATGAACTTAACACCCAGTGAGTTAGAACGCTATCACCGCCAAATGATGCTTCCCAATTTTGGAGAAGCAGGACAAAAGCGCTTGAAGTCTGCAACGGTTTTGGTTACAGGTGTAGGAGGATTAGGCGGTACATCAGCGCTTTATTTAGCAGTAGCGGGTGTTGGGCGGCTAATCCTAGTTCGGGGTGGTGATTTACGGCTAGATGATATGAATCGTCAGGTTCTGATGACAAATGATTGGATAGGTAAGCCAAGAGTACTCAAAGCCAAAGAAACTCTGCAAGCTATTAATCCTGATATTCAGGTGGAAGCAGTTCATGACTACGTTACAAAAGAGAATGTAGATTCTTTAGTGCAATCTGCTGATGTAGCTGTTGATTGCGCCCACAATTTCACAGAGCGGAACTTGCTCAATGAGGCTTGCGTGCGCTGGCAAAAACCAATGGTGGAAGCTGCAATGGACGGAATGGAAGCTTACCTGACAACGATTATTCCTGGTGTCACTCCTTGTCTATCATGCTTGTTCCCAGAAAAGCCTGATTGGAATCAGCGTGGGTTCTCGGTTATCGGTGCTGTTTCTGGGACACTAGCTTGTCTTAGTGCATTAGAGGTAATAAAGCTGATTACTAAGTTTAGTCAACCCCTATTGTCACAACTGCTGACAATCGACTTGATGCGAATGGAATTTGCCAAACGACATTCTTATCGCGATCCTTCATGTCTAGTGTGTGGTAGTAGTTCTTGTTCGGAAAATTCGTAAACAACATCTTTATAAACAACCGAATCTACTTGATGAGCCAAGTCTCTGTTATTTTGACTCTTTAAATACTTCATAGTAGCTTACCATTACAATGACATTAATACTCTCGCAAGCAGATTACTTAAAACTACTGTACCAACCAGAGATAATTCAACAGAATGAGAGTGACGATGAATTTGATATTATCAGAAAATATCATTTTGGGGAAGGGTATTGGCGACATATTCAGCTACGAGATAGCATATCTTTAGACATTTCCAATTATCAGCAGCCAAAATCATTCATTTTAAAATGTCATGAGCGAAAACATCCATTAGAATTTCTATTCTTTCTTTTAGTAGATAGCCAATTTCAAAACCTTGAGTTCAAGACAGGAGAATACTTTTTAAGTGGCAGTGGTATGGCATCTGAGTGCGCTGTATTCGAGCCATCAGCGCGGGTAGTAGAAGTAGCTATTCATATACATCCAAATGTGTTTCATAGCTTTGCAGAAAATACATCTGGTAAACTTCCTAAAGAATTACAACATCTAATTAGACGTTGGGATCAACCAACTTATGAACGCTATGGAACTCAAACTCCTGCAATGCTTTTAGCGGTGCAGCAAATTCTTCAATGTCCATACCAAGGCTTTACTAAACAAATTTATCTTGAAGGTAAGGTTTGGGAACTGGTAGCAATGGTAGTCGAGCAAGAAGTACAAATCAACCAAGGTTACTTCCAGATTAATAAACTCAAGCCATCAGATATTGACCGCATCTATCATGTTAGAGAAATTCTTTTGAAACATCTAGACAACCCACCATCTCTTATTAAACTAGCACGACAAGTAGGTTTAAATGATTGCACAATGAAGCAAGGCTTTAAGCAGGTTTTTGGGACTACGGTGTTTGGCTACCTTCATCACTGCCGAATGCAACTAGCTTATAAGCTGCTTATTGAAAGAAATATGAATGTTACAGAAGTAGCCAGAACAGTAGGTTATGCTAGCTTACCTTCATTTAGTAATGCTTTTCGTAAGAAGTTTGGAATAAGTCCTAAGTCCTGTCAAAGATAAAAATTCCGGATGGAATAAAAAAAATTCCGGCTCGAATAAGACGCAAACACTGAAAAGTTATATATTTTTACAATAATTGGGTTGGTATAAATATATTTTTTACCAACTCAATCAGTAATAATTGCAAGCTATGGACTGAAAGGAAAATTATACTTAATTATCAATTTCAATACCGAGTATTCACTAAGTGGTGTGTGTAAAAATGTTTATCAGACTAAAATATCCTGCTGTTTGCTGGTTAATATTTGTTCTTTCTGTAACTTTAGCCAATCCAGCATATTCTGAACAACCGTTAGTCAAAAAAACTTTAGTACGCTCAAGTGAAGTTTTTAAAGAAATTCAAACATTGAATCAGCTACAGCTTCCTAAAACTGATGCTTCATATTTATGGAGAGTACCCAGAGAGCAGAATGAATCAATTCAAAATTCAAAATTCAAAATTCAAAATAAATTTTCCGAACTTAGTCAAGCAACTACAGATGTGGTATTAGTTACGGATGTTCAGGTTAACTCTACCGATAAAGGGATAGAGTTAATTTTAGTCACAGCTAATTCTCTTAAATTACAAGTTTTACCGAAAACTCAGGGTAATTCCTATATTGCAGATATCCCTAATGCCAAGTTGCAACTAAGAAGTGGGGATTTTAGACAATCAAAGCCAGTAGCCGGAATTGCAGAAGTAACGGTTGCAAATTTAGATGCGAACACATTGCGGGTAACGGTGACAGGGGAAATGAGTGCGCCTGCGGTGGAGTTGTTTGATAGTACAAAAGAAGGTTTAGTTTTTGGGGTGACTCCTAGTACTTCTACTGCTCAACAGCCAATAACAACGCCAGAACAAAAACCATCTACAACAGAGCCAGAAAAGCCCATTGAGTTAAATGTGACTGCTCCACGAGATACAAATTATCGGGTACCAGATGCTACTACTGCAACGAAAACAGATACGCCATTGCGTGATGTTCCTGCTTCGGTTCAGGTGATTCCTCAACAAGTTATCGAAGAGCAACAACCGCGTAACTTAATTGGGATACTCTCAAATGCTGGCGTTGTCCAAAATAATTTTTCATCTCGAATTGCAGACACTTTTTCTATTCGAGGTTTTAGAGCCAGAAACGTTTATAGAAACGGTGTCAAAGACCGCTTTGCAGATGTTGCTGCTTTATCAAGTTCGCTGACAAATATAGATAGAGTAGAAGTTGTTAGAGGGCCAAACTCTGTAATTTATGGTCAAGTCAATCCAGGTGGGATCATTAATATAGTTACTAAAAAGCCTTTAAGTCAACCTTACTATGCTTTAGAGGTAAGGCGTGGTGGTTATGAACTTTTTGAACCTTCACTTGACCTTTCTAGCCCTGTGACAAAAGATGGCAGTCTGTCGTATCGTTTAAACACTTCTTACAGAACCACAGAAGACTTTACTGATTTTTATCATGAAAAGCGTTTTTTCGTTTCGCCTGTTGTTAATTGGCGTATCGGGAAAAATACAAATCTAACTTTTGATTCAGAATATGAAGACATACAACAGTCGCTAGGTACTGGTTTGGAGCAGATTGCTAGTGCAACTATACTTCCTAACCCAAATGGCAAAATCCCTATTAACCGTTATTTAGGGGAACCGACTGATTTCTATAACCGCCAGCTTCATAGATATAATTACAATCTAGAACATCGCTTTAACGATAACTGGTCTATTAGTAATTCATTTCAAGCTGCATTTTTAACCCTTGATTTACGTGAAACAAGTGTTACCAGTCTGCTGGAAGCAGACAACCGCACTGTCGAAAGAGATCTGACTACTTTTCCAAAGCCAACAGAGTATGAAGCTTATACTTTAGATACTCATGTTATTGGTGATTTTAACACTGGTAATATAAAACATAAACTTTTGGTGGGGTTTGACTTATTTAGACAAACCCGAAGAACTAGTGTACTTAGAACAGCTGCCGCCCCTCTTGATGTCTTTAACCCAGTGTATGGTCAACCACTAGGTGATACTTTTGCAAGAGTTGATGTCTTCTTTAGAGATGATGCTTTAGGCTTTTATCTTCAAGACCAAGTGACACTTGCCAATAACCTCAAACTACTTGTGGGTGGACGTTATGACTTGGTAGAGAATGAGTTTGCTAATCGGATTGCTTCAACCTCAAGTGTTCAGTCTGATTCTGCCTTTAGTCCAAGGGTAGGCATAGTTTATCAACCCATAGCGCCTGTCTCCCTCTACGCCAGCTACAGCCGCTCTTTTGAACAACAAACGGGTGCAGATAAAAATGATAACCTTTTTAAACCACAGCTAGGTACTCAGTATGAAGTGGGCATTAAAACTGATTTATTCAATAACAAACTCTCAGCAACACTTGCTTTATACGATCTGACACTCACTAACATTTTGACTACCGATCCTACCGATCCCGATTTTGAGGTGCAAACAGGAGAACAAAGAAGTCGGGGAGTAGAACTGAGTGTCACCGGAGAAATTCTTCCTGGTTGGAATGTGATTGGCTTTTACGGTTATACAGATGCACGCATTACCAAAGACAATGATCTTCCAGTCGGGAATCGAGTAGAAGGAATACCACAGCATGTCGCTAGTTTGTGGACAACTTACACCTTTGGTACTGGCTCTCTCAAAGGTTTTGGAGGTGGAATTGGCTTTAACTACGTTGGAGATCAAATGCCTGATAATTTTGATACATATACGATCCCAAGCTACTTTCTCACCAATGCAGCTCTGTACTATCGTCAGAATAACTTTAGCATTGGACTCAACTTGAATAACATATTTAATGTTCGATATTATGAAGCAAGCTTTGACTATCTCCAAAGAATTATTCCTGGTCGTCCCTATACAGCAGAGTTGTCAGTGAAGTGGGAATTTTAATGAGAACAACTCATTGGTTAACCAAGTGTTTTGTTATATCCCTGCCCCTTTTAGGGTTGCTTGCTGTGGTAGTGTGGCTAAACGGTTGTTTCTTTTTTAATTACCCAAAAGTTAGCGATTCTAAGAGTGTTTCTTCTTTAAGTCAGGTTCGAGTAGTTCAGCACTTTATGGGTAAGACAATAGTTCCTGCTCATCCTCAACGAGTTGTTGTGCTTAGTGGTGATTGTTTAGAAAATGCTTTGGCGTTGGGGATCAAACCTATAGCTGCCTCAAAGTCATTTGTCTCACAGTTGCAGCGATTAGTAGGGCCGCTATCAGGTATTGAAGATGTAGATTGGCTCTCTCCTAGTATCGAAAAAGTCTTGTTTCTCAAACCAGACCTAATTCTTGGTATGCATTTTCATCAAGATATTTATCCACTGTTATCACACATTGCACCTACAGTTTTGGCTCCTCCTGGAGCCAGTGGAGCTTGGAAAGAATCTTTTGCTTTCACAGCCAGTGTTCTGGGTAAAACTAAAACAGCCCAGCAGGTAATGGATAATTATTATGCACGTTTAAAACAGTTTAAAGCAAAAATGGGCGATGCCTACGGCAACCCGAAGCGGGAACGCCTGAACACAACTTTAGTCTCGGTTGCCGAATTGCGTACTGATGCACTTTGGCTGTGGGCGAAGGCAAGTTTTTCAGGAGTTATTCTTAAAGATGCGGGTGTTGCACGTCCTTACTCTCAAACTTTAGATAGTCAAGCAACCCTGAGTCTAGGGGGTGGCCCTGCTGCATACGCTTTATCAGAGGAACTTTTGAGTGAGTTAGATGGGGATATTTTATTTCTAGTATCAGAAGACGTACTGGGCAAAAGGGATTTACACTCAATACTTGAGCAACTGAAAGCAAAACCGTTGTGGTCGAAGTTAAAAGTCGTCCAGCAGAAAAAAGTTCATGAGGTGGGGTTTTACTGGGTTCAGTTTGGCCCCCTTGCAGCCAATCGGATGATAGACGATTTGGAGCAATATTTAGTTAAACAGCAATAAACTATTTGAAAGTTTTTTAAGAGGGATTATGTTAAACTTGAGTGCAATTAGTAATGCAACTATGCAGTCAATTCCTTATAAATGGATTGTATTTGAAAACTTGCTTGACACTTCAGTACAATCTGAACTAGCAAATAGTTTTGCTACTACAAACTATAAAGAATATCATGCTAGAGACTTTGAGCCAGATGGATACCCGGAATATACATATGATGACTACAGGTTTTTTGCACGCTGCATTCTGGATGAAAGTAAGTACAAAGGTCTACAAGATATCAGCGATTTGAGTCTGAGTTGGCAAAAATTGATTGAAGAACTTCTCACTCCTGATTATCGAGAGGCAATGGAGCATCTGACTAATTTGGATTTGAAAAACCATTCACTAACAATTTATTTAACACGACATGATTTAGGATTCTGGAACCGTCCTCATACAGATATCCCGCGTAAACATGTAACTCAACTTTTCTATTTCAATGAGGGATGGAACCCAGAGTGGGGAGGGTATTTTCAAGTTCTTAAAGATAATCAGACTACTTCTGTAGTTAAAGAAGTTCCACCATTGCCTCAATATTCAGTTGCTATTGTACGTTGCGATCGCTCTTGGCATATGGTTTCCCCTATTTCCTTGAATGCAACTCAACACCGTTTGCATCTAGCGACTACCTTTTGGCTACCAGAGTCTTAGGCCGTTCGATTATTAAATTTTATTTTTGCAGCCCGCTACAACTTTTACCAAAATAGTTGGATAAGTTGTAGCGATCCGCTTATAAAGCGATCGCCACAACCTATTTACTTATTTTGGACTATTCTGTAGCAATTATGACATCTGACGCTTTAATCACAGCGATCGCTTGTTTTCCCTCTTGAAGTTGGAGATGCTCTACCGACTCTTTGGTAATAATTGCAGTTACTTCCACCCCAGGCACAATTTCTAATATGACCTCAGAGTTGACTGCTCCTGGGTGAATTTCCTTAATAGTTCCTTTGAAGGAATTACGAGCGCTAACTTCCATATTTTGATGCTCCTTAGGTTAAAAGATAATTCTAAACGGACTGATACTAACAACTATCAGATTATTAGATTATCTTCATTTAGTCGGATGATATCTTCTGTCTTACAGAATAACTTAGATATCAGACTGGTATTAGAAGATGGCGAAAAAGTCGATAGTAAAATAGTCAAAGCTTGGCAAAGCATTCATTAAAAACTGTTTTTGGTGATCTGCCTACTCAGTTATTTTGGTGCGTTCTGATAATTATTGGCACATAGTAAATTTAATAATTTGTCAAGCAGTTGAATGCCACTAACTGCACTGGTTACTTTTTTTAAAATTTAATATAACTTTTTTTACAAGATTGGAATGCTCTTTATCAAACCTTGATTCTTGCATCTGGATAAAAATATCAAAGCTTAGTTTTAAACGAGCAAGAAGGCAAGGTGTAATGTTTGCAATCGAAAGCCACTTAGTCAAGTAGACCAAGTGGTGTGGAAATTATCCGTTCTCGGCGTCTTTAATCAGAAGGGTTTTCAGAAATATTTTGATTTCAAAGGAGAAGGAGGAGCAGATAATATAAGGATATTTGTCACATTACTAACATAACGACCTCCAGCTTTGTCACCTGGAACTACTAAACGAGCAAATCCTTCATCTGTTAAAGGCACGACTTTACCATCACTACCTTTTTTTGCAAATGCAATTAGCACTGTTTTCCCTTCAAAGTTAGGTTGAATTTCACCAATAGCTACGACTGCACCATAGCAATCTGTGGCGTCAACTAGAACATATTGCCTCAGAAAAGAGTTTTTACTATTCACCCCAGAATTTCCAGGTTTTAGACCACCTCCGGCTTTGAGATTATTAATTAATTCCCATAGGGGAACTCCATAGTATGTTTCTGTTCGTGGCCCTGAGCCGGTTTGAAAGCTCACAGTGATTTCAGTAACTAATGCTGGATTTTGTTTTTTTAAAGTATCTCGTAAATTTTGCAGTTTTTGAAAGTTATAAGTGGCTGGATTATTGAGTTCTCCACCCAAGCGAAAACTTTGCGAAGAGCCTCCAGGACACTTATTTTTCTCCCAAAGAGAAGGTGTTTTTTCTTCTTGATTCCAGGGAACATCACTTCTGGAGTCAGCTAAAGTAGGCTGCCATAAAACCAGTAGCGATAGTATTAAAGATGCAATGGGTATCTGGCGGGTAAAACGCATAAAATTCTCCTCCGTTTCCGATTGAATATTGAAAAAATTAGATAGTTTTGCTCAAAGCTTTTCGCTCACCACAAATTAGTATCGTTCTCACTAGAACTGAGTAAGTTGACAAAAATTTTTGCTAGAAAAAATAAAACCTTCAAATCATTCAACTTTCAACTCCTTACCAAACAATACAAAATAGCTAGTTTTCAATATAAATTATTAAAAACTAATGAATCCAAAGACAAAGTTACCCGCAAATCTCAGAATAGGTTTAGGTCTTTTAAAATGGATAAGTGTATCTATGTACGTGCTTAACATAATACCAACTTATTAAGTAAATTACCATATTATTTGGTAATTAAACGCTAACAAAATTAATTTTTATTTCTTTTTAAAATAGTGAAGCTTAATATTGTATATAAACTTGCTATCGTTATTTGCTTTGTAAATAGGTTACTATCAAGCTAATAAAGTGTTTATATGTAAAATTTACCTGTAAATTAGAAAACTGTCTGATTTGTGGAGAAGGGTTATAATTGTGCGGACACTATAAGTTGGAGCAAAACTATCCAGCTACTAGACTCGTAGTGTATGCAACCAATAGACTAAGAAGTGGAACCGTTCACAGGTACGATGAACAGAGCGATATAGCCGTCTATCGCTCTATTTGATCAATTATTTAAGAGCTTGATAAAACGCTTGTTCTACTTCCGTTTTAAGTCTTGTGTAAACACTATTCTTTCTGGTTCAGCTCCTGCGTTTTAACAACTGCAATCTTAAGTATCAAACTAAATTAAAAATGCCTACTGTGCCATCGTCATTTTGACTGCAATATCGCACGGTTTTCCAAAGTAGGGTGAACTTGTCACCAAAATATCTATACCAGCGCTAGCATAATCCTTTATATTTTCAGAGGTAATACCACCAGCAGCTGCTAGTTTTAAGTTTGGATGCTCCTGCTTCAATTTCAAAACTAGAGGCTCAAGGTCTGGTAGAGGAATTTTATCAAACTGAATTAAATCTACACCTGCTTGAGCAGCCATCCAAGCATCTTCTGGTGTATCTACTTCAACGCAAATACGTTGTTCTGGAAACTTTTGTCGCAGTTCATTCATGCGCTCAGTTAGCCCAACTATACCTCCCATGAATATTAAATGTTGGTTAAATATTAGAACTGTTTCAGATAATCCTAAGCGATGAAAAAACCCCCCGCCAGCTAGAATTGCTTTGATAGAAAGCGCTCTAGTACCTGGAAAACATTTACGAGTAGTCACAATAGAAATAGACTGATTTACTGTTTTAGCAGTATCTACTAATACTCTTGTACGCGAAGCAATGCCAGAGGCGTATTCCATCAAATTTAAAGCAACTCTCCAGCCACTGTGCAAAGCGATCGCAGCGCCACTAGCTTGAAGAATTAATTGCTTCTCTTGACAGACTGTACCACTTTCGACTTGATAATGAACTTCAGCACCACAATATTTTAATACTCTGGCTGCTTCTTCAGTAGCGCAAATGGTCATCGGATGACGGGTAGAAAACTCGATTTCACCAGTTTGCTTGCCAATGCCAAGTCCATAGGTTGTCAAATCTAGGTAGGGAACATCTTCCTGAATTAACCTAGCGATCGCCTCATCTGAAAAGAAAACACTCATTTTAGTTTTATGATCAATTGAAAAATAAATAGCTCAACCAAGATTCACCCTAAACCTAATCTCATTCAGTTGTCAGAATTGTAATAATTACTACTATTATCCAAAATAGTTGGTAACAACATAACTTTGTTAAGAAAAAATATATACCTGAGTTGTCATAATTAGTTAAATGCTGAAATTGGAAACTATTGACTTATAATATTAAGTTTTAATTTAGCAATCATATAAATAAGTGTAAATTACAAACAAAGTGTAAATTACAAACATAATTCAAAGAAGATTGATAATGCTAAATTTAGATGCTATTTATCATACAACAATGCAATCAGTTCCATACAGTTATGCTGTGATAGAGAATTTGTTGCCCAAAGCAGCTAGCTTGGAACTTGCTGCTAGCTTTCCCCAAGAACAGTTTCGCTTATCAATAGGGGAAGGATATGGGTATCTTTGGAGTGAGATGCTTGCTAGTAACGAGGATATTGCTTTGATGTACAAGTTTTGCGATGCCTGCGGCGGGCGTAGCCATCGCGCTAGCCCTGAGTTGTCAGATCGTTGGCGCGATCGCATTACACAAGGAAGATTATCTTCTAATCTTGGTAATCTCAGCAGTATTTGGCGACAACTGATAGAAGAACTGTGGACACCTGCTTACCGCCAAGCTTTAACACAGATGTCTGGGGTGGAACTTAAAGACTGTGCAATGGTGATTGGGTTTCGTCGATATAATCTAGGCCACTGTCATCGCCCTCATACTGATGAACCATCGAAAGCTCTGACTCATTTGCTATTTTTCAATGAACAATGGTCTATGGACTGGGGTGGTTGTTTGCGAATTCTCTTTGACGAAAAACCAGAATCTATCTTCCAAGATATTGCACCATTGGGCCACTTTTCGGCTGTGATTGTGCGCTCAGATAATTCCTGGCACATGGTAACTCCAGTAGCATCGACTGCACTACAGTGCCGATTGGCTCTCAGGATTGCTTTTTTTCACAATCTTGATGCAGGTGCTTAGTCGATAGTAAAAATCCAATTCCTACATAAAAGGCGATCGCTGAGGCAAGTGGTGTGGGAACTCTGCGTTGTAGGCATCTTTAATCTGAAGGGTTTTCAGAAATATTTTGGTTTCTACAATTTTTACCAAAATATTTGGATAAGAAGAAAAATTCCAGTGATCGCATTATTAGTATTCCGCCGTAAAATTGATAAAATCATGGGATGAGGGGTGATACCCCTGAATGACCAGCTGCATGCTGAAGAAGTCGCAGATATGCTTACAAAAATTTTGATTTAGTGCAAGGGCATTACCTAAATCCGCACTGGCAAAGACATCTGCCTTTTCCCCTGCTAACAACCTATCTTTCAATGAACCAGAGGAGGCAAATTCTGTTTTAACAGGAATCCCATATTCCTGGGTAAAGGCACTAGCAACTTCCGAAAGGCCACCCCTCAAGCTACCAGCAGCATATAAAGTCACCTCAGGAGGTGCAGCCAGTGTGGCTGCTAAAGTCTGTTTTGTAAAGGTAAGATTGACAACTAATGCAGTCACTGAAGCGGCAAGCAAATACTTTTTCATCATTTTTTAATCGCCCATAAGTAAGGAAAAAATCACTTTCTCGTTTTTGATAAGCTAAAACACATATTTCTTGCATAGTCACTCGTGAGGTTTTTTGACTGCTGAGAGTTGACAGTCAAGAGTTAACACTCAACAGCCAACACGACCATATATGATTTAAAAAGTGTGGAACAGCTTAACTAATGCTTAAACAGTCCTCAATCTGAGCGTTTAAACTTTATGAATTATTCAACAGTATTGATAGCGTATGCTTTTATACAAATTTGTGTTTTCGATTGAAGTTATCATACCAACTTGGTTGGATAAAATCAATTCAACTACATAATTAAACGTTGACTTTATCAAAACTTTAAGTAAAAAGTTTTTTATCTTGATGAGATTACGTACATGACAAGACTTCAGGAATAACTACAACTGTAGTGCTTTTGCAATGTCTACGGCGAGCGTACCCTGCTCTTAAAGCGTCTTGTTAGCGCAGTCTCTCGTAGACAAGAGAAGCGATCGCAACCCAAACTCGATGATGAACCTGAAGCTCAGGTGTAGAATAGTTTGTTTGGAATAATGCCACCAGTTCCTGGTTAAATAGTTCTACTTTGTCTGGTGTCAGGCTAGCTTCCACACCAGCATTAGCACGAATACATCTACGCCAATCTTTGTATGTCAAAAGCACAAATAAAGGCACAAATATTATATCTGTGCCGAGATCAATAATTTTCTGTGGAGATAAACCAATACTCTATTTAGACCGTCTGTCAAATAATGAACTGGGAAAGCCAAGGCAGTGTTTTGCTCCCATCAGTAGCAGTTACACCAAAGTCAACTTTTATAGGGAGCATCCCAATGCAAGCAAATTTACCAAGTTAGTAGGTAGTCATTGCCAATGGAGCGTAAAGCCTTCTCTACCAGAGGCAACGCCTTCGGCATAGCTTCGCTTAACGCGGTAGCGTCTGTAAGAGTTGCGGAATGTAGGCGGAGCCTTCCCGAAGGGTAGCAATCGCAAAGTCTAGATGCTGCGATTGCAACTTTAAGAGATGCAACGCGCGCACGCTTCATTTCATTACGTACCCTACGGGTTCTCCAAAAGAGTACGCAATGACAAAATATGTTTTTACACATTTGGGATGCTTCCCTTTCAAAGGCTTTGTTGGAAAAGTTATTAGGTAGCATGAATGTGTTTGTTTGCCTTGTGCTTTCTTTCATAGTGAAAGAAAGCAAATATAGAGGCATAACAGCTTATGAATCTTGCCCCTGGACAATTTCTTTTTGGATAAAATTAATTTGTGCAGCTAATTCCTGCCGAGTAGAAGCTTTGAATAAATATCGGAAAACAAACCAGATTAAGTAACCAATTCCAGTCAACTCGAAAACTAAATGTAACTGTGGAACTTCATTTATTACATTTAGTACAGCTACAACTATTTTAACTGCAATAGTCGCTGTAATAATTGTAGTAAAACAAATGATTGGCAGTTTATATTCTATGGAGAATTTACTTAAATATTTAGGTAATTGCTCCAAATAGCTAGAAAATTTACTATCATTTGGCTGCCATTGAGGCAATGTTTGATTAACAGGTGGTAGTAATGGTTGAGTTTCAATTTTTGAGCTTTCAATTCCTGTGATAGATTCAGTTGATGTAATATCAAAAGATTTCGATTGTTCTACTTCGCTCTCTTGATGTAATAGCTTATCAGCAGATAGTGGTAATGGTTGAGTTTCAACTTTTGAGCTTTCAAGCCCTGCGGTAGATTCGGTTGATGTAATATCAAAAGATTTCAATTGTTCTACTTCACTCTCCTGATGTAATAGTTTATCAACAAATAGTGGTAATGGTTGAGTTTCAACTTTTAAGCTTTCAAGCTCTGCGGTAGATTCGGTTGATGTAATATCAAAAGATTTCGATTGTTCTACTTCACTCTCCTGATGTAATAGTTTATCAACAAATAGTGGTAATGGTTGAGTTTCAACTTTTAAGCTTTCAAGCTCTGCGATAGATTCGGTTAATGTAATATCAAAAGATTTCGATTGTTCTACTTCGCTCTCCCCAAGTTTACTGTTTTCTTCAGGGATAACAGTTTTTATTTGCTCATCACGGATATCAATTTGAGCCAATTTCATCAGAGGAGAATAAATGGCATTATACATATCACGCGCCATATTCACCGCACCTTCAAAACCCATATAAGGACCATTGTGGTAGCCATGACCATTCACATAAGGCAAATGCAACTTCTTCACCAAAGCACCCACCCGTGGTCCAGTCAACACCAAATCCGGCTTGACCATCTCCAGCACTTCAAAGAACTCAAG
>NZ_JBALFV010000062.1:0-28025 GCF_036916735.1 Nostoc sp.
GTTAAGAAGAATTAATCTTCTCGGTGTTTATTTTTGTAAGAAACTTTTTTGAGTTCCTTGATTTCAAAATCCTATCAACCTCTGAAATTAATAATAGTCAATTTCATAACAATTAGCTAATTTAATCTGGGAAATTTGCCAAATTGCTAGGTTATAATAGACAGTTTAGTCTAATTTTAAAAAACTTTAAATCCTTTATTGATAAGAGTTTCACTTATTCAAACAGACAGACTATTCTAACTATATATAAAACTTAAAATAATTAAAATAGACAGAATATTCTAACTATATATAAGAGCATAAATGATTTAATTGCTATCCTGGTTTTGGATGCTTAATTTAGATGAATTGGCGATACTTGTTCAAATCAAAATAATAGTAAAAACGCAATGGTTTGCTTTTAAGCTTTCTAACTGATGAGTAATTGTAACTACTAATACTGTTTGTAAATTAGTTTGTCAGCGCAAGTAAATTGGCCAGATGTATGATATTCTTTATTTATAGGGAATCTAATACCAGAACAAAAACTCCTTAGATTCCTTTGAAGTGAGTATCAGACCAGCCTCATCAGTTATTGGTGACGGCATAACGTTAATCGAAGTGGAGCAAACCGTCCAAAAATCGGTTTTTCGTTTGGCGAAGCTGTAGCCATAACGTAGGCTGGACTGATTTTTTTATGTATGTTCCTACCAGGGAAAATAATGCTTGTCTTGCTGTGAGTAAGCAGAAATTTATCATTCACCTACCGTATCTGTAGAAGTTTTTTGAATTTTAAGTAACAGGATTGGAACTAATTTTTAGCACCCTTGTTGTATCTTGTATCCCACTAAGATTTACTGACATATCTGTAAGAAGCTGTTTAACTTCTAGCAGATAACTGCAATATTTATAGTGCTGAATAGACGGTTAATGTCTACTATCTAACAGCATCAATGGAGTCACAAACTGAGTAGTAAACACTTTCAAAAACGACAACTTCAATTTAATTCGATACTCTACTTGAATATTGGAGCCGAATCAATAAGTCTACGCCATTACCGAGGTTTTTATGCGGAAAATCGCTATTTATGGAAGAGGGGGAGTTGGCAAATCCACAACGACTCAAAACGTCGTGGCTGGACTGACTGATATGAATCGTAAGGTGATGGTTGTAGGGTGTGACTCGAAAGCAGACTCCACCCGGCTCCTTTTGGGGGGATTCCACCAGAAGATTGTACTTGATACGTTGCGTAAAGAAGAAGATGATGTAAATTTAGAAGACTTCCGCCAGGAGGGATGGGGGAAGACGCTGTGTATCGAATCGGGTGGACCGGAACCTGGTGTAGGATGTGCAGGTAGAGGCATTCTGACATCAATTGGGTTGCTGGAACAACTTGGTGCTTATGATGATGCAGTTAGACTTGATTATACATTTTATGATGGTCTGGGTGACGTAGTATGCGGTGGATTTGTCATGCCCATTCGTGAACGTAAAGCTCAAGAAGTTTACATTATTACTTCTGGGGAAATTATGGCAATGTATACTGTCAACAACATCTGCCGAAGCATTCAAAAGTATGCTCCGATAGGTGGTATACGTCTGGGGGGATTGATTTGCAACTCTCGCAAAGTTGATGAGGAAGATGATTTGATAAAAGCTCTGGCAGAGAAACTAGGGACTCAAATGATCTACTCCATACCCAGAGACAACATGGTGCAGCAAGCAGAGTTCCACCGCAAGACGGTGATTGAGTATGCTCCTGAGTCTGAACAGGCGCAACATTATCGCAACCTGGCAACGGCAATTGACCAGAATACAGATTTTGTCACTCCGAAATCTATGTCTAACGATCAGCTAGAGGAACTGCTGGTACAGTTTGGGTTGTTTAGACATCTTCAGAAATTAGGTATCAGCCCAAGCTCCACAAAGGTTGCAGATTCATTTTCGGAGATGCCTGTTGAATAGGACGATGCAGTAGGGGTTATCCCTCATACAAAGTGTCTGGAGCAATAGGCAACCTTTTACTCGAAAAAGCAGAAAAAACTGCGTAAACTTCTTACCACCATTTGAGAAATCGGCGTTCTCAACTACGCCAAAATTCGTCTACTTCATTGAAGGAGGAGAACTCATTATGTTGACCGAAGAGGTTTTAGTCCAAAAATTTACTACCGTAGTCAAGGGACGCTGTGCCAAAGTCGGCAAGTTGCTCCAGTACTGCCACGTCGAACTCGTAAACTCTTACTGGGGTTGCCCCCCAAAACTCATACAACATTTTGTTGTTTTTTATCCTAACATGCTGTTTGCCTCAATTAATGCCTACAAAGACGTTTTCAGAGGCGTTGCCCAAGATTTGGGGATATGTGAGGCTGTTTGCATAAATGCTACACGCATTATCCGCGACCCCGCCTCAAGATTGAAGGAAAAGAACCCGATCTTATGGTTGGAACTCCAGTGGATGGCAGTACCAACTAAAAAAGGCAATTGGCATTTAGATCAGGATTTACCGCACTCGGACTAAGTTTTTTGTTGGTGACGCAGGCATCACCTTGGTTCGCAGATGATCAAAAGGCGATGCGATCGCTAAATTGCTAAATAGTATCCAACTATGCAAGTATTTTAGCAATCTGTATGATATGCTTGCAGCAAATAAGCGAAATTGTCAAAACATCAACATGTCTGACAACAAAAACGGCAAACACTAGAAAACCTTGCTTTTGACCCAACAAATTTAATTTTGTCTGTTACGGCTTTTTCTAACGGAGAGATACAGCCTCATGAAACTGGATGTGAATCTTTGTAATAACCTGAAGTCAATTAGAACTCGCTTGGGCATGAGTCAACAAGAATTAGCTAATATAGCCGGCGTAACTCGTCAGAGTATTGGTGGTGTGGAATTGGGACAATATGCTCCTTCTGTTGCTATGTCACTACGTTTAGCTAAGGCGCTTGGTTGCCAAATCGAGGACTTATTCTGGTTTGAGGAAGATTTACCAGAAGTTGAGGCAATTCTTGCGGGATCAGCCCCTAAGCAACAGCAATCACGAGTTAGTCTAGCGCGGGTTGGGGATCAATGGATAGCTTATCCTCTCATTGGAAACGATGCTTTTCGGCTCGAAATGATTCCAGCTGATGGTGAGACAGTTGCGGTTACCAATGCCGTTGGGAGTAGCGAACCCGTCCACCCTTACGGGTTACCCACCATAAGCAAATTACCATTAGCATCAGAGGTAGCGACACAGGAGCATGAAGCACAGAACCAGATCGGTACAAATAAAGTCCAGGTTCGGCTTCTGGATGATATAGAAAAACTATACAATACAGTTGTAATTGCTGGTTGTACACCTGTGCTTTCCCTTTTAGCAAGAGCAACTGAACGTTGGCATCCAAAACTGCGAATTCATTATCGTTTCGCCCATAGCGCGGCTGCATTGCGTAGTCTGTGCCAAGGTGAAGTTCACATTGCAGGGATGCACTTATACGATGTTGATACTGGAGAACATAACATCCCCTTTGTGCGGAAAGCTTTAACAGGTAAAAGTGCCGTTTTGATTACCCTTGGAGTTTGGGAAGAAGGTTTGTTAATCCCATCAGGAAACCCAATGGGAGTTAAAACAGTTTCCGACTTAGTAAAATTTGGAGCAACTATTGTCACCCATGAAGTGGGTTCTGGCAGTCGGATGCTTTTAGAACGGAAACTCCAAGAAGAAGGAGTGCCATTGCACAAAGTTAAAGGATCTGACCATATCGTTCATAGCCATCAAGATGTTGCCTTATCTGTAGTATCAGGAATCGCTGATGCAGGTATCAGTACCGCATCTATAGCTGCTGCCTTTGGATTGGGATTTATCCCTCTTCATCGGGCGCGATATGACTTGGTGATTATTAAAGAATACTTAGAAGAAGAACCAGTAAAGCAGTTTCTCAGTATCTTAGGACATCGGCTAGTCCAATCGCAATTAGAGATTCTCGGCGGCTATGATATCAGCAATATTGGGGATATTATAGCAAATATATCATAATTTGTAATACTCGCCTCTGGCGAGAAGCAAGCTACGTAATGACGCTCCTACGTCGCTACCGCTATGCTAACGTAATTCGTAATTATTATTGCACGACTAAAAAATATGTCTTTTACTTTCCACAACTCAAGTTAGCTGCTATGTCTTTCAATTACTAATTAACGCGATGTGCAACTTATCTTTAGAATCTCACTGCCATTACTCTTTCCCAATCTCAGAGGCTTTGATTCTTGCTCCCCAACGCTAGTAGGGAAGAGGTTGGGATTAAGTCTGAAAGAAAGTTGCACACTGCGTCAATTACTCAAGTAAATCAAAATCACCCAACAAGTTAGCTGCAAAATGAATCATTTCACCATGAACAAACATCCAGTTCAGATTAACGATACAACCTTGCGAGATGGCGAACAAGCAGCGGGTGTAGCCTTTAATGTCGAAGAAAAAATTGCGATCGCCACTTTTCTTGATGCCATCGGTGTTCCAGAATTGGAAATTGGCGTTCCGGCAATGGGGCAAGAAGAAGCAGAGTCGATCCGAGCCATTGCTAATCTGGGATTAAACGCCCAATTACTTGGCTGGAACCGTGCTAATTTATCCGATATCCAGGCATCTATAGATTGTGGTTTGGAACGGGTGCATATTTCCGTTCCCGTCTCAGAAATTCAGATTACCGCGAAGTTTGGGGGCAAGCAGCAGGTAATGCTGGATCGTCTGCGGAATGCGATTAATTTTGCTTGCGATCGCGGTTTAGCTGTATCTGTTGGCGGAGAAGATTCTTCCAGAGCCGATCCATCTTTTTTATTGGATGTGGCATATTATGCTCAAGAGTTGGGAGCTTTCCGGTTTCGCTTTTGTGACACTGTAGGAATTCTCGATCCTCTAAACACTTACAGCAAAGTTCGCTCACTTGTGCATCATCTATTTATTCCTATAGAAATGCACACGCATAATGATTTTGGACTGGCAATGGCGAACTCGCTAGCTGGTATTGAAGCAGGGGCGCGATCGGTCAACACTACGGTAAATGGGATTGGCGAACGCGCAGGTAATGCGGCGCTGGAAGAAATGGTGATGGCACTCAAACACCTCTACGGCATCCCAACGGGTATTAATACAAAACGCTTGCTGGAATTATCGCGGTTAGTTGCTAAAGCTGCTAACTGGCCAGTTCCTCCCTGGAAAGCGATCGTGGGTGAAAATACTTTTGCACACGAATCGGGCATTCATGCTCACGGTGTGTTGCAAAATCCTGGTACTTACGAACCGTTTGCGCCAGAAGATGTTGGCTGGGAACGTCGCTTAGTAGTAGGCAAACATTCCGGTCGGCATCTAATATTTAGTGTGTTGCAAGAACATGGAATCACGCTCAGTCAGCCAGAAATTCAATCAGTGCTGGATGCTGTAAAGCATGAGTCAGTAAAAGTTAAGCGCAGTCTCACGGTTGAAGAACTCCTGAGTTTTGTTCCCCAAAGGTGAACACACCAAAGGTGAACACACATCTAACAAAATATTAAGTTGTATTGTACTTTTACCTGTTAAAACCTAAGTACATCAGCTTGTAGTAAGTTTGGCCACAAATCAAAAGTGAACTTGGTTAAGAACGCATAACAATTATGTCTTTGTTCGGGATCGCAATCATTATACCAACTGCTAAGATATACCAATTATGTTGGTAATAGATATGCCGAGAAAAGAGCAAGGATGGATCACTTTTCAATTGTCTCGAGAAGAATGGCAACTTCTAGAGCAGTACTGCAAGCGGTTCCAACGCACTAAGACTGATGTTTTGCGCTCCCTGTTGCGTAGTCTCCAAGCACAATTACTCAAACAACAGACGAAGCAGTTTGATTCTGAGGAGGTTGATCTTGACTTATTTTGAGCATTTATGAAGAACCGCTATCGGTAAAGCGAGTTATCTTAACATCTAAATAAATTTGCAATGGGGTTGGTAATCCCTCTGAAATTGTAAAAAAGCGTTCAAGTTCAAAAGTTGACTATGACAAATCCGACAAAATTATTGCGATCGCAATGGGCACTTTGGGACTGGGTACTGGGTAATAAAGACTGGGTACTGGACAAGAAAATATAAGTAAGATTTGCTTGGGGTCTAAATCCCCATCTAAATCTTCCCAGTCCCCAGTCCCTAGTTCAATACCACTTGATGTCCAGGGTAATCATGATTGGTTAATTCTACTAAAGCATTTTTTCTACCATGCTTAATTTTGATTCCATTCGTGCCACAGCAATGCAAAAAGTCCCATACAATTGGGCTTTGATCAAAAACCTGCTTTCACCAGAAGCAAGTTTAGAATTAACTGCGAGTTTTCCCCATGAAGAGTTTTGCCTGTCGGAGGGAAAGGGATACGGATACTCTTGGGGAAAGATGCTTGCAACGAGCGAGGATATTTCCTTGATGCTCAAATCTAGCGATAATCGCTGGCGAGAGCGGATGGCACAAGGCAGACTTACTTATGACTTGAGACATCTTAGTAAAGTCTGGCGACAGTTGATAGAAGGACTGTGGACAGATTCTTACCACGCAGCAATAGCCGAAATGTCTGGGTTGGAACTAAAGGACTGTGTGATGGATATTGGATTTCGCCGATACAACTTAGGACATCTGCATCACCCTCATACAGACGAGCCGAGCAAAGTTTTAACTCATCTGTTATTTTTCAATCAACAATGGTCTGTAGACTGGGGAGGCAGTTTGCGAATTCTCAAAGACTCCCAGCCGGAATCTGTTTTCCAAGATGTTCTACCCCTGAGTGATTGCTCAGTTGCGATCGCGCGTTCTGACAATTCTTGGCACATGGTTACTCCGCTTACTTGCCCTGTATCTGAGTGTCGGCTAGCTTTACGAGTTGCTTTTTTTCGGAACGATCGCCTAACTTCAGATTTTGGAGAAACCCAGCTAGCTGCGTAGCAATCAAGTATTTTGTCTTTACTTTTGTCATAAAATCAGCCTTCTGATTTTCTGGTTCTTCCTTGTCCTCCCTGTCTCTCGTCGTTGGTAATCCCTCTAAAATCGTAAAAAAATATTGGAGTTCAAGAGTTAACCATGACTAATCCTACAGAACTACTGCGATCGCGCTACGGTGAGATTCCCTTCAATTACGAAATTGACTGGAACGATTCTCTAGAAACACTACTAGCTCACCGTTCAATTCGGTCTTATCTATCTAACCCTTTACCACCAGGAACCCTAGAATGGCTAGTTGCAGCTGCTCAATCTGCTGCTAGTTCAGCTAATTTGCAAACCTGGAGTGTGGTAGCGGTTGAAGATCCAGAGCGCAAAGCAGAATTATGCAGGCTGTCTAATAACCAAGCATGGGTTAATCAAGCTCCTGTATTTTTGGTTTGGTTAGCAGATTTAGGTCGTATGGCTCATATTGCTGATAGTCGCGGACTACCTCATGTGGCTCTAGATTACATAGAATTGTTGTTTAAAGCAGTAATCGATGCCTCGGTAGCAGCGCAAAATGCGACTCTAGCTGCTGAATCTATTGGTTTGGGAACGGTATATATTGGCGCAATTCGCAATAACACGCAAGAGGTGGCAACCTTATTAAATTTGCCACCTTTTGTGTTCCCTGTATTTGGATTGTCTGTAGGTTATCCCAATCCTGAAGTACAACCTGCTATTAAGCCGCGTTTACCTCAGTCAGTTGTATTCCACCGCGAAACCTATAAATTGGCAGAACAAGATGAAGCGATCGCTCACTACAATGATATCATGAAAGAATTCTACACTCAACAACAGATGAATGCCGCTGTTGATTGGTCGCAAAACTCAGCCGAGCGAATCGCCACTTTAGACTATTTAAAAGGGTGCAAGTATTTGCGGGAAACTCTCAATAACTTCGGCTTCAAGTTGCTATAAAAGTCTCCACCGTTTGCCTTTGGTATCTTTGCTTAGGAGAAGACTTGTTATCGCTTCATTAAAGACCCAAAATCCTCACATACCTAAAGTTACACACTCCACACTCAGTCTCAAAAGATAATTTTGGTGCGTAAGTCCTAAGGAATAAATAGACCTACCAACTCGCTAGCCCTAGCAATTTTCCTCCTTGAAACCTTTGTACTAATTTGGGGAATCTCAAGCCATTTAAGCAGTCAACAGGCAAATTAAATGGGTATTCCTGTAAGCTTTATCTTTCAAAAAAGGGCTGACTTGTAAGAATCGCTCTTTGAGAGAAAATTGCTGACCAAAAATGTAGAATTTACCCCGTGAAACCAAAGGAGCTTCAAACAATGAATATGAAGGAATTGTCTACCAAAGACCTCAACAAACTACGCTCTCAAGCCAAAATAATTGTGAACCGAGTGGAGATTTTCGTAGAAACTTACTTATTAGAAACCTCTCTTGATGAGAAGATGATAAACGAAACCTTACAAGAGATTATTAAGGCTGCGAATAGCTTAACAACCGCAGTATCCAAAATTAAAACTGTAGAAACCGCACCTCATGACTTGAACGGTTCAAAATAGTCTAATCGGGCTGAGTGGAACCCCATAGATAAATAATGGGGATTGAATACAGTATTGAGTGCTGAGTAATCGATGCTAGATACTCAGCACTATTTCAATTATGGAGATAAATGAATCTAAACTGTTAGGAAATACCATGCTCAAGGGGTTAACTTCAAACTTTAGTAACTGGTTACAAAGAAATAGGATTGTACGTAACCTAGAATTTTTTCAAGACTTTATTATCATTTCTCTTTGCCTTGGTCTATTTTGTGTGATGCTCATCCGACTGGGAGATATGTTCTTCTCCTTTTTGAGTCCATTAGATTTGCGGCAAGTAACATCTGATATCTTGTTCATTTTGATTTTAGTAGAGTTGTTCCGCTTGTTAATCGATCATCTACAACAACAGCGAACGTCCGTGACCGCAGCAGTAGAAATTACTATTGTTTCTGCTTTAAGAGAGGTGATTTTACGCGGTGTTCTCGAAATTCCCCGTGAGCAAATTTATGGAATAGCTATATTTTTAGTATTTTTAACCGGAATTATGGTGGCTTTACCTTGGATATCTCGTTTTCTTGAGCAGGTCAAAATTGCTAACCCAGAACCAACAGAAAAAAAGCCATTGCTGGCTGAAAATTCTCTAGCTTCTGATTAATTGTAACCACACATACTGTTTGAAAATTAGTTGGCGATCGCAAGTAATTTTAACAAATGTATGATATTCTTTATATATGGAGAATTAAAAGTACAAAAGTCTTCAGAAAAATAAAGTACGCTCTAAGAGCAGCAATTCTTATTATGAGCTTAGGGCATAATAATGTCCAAAGCCTATTTAGTCACGTGTATCAGATTCCAAGCGATATTGTAGAGATTTAATATCCTTGTGTTTCTATTTCATACATGAATTAACTCGTTTATCAGCATTTACCAACGAGTAAAACCTTTTTCGATAACTTGCTATTCTATATTCATTCCAGCGAGCTTTTGCCTATCATAATAAAGTTACTCTGTGAAGAATTCTCCTCATCAGAATTGCTGTTGTTATTTAGAAGGATTTTAAGTGCAATCTAAATTGTTGTAGAAATCAAAAGATTGTGAAGTATTGCTTGTTAATCACTAAACATTAACTAACACATGAGTAGAATATCATGCTTGAGAATCTTCTGAATAACCATAACTTACCGTATCCTGATACGATACATCCCATCATTGTCCATTTTGTGATTGCAATGGTTTTGTTTGCCTTTTTGTGTGATGTCATTGGATACTTTACTAGCAACTACCGTCTTTTTGAGGTGAGTTGGTGGAATATGTTTTTCGCGACAATCTCCATCTTCATCGCTGTTATTTTTGGTCAATTTGAAGCAGGTTTGGCAGAACCTTATAACGCAGCTCAACCAGTACTTAATTTACATACGCTCCTTGGCTGGTCACTTGCAGGAATTCTGGCAGCTATTACAGCTTGGCGTTACGTGATTCATTGCCGCACTCCAGAAAAAATATCAGTTTATTACCTAGCAGCAGGTTTACTTTTGACTGTTTTGGTAGGCGTACAAGTGTATTTCGGAGATGAATTAGTTTGGGTATATGGGCTACACACTGTACCAGTTGTTGAAGCCATAAAGGAGGGCTTACTGCAATGAATCCTGAAGTTATTGAGCAATTAAAGACTCACATGGGAGCAAATGGGTTGCCCTACACTATACCCATTCACCCAAATTTAGTTCATCTCACTCTAGCTTTGTTCATCCTTGGCATTACCTTTGATTTTATTGGTGCGTTCTTTCCCCTACAACAACCAATTTTCAAGTTTTTAGCAGTTCCTGCCACTCGTTCTAGCTTCTTTGATGCAGGCTGGTACAATATGCTAGGTTCGGCACTCATCACAATTTTTACAGTTGCAGCAGGTTTTTACGAAATCATGTTGGCAGAACCACTCACTGGGGTAAAGAGTGCCTGGGGATTGGAAGCGATGGAAACAATGCTTTGGCATGGAATGGGTGGTGTTTTTTTACTAGCGCTGATTCTTGGAATGGCTATTTGGAGAGGATTTCAGCGCTATATTTGGCGTCAAGATGACAGTCAACAAGTACAGTGGACTTATTTAGTTTCTGGACTGTTTATTATGTTCATCATGTTCATCCACGGTACGCTAGGAGCGCAATTAGCTACTGAGTTTGGAGTTCACAACACTGCTGATATGTTGTTGCGCTTGGGCAAAGACCCCAATTTACTGCTGAAGTAATCGATGTTAATCCTTTGTATGAGTACAGACGCGATTAATCGCGTCTTTGAGCAATGAATTTTATGGCTATGAAAATCCAAAATATTTTGACCTTGAGTGCGATCGCGATCGCCTTAACTGCTGTTAGTCTTTGGATAGGAGAGTGGACATATTCCTGGATGCCTCCTCAAGCCGCAGCAGAATCGCGCCTCGTCGATAATTTGTTTAGTTTTTTAATCACGCTGGGAGCATTTATCTTTCTTGGAGTCACAGGAACACTCATCTACTCGGCGATTTTCCATCGAGCAGAGCAGTATGATACCAGCGATGGCCCACCGATTGAAGGAAATATCCCACTAGAAATTGTCTGGACTGCAATTCCTGTATTGCTAGTGTTTTGGATTGCCAGCTACAGCTACCAAATCTACGAGCAAATGGGGATTCAAGGGCCTATGGAAGCTATGCATATACATATTCCAGTCTTGATGAAATCGGCATCTGCTGCACCAATTAACGGGGATGCCGGGATAGTTTCTACCTCCCCGACTTCCTCAAGTGTATCAACTGATGCCACATCAGATGTAATCCCATTTGAAGACATTGAAGTTAATGCCAAACAGTGGGCTTGGGTTTTCCGCTATCCAAAAACAGGAATCACCAGCACCGAACTACATTTACCCGTTAATCATCGTATCCGTTTAGCTATGCAGTCCGAGGATGTTCTCCACGGCTTTTATATTCCTGCTTTCCGAGTCAAGCAAGACATTATTCCCAACCGCAACATTGACTTTGAATTCACTCCCATCCGTATTGGCAAATATCAATTGACCGATTCCGAATTTAGCGGTACTTACTTTGCAACCATGCGGGCAAATGTTGTTGTCGAGTCCCCTGAAGATTACAAGAAGTGGCTTACAGAAGTAGTAAACCGTAAACCATGTACTGCAAATAATCAAGCAGCTTCCGAATATGCCCAAGAATCAAAAGAATTAATCAAAGGCTGGGTTACGGTAGCACCCGCACAAGCCCCTGTCGTTAATTACAGCAATTAGTCGTAAAGACGCGATTTAATCGCATCTGTATATTAGTCATTAGTCATTGGTTTTGGACAAGTGACAAATGACAAATGACAAATGACAAATAACAAAGGACAAATGACAATGACAAATATTTCCGTTGAAGACATTACAGGTGACGCACCTCAACAGGAACCGAGAGCAGACTGGAAGCAATACTTTAGCTTCAGCACAGACCACAAAGTTATTGGTATTCAATATATTGTTACCGCTTTCATTCTCTTTTTAGTAGGCGGTCTATTTGCAATGATCATTCGTGGGGAATTGATTACCCCAGAATCAGACCTCGTTGACCGTAGTGTTTATAATGCAATGTTCACCATGCACGGCACTGTGATGCTATTTGGATGGACATTCCCCATACTTACAGGTTTTGCTAACTATCTTGTACCTCTGATGATTGGGGCGCGAGATATGGCGTTTCCCAGACTTAATGCTGTTGCCTTCTGGATGATACCGATCGCTGCCATCCTACTGATGGCCAGTTTCTTTGTACCTGGTGGGCCAGCGCAAGCAGGTTGGTGGTCATACCCTCCCGTCAGCCTGCAAAACCCCACAGGAAACTTAATCAATGGTGAAGTAATCTGGCTTCTAGCAGTGGCAATATCAGGTGTTTCCTCAATTATGGGGGCGATTAACTTTGTCACCACGATTGTAAAGATGCGCGCACCTGGGATGACACCCTTCCGTACACCCATCTTTGTTTGGAACGTATTTAGTGCCCAGATTATCCAACTGTTTGGACTACCTGTATTAACAGCAGGTGCAGTCATGCTTTTACTCGACTTAACAGTTGGAACTAGCTTTTTTGAACCCACTAAGGGAGGCGACCCGGTTCTATTTCAGCATTTTTTTTGGTTCTACTCCCACCCTGCTGTTTATGTAATCATTCTGCCGGTCTTTGGAGTCTTTTCCGAGATATTCCCCGTTTTTGCTCGCAAACCTCTGTTTGGCTATAGAATTGTCGCTATTTCATCACTCCTGATTGCTGGAGTTAGCGGTATAGTCTGGGTACATCATATGTACGCTAGCGGTACTTCCGGCTGGATGCGGATGTTTTTCATGCTGACAACCATGTTCGTTTCTGTCCCTACTGGCATTAAAGTATTTGCCTGGACTGCAACGATTTGGGGTGGCAAACTACGATTTGATACACCAATGCTGTTTGCGTTTGGTGCATTAATATTATTTGTATTTGCAGGTATCACTGGCATTACCCTCTCCTCGGTTCCCATTGATGTCCATGTCAACAACACTTACTATGTGGTGGGTCACTTCCACTATGTTCTATATGGCACGGTAACAATGGGGATGTTTGCTGCTATTTACTTCTGGTTCCCCAAGATGACTGGACGTATGTATTACGAAGGCTTGGGCAAGTTGCACTTCTGGCTAGCGTTCATTGGTACTAACCTCAACTTCTTCCCAATGCACCCATTAGGATTACAGGGAATGTTGCGTCGAGTTTCTTCTTATGCCCCAGAGTATGAATTTTGGAATATTATCGCCAGTATCGGCGGATTTTTGCTAGGTGTATCCACTTTACCCTTCATTCTGAATATTATTGGTTCTTGGATACATGACAAGCAAGCACCGAAGAATCCTTGGCGAGCAATTGGACTAGAGTGGCTAGTTTCTTCACCACCTCCTGTAGAGAACTTTGAGCAAATTCCAGTTGTTGTGGGTGAACCCTACGGCTACGGTAAATCTGAACCATTAGTGGCCAAGCATTAGAGAGCAGGCCAAATGTTTGATTTGATTTTAAACGCAGAGGTACGCAGAGAGTTTGAGATGAGGGATTAGGCGATCGCATTTTCTCTGTACCTCTGCGTGAGATAAATATATAGGAGTTTCAACCAATGGACAGTTCCATCATTTCAGAAGAATCAAATCATCCCTCACACGAGCATACCCATGATGAAGAAGGCAGCAAGATGTTCGGCTTCATTGTCTTCTTGCTGTCAGAGACTTTCATTTTCCTCGGTTTTTTTACAGCATATATTGTCTATAAAACAGCAAATCCTAACTGGCTACCAGCTGGTGTTTCTGGACTGGAAGTCATAGATCCGGCAATTAATACGGTAATTCTTGTTTCCAGTAGCTTTGTCATCTACTTGGCAGAACGCGCCCTTGAACGCCACGACTTGTTGAAATTTCGCCAGTTTCTAATGCTTTCGATCGCAATGGGAAGTTACTTTTTAGTTGGACAAGCGATCGAGTGGAGCCATCTTTCTTTTGGCTTTACCACAGGTGTTTTTGGTGGAATGTTCTACTTATTAACAGGTTTCCACGGTTTACACGTTCTTACTGGCATTTTATTGCAGATACTTGTTTTTGGTCGCTCTTTCATTCCTGGTAACTACGACACAGGTCATTTTGGTGTAAATGCCACTTCTATTTTCTGGCACTTTGTTGATGTCATCTGGATTGTTTTATTTGTCCTGATTTACATCTGGCAATGAAACTTTGTTGTTAGCCACTTATTGGGCTGCTGGTTGTGCAACACCCTTCACATTGCTCTTCGACAAACTTCAAACGCTAACTCGTATCGATAAAAACACACGTTAAACTCTGCAAAAAAGTTCATCTGTCCCAAGATTATAGGTGTATCTTTCGATTGAGTCCAGGCAAATACAAGCAAGATAGGCGAGAAAAGGACAACTTCACCAGACAGCACTAAGCCTCCAATTGTGGAGCGATACCGTTCGGATAAGATTTTTTAATGAAAATTCTAAATCACAAAGACGCGATAAATTGCCGTCTCTACATAAGGACTAATTCTTGTAAAGACGGTGATTTATCGCGTCTCTTACCTTAACCGAACCGTATTGCATTGTGGAGACATGAACCTGTTGCGATCGCTCGCAGTTTTTGATCAACTGCGATCCCTCCAGTATTAAATAATAAACCAAAAGCCGTTACCAAAGCAGGAATAATTTACAATAGCAGAGCATATTCACGAATTATATCAGCATTTTTTGCTTACACTTGATGAAATTATGAGTAGTATTTACCTGAAAAATTAGTTGTAATTATTTGTTAAAATTTGCCTAATTAATGACTTAATTAAAATAAACAAGGCGGATTATCTCACTTTATAATACTTCAATCACGAACCCTCTTACTACATCCCAATAAGGTTATATTTTGCAACTAAACCAACAGTTTTGAAGCAACTATACGATTTATGCTTGATAATGTACTCTTGTACCTTAAAAACCAATGCCGATCGTATTTAATGTAGTAGACGTTGAGGACAAAGAGCATTACCTGAACTATGAAGATATAGAAGAAACAAAGGTTGCGGATGAAGGATTACGCAACGATGACTACCTTGATGCTCAATGCTTTTTCGTCCTCCTCAAAAATGGAGATATACTACTTCTGGAAATGGCTAGACAAAACCAAGTAAGTAAAAACTTCCTTTACCGCTTACTGATGCCAGGAGAATAGCCTCCTTTAATGTCTAGGGCTGCCTGGATGCCTCCGGTTGCTATTCTTAAATCCATCGTGGACACACGAACCTGTTGCGATCGCAGTCTTTGAGCAACTGCGATCGCTCCAGGATCAAATGATAAAATTTTAGCTATTATATGGTGGCAAATGTCAGTTGTATAGAAGTGATGTTTACGACGGGCTACGCTTAATTCTTCCAACTCGACCTTTCAACAACAACTACCTTTAATACTTCACCAAAACCCCAGTTTAACTAAGTTTCATACCCCATCTTTGTACTGTTCTGATTTCAATTAATCGAAAAATATAATCGACAGCTAAACCCAAAGTTGCAATCACTACTAATCCGGAAAATACACGGGTTTACAGGAAGTAGCGACTGTTATTAATCTGCCATCCCAAACCACTGGTAGCACCTCCTGAATCAAACACTAATTCAGATGCAATCACAGTGCGCCAACTAAAAGCCCAAGCAGTTCTCAAGCCTGTTAAAATGTGAGGCAATGCGGCAGGGAGCATAATTTCTCGAATTAGTCTGAAACCATCTAAACCGGGGTTTTTCCCCACCATCAGCACCATTAATCCAACGGTGCTGAGTCCCATTTCTGTATTCAAGGCAATGGGCCAAGTTGTCGCATGGGCAGTAACTACGATCATAGAAACAGAAGTGAACCCAAACCAAATTATCACTAGGGGTAAAATAGCGATCGCAGGTAAGGGATTCAGATCGAACTCATTACAATTAGCAAATCTTGACCAAAACAAAAAATTTTGGCGAAAGCTGCTAAAGCCGTACCCAGAATCATAATTTTGCATCATAGTCTGCCAAGATAAAAGTTGTTCAAAATCCTGAAAGACAATGATCCTATCTGGACTAGGAACAGAGATGCGCTTACCCTGTTTTCTAAGTTAAACGAAAGTATCACACAGCTAACAGCAAAAAACAAGGTCTTTTCAAGCTAGCTCTCTACGAACGGTTCGCCCACAACGAGGGCATGAAAAATCCCTGCTGCGTTCGGTGGCTTTGGGATATTTATGAATGTACCGCAGTGTATTTAAGACCCTATGATAATTGGTTTTCTCAAAGCCGCTACTGTGATATCGCTTTTCCCAAAAGTAACCATTGTCTAGAAAACAACATAAATGGTTGATTTCCTACTCAATCTTGCTTATACTTCCCAATGTAAGATTTACTTGCCATAGTCAAAAATATTGGCATAAATGTTTGTAGGAGAGTGTAATGATCAATCATCGGAGTGTGCGCGATGGGTGTTTGGTAAGTTTCCTGGCGATTCTTTGCATCAGCTTTGGTAGTAACTTAGTCAAGCAGGAGCCGACTCTTGGGCAGTCCTCAGCGACTAAAAATTTGATTGTGGGGATGACAACCAGTATTCAGGACAGTGGACTGCTAGATGATTTAGTTCCGGCGATTGAAAAGAAAACAGGATATAAGCTTAAAAGCATTTCTGTCGGCACTGGACAGGCTTTGGCTCTGGCTGAAAAATGTGAAGTTGATGCCGTATTCGTCAATTCCCCGAAAGCCGAACGCAAAGTTTTGGCAGATGGTGCGGTAACTAATCGGCACTTGGTAATGCACAATGATTTTGTGATTGTCGGTTCAGATACGGATAAGGCAAATATCCGAGGGAAAAAGAATGCTGTAGAAGCATTCTCCTTGATTGCTAGAAACAAAGCGTTGTTTATATCGCGGGGTGATGACTCAGGTACTAACAAACTAGAAAAAGACTTATGGCAACAGGCTAATATTAAACCATCTGGCAGTTGGTATCAGCAAACAGGTTTAGGAATGGCGGAAACTTTGCAAGTTGCTAATCAAAAACGGGGATATACGTTAGCAGATCGGGCGACATATATATTTCAGCAGAAAAACTTGTCTTTGCCAATACTGGTGCAAGGAGACAAGAAACTGTTGAATTTATACCATGTCATGCAGGTAAATCCTCAGAAATGCCCTAAAGTGAATAGTGCAGGAGCTATAGCGTTTATTAATTATGTCTTATCTGCTGAAGGACAGACAGTGATTGCAACTCACGGGCAAAAACAGTTCGGACAACAACTATTTTATCCAGATAGCGGTAAAACAGAGAAAGATTACGGTTTTTAAAGAAACTTGAGCATCAGCTGATCAGGGCAAACGCATCAAAATTACTCTTGATCGCAACCAAGGTTAAGAACCAACAAAAAAATCAGCATTTTTTGATGCGTTTGCCCCGATCATCTCGTCAAGGGTTGCTCAACTGCATATTTCACCATTATTTTCCAATTTTTTATCCTTATGGGCAGACAAGCGTTATAGAAGTAGGGAAAGGAAACTACGATGTGGCGATGGCGATCGCATACATTCTACTCCTGATTACATACACGGTTATCGTGTTGCTAACTATCCTACAGCATGACATAAATTATATATTCCTGGAGGTTCCATGATTCGGAGAATTTTCATTGCATGTTTGGCTTGTTGCTTGGCAATTCTGAGTGCTGAAGCGAGTGATATACTGGTGAAGCAAAAGTCAGCTATTGCCCAGTCCCCAGCGAATAAAAATGTAATCGTGGCAATGACAACGAGCATTGAGGACAGTGGGCTGCTAGATGATTTGGTTCCAGCGATTGAGAAGAAAACAGGATACACTTTAAAAAAGGTTGCAGTCGGCACAGGACAGGCTTTAGCTTTAGCTGAAAAGGGTGAAGTTGACGCACTGTTCGTCAATTCACCGAAAGCCGAACGCAAAGTTTTGGCAGGTGGTGCGGTGATTAATCGCCACTTGGTAATGCACAATGACTTTGTAATCGTCGGGCCAGATACTGACAAGGCAAAGATCCGAGGGAAAAAGAGTGCTGTAGAAGCATTCTCCCTGATTGCTAAAAATCAAGCCTTGTTTATATCGCGGGGTGATGACTCAGGTACTAATAAGCTAGAGAAAGATTTATGGCAACAGGCAAAAGTCAGACCATCTGGTAGTTGGTATCAGCAAACAGGTTCAGGGATGGCGGAAACTTTACAAGTCGCTAATCAAAAACAGGGATATACCTTAGCGGATCGAGCAACATATATATTTCAGAAGAAAAATCTGTCTTTACCGATACTGATGCAGGGAGATAAGAAACTGTTAAATCTCTACCATGTCATGCAAGTAAATCCTCAGAAATTTTCTAGAGTGAATAGTGCAGGAGCTAAAGCGTTTATTAATTATGTCTTATCTGCTGAAGGACAAAAACTAATTGCAGCTCATGGCAAACAAGAGTTCAAACAACCGCTATTTTATGTTGATGGCGGTAAAACAGAGAAAGATTACGGCTTTTAAAGAAAGAGCATTAGAATTATCAAAGGTTGCTCTACTGCATATTTAAGTATTTTTTTCTCATTGTTCAAAAGTGTGAATACAATTATCGAAGGAGCTTTGAAAGCTCTTGAGTTATTAACTGATGGCAATAGTGACGTTTTCCAGGTGATGACAATGACATTGTTTGTATCTGGAACAGCTACAGCTATTAGCGTTTTACTGGGATTACCATTAGGATTATGGTTGGCACTAGTCGATTTCGTAGGCAAGCAGACTTTTACTAGTTTGATTAACTTCGGCATGGGATTACCGCCAGTGGTAATCGGTTTAGTCGTCAGTCTGTTTTTGTGGCGGTCTGGGCCATTGGGAAACCTTGATTTGATTTATACGCCTACAGCGATGATCGTCGCCCAAACAATCATTGCTTTTCCAATTGTAGCTGGCTTGAGTTTTACAGCAATTATCAGTATTAATCCGAAACTACGCTGGCAACTGTTGTCAATGGGGGCAACACAGTGGCAAGCAAACTTGTTGCTAATTAAAGAAGCACGTTTAGGATTAATGGCTGCTGTTATTGCTGGTTTCGGTCGCGTCATCTCAGAAGTTGGTGCATCGATGATGGTGGGTGGCAATATTAAGGGACAAACAAGAGTTCTAACAACAGCAATTGTTACGGAGGTAGGAAAAGGAAACTACGATGTGGCGATGGCGATCGCATACATTCTTCTAATCATTACATACACCGTTATCGTGTTGCTGACTATCCTACAGCATGACAAGAAAATTCTATGAATACTAACGAGTATGTCCTGAATATGCGACAGGTGAGCGTCGATAGCAAAACACGTAAAAATATCCTGTCAATTGAAAATTTTACAGTCCGTCCAGGAGAACTGGTCGCTGTGCTTGGCCCCAATGGCGCTGGTAAAAGCACTTTGTTAAGAACAATCAATCTCTTGCAACCTTACCGTGGTGAGATGCAATTATTTGAAGAGGATGTACGCAATACCAATAAAACATTGTTGCGTCGTCGTTCAGCTTTGGTATTTCAGGAAACTTTATTACTAGATGACACTGTTTTTAATAATGTTGCCAAGGTATTAAAGTTTCGCAAAACACCAACACACAAGATAAAGCAAAGGGTACATACTGCACTTACAACTTTTGGCTGCGAACACCTGGCAAATCAGTCAGCTCGTTCTTTGTCTGGTGGTGAAGCAAAGCGGGTTTCTATTGCCTGTGGTTTAGTTGCTGATTCCGAATTACTACTTTTGGATGAGCCTTCTGCCTCTTTAGATGTGGGAATACGTGCCGAGATGATCGAGAAAATTAGACAATGGGCCCAAGCTAGGGGATCGGCAGTGATATTAGTCAGTCATAATTTTACAGATATACTGCATTTTGCCGAGAGAGCGATCGCTTTATTTGACGGTTGTATTATCCAGGATGATAACTTGGAAACCATCATCCGCCGACCAGCTAACGAGCAGCTTGCCAGACTGGTAGGGATAGATAATATTATTCCGTGTCGGGTAGAACGGAGTAACCGTGGAAGTTTTATCAAACTTGTAAACGGGATAGAGTTTTTATATCCTGGGGAAATCACCAAGCCAATTACTACATGTTGTTTATCTGGCGATACTTTTAATGTTTACGATGCAAGTTCTTCAATATTGCATAAACCTTGGTCAGTAATTATTGAAGGGTTAATAGAACGGATTTTAAATGGTATTGGGATTTGTAGTATTTGGGTTAAGGTGGGAGAACAAACTTTAATTGCCAGAGTGCCTCGAAATCATATATCCGGCAATGTATATCCCCATCAAATGATTAAGCTGGCATTCAATGCAACAGATGCACATTTTGTTTAGAAAAATTAGACGATTTGGCATTGCATATACATTTGAGCTTTTTTCTGGCTACTTTTTGTCTAAGTCCCATTAGTACTGATCGCCTCCTCACTCATCCACTCATCCACCCTAGTACCGCAAGGCGGAAGTCAAAATTCAAAATTCGTCTTGAAAAGTTTGGTCAACCGGGGGAACCCCCGCACGCAACTTTCCGCAAAATTTAAACAGGTATGCAGCGAAAGCGTTTTGTTGATTTGGAATGGCTGATTTATTTACACTGTGTTGTACTAGTAACATCTTACAATATCATGTCCAGTAACATATAATACGGTTCGGTTAAGGTTATTGGTTGGGTGTTGTGGTGTGTAGAGACGTTGCAATTGCTAGTCAAGACAAGCGTTATCGATAGACTTTTTATCTTATCCGAACCGTATTGCAATTACTCCAACAGCAAGATTTAATTCGAGGTTTAACAAACTTTCATTGGTGACCTTAAGTTCAAGTTACTGCTTAATTATGGGTAAGCACCCGGACATGATATAAGTTTACAAAATCATTAAAACTGCCACGAAATCGTACCTAGCACAGTGAATGGCGCGCCAGGAAACACGCCGGTTGTGCCACTGGAACTTTCAAAGTAGTAAACATCAAACAAGTTCTTGATATTCAGCCCAACTCGCCAGTTGTCACGGCGGTAATAAATGGCTGCATCAGTTCGCACATAGCTTGGCAACGTGAATGTATTCTCCAAGTCTCCCTGGCGATCGCCCACAAAAAACAATCCACCGCCAAATCCCAAACCTTTTAAATTTCCTGTTTGAATTTCATAGGTTGTCCATAAACTGGCACTGTTTCGGGCAACATTACTTGGTTCATTTCCCTTGTACTCTGGTCTGGGATCTTCAGTGATCTCAGGATCGATATATGCATAGCTGGCAATGATTTTCCATCCTGGCAAGATTTCTCCAGCAACATCTAGTTCAATACCCCGACTACGTTGTTCACCCACCTGAATGCTACGAAACGGAATCACTGGATCGGGTACGACAATGTTTTGCTTAGTGATTTGGTAAGCTGCCAGAGTTGCTGAAAGCTTGCCATCCAACCATTCGGTCTTCACACCGACCTCAAATGATTCACCTTTTGTTGGTTCAAACGGCTTGTTATCTGTATTTACATTGTTGGCACTAGAGGGTTGGAAGGAACGGCTCCAACTGGCGTATAACGAAACTGGCACTATAGGTTGATAAACAATTCCCACACGGGGACTAAAAGCAGTGTCTTGTTGATCAGTTGATAAACCAGTGCCTTCACTAAAGCCTTCCACAAAATCAAAGCGTCCACCCAGCAAAATCTTCAGTTGATCTCCAATTGAAATTAAGTCCTGACCATAGACACCAACCAAGTTTTGATAGACTCTCTCCTTAAATGTTATTCTGTCAAATCGAATCGGATCTCGATCATAGTTCGGGTTAAACAAATTGATTGATGGTAAAACAGTAATCGTTGGATCGTAAAATATATCCCGTCTGTAATTCGTTCTACCTAATTCCAAACCAAAGAGCAAATCCTGCTTTACAGTACCCGTTTGAATTTTTCCAACTGCATCCGTTTGCAAAAAGAAATTTTCATTGTTAGCTTTGGTAAGCGCATAGCCTCGATCTACAGTTCGATTGTCCGCTTGCAGTCCTAAAAGGAAGGAAAAAGGCTCATCAAAATTTTCTAATTCGGCTCTAAATGCATTGCGGATTGACCAGTTATCGCTGAATTTGTGTTGCAAGCGGTAACCAAATGTTGTGAAGTCGCGGTTGAACTGAAAATTAGGGTCATCGAGAAATCGGGAACGAGGAACCTGTCCAAGAGGGTTTGGCAGGACTGAACCAACAGCGGGAATACCCAAGTACTCCCCTTTAGAAGTATTAAGATACTCGCCTTCTAAGGTTAGATTCGTATTTTTTCCCAAGTCAAAACTGATAATCGGTGCTACAAACGCTTGCTGCGTTTTCACAAAATCAACAAAGCTACCAGAGTTTTGATAGGCTGCATTCAAACGATAGCGAATGGTTTTGTCGGGGTTTAAAGGGCCGGAAAGATCCAACGTTGGGCGGTAGAAGTCAAAGTTACCAATGGTTCCTTCAACGGCATAGTAGGGCGTTGAAAGAGGTTGCTTTGTTACAATATTAAGAATGCCCCCCGGTTCGCCCTGACCATACAGGACAGATGCGGGTCCTTTTAGAATTTCGATTTGCTCGATATTGGCAACTTCTAGACTACGCCTATAACGCTCTTCCTGCTTAAAACCATTGACAAAAACACTGGTAGAACCACTGTCTTCAAACCCTCGGAAAATGTAGCTTTCTCCGACCGTGGATTGAGAACCTGATGCTCCGGGAGTCACGCCACTAACGTTCTGCACTGCTTCCCGCACTTGTGTAATTTGTTGATCCTTCAGCACTTGTTGCGGGATCACCTGAATCGAGGCGGGAATATCGCGGATAGGGATGTCGGTTTTGGTTGCAGTGGAAGCATTTGGTAGGCGATATCCGTCTTGCTCACCTGTTACTACCAACTCAATCGGTTCATCACCACTAGTTGAAGGTTGATTTGACTGTGTCTGGTTTTGCGGCTGACTAGCTTGGGGTGTTTGCGGTGGCTGTGTCGCCGTTGCCTGTGATACTACCCCAAAAACCAGCCCTGCATCATCATCATATAACTCAACCGTTGGTAAAGCCTTCTCACCTACTACCGTTACTCGCACAGTATTTGCGTCAATATTAGTTACTCTTATCTCCGTAATTCCATCAACTGGTTTCTCCGAACGAAATGTGAAAGCATTGCCCGAAGCTAAACGTAACTGCCCACCAGACACATCTACAATAAAATTATTGCCTGTACTGCGATTTGTCACTTGCAGTCGAGTCCCAACAGGCGTCTCTAAAATCACCTCTACACCTTTGCTCGTGGGATTGGCTTTTACCCCCCTTATTTGAATTATCGGCGCAGGTGTGGTTTGCGGCGTGGGCGACTGCACTAGTAAATGTTCTGTGCTGGTGATTGGGATTTTTAACTCGCTGGGTTGCCGGATTTTTTGATTCCCACCCTCCTGCTTCAAAAGGGAGGCTTTTTGAGTATTATTTTCAAATTTCACCTCTGCCCAGGCTACTTGAGTTACTAAAGTGCTGATAATACCCACCAAATTTGCTGCTAACCATAAATACATATTGGACTGCCGACTTTTCATACCGCTCCTCACACAGTTTGGATTAAAAGGCTTATTGCATATAGTTATTAATTGCAATGAAGCCTAGTGTAGAGAATAACTTGTAATTGTGATCTATTGCAAAACGGCATTACACTCCGAAATATTCTTTTTTCCTAACAAACATTTTCTGGTGTAATCCCAAATTGTCTTTTGAAAACAGTAGTAAAGCTTGCTGGCTAGGAATAACCCTGATGGATTTTGCAAGCTGTTTTTGGCAGCTTCTGTCCACAATTATTGCAAATATTCTAATGTGGGGGTACTAGCCATATTTTACGGGTAGAAATTAATGCTAATTAATACCAATAATTTTACCCTAATTTATCTTTAACTATTGACAACAGTACAACTCAGTATATAATATTGGCGTTGTCACGCATGACTCAGGACAGGCTTTGTAATTGCAGATGATCGGGCATAGATCCCCGACTTTTTTAAAAAGTCAGGGATTCTGAACACCGAGGTGAAAACTATTTTAGTCAAGTTGTTGAGCCGATAAGCAATAAAGCGAGCAAGTTAAAACTCCCACTGAATCGTTGCTTGCACCGTTAACGGTTCACCATAAAAAATGCCAAATCGACCATCGGCAGTTTTAAAATATTCCACATCGAACAGCGTCTTTATCAAGCAACAGCCCCTTGTTTAGGCTGACGCATAGGACGCTTGCGATCGCTTCGACGAACGCCTCCTGCCATTTTGTATTCATCGCTATTCTTGCCATACTTTGCAGCTACACTGAGTAACATGTGTTCTGTTAGTTCCATCAGGGACTTTTCAGCAAGTTCTAAGGTTCCCTGAGTCAGATCCACGGTGGAGAGGCTTGAGTTATATGCTTCTAACTTATCTTGGGTTGTTTTGATGGCGGCTGCAAAGGAGTCAATTGTTACCCCATTGCCTAAGTCTAAGGTGGGACTGATCGATTTCAAAGCCGCAATCCGACGCTGTGCTCTATCAAGTATTTTAGACCCGCGTTTTGGACGTGACATAAATCACTTTCCTGTTATTAATAATGCGCCAGGATAAAAACTGACTTCTACCCTGAACTGTACAGCACTAGGATAGACAGGATTAGGGTTAATTGACACCCGCATTATTCGGTAGAAATTTTTTATTTGTTACATAATATTAAATTAATTTATGTAAATTCTTGGAGATTGCCCGAATTCAATAAACGACTGCCCAAATTCAATAAACGACTGCACAAATTCAATAAACGACTGCCCAAATTCAATAAACGACTGCCCAAATTCAATAAACGACTGCCCGAATTCAATAAACGACTGCCCGAATTCAATAAACGACTGCACAAATGCAAAATTCGCCCACCCTGGGGGATCTTGCTACATCCCGATACGGTTCGGTTAACGTTTTCATATTTTGAAGATCCCCCCAACCCCCTTAAAAAGTGAGGCTTCCAAGCCTCTTTTACCCCCTTTTTAAGGGGGTCACCGTAGGCGGGGGGATCTTAACCGAACCGTATTGAGCTACATCCCCCAACCCCTTCTCCCAAAATTGGCAGAAGGGAGAGCCAAATTTAAAGTCCCTCTCCCAAGCTTGGAAGAGGGATTTAAGGTGAAAGCTTATTGATTCATGCAAGAAGTCTAATATAGGAACTTAGCAAATTTGCTTTTATTAAACACAAAAGCGATGGCTTTGCCAACGCCTGCCGTAGGATGCCCGAACGCGAGTGCGTCTCCTGTCTTGAGAAGGGCTGTAGGGCGATCGCTTAAAGATGGGCAGTTTTACTGGATGATAGATAATAATTTATTTTGTAAAAGTTGCAAAATAATCTAAGATTTTGTGCATAGCAGTGTTTATATTACTAAAATCATCATCTCGTGCCAGCATTTCTTCGGGTTTCTGAATATATTTACCTGCAACTAATTCCGAAGCGCAATTTTCAATAATTTGGCGAACACTGTCTTGTGTTGATTCTAAGTGAAATTGTAAACCTAATACTCTATCTTCATAAATAAAAGCTTGATTTGCACATACTTCGCTAGAAGCTAGTCGTACAGCACCCAGTGGTAAGTCAAAAGTATCACCATGCCAATGAAACACAGTGAGAGATGCAGGTAATGAAGCAAAAACGGCATAACTTTGTGCTTCTGTTGTCACTTGAATCGGATACCAACCTATTTCTTTTTCCTGACCTTTATAAACCTTGGAACCTAAAACATTAGCGATTAACTGCGAACCAAGACAAATGCCAATAACTATTTTATTCTTTTTGATTGCTTCTTGAATAAAATGTTTTTCCAACGTCAACCAAGGATATTTATCATCCTCATAAATATTCATTGGCCCACCCATTACTATTAACCAATCTAGGTCATTAACAGATGGTAAACTGTCACCGTTATAAAACTTAGTTACAGAGAGAATATAATCTTTCTTTGTCAACCAGTGTTCAATACTAGCAAGTCCTTCAAATGGTACATGTTGTAAGTAATGAATTCTCATCTCTGACTGCTCCGAACTTAGTTGCAGTGTGATTTTTTACATTAAATCATATAATAGACATCTCTAAAAAAGAATGTAGAGACGTAGCACTGCTACGTCTTTACAAGGTTTCTAGGTAACGCATATTTAATTTCTGGAGATGTCTAATAGACTTTTTTACTCAGCACTCAGCACTGTTTCGGTAACGGCAGATTTTGATGCAGTCTGGATTAACATTGCTGCTACTTTTTTTGCCTGTGAAGCGGTTGACCAACTACCTTCCATCATTGCAACCACGATCGCACCTTGTACAATGAGAAGTAGTTGCCTAGCTAACTGTTCCGGTGATGAAACTTCTGCGGCTTGAGCTAGGCTCTTGATGTAATGGTAGATTGATTGTTGATGCTCCAATGCTACCCGATGTCCAGGATGGTCAGCATTGGCTAGTTCCACTGAAGCGTTAATGAATGCACAACCTCGAAAATCTGGGCCCTCAAACCATTCCCGCAGGGCATCAAATATTGCTAGTAGTTGTTGAGATGGGTTAGAAGCTCGTTCCTCAATGGTGGTTTTGAGCCATTCGCACCATTGTTCATCCTGTTGTCGTAGCCATGCTTCAATCAATGCATCTTTTGACTTAAAATGATTGTAGAGCGACATTTTTGCAACGCCAGATTCAGCAACGATTCTGTCAATACCGACGTTGCGAATTCCTTCTCTATAAAATAAACCTGATGCTGTATTTAGGATGCGATCATGAACAGATTTACGGGTTGTTTTCGGTTTAGTCATTTAGATCGCATCCTTGAATAACGTGTAAATCTTAAATACTTCATCAATAATACTGACAAAGATTTTCCTAACTTCACAATTATTTAAACCTGAAGCTTTACTAGCTTTTTGAAGTTAGGCTGTAAATGTGTCAAACATTTGATATTTCTGTTAGGATTTTACACCAAAGCAATTGTATACACTGTAATTATTATAAATAACTACACTGTTATACCTCAATTTGCCAAAGAGATTTTAATTCTATACAATAACGTGTGTGAACAGGATAAATTAACAAAAATTGAAAATTTTAAAACACCCTTAACCATTCTTTGCTCCTTTTAAATACCAAGGTGTTTCATCAATATCAAGATTGAATTAGTTTGTTTATCCAGTTGCTTAAATCGTAAACACTGTTATCAATTACTTGTTCTATCCTTTCATTCGCCAAAACTTTGATTTTTTCTAAGGACTTAACAAAAAACTATCTGTAAAGAATCAAGGGTTTTTCCCAAAAGTGATTGATGAACTGCAAGCATACCAAAATCCCCCCGAACTTTGGAACTGCTACCGATCGAGTACTTCCACAATCCTCCAGAGACTTATGGAACAAGATCATCAGTTCATCAAACTATTGGTTAACTATGGGATTTGACTTCTTCACTAGAGCGTAAGTGCTTGGAGATCCTTTGTGCTTTAGCGATTTAGATTCCCTATAAATAAAGAATATCATACATCTGGCCAATTTACTTGCGCTGAGAAATTAATTTACAAACAGTATTCGTGGTTACAATTACTCATCAGCTAAAGAGCCTCAAAGCCTATAATTGCGTTATTCTCTTGTTTAAAGTTGATAAAATATCGTCGATTTATCATTGGGGAGATATCTATAGTCAGGACAAGAAATAAATTATTTATATGTTTACTTTTAGTTAGAATAGTCTGTCTGTTTTGATGGATAAAAGTCTTACATATAAAGGAATAAAGCTGGGTTTAACTCTAGACAGAACTGTATATTACAAAAGGCATTTCTGAGATTTTTTCAATATTAAATTGGCTAATTGTTATGAAATTGACTATTATTATTTTCCCAGGTTGATAGGATTTTGAAATCAAGGAACTCAAAGAAGTTTCTGATAAAAAATAAACCCGAAGAAGAATGATTATTCTTTTTCA
>NZ_JBALFV010000063.1:0-10045 GCF_036916735.1 Nostoc sp.
ATTTATTTTGTTGATGATTCTCGGAATTTTTGCAATAATCTATATCATTTTGAAACCGTCTTCAATTTTTATTAGTAAATAAGATGCGTTTTCCCCGCTCTCCAGCCCGTCCAGCAGCAGACCACAAGTATCAGTAACCCAGATGCCGAAGGACCATCTGGGAAGTCCGCTTCAGTTCAGCCTTCGTCGAACCGTTCGCTGCTTGAATAGAGAGACCGGCGAGTATCGTTGAGAGATACCGAGTGTAGTCGTCCACATCGATCTCCTTCGACAACTCTCCGCTTTTTCGAGCTTCGAGAAGGCGCTCCCTGATGGCGACTTCGTTCTGTCTCCGTATTTCCGTCATCAGATCTCTGGCAGGGGTAGCGTCTACGCTGCAACCCATTGCCCCCACCAGCGTCATACAGGTCGGCGGATGGCCGGGTGTGGTGAGGAACGCAACCGTATTGTCGAAGAGCGCACGGATAACCTTTTCGAGAGTCGGCTCCTTCAACGCTTCCGTTGCGTACTGCGCTCGACTTTCCAAATAGCGCTTCACTGCAAGTGAGAACAAGGCGTGCTTGTCACCGAAGGCTGCATAGATGCTTGAGGGATTGAGGCCCATCGCCTGTATAAGGTCGGCCATGGAAGTGCCTTCAAAGCCCCGCTCCCAAAAAAGTAGCATTGCGGCCTCTAAGGCCGCGTCCTTATCGAAGCTGATCGGTCGTCCAGTCTTTCCGTTCCCTGTTTTCTTGCTTTTGCTCGCCACGCCCCTATTATAGCAATTCTCATCTGCACAGATCGATCAAGCAATCACTGATGCTCTTGATGCCATCACCATCCAGGACATTATTAACTGGTTTACTCACTGCTGCTACTGTATTGCTTCCGATTAAGAACCGCTATTAGAGTCCAAAATCTTGAATCCGTTCCGCCTCGCATTACATCTGTAATGATTGTTCCATATATAATGTAGGATAGGAATGATCAAAGGAGAAGTCTATGGGTGCACTTGAAGGCAAGGTAGCTGTCATCACAGGAGGTAACAGTGGGATCGGCTTGGCTACGGCTAAGCGCTTCGTAAAGGAAGGGGCCTATGTTTTCATCACAGGGCGTCGCCAAGCGGAGTTGGATAAGGCGACAGCGCTGATCGCAAAGAATGTGACGGCCATTCAGGGAGATGTCACGAACCTCGATGACCTCGACCGTATCGCTGCGGCAATAAGGGCCCAAAAGGGGATCGTCGACATCATCGTGTCGAACGCGGGCTTGACGGAGCAGGCTTTGATCGACTCCCTCACACCCGATCATTTCGACAAGACATTCAACCTCAACGCCAAAGCCCCCGTCTTCCTGGTGCAGAAGCTGCTGCCGCTGATGACCGGTGGTGGGTCGATCGTTTTGGTCGGGTCGGCCATGCACGTCATGGGCATTCCTGGCCATACTGCCTACGCGGCGACCAAGGCAGCATTGCGTTCTTATGCCCGTACCTGGGCTGCGGAATTCAAGGGTCGCGGCATCCGCGTCAACACGCTCAGCCCTGGTGTAACTGACACCCCGATTCTCGACTCTCAGTCGTCAACCCCTGAAGAGCGTGAGTCTCTGGTGAACATGTACCTGAACATGATCCCGCTCGGCCGACTCGCTCGGCCCGAGGAGCTCGCTAGCGCGGCAGTCTTTTTGGCGTCCGACCAGAGTTCTTACATGACAGGTGCGGATCTGATGGACGACGGGGGCATCGGCCAAGTCTAAGGGCTGAGGACGAGGTCCGGTGAGCAGTGGAGGATGGAGGACAGGGCCTGCGCTCTGTGTTAGGTCTGAAAACAGTTCTCTCAACAATGCTCAGCAGTTTACTTAAAGGAGATTCTCTATGAAATACGCCATTATTGGTTCTGGCCAGATCGGTACCGCTCTTGCACGCCTGTTTGCACACAAGAACATCGAAGTCGCAATCGCAAACTCCCGTGGACCAGCAACGCTTGCGTCTTTGGCGAAAGAGCTAGGTTCGAGCGTCGTTCCCCAATCCCTTCAAGACGCTTATAAGGCTGAGATGATTTTCCTTGCTGTCCCCTTTTCCGCTTACAAAGATGTAGCGAAGCAATTCAAGCAGTGGGACGGCAAGATCGTTGTCGACGCCATGAATACCCTTGATCTTTCTCCGGAGGAACGGAAGGAGCTAGGAGGGCTACTCTCTTCCGAAGTTGTGGAGAAGGCGTTTGTCGGCGCGCGCTTAGTTAAGGCCTTCAATCACTTGCCTGCGAAACAGTTGGGAACCAATCCTGCCGTAAAGGGGCAGCGACAGGCGATCTTCGTATCTAGCAATGATGCAGACGCTAGCGCAGCTGTTGGGGCCGTGGCGACTCAGCTTGGTTTTGCTCCAATCGAACTCGGAAGGCTCGATCAAGGCGGCGTACTCCTTCACGTTCTGGGCGGTCGCCCTGGCGCTCTTCTGTTTCAGAATCTGGCTAAACTGGCCTGATTGCAGCAGTCAGTTCAAGTGCATACTCTTTCGCAAATCCAACCGAGCTAGGACATATGTTATGAAAATAGGTTTCATAGGAGCCGGAACCGTAACAGGCACATTCGGCCGTCACTTGATAAGCGCTGGTCACACCATCATTGTATCCAATTCCAGAGATCCGGAGACACTGACTGATTTTGTCGCCGATCTTGGTTCAGGCGTGACCGCAGGGACGAAGCAGCAGGCAGCCGAATGCGATGTCGTTATTCTTGCCACGAGGTGGGTTAGTGTGGCTGATGCTCTCAAAGGCATTGATTGGCGAGGCCGCATCCTGATTGACGCGACGAACGCGCATATGGACCCTGTTCCAGACATCAGTCTGGCTGGCGTTACCAGATCGCGGGCGGCATTGAAGGGGCGTACCTCAAGCGAGATAGTTGCTGAGATGGCGGTCGGCGCAAGGCTTGTCAAATCGATCAGCAACATACCGATGGAATGGATACAGGACTTTTCGCCGAACAAACCCCGTACCGTTATCTTCACATCTGGCGACGACACCGAAGCAAAACAACTGGTCATCGACTTGATCAACAGCACTGGATTCGTCGCGATCGATCTTGGGTCGCTTGCTGTAGGCGGTGCTATGCACGAAGTTGGCGCTCCTTTATCCGGGCTCGATCTCCACTTTGTGCGTCGGCTTCGCTGAGAGGGCTTCACCTCTACCTAAAGAACTCTGTCGCACCGTAACGTCGAATGGCATACATGTTTTCGGCAAACCCATAGTTCATAATGCTTCTGGGTGTAAGGGTGTAGGGGTAAATGGCACGCTTGTAAAGATGAAACCCTTGTAGGCGCTTGTGTGGGGGTGTGGGGGTGTAAGAGTGTAGGAGAAAACCATAATGCGGATCGACAAGTTTTGCTCTTAATTCAATACCTTCGCCAAAAAGAGTACGAAGAGGTAGGGCTGTCGTAGTAGAGTTATTGTCTTCCCAAACAACAACTCAAGAACACGGTTCAGCCTATGCCCGACATCTTATCACTCTTGTAATGCCTGCTGCCGCACTCGCAAATGCTTTTTGACCACGGTATACACAATTCCCAGGACGCAAGATTTCACAACGATCTATTTTGCCAAAACCCTTACGAGTCTTACCTTAATGTCCTGGCTGCCCACCTGGTTTCTTTTTCGGTTGATTTGATGACTCTTGAGAAGGTGCTTTTTTGTTTTCGCTCTTTTTGTGGGTATCCCCAGATGGAGGTTTTGATGAAGTAGAACTATCTAAATCTCTACTGACTTTTAAACACTCTATTTCTTGCTATAGTTCGTAGATTATTTTCTGTAACTCACCTATTACCTTGCTCTGCTCAATAATTATCTCTACCAGTTCTTCTTTGGATAACTGGTTCAAGCTTTCTGGGTCTAAATCTTGAGGCAGGTTTTGGTTCATATTTGTGATACTCCTCCTCAAGTGTTCCCTTTGTCAATACTCTGCCACCTGAATCCTTACACCAAAACACTTCTGGCTAACTGTTCTGTAAGCATTTTGATTAACTATGCGAGGGCTGACTTTTCATGGGAAGTCCTCAAACCGCGAAACAACCTAGAAGTAGAGGAAAGCCCCTAAAAAAGCATGAAGCTCAAGCCCAAAATTACGATTGCTGACCACTTTGCCCTGATGGAAGACCCAAGAATAGACCGCACGAAGCGACATAATTTAATTGACATTCTCACAATTGCTTTATGTGCAGTGATATGTGGAGCAGACAGTTGGGTGGCAATTGAATTGTATGGCTGCACAAAATATGAGTGGTTGAAAACGTTTTTAGAGCTACCAAATGGCATTCCGTCGCATGATACATTTGCACGAGTATTTGCACTGGTTGATTCGCAGCAATTTCAGTCATGTTTCTTAAATTGGATAAAGTCAATCCAGATCAAGACGGATGGTGAAGTAGTAGCAATTGACGGTAAAACTTTATGTGGCTCCCATGATAGAAGCAGTAACCAAAGTGCAATACAAATGGTAAGTGCGTGGGCAACTACAAATAAGTTAGTGTTAGGGCAGGTAAAAGTGGATGAGAAATCAAATGAAATTACAGCAATTCCCGAATTAATAAAAGTATTAGAACTATCTGGTTGTATTGTAACAATTGATGCCATCGTTTGCCAGAAGGAGATTGTGAAGTTAATTAGCCAACAAAACGCAGATTACGTAATTACTCTCGAAAAGAATCAAGGTAATCTGTATGATGAAGTAGAGCAACTATTTAAAGCAGAGATAAGCAAGGGTTTTCAAGATTTTCAACATAGCACATACAAAACAGAAGAACATGGGCATGGTCGTCATGAAATCCGCTACTACGCGATGTTATCAGGAATTCAATCTCGGCTTGACCCTGGTTCAGTTTGGTCAAATTTTAATAGTATCGGGATGGTAGAATCCGTCCGGTAAGTAGATGGTAAAACAACAGTGGAGACTCGTTATTTTATTAGTAGTCTTGAAGATAATCCCAAACAATTTGCTAATTCCGTTCGCAGTCACTGGGGGATAAAAAATTCATTGCATTGGGTATTTGATGTAGCTTTAAAAGAAGATGAATGTCGGATTAGAAAAGATAATGTTCCACAAAATTTTGCAGTAATGCGGCAGATAGCAGTAAATCTTTTAGGTAAAGAGAAGCGTGTGAAAAGGGGAATCAAAAATAAACAGTTTTTGGCAGCAATGGATAATAACTATTTAGAAAGAGTTTTAGCTTTAGCATAAACTAGCTTATCAATAATTTAGTTAAGATTGTTGCTTATTTTCAGGAATAAGCTTACTTATTCATAGCTGAATAGTTAGTTAATTTATCTTAAACAAGAGTTTTTTCACTAGAGATGAGTTAATTTATGTGTTAGCACAAGCATCTATTTATTTTGTTTATCTTTTTGTCAAGTTTTGCACTTATGATAGATGATTTTGAATTCCTTATTAGTTTTTGTTAAGAAATAAGGTGCGTTTCCCCTGGGGTCAGCCAGTAAAGGCACTTGTTACATTGCTTGTTTGAGTGTTGGCAATGGCGGACTCGAACAAGTGCTTGAATCAATTGAAGACGTTGCTGATTTTCTAGATAGCGTACCGATGTCCGGTCTGATATTGCAGATGTGCCATAAAGTTTTTGATATTCGTTTTCTTGGTTTTGTGAATGAGTAAATACGTCCAGCTTTCACTATTTCCATCTGAAGCTCCAGCAGCGATACCGGAAGAACAGTTGGTTAAGGACGCCGATACTATTCTTCAAAAGCAGTTAGTTCAAGCCTCTGATGGTATAGTGCCAGTCCTAAATGAGCAACTGATAGAAATGCTAACTCCTGGTAAGGAGCTAGAATTTGTCAAAGCTGCCGAAGCTACGATGAAGCTCTACTGGCGCAGCGCCAGCAAAGATAAGAAGACGCCCAAGCGAGCGTTCTTCAATCTATTTTTGCAACTTGGTAGCCAGCAAAATGTAAGCCGAGCTAGGTACCTGATGCACTACAATGTCAAAACTAAAGCTTTGGGCGATTTTTACGATGCTGGCGACGAGGCGATGTGCATTCTGCCCCGCTATGCTAACGCCTTGCTGCCTTCTATGCCCGTCAAAGATGTTTATGCTCAAAACCTCCCAACTCTCCTAGAAACAAATCAAAGCCAGGTAAATTTCGATTTAGAGGCACTACAGGCAAGGTTTGATGAACTCTTTGCCAGACGCAGGACAACAGCAGAGGTTATCTACTTGCGAATCTTATTAGATGCGGAGGATGTCGCAGCAATGTATACGGCGCTCAAATAAATCGCGATCGGTGTTGACGAATTTGCTAGAGCCAAACCCAATAAAACGTTATCATTGCAACGAGCTTTGGCAACATTTAACCGGGGGCATCCACTGGCGCAAGCGTATATCGAAGGTGCGCTTACGAGATGGGATGAGGCGGACATCGTGTAACGACTTGCTGCAAGAATTTATAGTTGAATAGTTCCAGGAAAATTTTCCTGAAACTGCGATTGACCAGTACTTGTTACGATGATAGGCTATCGCCTAAGAACCCCAAGTGACATTCTGGTTAGAGATTAGAATACTTTTTTAGACAAAATCCAACCAATTTAACAATCATCGCAAATGCAACGCAGTAATGAGTAAAAGCTACTATTTCAAGGCAAAATCTAATCCACTCTGGTAATCGTGGATTTAAAGATAAAAGCAATCCTAAACTATTAAACATGTAGTACATTGCCATTGGAGTCACAGGATGCTTGCAATCTTCGACAGTTACGATCCTCGCAATTAAGAGCGATCGCTCCACACCTAAATCGCTAATTTGATGCCAACGACCTACTGGACATATTGGCCATAGCATTTATGATACTGGCCAAATTCCGCGTTGGATACCAGTTAATAAGGTTGCTGATTTTGGTTATGTCTGGAATGCGCCTGAAGATTTCATCAGTGCGCTGGCTGATAACAATTGGGCTATCGCTGCCCACCTGACGTTTGACCTGCTCTGCTAAATTCCAAATGCTTGACTGATTTCCTGGGTTGCCAAGATTGAAGATTTCGCCATTTCCCAAGTCTTCGATCACCAATCCCATCGCTAATTTAGTAAGCGCCTCAACTGCATCCTGTACTGCTATGAAGCAACGCACTTGAGAGCCATCACCATTGATTGTGATTGGTTTGTTTTTTGTTGCTTGAGAAACAAAAGTTGGGAGTACCATTTGTGACTGACCAGGACCAGTCACGTTGAACGGGCGGACGATCGCTGCTTTGACTCCCAACTCTTCTTGGTAGCCTAGTACCATGTGTTCTGCCGCTAACTTGGCAGCGGCATAGCCCCATCTAGGAATGGATGAAAGACCCAGCAAGGACTCTGACTTATCTTCGTAGAGAGGAGATGGAGCATTGCCATAAACTTCAGATGTGGATGCATAGACAATTGGTGTGCGAGTAGCTTGGCAATACCAAAGAGCGTTGCGGATACCCTCAAGAATCGTATTGGTGGTAGTGATGCGCTGACTGCTAACTGCCTTAACGCCAACTACTGATGCCAGATGGATCAAGCAATCGTAATCAAATCCGTGTATGTCTCTCCAAAACCTAATTTCGCTGACGTTGCCAGTATAATAGTGGACTTTTTCTAGTTCCTCGCTTGGATGCCGGAGATCGAAAGTTGTCACCTCATGTCCGAGAGAATCCAGGTGTCTGCACAAATATTGACCGATAAAGCCAGAGCCGCCAGTTACTAGAATTCGCATAAGTTATATTTATTGATTAGTTTGTCAAAAAAATAACATGCAATCTGAACGTTTGTCTTTTTTTGCCCCTGATATCGGAGAAGAAGAAATCAACGCAGCTATTAAGGTTCTGCGATCTGGTATTTTGACCGGTGGTGCTAACGGAGGGCCCAAGGTTAATGAATTTGAGCGCAAGTTCGCCGATTACATGGGCGTTGGCTTTAACGCGATCGCCGTCTCATCCTGCACTTCCGGGATGATTCTTGCTCTAAGCCGATTAGGAGTTGTCCCTGGCAGCGAAGTGATTACGACCTGTTTGACTTTCACCGCCACAGCAGAAGCGATCACTGCCGTGGGAGCAAAACCAGTCATCGTAGACATTGACCCTGCCACTTTGAATTGGAATTGGGAGCAAGTATACAGCCGAATTAACTCAAAAACGGTGGCTTTGCTACCAGTTCATTTCGCTGGGCTGCCGATTGACATGCAACGATTAAGAATTGAAAGCGCCCACGGAATTGCGATTGTCGAGGATGCCGCTCACGCTCTTGGCTCTAAAGTTCAAGGATTACCAATCGGTGGACATAAGTTCTCGACGACGGTATTCAGTTTTTACCCGAATAAAGCCATGACTACTGCTGAAGGTGGCATGATTGTGACCAACAATCCAACGCTGATGACAGATTGCCGCATTGCTAGGCTGCATGGCATTTACCGCAGCCCAGAAGCTATGCCTTGGGATTACCGAGTCATCGAGCCAGGGCTAAAAGCCAATATGGATGAAATTTCCGCTGCAATCGGCATCGTCCAGCTTGAAAAACTAGAAGCTGGGCTTCGAGCGCGGCAACAGATTGCCGATGCTTACACCAGAGCGTTTGCTGATTTGGATGTTCAATTGCCGCCACAGCCACAACCTGGTGACACCCACGCTTGGCATCTTTACATCCTGCGCCTACCTAAATGGCGATCGCGCAATCATTTTATCCAGAGGATGGATTGCTTAGGGATTGGAACTTCTGTCCACTATGTCCCACTATGCCTGCACCCGCAATGGAAAAAAAGCTTAATTTGCAAGAAGTTGACTTTCCTCATGCAATGGATTATTTTCAACGAGCCGTAAGTCTGCCAATCTATCCTAGAATGTCAGCCCAAGATGTAGACCGAGTTATTGATGCTGTCAGGGCGCTTTTAGCTTGACCTACTGAGCTACTAAGATCAGACTAGGAGCCTCAAATAAAAAACCAGGAAAATTTTCCTGGATATGTCGGGAGAAAAATGAAAGTCAGTGCGTGCCCTCGTGTTAAGTATGTAAAAGAAGAGTTTGATTTAGAGACAATCATCTCTGATCCAGACTTCTTTGAAGTATCCAAGGAAATTCAAAAAGCGCTGCACGCGCCAAAGAAAAGCGTTAATGAGTGGTTAAAGGCTGCTATGCAGGGGGAAACCAGTTGCGGGCGGGATCAATATGGGCAGCAGCAGGTCTGTCATGCCTGCTATGCTTCGCGGCTTGATAAAACAGAATCGAACCGCAAGTACAATAGCAGCGACAAAGGCAAGTCTCGCCTTGCAGCTTACCGTAGCAAGAAAAACAAAGCGCAGCCAGAGTCCGCCCAAAATCTGATCATCAAGCGCAATGCCGAATTGTCCTCAAAATTAGGATGCACCAACAACATTGATTTGTCTTGCTTGACTAAGAAACAGGCACAAGTCTTCGCCATGTATTACGGTATCGGGCGAAAGCCAATGACATTGGAAGCGATCGCCAAAAAATTTTGCTGCAAAAAACAAAATGTTGCACAAGTGAGAAATTATGCAGTGAAAAATTTATTGAAGCAATCCCAAACTAACGTGTTGATACAGTAGGCTTTTATGATTAACTTTATTGACTTTTTTTACTACGATAGTAGAATAAATAAGAACCTCAAACCAACATACAAATGAATCAAATGAATAAAAAAGCATAGCGTGCAATTGACTGGTTTGTAATGTTTAACTGAGATAATTTTCTGTTGATAGATAGCTTAGAAAAAGCAGCCTTGATTTATCAGGATATTAGAGGATGTTTTAAAAGTCAAAGCTAGTCAAAAATCATGCAAGGCGTCTAACCATGATCCGAATCATAGCTAAGTAAATAAAAGTTTCCGAAGTTTCGGGTAGTCTTTCATAATCCTTGCTCAAGCGCCGACACCAATTGAGCAAGCCTTAAGTTCGTTCAACGACCCAACGCTTTGGTAACAGGACGAAACCCAATACTCCAAGGGTCTAAGGACAATTTGAACAATCCACCGAAACATATCCATTACCCAACAGATGAAGTCTTCGCCTCGATAGCCTCCATCCATCCAAATTGTATTTA
>NZ_JBALFV010000064.1:0-28273 GCF_036916735.1 Nostoc sp.
ACACAGCTTTTGAATAAGTCAAAGGTCATTTTACTTGCGGAAAACACCAAAATCAGAAAGCAAACACAGCTTTTGAATAAGTCAAAGGTCATTTTGAGAAAGCATTTAGGTATTTTGAGAAAGTAAACAGGTATTTTTATAAAGCAATGAGGCTTTTTGATAAAGTAATCAGCAAATATACTTGACAATTAAAAATCGCGTCTGTATAAATGAAGTCGGCGGTCGAATAACTTAATAACTTTTCTATAGCTTTCTGTTTCTAGAGGAATTACCTCAGCTACTCATCTTCGATTAAAACTGTAACAGCAGCGATCGCAATCAACATTTCGTCATTTTTATCGTTGAGTTCAGGAATCGCCCGCCCTTGAACTACCATCCCGCCAGATTCTACGGTAAGGGTTTTTTTACCAAATGGTAGTACAGCAAGTACCTCTTCTTCCCTAACTTGTTCTGGGTATGGAACTGCTACTTGAACCTCTATAATCATTTCATTGGGATGACTCAAACCTGCAACTTCCCAAACACCGGGTAAGGCATTATGAGCGATCGCATTACGTACTGCCCTAGATGCTGCTACTGTCGGTTCTTGTCCATGCTGATCTATTCCCATCCCCATTTCGATAATCAAGCGTTTACGCGCCATTACTACCTCCAATAAATCCTGCACCTTTTACTTTATCTTTCTATTGCTATGCAATAGAGGAATTTTTGGATGAATGAAATACACCATTAAAGAAGTCAAGAATCCAATCTACACTTATCCTAAATCCTGACTTCTGACTAAGAAGGGGACAGACATTATACATAGGACAGGACTTAGGCAAAATCATGATAAAACGAACCGCAAAGGACGCATTCGCGCAGCGTCTCGTAGAGAAGAACACAAAGGAATAAGAGTTTCAGAGAGTTATTGCGTAAGTCCTGTAGGAATGAAAATGACGTAGGCACAATTTATGAATTGTGCCTGTTGAGGATTTCAGGTAACGCAAAGGATTACTGAATTGGTGTTCTACGGAGTTGCCACAACTTGAAAACGTCGCATCATATCGAAGTCTTCGTGTTCTAAAATGTGACAGTGCCAAAGATAATTCCCTGGTTTGTCGAAGGTGGCAATGATCCGAACAACTTCACCTGGGTAAACAACTACAGTGTCTTTCCAACCTTTCTCTGAAAGTGGTGGAGGCTCAGGATTTCCGATTAGACCAGCGCTTTGTAGAAATAGCTTAGTCTTACGAGGGTCTTTAATAACTGGGATTGCACTGCCAGCAAAATTTTGTCGATTTAGAATCAGGAAGGAAACCAAGTGCAAGTGAATTGGGTGTGGCTCCTGTGTCGTGTTGTATAATTCCCAAACTTCAGTTGTGCCAAGTTTTGGTTTCTCAGTAGTTGGTTCATCATAGCGGAATGAGCCATCAGCCAATGTACCTTGCTCTAAGAGCTTGCGACCATATTCATCCTTATTTTCAAAAAGAACCAGTTGCCGAGTTTGTCCAGTTTGAGCAGGAGGTGTAATCTTGTTAGGTATCAACCGTGTTGTCAGTGCATCATTTTCATTAGTATCGACTGTCGCATTTGGAATATTTGAAAGCGGTTGCTCGACCGCAATCTTGATTATTTGACCTGTAAGCTCCAAATCAGCTTTATCATCGAAGTTCCTAATGATGAACTCTTTTCCCGCATCGCCAGTGAAGTCAACAACTACATCAGCGCGTTCACCGGGAGCAAGAATTAAATTTTCCAGCGCCACTGGTTTTTCTAATAAACCTTGCTCAGTACCGATTTCGTAAAACTTTTCCTTTGAGTCGTTGAAATTCAGGTTATAGAAGCGTGAATTTGAACCGTTTGCCAAGCGTAAACGGTACTTTCTGGGTTCGACCGCCAACTTTGGCCAGGCCATGCCATTTACTAGGATGAAATTACCGTAGAAATTTGGCACTACACTTGGATATGAAGTATCTGGGTAATTTGAACCAGGTGGGTAATAAAGCTGACCCTTGGCTGTGAAATCTCGATCCTGAATGATCAGTTCTTTCTCGTAGTCACCACTAGGCAAAATGTTGCGATTGATTAGATTAATTTCGTTGTTATCCCTCAGCAAGTAGAAGCCTGTAAGACCAGCGTATACACTTAAACGATTGTTACTGAGAATGTGGTCGTGATACCAGAGTGTTGCTGCCCGCTCATTGTCATTTGCATAACTATAGTTCTTTTTAACCCAACTGGGTCCAGTTTGAGAAAAATCTTGGGTAAACCAAGCTTCGGAATATCCGTCGCTAGTCCACTCAGTATGACCACCATGCACATGCGTTACTGTAGGTACAAGCCCTTTGGAAAGAGCGTTTTCAACCGATTTTGAAATAATGCTTTTGTCTACTGGGAAAATATGTCCGGTTTTTGGTAGTTTGTTGTCCCACAGCACTTCAATCGGTACGTCTTTTCGTGTCACGAATGTGGAACCTGGGTAAGTAACAGCCTTTTGCCCTCTTAAGCCATACCCCCAAACTGTTGTATTCAAGCGTGCATCATCCTTTGTACCATATATGCGATCTGCACCAGGACTGCTATATAGTCCAAGCCATTGCTTAGTTTCTCCCATCTCTACATCGAAGTGACCACCCTTTGTAGCATCTATCCTCCCTAGAGACGGCAGCGAATTGATGAACTTCGGTTGAGTTCTTGGATCTAGCCGCGAATCAGCAGCCATAGTTAAACTCAATTTGGAAAAGATGATTCCAGCCAGTAGGGTTACAATAAAGACAAAGGGAAGATATAGTTTGAAGTTTCGCTTCCACTTACTCAGCAACGACTTGCTAATCATAATTAATCTACTCCTTCAAAAATTTTTATTGATAGTAAGCTTGTGGAGATCCAATTACAAAATGCTGTTTATGTCTAGTTTTTTACTAGGAATAATTTTCAGTGTACTTAAATAAAATTCCGTGAGTTACACCTAAAACATACATAACTTATTTAGAACTCAAAAAAAATGATTTATTTTTTGTAATAGTTGACTTTTTATTAGGGAATGTTCTTCTAATTAAACAAAATCTTTGGATCGGCAATAGGCGAAGCCAGAAAGGTATACTACTTTCTGTTGATTAACTCTCAACCTCCGCAAAATTCCTGATTAGTCCCTTGGTTGAAAGCCAAACGGTGTACACACAAAAGTCTTCTAAAGTTGCGCTACAGGCTTTTGATCCCCTCAACCCCCTTTAAAAAGGCAGGCAAAAAGCTCTTAAAGTTCCTTAATTTATCAGAGGATTACGGATCAAGTTTTGTAACTGTTCTGTTGTCATGTCTTTTATTTGCATAGTTTCTCCAAAGAATTTACTTTATTTACGTTTGGTAATCAGCCAACCTAAAGCGATAAATATCAAGGTAGCAATGATACTTAAAGTTAACGATGCGTAAAGGGGATGTTTTTCTATTAACGGGAGATTAATTTTATCAATATGTGTTGTGAATACGCCAGAAGCGATCGCACCACCACCAAAGCCTATGCCTAGTACTTGGATTTTGTTTTCTAGGGAGCGATCGCGCTCGGCTTGTCCCGTTTCTACTATACCTCGGATAGTATCAACAAATTGTCCAAACAATTCTTGACCTGGAGTCAGATAGTTAATATCTGTTTGTATTTGTTCTTGCCATTTCTTACAGTCTTTATTAATAAAATCTTGCCAGTATTTGAGGCTATTCCCGCTATCAATAGTTTGAATCTTCTCTAAACAAATTCTGTAATTAGTAATATTAGTAGTAATTGCTGTGTGGTGTGTTTGTAAATCTTGCAAGCATCTGATGTAATCAAAGTTTTTTTGGGGTATTTCTCCCATTAAGCTTTTTAAGCCAGATAGTTGTTGTGTTTTATTTTTAGATGTCAGGTTGTTAAATTCTTTAATTTTATTTTCTAAATCGCTGTAAATTTCTCTTGCTTCTCGGTAGCGTTGACGTGCTAGTTGATAAATGTAAAGTATTTTATGGTAGCTACATAGTAAATTTAGCAACCAGTCATAAGCTTTTACTGCAAGTGTTGCTGTTGCAGCTTGACTATTATTAATGAGTATTAAAATATGGCTTTGTTTGGCAGGATTATCTGGTTTATCTGCGTCAAGTGCTTGGTATTCAAATAAAAGACTACCAAACAGTTCTCCCTGTTGTGTTCGTACAGTATTTAAATTTGTGCCAGCTACTAAGGCTACGGCTAATTTTTCAGCTAGTGTATCACAGTTTTCACTTGGATCTACTTCTCCATAAATCAATAATGTTTGTCCTAAAGATGCTTGAATATGAGATGGTAGTAAGGAACTTGGTTTAAAATATTGCAGTTGTGGTATGTCTATGGGGATGTTTGGTAATTCTGGAAACAGAGTTAAATCAACTGCGTAGGTATCGTTAAGCAAAAAAGGCTGAAGATTAGCATTAATTTTAAAGCCTTCTGTTGTGGGGAGACTACCCAAATCTACGTCTTTTCCAGAAACACTTAACCATTCTGTTTTTCTTCCTTGTTCCCGCTTGGGGTTGTATTCACCATTTTGATAACAAATCAAATTCGAGCGTAAATCTTTCAACTCAACAAAATTTAGCGAAGTTTCACCCACTTTCACCAGATTTTCCCACAAGAGTTTAGCATCTGCCACAACTTCGCCGGGAAGTTCAGTTAGGGTGTGGCGGAGATGAAAAGCATAGAGACTAAGGCTGAAATTCTTCACTATTTTTTGTCGGGTTTAGTGTTTTCAGACAAAGGAGAATTGTTTTTTATGGCGTTATCTACAAGTTCCTTTGATGATTCACTAGGTTGATTGGCTGGAGTCTGTGATTTACTATTAGCTATGCCTATGTTTGTACTTACATTAATAGGTAATTTATCAGTGATTGATTCCAGGTTTTGCTTGTAAACTTCTAGAACTTGATTACGGGATTCTGATTGCAACCAATTTTCTATAATTTCTACAATTTCCTCATTGTCTTCTGGTAACTGACTCGATAGTTGCTGCAATTCATTCCAGTCTTGAGTCGGAATCAAATTTGATTGAGAGTCAAGCACTTGAATAAAAGCTTCGATGCTATTTCTAGAAATTGACATTTTCTAAACTCCTTTACCTATATTACAAAAAGCAGCCCAATAAAAAGGTGATTCAAACGGTTTGGTTAAGGCATTTTCATGATTAGCAGCAAAGTATTTATTTAAATATATCTTGCAACCCCAACTTAGTGACGAGTTAATCAGCCAATCTTGAAAGCCTTGGACTGTCGTATCCCTTAACCAACGTTGTGCTGTATTTAAAGCTAATACAATATTATTTTGCTGCTGTAGTTCTTCGTAAAATTTAATCATCAATAAAGCTGTAGCTGTAGCACTGACTGTCCAAAGGCTACTGACTACATTAGTGCTACCAGCTAACAAAAATCCACTGGGTAAACCAATGTATTCATCACTGGCGCTTGTGATGTCGGTAAAACCAGTTTCGCAAGCAGAGAGTGTGACTAGGCGACAGTTTTCTAGTTTGAAGTGAGTAATGATATCTGCTAAAGTCAGGTTTCCATCAGCTAACTGTAAACCAGAATCTTGAGGAGAAGCAAAGTTAAAGTATCCATGACAGAAGAAAAAAGCACAGTTAGCTTTGAGTAATTTTTCATGCAGTGTGACATTGTGAGGATTTTCATTAATACAGAGAATTGCTGATTTTTTGGCTTGGTCTTGCTTCAAAATCTGAGCATCGGTAAACTGTTTCTTAATGGCTGCAACTGCGCCTAAATCTTTTTCATAGCCTTGATATAAATCTTCTGTGGGGTTTTGGATGGCAAATAAAGATTCAAAATCAGGACGTTGACGCAGTTGTAGTTGTTGGAGAAGTTGACAACTGGGTGCATAGCCTACGCCGTTGGGGAACAAATCAATTAAGTATGATTCCTTAACAGGTAAAGCATGGAGAGGAAACAGGTGTAAGTAGCGATGAGGAATAAAGATTAATCTGTCGCATTGTTTGGGTATTTTGTCTAAAATTTCTTCAAAATGTATAATTTCTGCTAATTTTTTCAGGCGTTCTTCTAGCTGATTCTGCCATTGGATTTTATCTATGTCTTCCTGGTTGTAGTAGTCGCGTAGATATTCATTTATCCAATCGATTAATGCATTTAAGTCTTGTTGACTAGAATCCCAGATTATTGGTTTATCGTTGTCGCGCGTGATGATGAAAGCGCGAAAACAATTATTAAAAATGTACCATTCGATGATTGCAGTTTCCCTGTATAAGAGGTTTTGAATTTCTGAAAAGTGGATGCTTTTACCAACTAAAGGCAAATTTTCTAGGCTTGTTGATGTTGCTTTAGTTAACAGTTCTACTAAATTGCGGGTTTTGCTACGTTCAATATATTCTATTGCCTCGGTGTCTTTTGCCAATGCTAAGCAAACTTCCACCATTCTTATATAAAGTTGATTCCATCGTTCTGCTTGTTTGCGCTTAACTTCTTCGCCAGAAACAATTTCAACCCGCAAAGCTTCCACTGTTTCTATTGCTTTAATAAAGGTATTGTAAGCTGAGTTAAATTGTTCTTCGTCTTGGTATAACCTGCCAAGATTTAACAAAGTTTCTGCATGGTATTCAGGAAAGGCGTTGCGGGTATAAACTTCCAGTGCAGCAGAATAAGCTGCGATCGCTGATTCTATATTCTCGACTCGTTCTCCAAATATTCTGTTACCGTAAGCATTCCCCAGATTATTTTGCGTCATTGCCCAATTTACAGGAAAGGCGCTGCGGGTATAAACTTCCAGTGCAGCAGAATAAGCAGCGATCGCTAATTCAAGATTCTCGGCTCGGTCTCCGAATATTCTGTAACTGTAAGCAAACCCCAGATTATTCTGCGTCATTGCCCATTGTTCAGGAAAGGCGCTGCGGGTACAAATTTCCAGTGCAGAAGAGTAAGCAGCGATCGCTAATTCAATATTCTCGTCTCGTTTTCCTAATATTCTGTTACGGTACATCTCTCCCAGGCCAATTTGCATCATTGCCCATTGTTCAGGAAAGGCGGTGCGGGTATAAACTTCCAGTGCATCTGAATTAGCAGCGAACGCTAATTCAAGATTCTCAGCTCGGTCTCCGAATATTCTGTAACTGTAAGCCCCTCCCAGATTATTCTGCGTCATTGCCCATTGTTCAGGAAAGGCGCTGCGGGTTGTAACTTCCAGTGCAGCAGAATAAGCCTTGATTGCTAATTCAATCTTCTCGGCTTGGTCTCCGAATATTCTGTTACCGTAAGCATTACCCAGATTATTTTGCGTCATTGCCCATTGTTCAGGAAAGGCGCTGCGGGTTGTAACTTCCAGTGCAGCAGAAAAAGCCTTGATTGCTAATTCAATATTCTCGGCTCGTTCTCCTAATATTCTGTTACGGTAAGCAACTCCCAGATTAATTTGCGTCGTTGCCCAATCTTCAGGAAAGGCGCTGCGGGTTGTAACTTCCAGTGCCGCAGAGTAAGCAGCGATCGCTAATTCAATATTCTCAGATCGTTCTCCTAATATTCTTTCATCGTAAGCAACCCCCAGATTATTTTGCATCATTGCCCAATTAACAGGAAAGGCGCTGCGGGTATAAACTTCGAGTGCAGCAGAAAAAGCCTTGATCCCTAATTCAATATTCTCAGCTCGTTCTCCTAATATTTTTTTACGGTAAGCCCCTCCCAGATTATTTTGCGTCATTGCCCATTGTTCAGGAAAGGCGCTGCGGGTTATAACTTCGAGTGCAGCAGAAAAAGCCTTGATTGCTAATTCAATATTCTCGGCTCTTTCTCCTAATATTCTGTCACGGTAAGCAACCCCCAGATTATTTTGCGTCGTTGCCCATTGTTCAGGAAAGGCGCTGCGGGTGTAAACTTCGAGTGCAGCAGAAAAAGCCTTGATCCCTAATTCAATATTCTCGGCTCCTTCTCCGAATATTCTGTTACCGTAAGCAATCCCGAGATTATTTTGCATCATTGCCCAATCAACAGGAAAGGCGCTGCGGGTATATACAGTTAGGGCGATTTCGTCGCAAGCAATAGCAATTTCTATATTGTTGGCTTTGTTACCCAAGGGGAACTGATTAATCAGATTACTCAACATAACCATAACTACGGCGATGGATGTTGCTATATCTGGTTCCGCTTTTGCTAGGACATTTTTTGCCCAATGACGCAATAATTGAGTAAAAATATCATTAAGTTTATCGGTATTTGCTGCCAGCAATGGGTAAATAACTTCAGCATCGCCGTTGCTTTGTGCTGTTGCTTGCAGTGTTTCTATTAAAAATTGCCTGCAAGTCTCTATATCTTCTTGAGTGATGGGGGTAGTTTCCGGGGTAAGATATGTTGCTAGGTTTCTCAACCACTCGGCAGTATTTTCCTCTCCCTGCTGGGCAAAATACTCTGCTGCTGCTATAACAACCTGCACAAAGTCAGCATCTAGCAATTCTGTATTCGCTGCTAATATCTCTGGTTCTTCCCCGCTAGGGCAATTTAGCAGGGTTTGAATTAGCTGATTATAAGCTTGTAAACGCTGTTCGTTCATGAGCAGGTGTGAGTTAGACGCATCTTGATGAAGCTTCAACAGTATTATCCTCAATTTCTGAAAAATGAGGGGTAAAAAGTTTTAGATCCTCCTTAAAAAGGCTAAGGTGTACGCGCACGTTATTGAATTACCCCTCCTTAACCCTCCCCGTATGTATTGGGGAGGGAACAAAGCTCATGTTTCCCCCTTTCTAAGGCTACGGTGTATACGCAAGTCTGAAATAGTTTACTCATTTGGTTTTCGTGTCAGTTTTACCCCTCCCTAACCCTCCCCGTATGTATTGGGGAGGGAACAAGATTTCTTATTTCCCCCCTTTATAAGGGGGGATTAAGGGGGGTAATTCGACTAGTGTGTACAACGACCGTAGCTTATAAAGGGGAGGGAATTAGATGTTCTAGTTTCCCCTTTCTAATATTATTTTGGCGAACGCAATTGTTAATTTGGCGATCGCAATTGTTGATTCGGCGATCGCAATTGTTGATTCGGCATTCGCATTTGCTGATTTGGCGATCGCATTTGTTGATTCGGCGTTCGCAATTGTTGATTCGGCGAACGCAATTGTTGATTCGGCGAACGCAATTGTTGATTCGGCGATCGCAATTGTTGATTCGGCGTTCGCAATTGTTGAGTTGGCGAACGCAATTGTTGATTCGGCGATCGCAATTGCTGATTCGGCGCTCGCATTTGCTGATTGCACTTATTCTCAAACAACAAATCGATATGAAAAATGAGTAAAAATACAGACAAACTCGTAATTATTTCGTTGAAGCTTTAATGAAATAAATCCCCAAAACTACTCATTTCAGGCAAAAGGATACTCCACTATGTTGAAAAAGGAATTATTAAAAAAAGGATATCTCATGTCTTTAAGAACTCGTGGTTCTGCTGCTGTTGACAAAGCCCAACTTCGTCTCGCCTTGCTTAAATCCGTTGATGAAAATCTGGATTTAGGACATGGATTAACCATTGAAGCTTACAACCACCTTCTAAATACTACCCGTGCGACCTTAGAAGCTCATAACACGCTTGTGTCCAATCTTGAAGAATCGCGTAAAACAATAATCCAGATGGATAAAGCCCTCAGTGAAATGTCTGAACGAATGCTAAGTGGAGTTGCAACTATCTACGGCAGAAACAGTATACAGTATTCCAAGGCTGGCGGCTCTAATGGAAAAAGAAATAAACAATCTAGTTCAAAAGCTGCTCCAATTGTAGCGGTTCTTGCTAGTCAACCTGCTCAAGCTGCAATTGCGAATGCGTCAATTAACGGTAACGGCACAACTCCTTTGCTGCAATAATTCACTTCGTGCATAAATCTAGTCCTGTGTCAAGGTTAAATTTGTGCATTAAATGTAAGTTGGGTTTCCTTACGTCAACCCAACCTACCTTTAATCCATCTGAATTTTATAGTAGCGATGTCTACGACGGGCTACGCCTACGCCCTTGTGGAATCCTATCTTTTATTTGCAACTTTATTAACGAAAATTCAAGGTAGGCAAAGGTTTATCAAACTCGCTCTCAAAAAGCATATTTTGGTTTTTATGCCATCTTCTATAATTGATAAAACCTGCACACCTAATTCTAGGCATGAGACTGTGACCGAATCAGGAAGTTACAAAGATACTGTAAACCTACCCAAGACTAATTTTGATATGCGGGCAAATGCCATCAAGCGTGAGCCTGAAATCCAAAAATTCTGGGAAGAAAATAAAATTTATGATCGCCTCTTTGAAAATAACCCTGGCGAATTATTTATACTGCACGATGGGCCTCCCTACGCTAATGGCTCACTCCATATTGGTCATGCCTTAAATAAAATTCTCAAAGATATTATTAATCGCTACCAAATGTTACAAGGGCGTAAAGTTCGCTACGTTCCTGGTTGGGATTGTCACGGATTACCGATTGAGTTAAAAGTTTTGCAGAACATGAAGTCAGCAGAACGGCAAAACTTAACATCTTTACAACTGCGGCAGAAAGCGGAAGAATTTGCCTTAGCTACGGTAAACGACCAGCGCAATAATTTTAAACGCTACGGTATTTGGGGTGATTGGAACCACCCTTATCTAACTCTGAAGCCTGCTTATGAAGCGGCTCAAATTGGCGTGTTTGGTCAGATGTTCTTAAAAGGTTACATCTATCGCGGTTTAAAGCCGGTTCACTGGAGTCCCAGTTCTCATACCGCTTTGGCTGAAGCTGAGTTGGAATATCCTGAAGGTCACGTTTCCCGTAGTATCTATGCAGCTTTTCCAGTTACAAGTTTGGCGGAAACTGTAAAACCACTGTTGGCGGAATATCAGTCAGATTTAGGTGTGGCTATCTGGACGACTACACCTTGGACAATTCCAGGAAATTTGGCTGTGGCGGTAAATGCAGATTTAAATTATGCAGTGGTAGAAGTTTCCCACCCAGAGGGAGAAGCGCAGAGTAATTTCAAATACCTCATCGTTGCTGCTGATTTAGTGGAACGTTTATCTTCAACGTTGGGAGTTGAGTTAACTGTAAAAGCCACGTTCAAAGGGAATGACTTAGAACATACTACTTACCGTCATCCTCTATTTGACCGGGAAAGTCCGATTGTCGTCGGCGGTGATTACATCACTACTGAATCGGGTACTGGGTTGGTACATACTGCCCCCGGTCATGGTCAAGAAGATTACATTGTTGGTCAACGCTACGGTTTGCCCATCCTTGCACCAGTGGATGACAATGGCAACTTTACCGAAGAAGCGGGAGAATTTGCTGGGTTAAATGTTTTGGGTGATGGGAATCAGGCGGTGATTGATGCACTGGCTGCGGCTGGTTCTTTGTTGAAAGAAGAACCATACCCCCACAAGTACCCTTATGATTGGCGGACGAAGAAGCCAACAATTTTCCGCGCTACTGAACAATGGTTTGCTTCCGTGGAAGGATTTAGAGAAGAAGCCCTAGAGGCGATCGCAACTGTAAAATGGATTCCAGCCCAAGGTGAAAATCGGATCACGCCAATGGTGGCGGAACGTTCTGATTGGTGTATCTCTCGTCAACGTGTTTGGGGTGTACCGATTCCCGTTTTCTACGATGAAGCCACGGGGGAACCACTGCTTAATGAAGAAATTATCAACCATGTCCAAGGAATCATCGCAGAAAAAGGTTCCGATGCTTGGTGGGAACTTTCAGTTGAGGAACTATTACCAGAATCTTATCGTAATAATGGTAAGTCTTACCGCAGAGGTACAGACACAATGGATGTATGGTTTGATTCTGGCTCATCTTGGGCAGCTGTCGTCCAACAACGTCCAGAGTTACGTTACCCTGCTGATATATACTTGGAAGGTTCCGACCAACATCGCGGTTGGTTTCAATCTAGCTTGCTTACCAGCGTTGCAGTAAATGACATTGCGCCTTACAAAACTGTGCTAACTCACGGCTTCACCTTGGACGAACAAGGGCGAAAGATGAGTAAATCAGAAGGAAATGTGATCGATCCAAATACAATCATTGAAGGCGGGAAAAATCAAAAAGTAGAACCGCCCTACGGTGCAGATGTATTGCGATTGTGGGTGTCATCGGTTGACTATTCTGGTGATGTTCGTATTGGCAAAAACATCATTAAGCAAATGAATGATGTTAGAGGGAAGATTCGCAATACAGCGCGGTTTTTGTTGGGTAGCTTGGATGATTTTGACCCCCAAAAAGATGCAGTTCCCTTTGAGGAATTGCCAGAACTTGACCGTTATATGCTGCACCGCATCACCGAGGTGTTTGAGGAAGTAACCGTTGCCTTTGAAAGTTTCCAATTCTTCCGCTTTTTCCAAACAGTGCAGAATTTCTGCGTGGTGGATTTATCTAACTTTTATTTAGATGTAGCCAAAGATAGATTGTACATCAGTGCAAAGGATGCATTCCGCCGTCGCAGTTGTCAAACGGTGCTGAAGATAGCAATAGATAATTTAGCACGAGCGATCGCACCAGTGTTATCTCACACTGCCGAAGATATCTGGCAATATCTCCCTTACAAAACACCTTATAAATCAGTATTTGAAGCTGGTTGGGTACAAGTTGAGGAAAAATGGCGTAATCCAGATTTAGCGAAATTTTGGTCAGTGCTGCGACAACTTCGCACCGATGTTAATAAGGTGTTGGAACAAGCCAGGATTGAAAAAATGATTGGTTCTTCCCTGGAAGCCAAAGCTTTGATTCATATACCTGACAAACAATTAGGTGATGCTATCAAAGTCTTTAACCCTGTTAAGGGTAACGGGATTGACGAACTGCGGTATTTATTGCTGACTTCCCAAGTGGAATTATTAAATTCTGCTCAAGGGTTGCAAGGATTGAAATATACAGCGCAGACTGAAAACTGGGAAATTGGGGTAGTGAACGCAGACGGGCAAAAATGCGATCGCTGTTGGAACTACTCTACTCATGTGGGAGAATCAGCAGAACATCCCTTAATTTGCGAACGGTGTGTAGCAGCCTTAGCTGGAAAGTTCTAAAAGCAAAAATTTCACAGCGCTAGCAGACTAGAAATCGTTAACCTACAGATGGCTAAATGCACTTAGGGACTTTCAACAACAAATAAGTTACTACAACTTGTAGGGTGGGCATCTTGCCCGCCTTTGGCTATGAGCAGGAGAGACGCTTACGCCACAATAAGTAGTTGAGTATTTTTTTGGAAGCCCTTAACCGTCTTCCATCACTCTTAGAGAAAGCAATCGCTGTAAGGCTTACGAGACTCCACTTTCCAGGTTTTGTCCGCATTTTCTAATTTATATTAGAAAATAAAGCCTTCAACCTTAATTTAGTCATAGTTTCAGTTTTCTGCTTCGATTATAGTTTTTTGAGAGTGATAGAACAGCGCTAATACATATTTAATTAATAGAAATACCTTTTTGACTTGATGAAGTCTGCATAAGCGGACTTCGTTTGGATAGCCGAGTCAGTCCTATAAATTACGCAACAAGCACAACATTAAATATGTGATTAAATCAGGTTGCAGTCAGCGGTTGAAAAATATTTTATGTAATACGCATTATGGTTATTTCATACAGTGTAGAAGTTCTAAGTGTAATCTACTTTGAAAGAAAATAAATGCGTATTATTACTGAATATTTCTCAGTATTTTCACTGTATTATATTCATATTAACAAGCTTAAAGGAAAATTATTAAGAAAACATAAAGGTATGGATTAACACGTGTAATCTTAGTTTAAAACATCCATTAACTCAATCAAAATTTAAGAGATAGAGAGATATGTCAATTAAAATTGCTAAGGAATTGGCTGATTTTTTGCTGGAAATAGAACAGCGATCGCAGTTTCATGCAGGCTATCCATATAATTTGAGTTGTGATTATAGTGCGATCACGCAATTTTTTCAATATCTGTTAAATAATGCTGGAGATCCATACATAGAGCCAGATTTTGGTCTCCATTCTCGTAATTTTGAGCAAGAAGTATTATCTTTTTTCGCTAATTTATATAAGATTGCAGAAGATCAGTTTTGGGGTTATGTTACTGCTGGTGGAACTGAAGGTAATTTATATGGAATGTTTTTAGCAAGGGAAATCTACCCGAATGGGATTCTTTATTCATCACAAGATTCTCATTACTCAATTCCTAAAGCAGCTAAATTATTTCGCATCCAACATAGTGTTGTTAATTCGCAAATTAATGGAGAAATGGATTATGACCATTTTGAACAACTACTTAGCAAAAATCGTAGTTATCCAGCCATCATAAATTTAAATATTGGGACTACTGTCAAAGGTGCAATTGATAACTTAGACAAAGTTCTAGGAATTTTAGAGCGCAATCAGATTAAAGATTACTACATTCATTGTGATGCTGCACTTTCAGGATTAATATTACCGTTTTTAGATGGCGCTCCGCAAGTTAACTTTCAAAAACCCATAGATAGTATAGCTATTTCTGCTAAATTTATTGGTTCTCCCTTACCTTGTGGTGTAGTTTTAACTAAAAAGAAATGGGTAAAAAAAGTTGAAACAGAAATTGAATACATTGGTTCAACAGATACAACAATTCTAGGTTCCAGAAACGGCCACACTCCTTTAATTCTCTGGTATGCAGTGCAAACAAGAGGTTGTGATGGATTAGCTAAAGAAGCAAATACTTGTATTGATAATGCCCAATATCTTTTCCAACAACTTCAAATAAGAGAATATCCATGCATGTTAAATAAATTTTCTAATACAGTAGTGTTTCAAAAACCTTCTCAAAAGTTAATTAAAAAGTGGCAGTTAGCAGTTTTTGAAAATTGGGCACACATTGTAGTCATGCAGAATATTAATCGCAAGAAAATCGATATTTTTATCAATGAACTTTTGCAAGAAGAAGGGTTACTTGATAACGCCGAGGATTTCCAGCTACAGCCAGTAAGCTGTTAAGCATTTCATTTGCACATTGAGGCCGCAGGAGGGCAGGGGGCAGTTCTTGCTGGGAGCGGGGAGTAAGGGAGAAAGTTTGTAGCTTTTTTTGACAATGAAAATAGTGCAACTTGTAGGCGCGACAGCTTATAGAAGATTATCAAGCAAGCAATCGTCCAATCCAAGGTGTTTCTCCAAAGAGAATTTGATTCCAAGATTTTATGAGAAGAATTCATAACTCAGGAGCAAAGCCGGAGACGCTCCGCCTCCGTCATAATTTAGTATTAATTCTGTACGAGTAGCTTGTGAATATTGGTTTAAAACCATACTTCGTCTTGCTACGCACTTTCACCCCTGATGGACGAAACTAGCATTAAAAATTTTCGCCTTAAAACTTTATCCTTTTATGGGTAGAGTATTCTAAATTCTGACTCCTGTTTTATTTTATTAAAAAGTTTTTGCCACACAAGTTAGCAGCAAGTAGTGTTTCTACTTCTACATCTTCCATAGGTGCTAAGAAAAAATACCCTTGTCCATAATCACATTGTAAAGCCTTCAGTTGTGCTAATTGCTCTACAGTTTCTATCCCTTCTGCTGTTACAGACATGTCTAAATTATGAGCTAATGTCACAATAGCTCGAACAATTTCTAAATTTTCTCCTCGACTACCTATATTGCTGACGAAAGAACGGTCAATTTTAAGGGTTTTGATTGGTAGGCGGTGCAGATAATTCAAAGATGAATAGCCAGTACCAAAATCATCCATGTGCAACTCGATATTCAGCGCTGTTAACTGGGAAAGTACGGTAGTAGCTAATTCAAAATTATCCATCAACAAGGTTTCAGTAATCTCTAATTTCAAACTGCCTGGGTTCAGTCCAGTTTCTTGCAAAATATGTTTAACTTGCTTAAACACATCAGGTTGAGTGATTTGTTTGCCAGAAAAATTAACGCTCATTGTCAAAGATAATGAGTTAGGAAATTGTTTATGCCATTTGTGCATTTGATGACAGGCTTCATAAAGCACCCATTGCCCAATAGTAACAATCATTCCAGTTTCTTCTGCCAGGGGAATAAAATCTTGAGGGGAAACAAGCCCTCGTTTTGGATGATGCCAACGTATCAGTGCCTCAAATCCAATAATTTTGCCACTTGTCAGTGAAATAATTGGCTGGTACTCAAGGCGAAATTCTTCTTGTTTGAGTAGTGCATTTCGCAGAGCAGTTTCTAACTCCAAGAGCAAAGATGCACCCTCGTGCATTTTTCCGTCAAAGACCTCATAGCGTGCCTTACCAAGTGATTTGGCGCAGTACATTGCCACATCGGCATCGCGTAGAATCTGCGCTGCTTGCTCATAATCTGCTTTACTTAAAGCGATGCCAATACTAGCATTAGTAAAGACTTTATGCTCATTTAATTGAAATGGTAAAGCTAGCACTTTTTTAATTCGCTCGGCTACCTGTATGGCGGTGCTGATATCCTCAATTTCCTCAATTAAGATTGTGAACTCGTCTCCACCAAAACGAGCAACTATGTCTCCAACTCGCAGAACTGATTTTAGCCGATGAGAAATTTCAATTAAAAGTTGATTTCCCAGTAAATGTCCAAGGCTATCATTAACAACTTTAAAACGGTCTAAGTCTAAGAATAGTACGGCGAATAAATATTTATTTTGCTGTTTAGTACGTTCTATTGCTCCCTGCACTCGCTCTAAAAATAATCGTTGATTAGGTAATCCGGTTAGTCCATCATGAAGACTATTGTGGAGTAATTGCTCTTGTGCTTGTTGACGCTTGATAATGTCTTGCTCAAGTTGTTGATTCACTCTAATAAGTTCAACGGTACGTTCTAGAACCATCTGCTCAAGCTGATGACGATACCGAACTAATTCTTTTTCGACTAACTTACGTTTAGTGATATCACGGATAATAACAACATACTCTCGTAGCTGGGAATTAAATGGCTGTGAAATAGTCGATTCAACGATTAGTAGACCTTGGTTAATTTTTAAGGTTTGCTCACTTCTAATAGACCATTGCTCCGGTTTGCCGCGATAGCTGATTAGGAGTTGATTCAATTTTTGACCAAGAAGCTGCTGAACAGTTGTTTGAAATAATTCCTCAGCAGCAGCATTTGTCTGACAAATTTTACCGTTTTCATCTAATACTAAAACAGTATCGGGGACAGTATCGAGAGTAGTAATAAATAGGCTTTTTGCTTGTTTGCGTGCATTATCAATAGCAACGATTTGTGGTAGAGTTGTCCAGCAAGCGATCGCAACTCCTGCAAAAGAAAGTGTCACTAATAGAATCGCTAGCAAAGAGTTATGAATATTATGATGATTTTTGTCTAATAAATCGCGGAGCAACCAACTGCTTGTGGCAGTAATACAAATTAATGATACTAGGACAATGACTTGTAGTACCGCAAAATCTTGGTTATTTCTACTAAACCTAACGTTGTAATGCTGTGTCCACCATTGTAGGTGTAATGGTGCTAAATTTAAGCGACGTAGCGCTACATCTCCTATCATCAGAATAATGGGTAATAATAAACCCACTAAAAAATCTCTCCAATTCCAAGCTAAACCTCCTACTATTAGAACTACTGCTTCTACACAGAAAAAACCAAGTGACCACCAAGGCCATAACACCTGCGGTTTGCCCCGACACAGCCATAATCCCAGATGTAGACCCATAATCGACACGAGATAACAGGTGCCTGCTACCGTGACAAGTTGAGGTATATTTCCCAAATTGAGACAAAGCAGACTGAGTAGAAAGGTAACTAAGATAGCAGGGCCAAGGACACCTTGGGGAGAAACTAATGTAAATAGAGGACAAAGCTGCTCGTCTAAAGCAAGTTGGTATAATATCCGAGGAGAGTTGGAAACTGCCGTAGCAGCACTTAAAAGACAGGATATAGTAATGAGAAGTGTGACTATAAAACAGGCAGATTCACCCCAAAAAGGCTTAGAAGCCGCCACCAAATTTAAGAACGCATCGTTACCTATTTTTGGATTTGGAGGCGAACACATTAATACCCAAGAAGCACCTAAAAACACTGCAGGAATTAGCCAAGCAGCTACGGTTAAGAACTTCAAAGTTTTATATGGATGGCGGCTATCAGCAACAAATGAAGAAGTGGTTTCACAAGCATAAATTGAATAGCTAGCCAGGAAAAAGCATTTTGCCCATTCTTCAAAGCTCAAGCTATCTGTGCTAGTTAGGATAAGTTTAAAACTAGTGGTTGAGAAGGCTGACCATACTACGCCTTGAATACAAAACAAAAGTAGTAATAAAATGGCTGGGAATACAAAAAATAAATGCAGTAGCGCTAAAGCACGAGTGCCACTGAAAGCCAAAATAAAAGGAATTGCTGTAAAAAGAACTTTTAAAAAAGTTTCTGGACAAGAAATACTTAATTTTTCAAAATTGACTTGAATTAGGTCTGTGAGAATAATCGCATACAATGCTGGTGCTGCTGCCCAGCTAAAAAAGTATCCTAAAGCTACGTAACGGCCTAAGCTAGGAAAGTTCTTTAGTAGCCTTGTGGTATAGTTTGGTGTTCCCCCAGCGACATCTGGCCAATGTCTACCTAGACTTTGTACCTGGAAGTTGAGTAAAAAGGAAATGATTGTGCCAAACAACCAAACTAAGATAGCTTTAGGCCCTAACGCCGCATGAATAATCGGGGCAGTACCAATCCATCCTACATGACCCGTTAAGCCAAAGCCCCAGGTTTCGGGATAACTCAGAGTTCGTGGTAAACGTATTACCAAGCGTTGATTTTTTTCTGCCTGTGCAGAATTGTTTGTAAGCATTGTTTCTTAGCGAGATTTACTGGCCTTTTCACTCAATAGCCGAATATTGCTGTACATAGCTTCAGTATAAATGCTGGACTTATCGGAAAAATCACTTAATTATTACCACTTTTTCTCGAGTCAGGCAGGAGGTAGAGAGCAGGTTTTAGATGAGGTTATTATAAGGTCATTTTCCCAAGCTTTGTACCTCCTTCCCCCTGCCTCTTCGTTGAACTCACCACTTCTGGAGCTATAGCTTTTGCAACAACTCTTGAGTTAACTGAAAGAACGCTTTTGAACCAGCTGATTGAGGAGCATTTAAAACAGCTGGCATAAAACTATCAACAGCCTTAGCAACATTAACATCAACTGGTATTTGTACCTTACAAATTTTTTCTACACCAAAATCTTCAACAACGCGGTGCATCACTTGTTTATAGTATCTGCCAGTGAGAAGGTTAGCAGTGGACATGCTAAATACAATTCCTAGCATTTTTATATCTATTTTGGTTTCATTTCCATGACTGTCTTTCAATTGTGCAATGCGTCTTTCTAATAATTGAATACCTACTACAGATAAAGGTTCTGGTTTAGCAGGAAGTATGTAAAAATCACTGGCAGCTAAAGCGCTACGAGTCAATAAATTATATCCAGGCGCACAATCCAAGAGGATAAAATCATATTTTTGACGTACAGATTTTAAAATATTATTGATTAAGACTCTTTCAAAGCGATTCCAAATTGTTTCAAAGTCCTGTTCACCCAAAGCAGTTGCTTGCTGATGCAGCATTTCTGAGACAACAAACTCATCATACAAGTCGATATCTCCTGGTAATAAATCCAGTCCTGGAAGATTACAAACCTGGAATTGAATGATATCTTGAATTGTCAATTTCGCTTCTGGTTCTGGATTGATAACTTGGTCTATCAGGTACCTAAATGTCTTACTTTGTTTACGACGCTTGGCAAAATCTAAAGGCGACATCAAACTGAGTGTGGCGCTAATTTGGCTGTCTAAATCAAGGACAAGCACCCGCTTACCATGATTTTTAGCTAAACAGGTAGCTAAGTTGACGGTGAGGGTGGTTTTGCCAACGCCACCTTTCATATTTGCAGTAGCAATTATATATCCCATTGATTAAGTCCTCTGTTGACACATTCCCATCTAGGTAGCGTACACCTGTCTCGATCTATTAAATCTTCCATTAAATTTAATATTTTCGGAAACAGGGGGAAATGACCTCTTCCTCATGCCGTGGGTGGATTTATGCGGTGCTGTACTAGTTAAATTGCTGTAACTTTGGTTGAAAGGTGGAATGAAGATATCGATCTGAGTGAGTATGAGCTTTGTAAAAATGGTATGACAGTGGTAGAAGGCGATCGCTCAATATACTCTACTGAAATTACCTTAATTAGTTCATTAAGATTCTGCGTGTTTACTGTTCAGGAGTGCCAAAATGTCTAAACAGCTGGGTCAAAAAATCGCACCTACACCTATATCAAATGATATCGATGTGGTGGATTTGATCGATCAATACTTCACCGCTTACAACTCAGCGCGGTTGCGGGAAATCTGCCAACTACTGAGTCGTGATGTGCTGACGGAAGGTGTCACGGTGGGAGTTAGCCTTTCTGGTGCAATGACGCCAGCAGGATTTGGGGTTTCAGCGCTTGCACCCTTAATTCGCAACGGCTTTATTGACTGGATGATTAGCACCGGTGCAAATCTTTACCACGATATGCACTACGGTTTGGGTTTTGAACTTTTTGCTGGTAATCCGTTTTTGGATGATGTGAAACTGCGCCAGGAAGGCACTATCCGCATTTATGACATTATCTTTGGTTACGATGTACTACTGGAAACTGATGCATTCATCCGGAAGATTCTGCAAGGGGAAGCGTTTCAGAAGCGGATGGGAACTGCTGAGTTTCACCATTTACTAGGTAAGTATGTTCGAGAAGTAGAAAAGCAGTTGGGTGTAAAGCATTCCTGCTTGCTTGCTACAGCTTATGAGTATGGCGTGCCTATATATACGTCTTCTCCAGGAGATAGCTCAATTGGGATGAACGTGGCGGCTTTGGCTTTAGAAGGTTCGCAGTTGGTGTTAGATCCATCAATTGACGTAAATGAAACGGCTGCGATCGCATATAATGCCCGTGAATCTGGAGGTAAAAGTGCGGCTGTAATTCTTGGTGGCGGTAGTCCCAAAAACTTTTTGCTCCAAACCCAACCGCAACTTCACGAAGTCTTGGGGCTAGAAGAACGAGGACACGATTACTTTGTGCAATTTACCGATGCCCGTCCAGATACAGGCGGTTTGTCTGGAGCAACCCCATCAGAAGCTGTCAGTTGGGGTAAGATTGACCCGGAAGAATTACCTAACACTATTGTTTGTTATACCGATAGCACGATCGCTCTACCATTGGTGACAGCATACGTCTTGAACAAGTGCCAGCCTCGCCCCCTAAAGCGTGTTTACGACAGGCGAGAAGCTATTTTGGATAAACTGCAAAAAGACTATCTAGCAGCCAAAACCCAATCATCAGATCAAATTCCAGCAGCAGTGGCTGAAAGTGCCCAAAAACAAACAGCGACTTATCCTTGTGGGCGGTTGATTCCAAATACTCCATAGGGAGTAGGGGGGAGGGGGCAAGGGGGAGAATAAAAAATTACCTCTTTCCCCTCTGCTCCCTGCTCCACTTCGGCTACGCTCAGTGACCACCTGCCCCTCTGCCTCTTTCCAATGCCCCTCATCCCTTGCGTCCAATCAACAAATAAGTAGTTATTTTCCCTTTACCTTGAACTTCGATTTCGCCCCACTTTTTAAATAAAAATTTATTACATAAAGACTTATAAATATCTTCTGTAACTTGGATTTTACCAACAACACCTTGGTATTCTATGCAGTGAGCAATGTTTATTGTGTCTTCCCATAGATTATACGTGATTCTTTGGAAGTCAATTACTCCTGCAACTACGGAACCAGTATGGATGCCGATACGGATACTAAAGTTTTGTTTATTCTCAGTATTAAATAGAGCGATCGCAGTTTGCATCTGTAGTGCCATTTGAGCCATCGCTTGAGCATGATCCCGGCGGCGTGTCGGAAAACCACCAACTACCATATAAGCATCGTCAATGGTTTTAATTCTCTCTAAACCATGTTCTTTGGTGAGGCGATCAAAAGTTGAGAAAATCGAGTTGAGTAAGTTTACCAGTTGAATTGCACTCATAGAAGCAGCAATTTCGCTAAAGCCGACAATATCTGCAAATAAAACTGTGACATCACCAACGTCTTCGACAATTTTAGCTGCTTCTTTCAAGGGTTTCGAGATTGCTGCTGGCAAAATATTTAGCAATAAACGTTCGGTTTCTTCCTGCTGATGGCGTAGCGCTTCTTCTGCTGCTAGTCGCTGGGTAATATTGCGAAAAATGCCGCGAGTCGCAACTGGATAACCTTCGACAAATTTACAGTTAATATTACCTTCTATAAAGATTTTTTGACTGTCTTTAGTAACGAATGCAGCTTTGACTTGCCCGATTTTTTCTCCTGACAGTACCCGATAAAACCTTTGTAAACAGTCTTGTTTAAACTCTGGATGTATAATATCAAAAACATTCATATTCATAATTTCAGCTTCGCTATATCCCAAAGCTTCTCGCCATGCACGATTAACATACAAAAAACGACCAGATGCATTAACGCATTGAATCAAATCATTAGCATTTTCAAATAAATCTCGATATCGTTCTTCACTTTCTACAAGAGCATCTTCTGCCTGTTTGCGTTTGATAAATTGGGCGATTTGACTACCAATAGAACCCACCATTTGCAACAAGTCTTTATCTTTTGGTTGTACATCCCGGCTAAAGAAAACCATCACTCCTAAGATTTCACTATCGTCTAAGATGGGGAAGCCAAAAGCTGCGTGCAATCCAACCTCAGCAGCAGGTTGCGATCGCCTTTGGTCTCCATCTTCTGTGATATCTTGAATCCACAGGGGCAAACGTCTGATCCAAATTCGACCAGGCAAGCCAACACCTGCTCTATAAGTAGTTTGCCAGGTGATTGCTTTAAACTCTCGCGCAGAAATTACTCGACTTGACCAAATTTCCACACACCTTAGTACTGCATTGAGGCTATGTCCCTGTACCGAAGTGCCAATATATTGACTTGCTATCCAAAGTTCGCCTAAATCCCATCCCAAGTTTTGACAAATCGACTGCAAAATTTGCGGAATTACCTGTTTTACAGTTTGGGATTCTGATAATATACGAGTGATAGCATACTGGGCACTTGTACGCTGTTCCCGTTGCTGCCGATCAGTAATATCCCGACCAATGTAAAGAATATCTTCTAATCCTTTTATTTTTTTCGGAATTACTGAACAAGAAAAAGCAATCAACCGCTTTTCTCTAGTCTTGGTTCGACAAACTACCTCTAAATTTTGAAGATTTTTATGAAAAAAAGAATGCTGTTGAATGGCTTCTATTAAGACTTGCTCATCATCAATTATCAATGATATTGGTTTATTAATTAATTCTTCTTCACTAAAACCAAAGAATTGTTGAGCAGCACAATTTGCTTTTTTTATTTCTCCTAAATTATTGGTTATAAACAAAGGATCTACCATTGCATTAATTACTTGATCCATGTATTTTTTGAATTACTAAACAATATTATTTTTTTAAATGTATTAATAAAAAAATCAAATTTTTGTCAAATTACGCAATTATTGCACTGAATATTAATAACTTAGTAATTAGAACTAACAATTAATAATTTAGTCCCACTAATGATTATTTTAGTTATTCTTTCAAATATTTGGCCAATATACAAGCTTGTTTGGGTAAATTTTCGATAAGTTACTAATACTCAGTTTTCTTACTGAAATTTATAGTAATTGATTAAGTGTGCGATGTTTTCATATCAACCCAGCGTGGTTGAGCAAAAGCGACTATGAGTAACTTTTTGATTTGGTTAAGCAAAATTAAGTAAGTGAGCGGTAATAATACGTATTATCACTTTTGGAGGATTGACAATTAAATATAATTATGATTTAAGTCAGCAGATTATACTTGAATAGCGCTATTTATAAACGATCGCCATTTTAATAAAACCACTCTTGTGCAATCTAGTCCTAAGCAAACCTAAAGTATAATATATTGCAATAATTTACGTTAAATTCAGCAACTTCAGAATTTTCGTGGCAAAATTGCTGATCTATATTTCTTACTGCCCCTGCTCCTCAGCCTTTTTAGTTATGAAGGGGCTTGCATAAGTGTGAAAATTAATGAAAAAATTGATCCGCGAGAGCCAAATAGGGCATTCTCGTTTCGCAAGGAACGTACGAGGAAAGCAGTGAAAGTTTTAGTTGTGGGTAATGGAGGGCGGGAACACGCTCTGGCATGGAAACTATTGCAATCTCAGCAAATTGAGCAAGTTGTCTGTGTACCAGGGAATGGAGGCACAGCAAGTATGGAACGTTGCCATAACTTGCCCTTAACAATAGATGATTTTGAGGGCATGAGCCGATATGCTCTCTCAAATGGTATCACTCTAGTGATAGTTGGGCCAGAAGTGCCTTTGGCAAAGGGAATTACAGATTACCTCCAAGGCAAAGGATTAATGGTATTTGGCCCAATCAGAGCGGGAGCGCAAATTGAGGCAAGCAAAGCTTGGGCAAAAGCCCTGATGCAAGAAGCAGGGATTCCGACGGCACGGGCTGCGGTATTTACGCAGGCAGCAGCAGCAAAATCTTATGTCAAATCTCAGGGAGCGCCAATTGTCGTCAAAGCTGATGGCTTGGCGGCTGGTAAGGGCGTAATAGTAGCTGAAACAGTTGAGCAAGCAGAAAATGCCGTTGATGCGATTTTTCAAGGACAATTTGGCAGTGCTGGTGAATTTGTTGTCATTGAAGAATGTTTGATTGGCCAAGAGGTATCAGTTTTAGCGTTAACGGATGGATTAACAATTAGACCCTTGCTGCCAGCTCAAGACCATAAGCGAATTAGTGACGGCGATACAGGGGAAAATACGGGTGGCATGGGAGCATACAGCCCTGCACCCATTGCTACGCCAGAGTTGATGGCACGCATTCAAACAGAAGTATTAGAAAAAGCGATCGCAACTTTACAAGCTAAAGGCATTGATTACCGAGGCGTACTGTATGCTGGGTTAATGATTGCACCCGATGGCGACTTCAAGGTTTTGGAATTTAACTGCCGCTTTGGCGATCCAGAAACCCAGGTGATTTTGCCACTGTTAGAAACACCCCTAGAAAAGTTGCTTCTAGCCTGTGTACAGCAGCGATTAAGTGAATTGCCACCCATTGCTTGGAAAAAGGGAGCATCTGCCACTGTAGTTGCAGCTTCAGGTGGTTATCCAGGAGAATATGAAAAAGGTCAGGTCATTACAGGCATTAGTGAGGCAGAAGCAACCAAAGCAACTGTATTTCATGCAGGTACAAAATTGAACCAGCAACAAGAAGTCGTAACAGATGGGGGTCGAGTATTAAATGTGACTGGAATCGGAGAAAATTTTGAGCAAGCGATCGCCCAAGCCTACACAGGGATCAAATATATTCAGTTTCAGGGGATATATTACCGGAGAGATATTGGGCATAGAGTGGTCAGCGTGAAGCATGGGGAAACTCCATAAGTATCCAATCTGATGTCAGCTTTAAGGCTGGCACTGATTTCCATCAGGCAGTGAGGCTGACTTATATTTAAGCTAGAGATTGCAAATTTTGGATTGAGCAAGATTGGACTGAAGATGGAATCGCAACTGACCTAGTTCGTGCAGGTGTTGTCAAAGAAGATATAGTTTTGGCATTCCATGAGCCTAAGATGCGACAGTACACAGATTTTGCAGTGGCATTGTAGCCATGACACGGCGGTTTGGATCTCTTAGTGCTGAGTTCAAGTTGACTTGCCGCTAACCTGAGCCAGATAACTAGCTCAAAATCACCACAGGTTGGATTTTTGTTAGACTGCTCATCTGTGCGTAACCAATACAAAAATGGGGTTTAACGCGTTAATCCTTCACTGAATATCTACTCTTATCACTGAAATGAGGTAAATTCGTTAAGACCACCTTAATAAGGATACCTCCTACACTACCTGATTCCCCTCTTCCCTAACATGTTTGTCAAATTAACTGTTAATTTTTTAGTTGTTGGGCTTTATAACAAAGACTATTAACAACTTTATTTAAGATGCTAAGTCTGTTCAAAACAATTCGACATGCGATCGCTAGTTGGTGGTCAGAGTTCACACTCCAGACCAAACTACTGGCTGTGGCCACAATGGTAGTTTCATTAGTGATGAGTGGCTTGACCTTCTGGGCTGTGAATACAATTCAGCAGGATGCGCGGATGAATGACACCCGCTTTGGCCGTGATTTGGGGCTGCTGCTTGCTGCTAACGTTGCCCCCCTAATCGCTGACAATAATCTGACTGAGGTTGCTCAATTTTCTCAACGCTTCTACAGCAGCACCTCTAGTGTGCGTTATATGCTTTACGCTGACGAAAATGGGGAAATATTTTTTGGCATTCCTTTTTGGGAAGCAGAGGTAGAAAACTCCCTTACCATCAAACGGCGAATCCAACTGCCAGAAGATTACCCTAGTGATGGGGAAAAGCCAATGGTGCGGCAACATACAACCCCAGATGGAACAGTCACCGATGTATTTATTCCCCTGATTGTTAATAAAAAATACTTAGGTGTATTAGCGATCGGTATCAACCCCAATCAGACTGCTGTCATCTCCACCAATTTTACCCGCGATGTCACCATTGCCGTTTTTATCACTATTTGGGTAATGGTAATTTTGGCAGGAGTAATTAACGCCTTGACCATCACCAAGCCCATTAAAGAATTGTTAGTGGGGGTGAAGCAAATTGCTACCGGAAATTTCAAGCAGCGCATTAATTTACCTTTAGGGGGGGAATTAGGGGAGTTAATTTTAAACTTTAATGAGATGGCAGAGCGATTAGAGCGCTATGAAGAACAGAATATTGAGGAACTAACCGCAGAAAAAGCCAAACTACAAACCCTAGTTTCGACGATCGCAGATGGTGCTGTGTTGATTGATAACAACATGCAGGTGATTTTAGCTAACCCCACAGCAGAGCGAATTTTTGGCTGGGAAAACGCTGGTGTAGAAGGTAACAACTTGTTACATCACTTGCCATCATCGGTACAAATGGAAATCACTGAGCCTTTATATGAAATGGCAGCAGGCAAATGTGAAAGCGCCGAATTTCGCATTTTTCTTAACCAACCCACCCAAAGGACGATCCGTATTCTCTTGACAACAGTACTCAATGTGCAAAGGGAAAGCATCAAAGGCATTGCGATTACTGTCCAAGATATAACCCGTGAGGTGGAATTAAACGAGGCAAAAAGCCAATTTATCAGCAACGTTTCTCACGAACTGCGAACGCCTTTATTCAACATCAAAACCCATATTGAAACTCTGCACGAATACGGCGAGAACTTAGATTTACAGATACGGCAAGAGTATCTACAAACAGTAAATCATGAAACTGATCGCCTGACCCGTTTAGTTAACGATGTTTTAGATTTGTCAAAACTCCAATCTGGTCACAACTACAGCTTCGATGGCGTAGATTTAGCCCAAGCGATCGAGCAAACATTACGTACTTACCAACTCAATGCTAAAGATAAAGGTGTTGAACTCATTCAAGAAGTTGCTCCTAATTTGCCCCTAATAATGGGTAATTATGATCTGTTAGTACAAGTGTTTGGCAACCTGATTGGTAATTCCCTTAAATTCACAAAAGTCGGTGGTAAAGTGGTAATCCGCGCCTACCAACTAGATTTTAAACCCAGTCAAACCCAATCTTCTCCAGTACGGATTGAAATTTCCGATACTGGAATTGGCATCGCCACAGAAGATCAACATTCAATTTTTGAACGCTTCTTTCGCGTAGAAAACCGAGTTCACACCCTAGAAGGCACGGGTTTAGGTTTATCAATTGTCAGAAATATCATCGACAGACATCGTAGCAAAGTCCATCTGGTGAGTGAAGTCGGCATTGGCACAACTTTTTGGTTCGATTTAGCCGCTTTTGATGAAAAAGTGCCACCGATACAAGTTGAACCTATTGCGGAAGCATCCAAAATCACTACAGTTTGAAGATTGCAGAAGCATCCAAAATTATCACAGCCTGAAGATTAGGGATTGGAGATCCCCCATTATCCCCCTTAAAAAGCTACGGTGTACACACAAGTATGACCAGCATAGGTTTCAATTCTTCTAGTAGTTTCGTAGGGTGCGTTATGGACACGCCGAAATAACAAATGCGATCGCCAAAGTAACAAATGCGAACGCCGAAATAACAAATGCGAACGCCGAAATAACAAATGCGAACGCCGAAATAACAAATGCGAACGCCGAAGTAACAAATGCGAACGCCGAAATAACAAATGCGAACGCCAAAGTAACAAATGCGAACGCCAAAGTAACAAATGCGAACGCCAAAGTAACAAATGCGAACGCCAAAGTAACAAATGCGAACGCCAAAGTAACAAATGCG
>NZ_JBALFV010000065.1:0-2777 GCF_036916735.1 Nostoc sp.
CCAGTAGTTGAGTTGTTTGATAGTCAGACTGAGGGGTTGGTATTTGGAGTAACTCCGACTGCAACAACTGCACAACAACCAACGCCCTCACAGCAAACACCGTCATCTGAGTCAAACCAACCACCAATTGAATTAGAGGTAACTACTCCTCCAGAAACAGGCTATAATGTCCCCGACGCGAGTATTGGCACAAGAACGAATATGCCAACACGGGACGTTCCACAGGTAATTAATGTTATCCCGCAACAAGTGATCAAAGACCAGCACGATCAGTACATTGGGGATGTACTGAGAAATGCTGGCGTATCACAGGGCGGGTTTCCTTCCAGTTTGCAAGACAGATTCGTGATTCGAGGCTTTGATTCTTCCACTAATATCTTAACCGACGGTCTAAGAAATTACTTTGGTGGATCTGAACAAGCCATTAATACCACCAATGTAGACCGAATCGAGGTTCTTAGAGGTCCAGCCTCTGTGCTTTACGGACAAGCGGGACTGGGTGGCATTATTAATGTAGTTACTAAGCAGCCTCTAAGAGATCCTTACTACGCGGCTGCTTTTTCTGTTGGCAGTTTCAACTCAATACAACCCTCGTTTGATATCGGTGGTCCACTGACATCAGATAAAAAGCTCTTGTATCGCCTTGACGGTTCGTATCTATCTTCGGATAGCTTTGTAGATTTTTACCATCAGCAGCGCTATCAGATTGCCGGCGCACTTTCGTGGGATATTAACAAGAATACGAAGTTGACATTGAATTCCAGCTATGAGGATTTCAATCAAAACTTAGATTGGCGCGGGCTACCTGCTGTGGGAACTGTGCTGCCCAACCCCAATGGTAAACTCCCTCCTAGTCGGTTTTTAGGAGAACCTGGAGTAGAAGATCCTCAAGATACTGCATCTACTCGCCTCTCCTACAAACTGGAGCATCACTTCAATGAAAATTGGTCAGTGGAGAATGCTTTTCAGGCAATTCTTACGAGAGTTAATGACAACCCTGATTTACTCCCTAGCAGCCTAGAACCAGATAATCGCACCCTCGATCGAGATACAATAGCTTTCGATGGACCTTTTGTTCAAAATTCATACGATCTTTATACTCAAGTCACGGGGCGCTTTAAAACCGGAAGCCTCGATCACCAACTTATTATTGGGTCGGAATATGCTTGGATCAATATTCACGATGCTTTTAGTCTTCCCTCTACTCCCGCAATTGATATTTTCAATCCTGTTTATGGGAAGCCACTCGGCAGTTCCATTGGCGACTTTCAGGGTGGAAATAGACTTGATGACTTAGGTGTGTATGCTCAAGATGCGATCGAGCTATTTTCTAATCTCAAACTGGTTTTGGGCGCTCGCTATGACTGGGGGGGGAATACGAGTTTTAGCCAAATTCCCACTCCCACCTCAACTTCGTTTTCGAGCGAAGCTTTTAGCCCTCGTGCAGGTTTAGTCTATCAGCCGATCAAACCAATATCACTCTATGCTAGCTATAGCCGCTCCTTTGTTCCCCAGACTGGTCTAAGTGCTAATAACAATCCGTTTCAACCACTGCGCGGGACTCAATACGAAGTGGGTGTCAAGGCTGACCTGCTTGGCGATCAACTCTCAGCTAACTTAGCTTTATACGACCTTACCTTGACTAACAACCTCACAGCTGACCCAAACAACACAAGGTTTTCTATTGCAGTCGGAGAGGAAAGGAGTCGGGGGGTAGAGTTGTTTGTCACAGGTCAAATCTTACCAGGCTGGAATGTAATTGCATCCTATGGTTATACCGATCCCCGTGTGATTAAGGATAATTCTACCCCCGTAGGCAATTTACTCAACCTAGCGCCGCAAAATCAAGCTAGTCTCTGGACAACTTACATCATTCCCAGAGGGAGCCTTAAAGGGATAGGTGCTGGGTTGGGTTTGTTTTATGTGGGCGATCGCTACGGGGATTTAGCTAATTCTTTTAAGTTGCCCAGTTATGTACGCACCGATGCAGCCCTTTTCTATCGTCGCGGACAACTTGATGCAGCGCTCAACTTCCAAAATCTGTTTGACATCACATATTTTGACACAGCTTTGACCAGAACGACAGTGTTTTATGGTACCCCATTCACGGTAAACTTTACATTAGGGTGGCACTTTTGAGAACTATAGTGTTGACCTGGAGGAGCCGTCAGATGCGGCTATGTTTAATTGCTTTATTCTGCTTTATAGGGCTGTGCGCTTGTAGTTACCAGACACATTTACACAATTATAGTCATTCCTTGATTTTTTCACCATCTCAAGTTGATGTCCGCCTTATCAAACACTTTATGGGTGAAACGATCATTCCTGCCCATCCACAACGGGTAGCAATTTTGGTTGACGCTTTATTAGAACCTGCTTTTGCATTGGGAGTCAAGCCCATCGCTGCCCCAAAGAATGCTGTCTCTCACTTGCAGGAATTGGTAGGCAAGCTTAGAGGCATAGAGTTGCTAGACTGGCCATCTCCCAATATCGAGAAGCTTTTGCGACTCAAACCAGATTTAATTTTAGGCTTCAGTTCCCATCAGGATATCTACCCATTATTGTCCCACATTGCACCTACAGTTTTGGCTACTTTCGATCCAGTCGCACCGTGGAAAGGGTTCTTGGTTTTTACAGCCGACGCTTTGGGAAAAACTGACTTAGCACAGCAGTTAATGGCTAACTATTATAGACGTTTAGCACAGTTAAGAACTTCCATGAGTCAGCGTCGATTAACTACGGTTGTATCGGTAGTCGAATTGCGTAGTGATGGGTTT
>NZ_JBALFV010000066.1:0-16456 GCF_036916735.1 Nostoc sp.
GATTTTACTTGCGGAAAACACCAAAATGAGTAAGCAAACTGGGGTTTGAGAAAGCAAAAGCTGATTTTACTTGCGGAAAACACCAAAATGAGTAAACAAACTGGGGTTTGAGAAAGCAAAAGCTTCTTTTGAGAAAGCATTTAAGTGTTTTGAGAAAGTAAACAGGCTTTTTGAGAAAGCAATTAGCCTTTTTGATAAAGTAATCAGCAAATATACGTGACTATTAAAAATCACGGTCTTGCATCCCGTAGAGAAGGGTACATCGGTTTTTAAATGAAAATATAAAACCAAACAAATTCTGCAACTGTAAAATTTTATATGACACAGCAATAGCGATCGCTCTGGTATTGCTAAATTAACAAAGGAAATAAAAATCTAACCTAGCTAGCTGGGGTCATAAAAATTGAGTCTAATGGCAAGAAACTGAAAGTTAAAGCCAGTAGTCGGCAAGAGTTAGAAGCAGCAATTAAGACAGCAGAAAAATTCGTAGCAGGATAGAATATTTCAAATACCTAAAGTAGCATTGCTGATTGGGGTTGGCGAATATGGCAATGGTCTTTCTCCCTTACCTGCGGCTCCCAAAGATGTGGAGGCAATGCGGGGAGTTTTAGAAAATCCAGAAATCGGTGGTTTTGATTAGGTAATCAACTATGCCTCGCCCCCGAATTATATCATGTCCGGCTAAAGACTTATCATTTAGAGCGCAGGGAAGCAGGGGGCGGGGAGCAGGGGGAAAAAGGCTTTTCCAATTTTTGCACAGATACGGTAATCATAAGTGATTCACCGGACATGATATTACAACCCGCAGAAAGATTATAGAAGAGCAATAAGGTTTTTCTACCTAAAAAAATTTTTGGACAAACTGGATATCATCGCCCCATTCATAAGGCTGTGTTTGCAGGGTAGAGTGAAGCTATGCCTACAGCAGGCTGTGCCTATGTAGGTATTCATCGCTCCACTGTTCAAGAGCTTTAAAAGCTGTAGTGCTTATTATGCATAGCTTAGAGCTTTTCTGAGTGTGATTAGACCATAGTTATTATATTTGCGATTGTTAAATTTGTACCCTCTGAATGAGCTTCTTCAACCTATAGCAGGAGTATTATCTTCCATTAAGCGCCTACTATGAACAACTAGGTAATCAAATCGCAGTATATCTGCTTTTCAAATTATGGACTTGAAGTACAAGTGGAAAAATGGCTATCGACCAAGCCGAGATGAAGCGGCAAAAAATCCTCATTTGTTAGATGAGAGTCAGTTCAATAATGAGCAAGACCGAAAGCTAGCTGAAGAATCTGCAAGGAAGCATTTAGGTGTACCAGGACCAACCTTAGACGAAGATAAGTCAATACTACCTCATTAGCTTTCGCCTAACAGAAAATCTTTACAACGAAGAAATTGCCTTTAGGGGGGTATAGCTGTACCTACCTAACGTCTATCTGTAGTATGAATTTAGTGAAAGAGTAATATAATGCCTGGGCATTTTTTGCCTATTTACGCTCCCACAGATTATTATAAAGTTAGACAAAATGCAGATTTATCAACTTTTCAACCGATTAAACAATCGGAAATTCACTCAGTTACTTACTCAAACAGTAGCTTTAGGTGTAGGCGCTATTGTTCTCCTCTCAAGTGCTAATGCTAATGCTGCCGAGCAAGTTATTTTAAAATATGGTACTTTTCAGGGGCAAATATCTGTTCAAGAATTAAATCAGTTTACAGAAACTGGCACAACTACTCCGACGTTAAGGGCTTACTTACAGGCGGCGCAACAAGACCCCGTAGTAGCTCGTAAGGCACTGAGAGCTGCGATAAAAGCTGATCCTGCCTTTTTAAATAGCTTACTGTCTAGCTGGGCAGGGCCAGTTTTGGTTAGCCAAATTGGTGAGGTAGTTCACCCTCCCGGAGGACAACTAAATCAGGAGGCACTGCGAAGTGCTTTAAGTGCATCTATTCAACAAAATGGTCAAGTTACATTACTTGGAGCTATTCAGAATTATCCAAATCCTTCTGTTGAACTTCAAGGAGATCGTCTTATCGCTGTTTATGAACGCCTAAGCAATCTTGCAGAAATCTTATAAGGGTTATGTCATCAGATGATTAAACATCTGGTGAAATTAAATATGCGTTATTTAGAACCCTTGTAGAGACGTAGCATTGCTACGTCTCTACATTCTTTTTCACTCATATCTCTATTGGTTTAGTGTCTCAATAGTCGTGGATTTTAGTAGCGATCCCAATTAAATTAATACTGATGAGTCTATCTTAGGGTTCATACCTTGTTACCTGGAAATTCCTTAACCTAAATGTAGAGTTGAGTTTAAGAATAGGGATAAAATTTGTATGAAAACCGATGTTTCTACAGATATTAAGAAGGATATTAATGGGTCACTCATAAGTGGTGTTCTTTTGAGTATTTTGGGGGTTATTGCGATCGCAGCGCCTAGTCTCTCGACCTTATTTGCTGAGACTTGGATTGCGGTGATTTTGATTTTTGCCGGATTTACAAAACTAGTTTATGCCACTCAAACCCGCAACCAAGGAGGTTTTCTTTGGAAAGTTCTATTGAGCGGACTTTATATTGCAACGGGCATAATGCTGTTTGTTTATCCTTCTACAGGTATTCTCACATTAACTCTATTGCTTGGCAGCTTTTTACTGGCTGAAGGTACATTTGAGTTAATTCTGGCATTCCGGTTACGTCCACAACAGAACTGGACGTGGGTACTAGGTGATGGAATTATTACGCTGGTCTTAGGCGCAATGATTTGGTTCCAGTGGCCCTTTGATGCGCCCTGGCTTCTTGGCACACTAGTTGGTGTCAGCATTATTTTCACTGGTATTTCACGAGTGATGCTGTCCTTGAATGCGCGTTCTACCTCGAATCCTACTAATGAAGCTGCAAATCCTACTTAGTAGATGGGGAATAGGGAATAGGAAAAAGAAATTATTAATACCCAATCCCCAAGTTTATAAGACATTGCAGCAGCGATCGCTCTGATATTGCTAAATTAGCTAAGGAAATCAAAATCAAGGCCAGCTAGCTGCTTTTCAACAATGGTATCTATTGCTACTTCATTCTCGGATATCCAAAACCATTGGGCACGCTTATTTATTACAGCCTTAGCCCAACGTCGTATCGTCAATGGATTGCCTAATGGTACTTATCGCCCCGATAACTCTGTTACCCGCGCTGAATTTGCCGCCATTATCGCTAACGCATTTGGGACAGTTTCCAAGAAGCGGCAGTATGTCCCCTTTGTTGATGTAACCACTAATTATTGGGCAGCAGCTGCCATTCAAGCAGCTTACGAAAAGGCATTTCTTAGCGGGTTTCCTGATAAAACTTTCCGTTCAGCTAACCGAATTACTAGGGTAGAAGTTTTAGTTTCTTTGGTAGGAGGCTTAGAAATTGCCACCAAGGTAAAAGCTGACCTCCTCTCACAACTCCCACAAATTTATCAAGATTCTGTTCAAATTCCTGAGTATGGTATAAATCAGGTAGCTATTGCCACCAGCGCTGGATTGGTGGTTAGTTTCCCAAATATCAAATTACTCAATCCCAACCTTGCAGCCACTCGTGCAGATGTGGCAGTGATTATTTATCAAGCTTTAGTGTATTTAGGTCAGGCAGAAAAAATTGCTTCTAGTTACTTAGTGCAGCCGCCAACACTAACGCCAGAGCCAACGCCAATACCAACACCCATACCAATACCAACACCGACACCTGCACCTGTCGGTAGCGTTAGGCTAAATCATAGTCGAGAATTCCGGGGGGCGTGGGTAGCATCTGTGTGGAATAGTAACTGGCCTTCCAAAGCAGGACTTTCTGTTGCCCAACAAAAAGCTGAACTTAGCGAAATTATTAGTAAATTACAAGCCCTAAACTTTAATGCTCTTATCTTTCAGGTGCGACCGGAGGGGGACGCTTTATATGAATCGAAATTAGAGCCTTGGAGTGCTTGGATTACAGGAACTCAGGGAAAAGCACCAGAACCATTTTATGATCCTTTAGCGTTTGCGATCGCAGAATGTCATAAACGCAATATTGAACTTCATGCTTGGTTCAACCCTTACCGCGCCAGCACTTCCACCGACCCAGCTAAAACAGTCCGTCCCCACATAGCAGCTACCAATCCAGAAAGTGTTTATTTGTGGAAAACTCAACGCTGGATGGACCCAGGACTGAAAATAGTTCAAGATAGAGCTTATAACGTAATTCTCGATGTAGTGAAGCGCTACGATGTTGATGGCATTCACTTAGATGATTATTTCTATCCATATCCCATCGAGGGGCAAGCTTTTCCCGATAACAAAACCTACGCTGCATATAAAGCAGCTGGTGGTACACTCAGCCTTGGCGACTGGCGACGAGATAATGTTAACAGAATGGTACAGCGCCTCTGGCTGGGAATTAAACTAACCAAACCCGACGTTAAATTTGGTATTAGTCCCTTTGGGATTTATCGCCCCGGACAACCCACTGGGATTACTGGATTAGATGCTTATAACGTGTTGTATGCCGACTCGAAGAAATGGCTAGCAGAAGGCTGGATTGATTATATCGCGCCTCAACTTTACTGGCGCACAGACCAACCACAACAAAGTTATTCGGCGTTGTTAAAGTGGTGGACAGAGGTAAACACAAAACAAAGACACGTTTACGCTGGTAACAATCTGACAGAACCAAGCAACAAGAGTCGGGAGAGTGATGAGATTGAAAAGCAGGTGAAAATTAGTCGTAGCCAAGCTGGACATTTGTCACTGGGGAATATCTTCTTTAATGTCGGTGTTTTGATAGAAAATAGTCAAGGCATTGCTGATAAATTCCAAAGTCTGCTTTATAACAAACCTGCGCTACCGCCAACCTTGTCTTGGCAGGATACAACACCGCCGCCTCCGCCTATTCAACTACAGGTCAACAACCGCAAACTGAGTTGGGAACCTGGAGATAATCAGCCAGTTCGTTCTTGGACACTTTATCGGCAAACTGGCGATACTTGGACAATTCAACGAATTTTGTCTGCTGGCACAACCTTCGCTACCGTTCAACAAGCGGGAACCTATGCCGTGTGTGCAGTGGATAGATTGGCGAATGAGAGTGTGGGGACAATGATTACAGTGAGTTAAACAAAAGTGCTACCCATGAGTGCGATCGCTACTATACTAAGGACTTGCATCGGGAGCAAAACAGACAGATGCCAGATGCTAAAAATGGCACCCTGCAAACTGTACTGCTTGCTGATGCAGAGTGCTAATAAAGATTAAACAACCACAAAATTCTTTTCGGTTAGTTTCACTCCAGGAGATAATTGTGCAAATTGTACCTGAGTAGACCCAGATCCACTTCCATCAAGGTCAAAGAACAATCCACCTGTAGCGCTGTTGTAGATAAATCGCTGATTGCTAGTGGTTGCAGATGTTCCGATGGTAAACTGATTAGGGGAAAGTGAACTTGGTGATAACCCACCGCCAAAAGTAGATAATACCTGAATCAGTTCATTAATGGGGTTGAAGTCATAAATAGTATTAACACCTTCATCGTAACTATTGAAAACAAAGGTATCAGTACCAACTCCTCCAATTAGGCTATTATTTCCAGAACCACCTGTGAGGATATCATTGCCATCGCCTCCACACAGCAGGTTATCGCCTGTTGAATTCCTGGCATTCAAGCTATCGTCACCAGTACCACCGTCAAGGGTATTATTTCCTGCACCGCCAATCAGAGTATCATTTCCTGCACCACCTCTGAGTATGTCATTACCACTCAAGCCATCGATAATGTCATCGCCCCCTTGACCATTGATAACATCATTGGAGTTGTTAAAACCTATAATATTGTTGGATAGGTCATTGAGGAAGGTAACAGTGTTCCTGTTGAATAGGCTAGTTTGAGTAGAATTAGCATCAAATACATCAAAACTGTCGGTGATGCTGGTTTGTCCATTAAATAGGATATTGCCAATAGCTGGCCGTAAAGAAGTTGCTGGCAGATTATCCAGGTTTTCTAGGAGGAAGTTTTGCAAAATGACTTTGTTTACATTGAAATCGTCGAAAGTGATTTCTAAGTTGTTACCATTTTGAGTTAATTGCAGATTCTCAGCAGTGAAGCTACTACCTGTAAATTGCAAGGTGTCTAAGGAGGCAATCAACGTTGCTGAGGGATTTGAGCCTTTACCCACGCCACCAAAATCGGTGATGATATCAGTGCCGTTGCTTGTGTTGTCCCTTGAGTTGTTTAAATAACCTATGATATCAAACTGGTAGTTCCTCTTGTCGCGCAAGTTGTATACAAATTTATCATTGCCCGCGCCACCAGTTAGGGTGTCATTATCATCTCCAAAACCCCCAAACAGAGTATCGTTCCCACTGTTCCCAAAAATTCTGTCATCGTAGGCTGTACCTGAGATATTGAACCGTTCGATATTTTTGTAGCTAACTCGATTTGTGCCTGCTGTAATCAAGCCAATGTTAGTAGTAGCATCAAATGTCGTTGTGATTCCCTCTGTAGCATTGCTGTAATCGACAGATAACACATCGTCACCTTTACCCCCATCTATCGTATCATTACCACCAATGCCCCCAGAGAGCGTATCGTTGCCATCGTTCCCAACAATCTTCTCATCGTAAGCTGTACCTGAGATGTTTAATCGTTCGATATTTTTGTAGCTAATTCGATTTGTGCCTGCCGTAATCAAGCCAATGTTAGTAGTGGCATTGAATATCGTTGTGATTCTCCCGTTGGCTGTGCTGTAATCGAGGGACGACAGATAATCAAATTTGCTGTAATCGACGGACAAGACATCATCACCCTTACCCCCATCTATCGTATCATTACCACCAATGCCCACAGAGAGCGTATCGTTGCCATCATTCCCAACAATCCTGTCATCGTAGGCTGTACCTAAAATGTATAATCGTTCAATATTGTTGTAGCTAACTCGATTTGAACCCGTGGTAATCAAGCCAATGTTAGTAGTAGCATTAAATGTTGTTGTGATTCCCTTTGTAGAATATCTAAAATCTATAAGCAACAAATCCTCACCTTGACCCCCAGAGAACAAGTTATTGCCTTCTGAACCGCTAACATTCAATGTATCGTCACCAACGCCTCCGTTGAGGGTGTTATTACCTAAAGAGCGAGAGTAGTAGCCTTCGATGTATTCGTCGCCGTAGGTGCCGCCCGATATGTCAAGAGAATCATTGCCATCGCCCCCTAAGAGTAGGTTATTGCCTTCTGAACCGCTAGCATTCAATGTATCGTCACCAGCACCTCCTTTTAGAGTGTTATTACCTAAAGTGCGAGAGTCTAAGACCGATATTCGATTGAAGTAATAGTAGCCAGAGATGCTAAGAGAATCATTGCCATCGTCCCCTAAGAGTAGGTTATCGCCTTCTGAACCGCTAGCATTCAATGTATCGTCACCCGCACCTCCTTTTAGAGTGTTATTACTTAAAGAGCGAGAGTCCAAGGGAGTGTCGTAGTCAAAGATATGGTAGTTGCCAGAAATGTCAATAGAATCATTACCATCACTTCCAGAGAGCTGTTTATCGCCTGATGAACCTCTAGCAATGATATTTGTCATAACTTTTACCTACCTAAAATCAATGATGCTTTTAATTATGTTACGTAGGCGTAGCCTTCATTTATTTTTTGAGAAAAATACATTTACTTTTATTGGGTAGGTCAGAGGCATTACTGCCTCTTTCCCACTCATAACCGTGCGTACAAGTTTCCAAGTACACGGCTCAAGCAAGTCATAAAGGCCCTAGATAGGTAACTCAATTATTTCAGCAGTACTCACTTTGTTTGGGTGAATTTGCTGCTGGCTATAGTATTAACTGATTCTCTTGAAAAGTTGTTGCAAATATTCTTATGTTTGTGACAAATATCGTGATGTTCTTTATAAATTGCGAAAGGTTAATAAGCAACGTCAAGCCGTTGCTTACAAACATCGTGATGTTTTCTATGAATGACGTAATGTTAATAAGCAACGTCAAAGCGTTGGTTACAAGTGTCGTGATATTAATAAGCAACATTAAGACGTTAGTCACAAACATCGTGATGTTCTCTATGGATGGCAAGATGTTGGTAATATAAGTTATTTTGCCAGAGCGAATTCCTATATGATCTTGCAGGAATTGACCTTTGGGTAGATTTAGACAGAATCATCAAAACTGTATAATTGAAGAGGGTAACACATAATTTGCTACAAAACCTCATGCCAAATCAGTAATTTCCATCTCAACAAATGAAATATTGATTTAATTCTAGTTAATTTGTTCCTTAAGTTCCTCATAAGCCATGACATCCCCTGAGCCTCAAACTGATTTTGGAGAAAAAGCTCCACAAACCTCATTTGAGCCACCTTCTGGAAAACGGCGGTGGCTTTGGGTTTTAGCTGGACTACTATTGTTAGGGGGCACAGCAACTATAGTTTGGCGTTTGCTCACTCCGCAAAATTCAGCACCTTCAACTGCTAATACTCAACCTCAAGGGGTAAGAGTCAAAATATCAACAGTACAAAGTGGCATTATTGAGGAAAGTTCAGATTTTATTGCAAGCTTAAAATCCCAGCGCTCAGTCACGCTCCAGCCGAAGATTCAAGGCCAAGTTACCCAGATATTTGTCAAATCGGGAGATCCAGTTGCACAAGGAGCGGCAATTCTGCAAGTAGATCCTACTTCACAAGTCGGTGTCAGTGGAAGCAATGCTGTGCCTCAAGGATTTTTAGTGCAACTGGAAAATGCCCGCGCTATACTCAAATCTTTGGAAGCACAACGACCATCCTACGTTGCGAATGTGCAATTTTACCAGCAGAATTACGAAAAGTTTGTCACCCTAGCCCAAGAAGGAGCGGTGTCTCGACAGACTCGGAATCAGTTTGGTGATAGACTCGCCAATGCTAAGGCTAATCTTGATGCAATTGATTCTAGAATTCAAGCACAACGAGCCAACATCTTGCAGGGTGAAAAAACTTTGCAGCAAGCTAATGTAAATATTCCAAAACAACAAGGGAACTTGCAGTACGACAAAATTACTGCTCCCTTTAGTGGCACAGTTAACAACATCGCTGTGAAAGTAGGTGATTTAGTTAATACTTCCACACAATTAGTTAATATCACGCAAAATCGACCTTTAGAAGTCAACATCTCTGTGCCATTGCAGCAAGGGCCCCAACTGCGTAAGGGAATGCCAGTGGAGGTTATGAACACACAAGGTCAAAAGCTTGGTAGAAGTAGGGTATTTTTCATTGCACCTACTGCTAGTAATGAAACACAAGGAATACTGATCAAAGCCCTTTTTGACAACCCTAATGGTCAGTTACGTGCAAATCAATTGGTAAGAGCTAGAGTATTTTGGAATCAGCGCCCCGGAGTCTTAATCCCCACAACAGCAATGACTCGTGTCGGTGGAGACACTTTTGTTTATGTAGTTGAAACAGAAACATCTCCCCAAGGTGTATCTCAACAAGTAGCTCGGCAAAGGCGAGTGAAGCTAGGCCAAATCAAAAATAATAATTACCAAGTTATTGAAGGTTTACAGCCAGAAGATAAAGTTATTATTTCAGGTTTGCTCAATCTTAGAGATGGTGTTGCGATCGCTCCAGAATCTTAATTAAGGGGAGTAAAGAGGAGGGAGCAAGGGAGAAGTCTCAATCTTGTCTCCTACCAATCCCCACTCAAGAGGGTTAACTGTAGCGATCGCTTGTAAGTAAGCGGGTACTCCATTGGAGAACTCATAGAGTAGTCGCTCCTTTTAAAAGGAAAACATTTGTGATAGTTTAAGATATAACTCGTTTTGTCAATAGTGATTACGCTGTAAGTTATCGATACTATCAAGTATCTAATTAAGCTTTATACTAAATTTTAACGCAAGGATGAACGATGCCGTTTGCATAGCGTAGGTGTAGCTAGCCTTGTCTACTATACGCTATGCATACGGCATTGCAAACTGGAAATTTGCGTTTACGACCTGGATTTTGAATGAATATTAAGCACCATTACTTATTGAGAAATGGTTATTTATCTTAACCTGTCATCAATGAGTAAAAATAAGCAAATTACTTGATTACATAACGGAGCTAAACAATTATGTCAGTGCAAATCATCCAATCTAAGTATGGTTTAGTTTTAACTTGTTTACTAGGACAGATAATGTTGTTTTCTCTGCCAGTACAAGCTGGAGTAGAGGGCAAAAGCTACGATGTGAATGTTGAGTCAAGCTTGGGAGATAATTTTACTGCTTGTTTTGATTTTGACTTCAACGGTAACCTACGTTTTGTTGGACAAGAGGCTACTTATGACCGTACAAATTTAGGTCAGGATCAGAGAAATTGGCAAGCAGTCACAAAACCATTTTCAGAAGTAAGTATTGCACTTAACGGTGAAGTAAGAGGAGACTTTGTTCCAGATCGGACGATAAATGGTAATGCTATCAATTCCAACGGCACTACTTTTATATTTAATGGAACACGCTTATCTGGGACAACATGTCCGCAGTTTCAGATTCAAGGGGAAGGTCCAGGAAATCAAGGGGAAGGTCCAGAAAATCCCTTTTTCAAATAATTTTAATCTAGGCAGATTCGATAAACCTGATGAACTTTTGATTAACAAAGACAAATAATTTATAAAACACGTTTGTAGGCTATGGTCAAGAGAATACCTACGTGAAAATAATTCGTGATTCATAATGGGTGCAGCCCATTACGAATTAGTAATTATTTGGCGATCAGCACTTAAAATTCTGTCAAGTTCAATAGGGCGATCGCCTTTACATCAAAGAATACTCAGGCATTCAATTTAGCTCAACATATTCAACAATATTTGCCAAGCCGCATCAAACCTGAATCTGTCTGCAAAAGCGCATATATTCTTACCTCTTGCAAAGTATTTTCATTTCTCCCGCCTGACGGTTACTTGAAGTCGCTGGCGGGATTTTGCCTTGAATGAAGTTGGCATTCTACAACGTGATCGCTAAATTTAACCTTGCTACAGTACGTTAATAGCAGATAATCACTTTGGTGAACCAAAATAAAACACAGATCAATCTATGGCATCAATAGCAGGGAAAGTTGCAATTATCACTGGTGCATCGCGGGGAATTGGGCGAGCGATCGCACTCAAGTTAGCTGGTAACGGTGCATCTATTGTCGTTAACTATGCGGGTAATGCAAGCAAAGCACAGGAAGTGGTTGCAGAAATTGAAAAGCTGGGAGTAGAGGCAATTGCCGTACAAGCTGATATTAGCAAAATACCCGACATACAACGGTTATTTGAGCAAACGCTTGAGCGCTTCGCTAAAGTGGATATTTTGGTCAACAACGCCGGAATCGCCTTCTATAAACCAATTCATCAAGTGAGTGAAGAAGATTTTGACGCGATTTTTGCTATTAACGTCAAAGGCACTTTTTTTGCTTGTCAACAAGCCGCGCAACACATGGCAGAAGGGGGACGGATTATCAACTTTTCTTCATCAACTACGGCGATGATGCTACCAACTTATAGTGCTTATGTAGGAACCAAGGGTGCTGTTGAACAAATCACGCGGGTACTAGCTAAAGAATTAGGTGCAAAAGCGATCGCAGTTAATGTTATTTCTCCTGGCCCCACCGATACAGAATTGTTTCGAGAAGGCAAAACACAAGAACAGATAGACCATTTAGCCCAAATGGCTGCTTTTGGCAAACTGGGAGAAGTGCAAGAAATTGCTGATGTAGTAGCATTTCTCGCTAGCGACGAAGCCAGGTGGATCACTGGTCAAAATATCCGTGTCAACGGTGGAATCGCGTGAGGCGATCAAAGCTATTCTCATGAACGTAATTCCGTTTCAAAATCTCAGCCAGTAAGTGAGCATTGCTATCCCTTGTTAGCGTATGTAAAAATTAGACTGTAATTTCCATTCATTCGAGCTTTTTGCTGGAAGCAATGCTGCACGACAAAATTATCTTTTAAATCTGCAACGCTGTTAATCTACCATAGAAATTTAAGCCATAAATTCCAAGATCAATCTTTTCACACCAGTTCAGCTTGGCCCTTACACCCTTTAAAGAAAAAGTAGTAGCTTAAGATGACAGTCAATTAGGCACTTGTTTAGTACATAAACGCGAAGCGTCTTAAAAGATGTTTCGCGTTCATAATTATTTATACACAGGGTCTTATCATGCATTTACCAGAAGATAACAGCCAATTTGAACGACAAAGACCAGTTTATCTAGAGCTAAATTTTCAGATTATTTGTGCAGTTGTACTAATTGCTGTCATTGGAGTTTCTAGTGTGACTCCGGCTTTTCCTAAGTTAGCTAAAGATTTAAATATTAACCCAAAAAACTTGGGTTTATTGATTACAGCATTTACATTACCATCTCTGATTTTAGGGCCAATTATTGGTATTGTTGCCGATAGATTGGGCAGAAAGAGAATTATTGTTCCTTCACTATTTATATTTGGCATAGCTGGTACTGCTTGCGCCTTTGCCCGCGATTTTAATTTATTACTATCGTTGCGTTTGCTACAAGGGATCGGTGCTGCTTCTTTGCTTTCTCTGAGTATTACTTTAATTGGTGATTTATACACTGGAGACAGACGGACTACAGCAATGGGTTACAATGCTAGTATTAGCAGCATCGGCACAGCAAGTTATCCAATAATCGGTGGCGCATTAGCAACAATGGGCTGGTATTATCCCTTTATGTTGCCCATAATTGCAATACCTCTGGGCTTGTTAGTATTGTTTGCACTTAAGAATCCCGAACCAAAAGGCCAACGTAATCTCAAAGAGTATTTGAGCAATGCCATCAAAGTTCTGAAAAATCGTCAGCTATTTGGACTTTTTATTGCCAGTGCTGCTAACTTTGTTTTCCTTTATGGCGCTTATGTCACATATTTACCACAGTTAATTAACGATACCTTCAAAGCGCCGCCCACCATTATTGGATTGTTACTTTCTAGTGTTTCCCTAGCAATTACCATCACAGCTTCCCAGTTAGGTAGATTAGCGAGAATATTTCCCGCCACAAGTTTAATTAGTGCATCTTATGTTTTTTATGCTTTAGCAATGTTAACAGTTCCCTTTGTGTCAAATATCTGGTTAGTATTAATTCCAAGTACAATTTTTGGGATTGGACTTGGTATTAATTTTCCTAGCATCCAAACACTTTTAGCAGATTTAGCACCAAGAGAATATTTAGCGACGATTATATCGGTAAATGGGACATTCTATGGATTAGGACAAACATTAGGCCCATTGTTGATGGGTTATGCTTTTGGTTTTGGCGGAATTAATAGGGTATTTTATGCAGCGACTGGTTTTGCAGTTCTGATATTTTTTGTGTTTAGGTATTGCACTTGTGTGAAAGGAGTCTAACGCTTTGCTCCTAAAATTTGCTCATTAGATTATGGTAGTTCTCATTTGCATAAAATACAAAAAACTTTATCTCATCCTATTAAATACCTCTGTATAGATCGGGCGAGGTTTTTAGATAGAGCAAGGTAAAAGAAAGGGTAGGTTTGTTTTTGCTAGTCGAAACAATGACATTGTCAGTCGAAACAATGGCATTGTCAGTCGAAACAATCGCATATTGAACAAATACGTTCAGGAAGTGAGAGTTTTCTCAATGCGACGGTCAGGGATCAGCCACATAACTGCAACCAGAACGTATAATGCACAGGCAAACCATGAGTTCACAAAGGCAAGTGGAATTGCCACAGCATAGAAAACCATCGATATCTTTTCCTTAAAGTTTCCAGTGAGTGCGATCGCTAGAGTCGAATCCTTACCGTGGTGAGAAATGAGGGCACGGGTAAGGATGAAGTAAGCGATCGCAGACAACAACAACACTAAACCATAAAGGGCAACTGGCATGGCAGCAAAGTGATTCTCGCCCATCCAGCCAGTAACGAAGGGGATTAGTGACAACCAAAATAGCAAATGCAGATTTGCCCAAAGGATACGCCCATTAACGTGGCGGACTGCTTGTAGTAGATGATGGTGATTGTTCCAGTAGATGCCGATATAAATAAAACTCAGCACATAGCTCAAAAATACCGGGATTAGTGGACGTAGCGCAGCTAGATCGAATCCATGCGGCACTTTGATTTCCAGCACCATAATGGTGATGATGATGGCAATAACCCCATCGCTGAATGCTTCTAACCTCCCTTTCCCCATGTACACATTCCTTTTCTATCTACTTGAGAGTTAAGTTGTGATACTCTGTACTTTATCGTACCAAGTAGCCGCCATTCATGAAGATTGTCTGCGCGGCGATCTTTTAATTTAACCCGAATTGTCTGTGAAGTTGGTAGTTCTTCATCACCATAACCAAATTTCTCAATTAATTGATGCCTAACAATAGATGCACTTAGACGCGTGTAGTAGAGCCTTTGGCTTTTAAAGCTTGGGTCTATTTGACTTTGGTCGTCAACCAATTTTTTGATATCTTCTAAAACGATTTGGGAGGGTAACTTTAGCATTCTTATGCCCTCTACCTCGATAATTATCTATACAAATAATCCCACTGTTTAATTCTTTAATTCCCTTACTAATAGTTACGCGATTCCATCCTAACTCTTGCTAGGCTACAGACTGTCCTCCATGTCCTAATGCTGCAACTGTTTGTGCTATAAATTTACGCTTGGCTGCACATGAGTAATTGCTATGCAGTTTCCTTCAATAAGTTTTTTAGTGAATCCGTTAATTGTATAGACATCTCTGGATACCCAAAAATCGAATCATCATAATTTACTACAAAAAGGGGAGAGAGAGGCTGCCGTTGGCAGCTTCTCTCTCCCTATCATAATGATAATCATTATGATAAATGTATATTTTCTTCTCTGGAAGTCCTTTAGAAGAAAAGGATATTGCTGTTATAAATGCGATCGCAACTGCTGTACATGCAGCAGAAACCTTGAATAATAACAAATTTATCTTATCTAACTTCTTACGTCTGCCAGATTTAATATACTCTAAGTAGTTTTATCATGTCTTTACCTAATCTTTAATTTATCAATCAGTAATTATAGATAGGATGTATTGAGTAAAATGCAATTTTATCTTCTGGAGACACTTAAATAAACAGTAAAAAAATCACTAAATAATTTAAAACTACAAAAAGTGTGTAATTAAAATAAACGATAATTATAACAAGAAATGCCATTTTATTTAAAAAAATATAATAAAGAGTTGTAAAAATTAGCTTTTTATCTTAAAAAAATGGATTTACAGCACCAATTATTGCAGCCATTCTGATAAGTTAAGCTATTAAAAAATATCAGCGAAATTGGATAAAAATATAACATGAAGAATGCTTGGATCTGTTGGATTACGACCGTTAACCTAGCTGCAATCGGACTAATACCTACGCTGATATTTTTAGCATTCTCTCATAGGGCAACAGCTGACGATCCAGGAGCATGTTACATGATAACCTCCTCTGGTAAAACCGTTGGATTGGGAAGACTTTGTGGTAATGTAGCTGTACCTTCAGACAACAGAGTTTTTCGAGTCTCAATCAAACGCCGCTTTGGTGGAACTCCTGTGATTGATGTCACCTTCAACGACAATAAAACCTTTGAAATGATTGTGGATACAGGTTCCAGTGAAACTATTATCACTCAAGGGATGGCGAATACACTTGAACTCCAGGCTACAGGTACAATGCAAGCCCAAATTGCCGATGGTAGCCAAGTAGAATTTCCAACCAGTCAGGTAAAATCTATTGCAGTAGGTGGAGTTACAGCCAATAATCTTCAAGTAGCGATCGCACCAAAAGCAAGCATCGGCTTACTGGGTCACGATTTCTTTGGTAGCTATGATATCAAGATTTTGGAAAAAGAGGTCGAATTTCGTCACCGCTAATGTTCGCAGTTGAAAACGTAGTATCCTACATTTTGGTATTTATAAAAGGAGGGGGTTTCTACCCAAATTTTCGATGACTAAGCTGATTGAATACGAAGAAGCCAGCGACGAAGTACGTGCAGTATATGACGACATTTGCGCTACACGGCAGAATGATTATATCAATAACTTTTGGAAAGCGATAGCCAATCATCCGCCTACCTTGCAACGAACTTGGCAAGCGGTGAAAGAAGTGATGACTGGCCCCGGTGAGATTGATCCACTGATGCGCGAACTAATTTACATCGCTGTGAGTGCGACAAATGGCTGTGAGTATTGCATAGCCTCGCACACAGCAGGGGCGCGGGCTAAGGGCATGAATGATACCATGTTCGGGGAACTTATGGCGATCGCAGCCACTGCCAACATGACTAATCGCCTCGCCAACGGCTATCAAATTCCGGTGGACGAGAGATTTAAGACGTAGGAGTGTAGCTTTTTCCATCCCTGCTTAAGTGAATTATTGGCGTTGCATAATTAAGGGATGAACTGTCCTAATTGTGCATCTAATCATGTCCGTAAGAACGGGCATCGTCGTGGTAAACAGAATTACATCTG
>NZ_JBALFV010000067.1:0-44832 GCF_036916735.1 Nostoc sp.
TGCTTAGGCTTTCAATTAAATTATTACTTCATTACCTCCATGACGGTTTTATCACCCTTTCAGCCTAATTCATCCCGCAAATATGCAACGCCAAAATTTGTTTGTCATACAGTTTTTTTGCAAAAAAGTAGTACATATATACTAACTTTTGCTCACTATATTGAAGACTTACTCAGCCAAATCACAGAGATTGAATTTGATTTAGAACTATTTGCAAAAGAGTGATCGCATTCTCTTTCTCAATCACATCGGCGAGTCAGAGCTATCACCCAAGAAGGGCAGATTCAGGTTAAACCACAGCTACCGATGGACATTCTAGGCGTTTACATTCATCAGCCTGGAAAAATTCGTCATTCGTAATATTTCGACTGCGCTCAATACAAGTTCGTAATTCGTAATTTTTTAGACAAGTTTTAAGAATAAGGGTGTGAGAGATGAGTGTAGCAGGGATTACTTTAACGGGTGTTCAGATTGAAGGTAATTTGTTAGCAGCAGATATAACTGCCGAATTGCTGGCGGGTAATCTCAAAGGGTAAGCACCAGAGGATTTTGGTTTTAGTAAAAGCGACAAACTAGCAGATGAAATTGCGATCGCTTGGGGTGATGCTAAAGCTTATTGGACAGCATTTCAACGGCAATTAGACAGGTTAGATGCAGATGACACAGCCACCAGCGTTACCCGCGAACTGTGGGTAGTTCCCTTGCTACGAAGTCTCGGATATAACCCTGTTTATACGGCAAAAGCCGAAGTGGTGGAAGGACAAACATACGCGATTTCCCATCGTGCAGAACCTACCCTCATCGGAGTTTAGCGTTTCACCCATAAGACAACTCCATTGCTTTAAATTCTCTAAATACCTAAAGCGACTTCTAATAAAAAGCTGCATCTCTCAAAAAACACATTGGGTTAGGTGAGAAATAGGGGTGAGTTCTAAACCAAAAGCCTGAGCTTTTTTCTTAAGGTTATTAACTACCCGCTCTCGATAGCGTTGGTGATAAGCATCAACGCCAAGGTCAATGAATGTATCTCCAGAAGTCCAAAGTCGATAAAAAATACGTGCCAATTTATCAGCAGCAGCAGTAATAGCTTTGGCAGCGCCCATCTTGGCTTGCATAGGACGGTAATAAGCGCCTAAAGCTGAGTGGCTGCGGCAAAGAGTTTGAGCCGCCATGCAAAAAGCGTTGGCAGCGCGATTAACAACACAGCGAGTTTGAGAACTTTTAACCTTACCACCCGTCACCCGACTACCAGGGCATAAACCTAGCCAGGACGTGAAATGCTTGAGAGTAGGAAAACGAGTCGGATCTAATCCCAACTCAGACAACAAAATCAATACAGTCAAAGCACCAAAGCCCTGAACTTGTGTAAAATCAACGCCACTAATACGGTACAAGTGAGTAGGCAAATCAAATTGGGGAGCGTTCCCTGGTTGCTTTTTACCCCGGCGTTTGGGTTTAGTTAATTGCTTTTTTGTCAGATCAACTTTATCAGCAAATCAAGCCAAGCATTACTCAATTTGGGCAACATTCGGGCGAATACTGCACCATTGATAAGACGGTTTTTGCTGTCACAATACTACTTTAGTGTAATATTTATTGGATTTAAAACTTTCAAGTGCCTGTGTTTCTTCTATATTTTGCTAGTGCGTAGCCGCGCTAGTTAGAGGCTCACATCTTTGGGATAACGAAGAGCTTACCTTTAATGGAAATGACCACAATGCCATCAGTGAGAAGTAAAGGTAATTGCGTTTTATCAAGAGGGCGCAGGAAAAGGGGATAAATCTAGCTTGGAGACTGGTTTTCGCAGCGCTTTGACAACCCCTAAATCTTGATTCTCTTTTGCAGCGAAATACTTAACAGGGTCAAGGGCTGTACCTTTGTCGTAGGCAACACTAAAATGGTACAAACCCCGAAAAATCATCTCTAAAGAAATACGGTCAAAAGGTAAGGATAATTCGTCTGCAACCGCATCTCCCAAATCTACTAATACTGCATAAAATAACCAAGTAGCCTATACTTGTAACTTTACACCATTAATAGAACCAGTCTACAAGTAAGACAATGCCTGCGTTCGTCGAAGACGTTGGCGCAGCCATCGCCTATTTTTTAGGATACAACGAGTTTGAAAACACGTCCTAGCCCTACCTACGTAATCATAGGGCTTTTAGGCTTGGACTTTTGCAACAAGACAGTGGTGCAAGATCTGAGAATAGCAACCGCGACGTGAGGTTATCCCTACCCTGACGTCTGCTGAACTGCCCTCTCGGCGGCAGAGAAACCGAGCTTTGAATGAGTGCCATCACAAAACGGCTTCATGGTTGAACCGCCACAGCGGCACAGCGCAAGCGTCTCCTGGTTGGAGTGGAACTGCTTCCCTTTTGCATCTGTGACTTCGACTAAACCCGTGACTAAGAAGGGTCCGTTATCAAGTGCGGTGATCTTCGTTGTAGAAGCCATGATTATTTCCTTTGAAAACTTAGTTTTAAGACATTCCATTAGTTACTATAAGCGACTCATTTAAAATGTAAAGTAGGTACTTAAAAGTAACCAAAACACGTTTGAGAAACTACTTATGTCATTGCCAGAAAAATCTACCATCTGCTTAAAATTGGGTAACGGGGCGTGAGTAGTAATGGATACTGTTGGCGAAGTCAAAAAACCCTGCTGTCTAGGTGGGTAAGTTTAACGATAAGGGACTTCCAGAAATTAAAATATACAGTAAAAAAGAATGATAATCATTACAAGAGGAAGGGAGAGGCTGCCTGCGGCAGCTTCTCCCTTCCTCTTTTTGTAGTACAGGACTTAGGCAACTGGCACAGGCGATCGCTAAATTTTGGTACATGCGTATTAGCATAACTGATGCAACTGGTACAGGGCGCTCGCTCTTTAGTAGTACATTAGTATTATAAGAAAGAATTTCAGTGATCGGCTTAAGTTTAAATTAGTAATACTAATCAATTGTGTAAAGTTGACTGAAAAATTTTCTGAGAAAATTAATAGATAGTGCATCAAAAAAAGTGGTTTAGCAATGAGATTTACTAAACTTAACTATTGCCAATACTTACTAAGCAGTCAAATTAATTATACTCTCACAAATTCGGCAGAGCAGAAGCGAGCAGATTAGTCATGATCAAATTAACCGCTATCTCAAGATTGATTTGCTAACGCCAAGGTTGCTTTGGGATAATGTTAAAGATATCATCCAAGTTAGTGATAACGCATATTTAGTTTTTGATCATACAGTAATTGATCAACGATATGCCATAGAAACAAGACTTACGCAACTGGCACCATTACTTGTGCCAGTTGCGTAAGTCATGAGTTAATTTGACTGCTCAGTAAATATTGACAATAGTTAAGTTTAGGAAATTTCATCAATAACCAAATTTTTGTACCTTCGATCAATTTTCTCAGAAAATTTTCAACAACAAGATACGTCATTGATTATTATTAATTCGAGTAACGCTAATAAAACACATTCTCGCCAGTTCAATACTTATGTATTAGTGATTAGCGATCGCGCTGTGTCAGTTGCGTAAGTCCTGAATGTTAAAGCAACTTGTGTAATGACAATCACCCCCTTAAAACTTTTCAGACATCCTCTGAGGATAAAGGGCAGGGGGCAGAGAGCAGGGGAGAGAACTCCCTAAGCTGAAGGGGTGACAAATAGGCTAGAAAGCAGACTGGATAAGAGTCATAGCACGTAGACCTTTATGGAAATAAGCTAGTTTACCAGGCTTTAAACGCATGAATTCATGAGCTAAATCAGCCCAAAATTCCATTGCACCCACCCACAAACAGCCATATAAACCAACCCAAAAGGCACTATGTCGGCGGTGCGTAGGCGTAGCCCGCCGAAGGCATCGCTTTAGTTCCTGGAGACGACCAATATATTTTTGTAGTCCCATGTTGCGAGAGTTACGACCAACTAAGATGGCACAAGTATAACCAATAGCAATTAATAAAATCAGTGCGATTAAGCGTTTACCATCAGCATAAGTAGATTCAAGATTATAGCCACCAGTCTTGCAATCTTTGAACATCGCTTCAATACCACTTCGCAACTTAAATACTTTAATGGCATCTTTGAGGCTGTCAAGGTTCGTGAGTAAAAACCAACCAGCAGGCTCCAGTTGTCCACGATATTTCCGCTTATAATATCCAACTAGATTAAATTTAGCAAAACCCTTCTGTTTGGTAAATTGAATACCCTCTAGAAAAAACGAAATCCCTGGATTTAATCCTAAAGATTGCAAGCGTTGGTATGGCTGATGTTCTTGTCGAATATAAGTGCCAAGATTCGCCGTAGCACAAAGTTAATTCTCTTGCTCTGTAACCAATTCGCTTTTTTGTGCTATTAAACTCTCTATCCCCTAGCACCAATATTTGATATCCTTGAAATAATCTTAACAATGGGCGAATTAACTTTTTCTGCTCACAAAGATTTCTACATCCTCTTTTTGGTAACAATAGCCAATAAACAGGGATAGCTCTTTTTTGTTCTATCAGACTAATGACAAATACATTTTCACAACGCCACTGTGTTCTATCAATGGCAAATATCAGTTGTTTCTTTGGCAGTTTTCGGCTGTTTTTTACCCATCGTTTGATTAATGGAAACCAGAGATATTGAATTGATAACTGTGGCAACAATAAAAATCTTTGCATACTTCGTCGCCGACTTTCAAATTTTTTGTAGGGGGAAACACTGTTGCTAGCTTCTCAATTGTTACAGTTTTGTGAAATTGCAACAGCATAATCAAGATTTCTAGCATTTTGTACTGTGTCGGTGTCAGTAGCTTTTGAAAGCAGTTTTGGTAGAATTTAGGTAACATTATCGTTTGATAGGTCTTGTTGAGAATACCTGACCTATCTTTTGTTACCCCAAAACGGTCACACTCTTCTGTTTTCTCGCCTTTTGCCCCTTTGTCACCCCGTCAACTTCCGAATATGTCTTTGATCGCTTACTGGGTCTGTACGATTGGAGTCTGAAAAAAGTCTTAAAATATCACTTTACCACGATGATTTTATCTGTCGTTCTATTCGCGGTGACAGTTGGGTTGTTAGTGGTAGTTCCCAAAGGCTTTATTCCTAGCCAAGATACCGGACAAATTACAGGCATTACCCAAGCAGCCCAGGATGCATCCTTTGATAATCTTGTCCAGCATCAGCAGACAGTTGCTAACCTGATCCGCCAAGACCCGAACGTAGATGCAGTCAACTCCAATATCGGAGCGGGAGCGAGTGCTAATGGCAGTGGAGCCGCAGTTGCAGCCAATTCCGGGAGTTTATTTATTCGCTTAAAACCGCGATCACAGCGCCAACTTGGGGCTGAGGAAATCATTCAAAATTTGCGAACCAAACTCGCCACTGTTCCAGGCATCCAAGTATTCTTACAAAATCCCCCAGCGATACCTATTGGCGCTCAACAAAGCACAGGACTTTATCAATTAGCACTCCAGAGTTCTGATGTCAAACCCTTGCAGGAGTATGTTCCTCAACTTGTTGCTAAAGTTATTTTCCAGTAAGTTATGGTTCTTTTTTTTCCATAAATTATTTCTCGGATCTATCTGGTTTCTGATTTTTGGTTACTAAATGTTCTGGAGAATTCATACCACTTATTCGCCCTAACGCTCTGTCCTGCGGGCAACCAGACTCCATGATTACAACGAAATTGATACAACGTAAGCTAAGTTATATTCAGCTATTTTTCTAGTAAATTGGCTACTTTCACCAGATAAACTATCAGCCAGTACTAATTCAATATTAAACTCTAATTCAACTAGCTCTGTAATAATTTCTGACGTAAGCTCTATTTTTGTTCTATATTTATCTGACTCTTTTAATCTTCCTTTTGGTTTAAATATTTTTACAATTAATGGAAACGTTATGTTAGAGTAAACTCCATAAGCATTGACTGAAACTATCCCATTATCTATTTTTTCCACACTTACCAAATATTGTCTAGCTACATAATCAGTTTTTTTACCTTTCTTCCTATCTCCGGTTTCATCTATTACTAGCGTAATTGCATTTCCATTTAACACTCTCTTGATTTTATTTAATTTTCGGATTTTTAATTCATTTACTGACCAATCTGAATTTGCTATAAAATGAACTAAAGACTGAGTAGAGTTTATACTTACTACTGGGAGCAATTTCTGGTAATGATTTTCTTTTGATTGGCGAGATTATTCCTAAGTGCAAATATTTGAAGCACTGATAATTTCTCACTTATTTAAAGAAATCTTGAGATTCTGTACAATATTCATCTACGATCTGTGCTTGGCAGCAGCGCTTCACTATTGCAACTGTTGGGTGGGCATAAGAAAGCCAAATGTTTCAAGTATTTGTAATTCTACATCCATTGCCCTGCTTACCTCAAGAGAGTTTTTTCTTTTAATCCTTTTATTTAGAATACTCGGAAAGTGACACAAGAGGGATATTAATTTGCGTTCGCCCTGTGCCAGTTGCGTAAGTCCTGTTAGTAATACTTCTGCTGGTTTAGGTTTTGCGAATTCATCTGTCACCAAAAATTTTCTCAAATCTCTGTTAAAAATCTCAGTTGAAACAATTGTTTTCAAAGTTCATCTATGTCGAAAGACAGAATTTTTTCTTTTAGATATATACCATTGATGGGTTGAAAAATTAAAAGCCGATGAAATAAAGTAAAGCGTCCAAGTAAAAACTATCTCAATATTTTTTAATTGAGCGCTTTGGTATAAATTGTTCACAATGTAGAAATAGAAACAAATAGCGTATGGATCTTGGTCTTAAAGATAAAGTCGTTGTAGTTACTGGAGTTGATTCCGGCATTGGAAAAATGACGGCTAAACTGTTTACTGGTGAGGGTACAAAAGTTACTATTATCGATAAGACTTCAGAAACTCTTCAACTGGCGGCTGAGGAGTTAAAAAAGTCAGGAGAAATATTTACGGTTCAGGCAGACCTCACCCAGCCTAGAGAAGTTGATCTGCCAAAGAGCAAATACTTGAGTGCTTTGGAATAGTTCACATTCTTGTCAATGCAGCAGGAATTACAGGTGCTACAGGAGATTTACTGGAGTTAGCGCGTGTAGATGAAACCAGCACCACAAAGCAAAAGTAAAAAGTCAAAAGAATTATATTCCAAGCTTTTGCACCATTTGAAATGGTACGTTTATTTCCGCCGTGTTGTACTAGTACTCGACCAACTCAATAATCATGGGTGAAAGCAAGCTGTTCTTGAGCAGGGAGAGAGTTGTTATATCAATTGGTAATAAAGGGATGTAAGACCTTGCAGCCGTACCAAGATTGTATCTAGTTTTTCAACTTCGAATCTGTAACTGGATTTGAAAGAATTGGTATAACTATTATTCTTAATTTAAAAGCTGATTATGAAACAGATAGAAGGAGTTGTTGCCAAAATCACCAATCTAAAAGATGGTGAAATGCTACAGGTGTCTGTCGGCGAGACAGAAGTTTTGCTAAGTCGTATCGATGGAAAGTATTATGCTGTCGGCGCACACTGCACTCATTATAAAGCATCACTGGCACAGGGGGTGCTGAGTGAACATCATGTTGTTTGCCCTTGGCACAATGCCTATTTTAACGTGACAACTGGCGACCAACTAGAGCCACCTGGCTTGGATGATTTAGATCGCTATGAAGTACGCATTGAAGGTGAAAACGTTATTGTCAGCGTACCAGAGCAAACAACAGGATTCCGATCGCCTGCAATGGCGCAATTTGACCCCAACGTTGATGGACGCACATTTGTCATCTTAGGTGCAGGGGCGGCGGGTGTCCATGCTGCAGAAACTTTGCGAGTGGCTGGATATCAAGGGCGAATCGTGATGATTACTCAGGATGACAAGCTACCCTATGATCGCACCAAGCTCACAAAAGACTACTTCATTGGTAAAACATCCTCTGAGGAAATGCCCCTGCGATCGCCCAATTTCTACAAAGAATACAGTATTGAAGTGCTGTTGAATAAGCGAGTTGAACGGGTGGAAACAACGGCAAAAGCGATCACCTTTACCGATAGCGCCAGCAGTAGCGACGCAGGAACGTCTGGTGATTCATTAACTTATGATGCTTTATTGGTAGCAACAGGAGGAAAACCACGCCAGCTAGATATTCCAGGTGCGGACTTAGAAAATATTGTGACATTACGTAGTTTTAATGATACTGATTATATTTTGACAAGTATTAAGGAAAAAGGACAAGCGGTAGTCATTGGTTCGAGTTTTATCGGCATGGAAACCGCAGCTGGGTTGTGTCAGCACGGCTTACAAGTAACTGTGATCTCGCCGGATTCTGTACCTTTTAAGAAAACCCTGGGCGAGGAAATTGGCAAACTATTTCAGCAAGTCCATGAAGAAAACGGCGTTTGCTTTAAGTTTGAAAGAAAAGCGGTGCAATTTGAAGGTAACGGTAAAGTAGAAACTGTAGTTTTAGATAATGGCGATCGCTTAAAAGCAGATATAGTAATTGTCGGAATTGGTGTACAGCCCGTAACAGACTTTCTTGAGGGTGTCGATTTGCATCCCAAAGATAGTAGTGTTGTTGTTGATGAATACTTGTGTGCAGCTGATGGCATATATGCCGCAGGCGATATTGCCTGTTATCCCGATTGGCGTACCAGCAAATCAATTCGCGTTGAACATTGGCGAGTTGCAGCTCAGCAAGGGCGAATTGCAGCTCATAACATGGCAGGTAAAGCAGTCAAATTTAGAGGGCTTCCTTTGTTTTGGACGATGCAATTTAAGTTTCCGTTGCGCTACATCGGACACGCCCAAAGTTGGGATGAAATAATTGTCGATGGAGATTTGCAAAAACAAGAATTCATTGCTTTCTACGTCCAAAAAAATAAAGTCTTAGCAGTTGCAACTAGCCATAAAGATACGGAAACAGCAGCTATCTCAGAATTGATGCGCTTGAACCAGATGCCAACTGTTGAGGAATTACGAAGCGGTATAATCGATTTGATTCAAAAACAGCCTGAAGCTAATAATCAGCACTAGCTTTGTAGTCAGTGCTTTAGTACTTAATTCAGTACTTTAGTGCTGATAACAAATCAGCCAGACCAATAAATTTGAGATCAAAATAATTTGCAACCTATTACATCTATAGCAATCCTAAATCAATCATGAGAAAACACCATACTCATTCAGCTTTGGTAAGTCAAAAATTTGACAATGAATTGTTAGCTCAAACAACGCCTTGATTACAGTAAAAGAATGACAGAAAAAATAAAACTCTCTAATAAATCGTTTTGCTTGTAGCCAAATATCTTCTACAGGATTCTGTTGTGGTGGCTCAAGAGTGGGCAGGTAAAAGAACAGCAGGAACTAGAAAAACGCTCGGGTAGAGACACTTCAACGGTGACAAGATGGTTACAGAAATATCGATTAGGTGGACTTTCTAGGTTATTGGAAATTAAGAAAGCACCAGGTGCCAACCGAAAAATAAATGATGATGTGATCGCCGCACTCAAAATTGAGTTGGAAACAGGAAAAGGGTTTAGTAGTTATGGTGCGATAGTAGAATGGTTAAAAAAAGAACATGGACTTGAGATTGAGTATGGAACGGTTTTTATCAATTTTAGATGAGGCTGCATAGAAGAATTTCCTTGCTAGGCATGGAGTTTCAACTGTTTTCTTCTATGCATCTTCATAGATAATTAGTATTATCGCATGTAACTTTCTAGAAAAAGCCTGAAACATACTTACTAAACTTGATATAAATCTTTCTGAGGAGGGACGAACTTACTCAAACTTTACGAGAATATTGAAAAAGTCAGTTTGCTTGTGATAACCGATAAAACCTGTAGTCTGGAGTTAATAATAATGGCCGATGTAACAAATATAGCGACTAAGCTTGCTGATCTAAAGCTTTTTCAGAATGTTTTGTTGGAAAGTGAACAAAAATTAATAGCACAGACGGACGACAATACGATTTGCCAGCGGCTCGAAGGAATGATAAACAGCGACCGCGAAAATCTTGGCATCATCGAAGCAGCTATTTCTAGATACGGCAACGCAGCAGAACCTCGCAACATTACTCAACAACATGCCCAGAAGGTAAGCCAAATGATGAGCGGCTCTGAGCTAACTCTGTATGACAAGTACTTACAGCTTGAGTTGCTAAAGCATCAACAGACAATGACTGGGCTGGTTTTACACAAGGTTGCCCAGTCCTTGAATGATGAGCTTCAAGATTTGATGGAACCGCTCAACCGAGTTAATTTTGAAAATCGCGCTCACCAAGAGATTCTTAAAGGCGTTCTTTACTTCGTCGGAACGCGAGAGATAGCCGGTAAAGAACCTGACATGGGTCTGTGGGCTAGCATTGAACAGGGAATTGCAGCCCTTAAGGGTGCTGTAAGCAGCGCGGTAAGCTAGTAGCAATGAGTGGCAGAGGGCGCGTCATTCATGGGAGCGTAATTGATTCAGATGATTTATGCTACATCGAAGCATACTTTTCAATAGTGAATCATCTCTAACTCAAAACAATTATCATCATTAAGGGGATCTCAAATTTGTTGATTGAAACCTTTAATTACGCGACAGCTTTTTTTATAATGAACATCGTTGTAACAATAATGAATGCACGCTTGTAAACGTGAAGCCTAGTCAGAACCATCGGTGATAAGTTAAGATAAAGAGCATTTTGTCAATCAGTTAAAATACTCAAAATCTTTGTAAAGATAATGATAATCGTGTGGGGGGAGAAGGTGAGGCGGCGAGCGATGCTCGTCGCCTCACCTTCAATTTGATTATCATTATTTTTAAGGTCTTTTACAAATTAAAATAGGGTATGAAACAGTATTGTAACGAGAAAATAACTTTGTCAAAAGTGGACTGAATTCTTAAGTAAATTCAAGTTCGCAAACGAGGTAATGAAAAATTTGGTTTACCGCCATGCCAAAGCGACCAAAACAAAACTCTGACCACGCACACCGACATAATACTCCTACTATAGATAATGAAGCGATCTCCAAACATTTAGAAGCTTTATTAACCCTAGCTATTTTTGCTCAACAAAAATATTATAAACAGTTAGGATGTCGAGACATAATTTTCAATTGAGGTTGTAATGTTGCCACTTGTGAAGTGGGGTCTATTAGATGGACAGATGCGCGTGGGCATAAAATGCGTGCATTACGTGGTGATATGCCATTACTAACTTTGTTTAAAAAGCTTGCTAAATTAAAAGTAGAGATTTCTCGCCAGTATTTGAACAGGATGGAGACAAACACAGAAGTCAAAAGCGCTTCTCCAGAGCTTGTCAGTGACTTATGTCAAGTATTTGGCTATACCTTAGCTGAATTACTGTGTTTAAAATCAACTAAAATTGTGCAATTAGGGGTTGATATTTGCGACTTTTAGTTGCAAAAAAGATTGTAAGGGAAAGCGAACTGCCTACCCCCGAACGCAAAAAGGGATCGCAAACTAATTCAACGAACCAAAACTGAAGTGCCGCTATTTAAAGTAGCCGAAGCTAAAACCGGAGTAGCCGAAAGAAAACTTCTAACGCTGGAGCCGGCGGGGAGATGCCGATGACCTAACTAACGTGAGTTTGGGTTAAGCCAGAAGCTCAAAAGCTTATTCTATAAGGATTGAACAAAACTCTGACTGATCGAGGAAACGATTAAAATGGAATCATTTTGTCAATAAGGTTCACAAATGAGACTAATCTCAACAACATGCCTTATAGAGAATAGATTCAAACTAAGCTTCAGACCGAATAACAATAAGTCAAGGCTTTTGAGGATTTCTTATCCGGAACTCAGGTTAACTAAGTCTGAAAACTGATTGTAAAAAATCAACATTCCAGAATCAAGGCGATCACTACTTCAGAAGTATGCGGTTGCCTTTTTACTTCATAAGACTGCACAGAGGTCAACCGCTCAATACCTTCTCTACAGCCTTGTATTGTGAATTCTTGCTAGACAATAACTGAAATTTAGAAATATGAGGCTACGCCAAAGCAATTTGAGAGCGTTGCGGTAAACCACAACGTTATTTACACAAAACAAAAGGCGATCGCTATGTCTAGCAAACTCTGTGATCGCCTTTTTACCCCAAGTTAGAGGTATTTATAATAATGACACAAGTTTCAACCCTTGCGCCAACAAAAGATCCGTTGACGACCTACGATTGCCAAATCATTGTAACCATCGTGAATAAGTCCGATTATTCCCACGATTGCCAGCCCAAAAATGTGGTGACGATTTGGATTAACTCGGATGATATCGTCTGGGTAAAGCCACAGCTTTGTTCGATACCACAAAGAACCGTTCAAACCTGCAGTAGCAGAGGTGAAAGAGGCTATTGTAGCGCTCTTCAAAGTTATGCCTGTGGAAGAAATGCCGGGAGTTCGTTGGGAGTTGGTAGCAGCATAAGTAAAAGGTGGGTTTTCATACCCGCCACATAAGCAATCTTTGTAAAATAAAACACATTTTACGCATTTACAGTAATTGAAAATGATAATTATTATGAAAAGTGTATATTTTATTTTCTGGAAGTCCCTTATTGAAATAACTCATGAAACCCGTTATTATATTTCATCTTTAAGTGAAACTGCTCAAGAATTAGCTGAACGAATTAGAGGATATTGGGGTGTTGAAAATAAAGTCCACTATGTTCGAGATGTTACCCAAGGCGAAAATAAATCTACAATTCGTACTACCCCTCTTCCTCAAAATTTTGGGATCGCTCGCAATTTTACACTCAATTTATACCGTGATCAGATGTTTAAAAATATAGCACAAGCCCAACGACTCTGCTCTTTTGGTTTAGACACACTCAAACAACTTTTTAGAATGAAATAGCCCTGGCTTAGTTACAACTTATTTTAATAACATTCCTATTTAGGGATGTGATTTCTCATGAGTTTTACTATGAGTTATAGAATAAATTTTATGAGTTTCAGAGCCGATGAGACAACTAATATTAAAAGTAATTCGGTGCAATGTTATATCTAATGCAACACAACCTTCTTCAGTCAGAAAATTTGCATCAAAACCAAAAATCTGATGAGTTAGTTTCTTAGGAGAATTTTATGGTGGACTCAATTTACATTAATGCTGGTGGAGGAGCGATCAGAAGCTATGGTGCGGATGCCTACTACAGTGGCGGTCAAAAAAATGTTGTACTTAAGTAAAAGCACTTTTTGATAACTAGCAACTTTTCTCAAAACTCATTTAGGATTTCTACAGGAAGTAGTATATGGATATTTTGGTAGATAACTTGTTCATTGAGCCGGACTATGCTCCAGAATCTCAAAGGATTCCAGGATATCTGATCCGCAGTACAGCAAGAGCGAATGTAGAAGATTTACAAAATATCAAAGAAGATAATACACGCCCAACCATTCAAACAATAATTGATCTCCTTTATGCAAAAAGTAAAAATTGCCCGAAAAATTCTGACCAACTAGGAGTAGTAATTGCTATTCATGGGTACAACACAGGAGGTGCAAATAGTGATTTAAATATATTACCCGTTACCAATGAGGCGATCACAGATGGAATTTGGAAAAACTATCAACAACTTTGTAAGTATGTCAACAGTAATGCCTTAATTTCTCAAAAGTCAGATAGTTTAATGTTTCTTGGTTATCGCTGGCCTTCGGAAACTATTACAGGTCAAAATATTATTACTTCTCTAAGTACTTTACCCTTTCTACTCAAGGTTCTACTATGGGGAAGCTTAATTATGACAATCGCATCAGTGTTATTGTTTTTCTGGTTCTCTTCCCCAATGTTTGTTGTTCCGGTTGTTTTGGGAACATTCGGTTTTAGCATTGTTTTCAGCCTGATTATTTTGCGTGTAATTGTATATTTTCGTGATTCTTATCGAGCAATCAACTACGGAGTCAACGATCTGGTTGAACTGATTCGCCAACTAGATAAAGGTTTGATAGAGCGCTGCTTTGGAGAAGTTAAATCAAAAGAGAAGGCTCAAAACTATTGGAAACAACACCCAATAAAACTCTCGTTCATTGGGCATAGTCTAGGTAGTCAGGTAACTACACAAGCAGTCCGAATTCTCTCTGATGTCTTTGACTCTGATTCTGTAGGAAACATAAATAATAATAAAGATGGGAAAAGACCTTCTTCGCGAATTGGGCAGGTTTTTAGTTTAGGTCGTTTAATTCTTGTTGCACCAGATATTCCTGTACTGACAATTACTTCTGGAAGATCCAATTTCTTACGCTCATCGTTACGAAGATTTGAAGAGGCGTATCTATTCAGTAACGAAGGGGATTTAGCCCTACGTCTTGCTTCTACGGCTGCTAATTACTTTTCCTTTCCAGCAAAGACCCGAACACAAGGGTATCGGCTAGGTAATGTGACTGTTCGTTCCAATAGCTATCACAGCAGTAAGTTAAACAAGGTAGCAAGGCAATCGCAGAGTGAGTATGGAATTGTCAACTGGAAGGATCAGAACTTACGCAAGCCATTATCTGAGATTAGTTCATTACTTAATTATTTAGAAATTAATGTCTTGAACAAAGTGCGAAGCCAGGGATTAGATCCAGCTAACCAAGAATATCATTCCACAGTTGCCACAGCAATTAAAGATCAGGATCAGGAGTCGTTAGCTGATTTATTTACTTACTTTGATTGTACAGAATACAAAGACCTAACAGATTATGCTAATGTACCCAATCACAATCGCTACGTCATGATTCTAGACAAACAAACCTCGCCCTTAACTTTTTTTGAGTACCTGCAACTCGGTTGGGCATATTTTCGTAGGAATACACCAGATGTCCACGGTGGCTATTTTTGGGGAAAATTTAGTCAGCAGTTAATTTTTCAACTGGCCTTTGTTGGCTTCCAGGAGTTTCTGGAGTTTCTGCTGGTTACCCCACCAAAAGATATGGGAATTGAAGAACTGCAACCACCGGAACTTGAGGATAAGATTGTTTGGGCGAATAACCTTCAAATAGGGGCAGTTTCTGACAGACTACGTACTGAACAAAGGCAGATTGCGCTCAACTATCTCTCATGGGTCATTGAGAAAAAACAAATCCAAGCAGTATTATCACCAGAACGTTACCATATTGATGTCATGGGGGAAAAACGCGAAAAAATTCGCTCTGAAATTACCTCAAAAAAATGACAATAGTAGAAATGACAAAAGTTACAATAGCACTGCTAGCGAAAGTACTACTATATTTGTAAAATCAAGTATGATCTGAGTCCAAACCTGCAATTCCTTACTGCAGCTATTCTTTGTGAAACTTTTGCATGTTTTATGGTAAATGTTCAGCGGGTACAAAAAACAGAAAAATAGCCCCCAAAATAAATTAATAAAATTAGGCAGCTCTCAATAACTCAAAATCATCAGAACAAGTAATAACTTATGGATGCAAAGAGAGCGCAGTATTAGCAATAGAGCAGTAATAACAGCTTGAGTCATAAACTCTAAAATATTATGCTTTTGAGATTTGAGTGTTGTAACTACAGTTAACATCCGGGTAACAAAAATACTACCACCTTGAGTCTGAGAACCAAAACTGGTACGTCTCCAAATTACGGTAGGACGAACAGTTCTTTTTACACAATTGTTAGTCGGTTCAACACCAACAGTTGCTACAAACAGTGCAAGTCAATTGATGCAAACGATGCTTGATGACTATGGGACTGATATGAGGAATTTCTATTACTTAATTTATTAGATTGGGATGGTCATTTTTGATCATCTCTCCTACTTCCTTGAACTGTTACAAATTTTGAATGTAATAAAATTTACACAATTGAAAAACTAATTATCTTGTAAATAAACTTAAGTTCATCATTTTAGTATTTTATCAATCCTCCTTTAATAAAATGTAAACACTTACAAAGTGTTGAGAAATAAAGGATTAATGCCTAAAATCAATAACTCTTGTTTGTTTTTTCCTATTAATGCATAAGTTCTAGTTAAGAGTATTTAGTGAGGGGAGTGAATATGCTTTACCGCCATTTTTCTTTTTTGCTAAGTCTATGTGCTATTGCTGTACTTGAAGGTAATTTGCCTACTCAAGCTCAAACAACTCCTATTGTTCTTAATCCAACAACTTCACTGATAGAAAAGAAAGAAGGTAAAGGAACTCAAAGAGTCAAGTTATATTACTTTCGGAATGCAGAGGTTGTAAAGACAATACTTGACAAGGTGAAAAAAGACGAAAATTGGAGTCTCACAATAGAGCCATCAGGGACACCTTCTGACGAGATAATTCTCTATGGTACGAGTGCAGAAAGGAAATCTGCTTACCGAATCATTGCTGCAATTGATCTTCCTCGTCCCGGTATTATGATGCAGATGTGGGGAATCCAGATTTCCAGTAATGATCCCAAGAAATTAGCTCAAGTAATGGTGAGAGTACAGGAGGAAATTAATCAAACTCAACAGTTAGTGCGAGAAACATATGCTCAAGTTGAACAATACGCGAAATCTAATATATCTGAAAATGACTTTGATCGCGAGTTTAAAGCTCTTGTTAACGATCTAGGGTATACATCAGCCCTGAATTCCCATCGCCCTCTAGCTCTGACAGATATAGTCATACGTATGGTGGCAGCAGAAACGGCAAGCAGCCACGTGACAAAAGATATGGCAAATTACCTGATGCAATATTTTGAAAACGATGAACGGTATAAATACTATTTAACTGAAATCAGAAAACAAGGAAAACAGCCACTCGAAAGGTTTTTCTCTCTTCGTGGGCTGAAGCTAAACTGCAAGGTTGAAAACACTAAAAATTCTGCTATTATACCTCCTCAAAATTGTTGGAAAACAGGTTTTGAAGACAACTACGCCGAAGTGAGTCGCGATGTATTGCTTGATTTTGCGTTACATTATGGTCACTTTGTTAGCAAACCAGATCAGTTTAGCCCTTACTATCTTCAACAATCAGCCGATGTCTTGAATAATCGCTTACAAGATACTAGTGATGCCTTAAATAAAGACATCGAAGATTTTTTTGTTGTGCCTACTTTGCTCAAAATCCAAAAGATTGTGAGTGAATATAAGGGCGTAGAATATGCACAGGTGGGTAGGACTAGTGTAGCTAGTTTGAGTGGGATAACAACTAAGGTAACGTCGGATTCGGTTAGTGCTTTCGATGTAACTCCACCCTTGAGGCTTTCAGACTTGCTTACATCAGCTGACGAACTCACAGGTCAGGTTGACAAATTTATTCCACAAGTAAATACAGCGATGGGCAAAACGCCAACGCTTGGCTCTTTGCCGCTTGCTCGAGTTATAAGTCTAGTTGCTGCCTTGGGAGAGCAACAAGCTCAATTTCGTGAGTTGAAAACTGGAATTACATTGACATTAATTCCTAATGTGTTACGAAATATGAATTCTGCTGAACTCGAAGTTGATTTGACTATTGCCGACCCAGTATTTTCTGGTTCAGAACAGAAAGGATCACAAGAACCGCTATCACGTATCGGTCAACAGAAAGTGACAACCACGGTTTACACTAAGGCTGTGGATTTTTTTGCTCTCTCAACATTTTCTAACCAAAGTACATTAAGTGGGGGACGTGGTTACGTACCTATTATCGGCACGGTTTGGAGAGGTATTTTTGGTCAAGTGCCTGTATTGGGTGATTTGTTTAGTTGGAAAAGAGGCCCTAAGAATGTTCGTCATGAAAGCCTGCTATTGACGAACTCCTTCATTACACCTACAGCTATGGGAGTGGGTTTGCTATATCCATTGGAGAGCGGCAACTTTGATGATGACAAAAAATTCTGTGAGTTAAAGAGTCGGGTTGAAAAATATACACAGAATCGCATACTTGTGGAAAAAAGTGTTTGTAGTAACAATTATCGGCAATTAAATGTAAAACAGTAAGGTTCAAATACAGTAGTCAACAGGGAAGAGGGCTAAAAGCAAATATTCTAGTCACTGTTGTCAAGGGGATATTTGAATGGGAAAGTTTTTCGGCAAGAAATTACTGCTACCGTTTCCGAAATGCCAGTGGCATACCCTTGAGCATCAAAAGTCAGGGAGTCTACACAAGCTTGTAAAGCTGAAGCCAGGGGAGGTAAACATTCCTTTTCTGCTCTGTTTGTTGATATCTGTTGGTTCAACACTCGAAAACATTGACTTGTATCCGCTAAAGCAAAATTGCAGAGCCTTGTTGCCCGTTCTGTTGAGGTTACATTCCGCAAATCCAGAAAGCATTGACTGGTATAAGGTGTTGCTATGCGGCATAATTTTTCCGCCCGTTCCAAAGAGATAGAATCTCTTAATTCCTGAAAGCACTGACTTGTATAACCAGTTGCGTTACGGCACAATCGTGCAACTCGCTCCGTAGAGATATCTCTGCGTAAATCCTGAAAACATTGAGTTCTGACACTTAAGCCGTGTTTATAATTCCCTTCATTTGCTTCATTTGGTGATTCATATTGGTTCTGGGCGTGTACAGGTATACACACTGAAAATATGATGAATGACAAAATTATGGGAGTATGAACTAAACCAAAATCCAAGTTGAAAATTTTCATACTTTTTGTTTTATAAGTTAAAAAATAATAGCTATATCAAAACTGAAGGTAATTTTTATGAAAAGTTCCAGTGACAAAGCACAGTCAATAGATACAGAACTAGCCCTTTTAAGGTATTGTCAGTAGACCGAAAAGTTTTGCGATCGCTGTGCGAGGAATAGCTGACTAAGTGTTTTTTTTTAATTAGTCATTTTAAATATCAGTGTCAAATGGCTGAGTTAACCTCATAACATAAGTAATGCTAATAAATCAGCCAAGTGTAAGAGCAAATGTCGCACCAAAATATAGTTATGCGATTCTTGTAGAGAATTTTGTGAAAGAGTTTGTTTTGAAAAAGGGGGGGATGACCACCTGTATGTTGATACCGCAGTACTTCTATACCTGAAATCTTATAACGATGTACCCACTCCATGATTGTCTAAGGGTTGCGTCCTGTTTCCCGACCTACCTGTGTTGCGCTTTTTCCATTACATATCTCATACAGTGCCATTAAACATTAAAAACGTCTTTTATCCTGTAAGGTGTTTGAGAATTGCCAAAAATTATGCTTTTAGAATTATCAACGAAATTACAGAGGTTTCAATATTTAATTCACATTAAACGTAAGTATCTCACTAACAACGAAAAATTCTACAATCTTACCCGTAGATGAGAATATTCAGATGCTTGAAATCTGGAACAACTCGGAATTTCTTGAACAAGGTATATACTAGGACGTTACTGTCAGTTTTATTTGTCAATGCGTGAGTTCTAGCATTTTTAGAAGTTGCGATCGCTTCTACCCTGACTTCTGCATTCCCCTCAACTCGGCAGATTTGAATTGCTCTGATATTCCCTACCGCAGAGAAGTAAATTATTCCAGCCGCTCTCCACGGGTTTGATAGAGATGGGGATGGTGTGGGTTGTAAACGGTAATTATGTCAATACACGGCTTTCGGTTAAGTAGTTAAAATTTTTCACATAAATCAAGATTGTTCAATTGACTCCGAACCTGTAAAGATTGTGGGAATAGCCATTACCATCAACATTATTAAGTTAGCAACCCAAAACAACACAACAATCCCAAAACCCACCGATGTCAAAGAGGAAAATGTTAATTGCGTGAATCCGTCTAGCAGTTGGCATATTCGAAAAGCTGTGTAGAAAAAACCAATGGGTACAACAATACTTGGTACAAGGGAGCGACTAAAGACACCTTCACAAATCAGTTGTACGGCTACTATCAATAGGTAACTTCCCCAGAATACCCATGAAGATGGTTGCCTCCAAGAAAGAGCTAACAAGCATATAGGTAACAAAATTCCAGCAACTAAAGCTAACTTGACCCACCATCGCAAAAATTGTAATTGTGTCTGGTTAAACCCAATTTCTGCTGTAAAAGGTAAACGTCGAGCTTTCACGCCGAAACCATACGCAAGAGCTAGCACAATTGTAATCCCAATAAAAAGCGTCAGAATCAATCCATTATTAACTGTCATCTGCTCGAAAACACTAATTTTCACACTCCTAGTTTAATCTGGCTCTAACATCCTCTCCAGCTTTGGCTGCTAATAACGATGTTTCACCGTCCACTATATCCCTCTTCTGTCACTTTCCGAATTAAGCAAGTAATAAATCTTCGATAACCGCCCTTGGGTAAGATGACTTCTTTGATTCCTAATAATTGAGCATAGTTTTCGTTTGTTTGAGAGTAAACACCTCTGTCTCTAGTTACGACTTTTGGTGATGAACCAAAGTTTTCTACATGTTGGTTAAGACTTGATGTATAGCTATTGCTATAAAGGTTTGGAGTTTCGCACTCCTGACTAGTCTAAACTCCAGTGAGAACTGATCGCTACCTTGATCGCCAAAACCTGACACAAACCCAAAGTTCGTGAAATTTTGCAGCAGCTTGAGACGCTCGACTAAACGAATAAAATTGCTGCAACTCAACAATTTGTAATGTAAGATTCAAAGTGCGATCACTAAAAGATTTGGGAATTATAAAGGATATTAGACGCGGATATTCTGCACCATCTCTGCCAGCATCGGATTGTGCATAAAGACATCAAACCCGCCAATATTTTAATTGATCCTGATTCTAAACAAATTAAATTAATTGATTTCAGCATTGCTTCCTTACTGCCTCGTCAAACCCAGGAAATTCAAAGTCCCAACAATTTAGAAGGGACGCTGGCGTATCTTGCTCCCGAACAAACGGGGCGAATGAATCGCAGCATTGATTATCGCGCCGATTTCTATGCATTAGGCATCACCCTTTACCAACTGTTGAGCGGACGACTGCCGTTTGCAGCAGACGATCCTCTGGAGTTAGTGCATTGTCACATTGCCAAGGTTGCCATACCTGTCAATCAGGTGCAGGTGGATGTGCCGATAATTGTGGCAGCGATCGTTGCTAAACTGATGGAAAAAAACGCAGAAGACCGCTATCAGAGTGCGTTAGGACTCAAGCACGATTTAGAACAGTGTTTACAAGCGTGGAAAGCTACAGGTACGATCGCCGTTGCTTACAAGTTCTCGCACGATCGCGTCCAACAGGCTGAATACTTGCAGCAAGTTCGGACAAACCAAACCCAGTATAAGATTTGGGTAGATAATTGCCCAAAGAACTTTTTGCATAAATATCTACTCGTTGAAGCAGAACTGTATCGAATTCAAGGCGATCGCGTACAAGCAGCAGACTGTTATGATCGAGCAATTGCTACGGCAAAAGCCAATCAATTTACCCAGATTGAGGCGTTAGCAGCAGAATTCGCTGGACGGTTCTACTTAGCCTGAGGACGCGATCGCATCGCCCAAGACTACTTGCTAGATGCCTATGACGGCTATATCCGTTGGGGAGCTAAAGCCAAAACGCATGACTTAGAGCAGTGCTATCCTCATCTACTGCGCCCCATTCTTCAGCAAACTACTCAAAAAGATGTTAATCTAGTCCCATAATCTCCAATAACCCGAACAATTACAAACAATAACTTAAATGAACTTGATTTAAAGACTGTTATCAAAGCGTCCCTAGCTTTATCCAGTGAAATTATATTAGAGAAGCTGATTGCTAAATTAATGAAAATCATTGTTGAGAATGCAGGCGCTCAAACAGTAATTATAATTATCGAACGTGAGAGAAAATTGGTTATAGAAGCCGTAGAAGGAAGAAAAACTGATGTAAAAAGTATTAATCAAACTCTTGAAACTCAAGTTCCTATCTCAGCGATTAATTATGTTATCCGAACCTTAGAGAACGTTGTTTTAAACGATGCAGTAAGAGATCATTCATTTGGTAACGATCATATATTGTTAAAAAACGACCAAAATCTGTCCTCTGTATACCTTTAATTAAACAAGGAAAATTAATCCGTGTTCTTTATTTAGAAAATAATTTAACGACTCATGCTTTTAGTGATGATGGTTTGGAAGTTATCAAGCTTCTCTGTTCCCAAGCCGCTATCTCATTAGAAAATACTAACTTAGTTGCTAATCTAGCAAAAGCTAGAGAGAAATTAGAATATTACAATCAATCTTTAGAAGCAAAAGTTCAAAAACGAACTCAAGAGTTAAAAACTAAAAATAGAGACCTCAAAAATCAAGCTCATCAACTGAAAATCGCTCTAAAAACTCTTAAACAGACCCAAACTCAACTAATTCAATCCGAAAAAATGTCTTATTTGGGACAGCTAGTCGCGGGAATAGCTCATGAAATTAATAACCCCGTAAGCTTCATCCACGATAATACTGTTCATGCTCAAAACTATGTAGATGATTTATTAAGATGACTACAACTTTATTGGTCAGGACTTACGCAACTGGCACAGCGCGATCACTAAAGTGTAGTACATAAGTATTACGAAGTCTCAATTCTGAAAGCTTTGTATTCACAATAAAAATTGCTTGCTTTAAAGCTCTATTGAAATATTCATGAGAAAATAAGTAGAGGATGTATTAGATAAATGTTGCTCACGGTAATGAGATTTACTAAACTTAATTACTGCCAGTACTTGCTAAGTACAGCCCACCATAAAAAAGGGTCGGAAATCATGCCCTATCGGCTCTACTATTTTAGTAAAAACAACTATTAAATTTATTAGACAAATAGGCTTTACCACCGGAACCAAAATTTGGCTCAGGATTTCTTGGGACTTGCCCAGAGAAATGATACCTGAAAACTGGAATAATTACTGCCGCAATGGTCAATTTGTCTACTCCCACTACATTCTCTGCGGTAAAATCACCCAGCAAGGATTTCAACTCTACTGCTGTACTTATGGAGGTCGAGACAAACACGGCAACACTTGCTGGCGACTGACACCTAAACGATATGCTGATGGTTGGGCATTGGCATTTAAAATGTCATATCTTGGGATAAACAGGAATTGAAATCAGGTAAAATAGTTAAAATAAAAAAGTTTCCTTAAACTAAAAAAGTCAGACTGTTCCGGGTAACTGTCTCTCCCGATAGAACGGATTTAATTCGCAAAAACGATTTCTCTCAAGATTCTACGGATGTTGTACAACAAGTGTGTAAGATTCGATGGAAAGTTGAGGAGTAACACCTTTGAATTAAAACAGTTGCTGGTGTTTAATCATGTCAATGCCGTAAAGGCCGTATTCAAAGAAATCATGAAAGCCTCGCGCTATTTTAGTCTGGATTAGACTTAAAGATTTAGCTTATAGAACTGGTCAAACAATTTATCAAATTAAGCACGGACTCTTGTCAAATTATCTAGTTCAGCAATTAAAACGTCTAGATGTTCCTATGTTTATTGTCTAGTTGTTTGGCGCTCGGCGCGGCTGCGCCGCGCCATCGCTTGTGACAGTTGCGTAAGTCCTGCTCATGAAAATATGTCCTAATAGGACACAAAATGATCTGGGTGCGGACACATTTCACACAAACTCTAGTGAGGGAGAAATTTTATCCATCAACGAATATCAGCTACGACCTTTAATTGGGCTAGAATCGTCAGGGCAAAAAGAAGCATGGCAGCAGTCCGTAGAGGCAGGGGTTGTGATTCGTACAGTCTCTAAAACGCTCAAAATCTAAGCTCGATAAAGGTTTGGGTAATAGCGATGCCTACGCCGGCAAGCTACGCACCGCTTGTAATAAATGCGGGTACTGAACTTAACTTATTTAAGTTCGCCAAACAAAGAATGGGCAAACAAAGCGGCTTGAGTACGATCGCGTAAATTCAACCGACTCAGAATATTGGTAACATAATTCTTAACAGTGTTTTCTGAAAGAAACAGCGATTCGGCAATTTCACGATTATTAGCTCCAGAAGCAATTAACCGCAATACATCTAATTCTCTGGATGTAAGTTGCGCCAATTCTGGAGGAGTTTGCACAGACGGGACAGGTGCGGTAATCGGCATGAGTGCTTTTTCAAACAATCCCGGACCGAGTAGGGTTTGTCCCTTGTAGACGGATCGAATTGCTAACATTAGTTCATCAGGTTCAGTGTCCTTAAGTAAATAGCCCTTTGCACCCAGCCGCATCGCCTGGTAAACATACTCATCATCATCAAAGGTGGTCAGAACAAGAACCTTAATATCAGGATATTGTTGAGCGATCGCCTTTGTTGTAGCAACTCCATCCATTACAGGCATCCGAATATCCATTAGCACAATATCAGGTTGCAGTGCAGGAATCACCTCAAGTGCCCGTTGCCCATTTTCCGCCTCACCGATTACCTGCATCTGGGCATTCGACTCAAGCATACTCTTAAGTCCCTGGCGAATAAGATGCTGATCGTCAACTAATAAAATCCGAATCATAGCTAAAACAACAGCTTTGATAGTGGCAAAGAAACAGAAATACAGCAACCTGTTCCTAATTGACTGTGGAGATTTAACTCAGCGCCCAGTGCAACCGCTCGTTCTCGCATCCCTTGTAGCCCAAACCCGGTTGTATTTTGAGTGGGGTTAAACCCTTTTCCATTATCTTCGATTGACAGATGAATCATCCCAGCCTCAGCTAGTAGTCCAACAGTAACGCTCGTCGCCTCGGCATGTTTGCAAATATTTGTCAGCGATTCTTGCACAATCCGGTAAAGGGCTGTGTTTACTTCTGTTGGTAAAGTGTACGGTAGATCAATTTTACAGTCCGGTTCAATACCTGTGATTTGCTGAAAATCTGTCAGCAGCTTTTCAATGGCTGATTTAAGAGATTGTCCTTGCAAAGGATTTGAGCGCAAAACAGAAAGCGATCGCCGAATTTCCAGCAGCGCCTCAGCCCCCAATTCCTTTGCCTGTTTGAGAAATGTCAATGCTTTGTGATTATTTGATTCCCAGAATAACAAGGTGTTATTAATCTGAATAGTTTGGGCAACTAGAGTGTGTCCCAACCCATCATGAATTTCGCGGGCAATTCGGTTGCGTTCCTGCAAGGTTGCCTGATCTTCAATCCGTAGCGCATACTGACACAGTTGTTGATTGGTGATCTCTAATTGCTGATGGGCAATTTCTAACTGCTCTCGACTTTGGCGCTCTGCAAGCAGGGCATTAATTAATAATAAAGCGAATACTAACGTTAAGCTAAACAATAATATATTACTTAATCGCCAATCCCAAGACATGGCGATCAGCTTATCTGGGATAAACTTATCAGGTACAATCGGTCTTGACAAAAGCAGTGTTCCATAACAAAGCAGAGATAAACCCAAGACAAGCAACTGTCCCAATTGCTTAAATATCAGGCAACTCCGCATCACCAGTACCAGACACAGCAAGAAAACGGAGCGACTAGATAAGCTATGTTGAATTGTTGGTAGTAAAATTAAACCGAATTCTAAAGCTGTATAAAATAATTTTGTTTCCAGCTTCACCATTGGTAGTCTCAAGCCCATCAAGCTGAAAGTTGCGATCACAACAACTCGTAGCAGCAATGACCAGGACAACTCAAATGGTAGCACAACTTCCATGAACATTGCCGTGGCTAATAACAGCCACTCTAGGTAAAGCAACAGATGAAACGATGGGTAGGTCAAGCGAACCATAGAACTGTTCCAACTCAATGGTCTTTGTAACAAAACCATAGGTATTTTCACAATTTTAGGATGAAATTCTTCTTCCTATATAACGAATCTGTCTCTACTATCGATAGAGCCATTTCGACTGATTAATTATTTCTAAATTAGGAAAAAAGTCACAATAACTTGAGTACTTTTTTACTGGTCAGGTTAGGAATTCTAGCTCATGCACAAACCCATCCCAACTTTTAACATTAGCTGATATGAGTAAAGTAGTAACTTTTCAAACACCATTCAACAGTCATTAACCGAAATTGAGTCAGAACAGTCGGATTACATACAACAAAAACCAAAAAAGTAAATGATTAAAAAACAGATAATTTTACCAACTCTTTTACTTGCAACTATTCTGATTGGAGGAATGACAGGTTGCACCAGTTCTAAGTCCCCAGATGTATCTCAAGGGAACGACTCTGGGACAAAGGTATCTGATACCAACGCTTCTGCTCCCAACTCTCCTGGAAGGAATACGCAGCAGAGCGCCGAGAAACGCGAAGCAGTTCGCAAGCAAGTTGAGGCAGTTCTGACCCCCGATCAGGTAAAGCAATTGTCAACGAAATTACAACAAGGTGAAAGAATGCGTAAAGCAGTATTGAGCCTGAATCTCACGGCTGAACAAAAGACTAAAATTCAGGATATTTTTAAGACTGCCTATCCCCACCGTAAAGGACAATCCCAAGATAAATCCTAGTGCAACAAGTCAAAAGAAAGAATAATTATAAGGCAATAGATGGTAAATAGTTAAACTATGTTAAAGCAAAAATTGCTCCTGAAGATAGAACTTGCTGTTATCGCAACAATCCTGGCAGGAAGTAGTCTCTACGCTTCAAAAGCTCTAGGTAAACCCCAACCTAGCCCCCAAAGACTCGTGGATGAGGTGTGGCAAATCCTAGATAAAAATTATGTTGATGTTAGCTTTAACCATCAAGATTGGAAAGCAATTCGACAGCAGTATCTTAGCCGCTCCTATAGTTCCAACAAACAGGCTTATGGGGCGATTCAAGAAATGGTGGCTAAATTAGGCGATCGCTATACGGAGTTTTTCGACCCCCAGGAATTTCTTGCCTTAAATAAAGACCTTTCTGGCAACCTCAGTGGTGTCGGGTTGGAACTGGCACTGAATGAAAAAACTAAAGCCTTAACTGTTATCGCCCCGATTGAAGGAACGCCTGCTTTTAAGGCAGGTATTTTGCCAGACGATGTAATTGTCCAGATTAACGGTCAAATGACTCAGGGGATGAAAATTGAGGATGCCGTTAAGCGGATTCTGGGCCCAGTGGGAACCAAGGTAGTATTAACAATTCAACGGGGCAATCAATCACAAACTTTCAAGCTTACCCGCGCAAATATTGCTATCCATCCTGTAACTTACAACACGCAAACAACAGCAGTGGGTAAGATTGGTTATATTCGTTTACCAGAGTTTACGCAAACGGCTCCGCAAGAGATGCATCGGGCAATTCAAGCATTAGAAAAACAGCAGGTGCAGGGCTACGTTTTGGATCTGCGTTCCGACCCAGGTGGACTGCTGGATGCAAGTTTGCAAATTGCCAGTATGTGGTTGAAGCAAGGGGCAATAGTATCTTTGGTAAATCGAGACCAAGTTAAAGATAGCTACAATGCGTCGGGACATCCTCTTACCAACAAACCCTTAGTGATTCTAGTCGATAAGGGATCTGCTAGCGCCAGCGAAATTCTCTCAGGAGCATTGCAAGATGACAATCGCGCCAGGTTAGTAGGGACTCGCACCTTCGGTAAAGGTTTAGTTCAATCCGTAGAGCCACTTTCTGATGGTTCGGCACTGAAATTAACGATCGCTAAATATTACACACCCAAAGGTCGAGATATCAATCATGTCGGCATTGCACCCGATATTAATGTGGAATTAACTGAGGCACAACAGAAAGCATTGGTGCAAAATAGAACCTTGGGGACATTAGCTGATCCTCAGTATGCTAGGGCGGTTGCTGACCTAGGCAAATTGATTCAGTCCGATGCTAATCATCTAAGTTTACAACGTGGGCAATAAGTATAGGGATATTCTTAACAATATCTCCTATCGCCACTTTCAATCATGTCAACCCGCAAAGCTCAACGACTTCAAATTTGTGAACCAGTCCCAGGTCTGCAAATCCTGATTCAACTCAGTAACACTCCCCTAGTGCGGACAGTCATAGCTACTGTTACCCACCATCAGCTAGCGGTCGTCGGGGTTGTATTTGTTGTCACCTTGGTTTTTGCTATACGGGAAAACGCCCCCTGGCTGACAGTACCTAAACAGGTGGCGATTGAGTTCTTTTCTGCTGTATCCCAGTCCTTAGCTGCTTTATTGGGGGTGTTAATTGTTTTCCTGACGTTTAATAGTCAGTTAATCGCTCAAAGGCGGCATGAGGACTACTATACACTTCAGATTCAGATTGACCAACTCATTCGTTTAACTCAGTCTCTTCCCGCCGAACTCAGTAATTTTACTGAAACTTTAATAGCGCTAATTAACTATTTAGTTCCCTTGCATTTAAAAGATTTACCAATTTGGCCAACTAGCTCCCAGGTACTACCTTTGGATAAGCTTTTAGATAATTTCAAGAATGAATATGAATTGGTGCAAGTGCATCAAGAATGCTCCTTAGCTACCCATCTGTACCGACAACAAATTTTACTTGTTATCAATAACATTGAAGAAATTGTGGAGGGATTTTCTAGGCTTTATAATCGCATCCTAGAGATGAGCCGTTTCATTCTGGCGATCGTCAAGTTGTCCTTTCTCCTGGGAGTTTCGCTGCTGTTTTTGCTGTTATTTGGGATTATTGATTTGCAAAGGAAGTTTCCTGATCTCAGCCTCCCTGTAATAGTTTCTCTAGCAATTTGGGTGTTGATTGCTCTTTTGGAACTAGTGCTTGATACCTGGTTTATTTATAAAAACCTCTACGGCTCGTCAAGTCATTATCTGCGGTTTTTCCCTAATAAAAAATCCCCTAATTAATCGACAGAAGTTAATTTACTATAAGCAAATCAATATCCTCAGATAGCAAACCTAGTAATACAAGCAAAGCATCTTAATCTCTGATAAATTTCGCTTTTGGCTCGTCAAACTATCTCCTCCAATATTCAAATTGGGACAGAATAAAGATACACAATTACAAGATTTAATAAAAGATTACAAATATTTTGAGAAATGAAATTGGGATCAGGGAAGTTGAGGTGGTAAAGGATTTGGCTGTTTCTAATAAACTAAAATCCACTGGAGGTTCTGATGAACCATGAAATTTCTAACGATTTGACTGACAACAGTATAGAACCGGAGCTATCACGATCACCAAAAAAGCGATCGCCAAAAAAGATTAGTTTGGTAATTTTGGGGATGCTGTTGCTGGGTGGGCTAGTTTTTTTTGGTATCCATGCAGGTACAGCCAAGTCAGACAAAACTGAAAAATCTGGCCGGAATCGGCAGCAAGTGACACCTGTAACTGTGGCAATGGTGACACAAAAAACGGTTCCAGTACAATTGCAAGCGATCGGTAATGTGCAATCGGGGTCTACAGTATCAATTACGCCCGAAGCTAGTGGACGAATCATTGGAGTTTATTTCAAGAAAGGCCAAGACGTAAAAAAGGGACAACTTTTGTTTACCCTAGATGACCGATCGCAAACTGCTGCAATCCAGCAAGCTCAAGGAATTGTAGTCAAAGACCAAGCGCAGGTACAACAAGCAAGAGCGACATTAGCCAGAGACTTGGGTCAAGTAGACCAAGCTAGAGCGACCTTAGTCAAAGACCAAGCCTTGGTGCGACAAGCCCAGGCGACTTTAGCCAAGGATCAAGCCCAAGCACAATTTGCCCAAGGACAGAGCGATCGCTATGGTGCTTTGTACAAGAAGGGCGCGATCAGTTTAGATCAAGCACAGCAATATGTTTCCAATAGTAAATCGGCTACAGCAACCCTACAAGCAGATCGAGAAGCGATCGCTAATGCTCAAGCAGTTTTGAAAAGCGATCGAGTGGCGCTGACTAATGCCGGAGCAGTTGTCCAGGGCGATCAAGCAGCGATCGCTAATGCTCAAGCCGTAGTCCGTTCCGACCAAGGAGCATTGGACAATACTAAAGTGCAATTATCTTACGCCAAAATTTATGCGCCAATTGATGGTCGCGCTGGCAATATTCTGGTGACTCAGGGCAATGTGGTACAGGCCAACAGCACGACTCCACTAGTAACCATCACCCAAATTCGCCCGATTCAAGTTGCTTTTTCCATTCCCGAAGCAAATCTGCCCCAAGTACAAAAGTATATGCAGAATGACAAGCTGAAGGTAGATGTAACGTTCCCCGATGATCAAGCTCATCCTGTACCAGGTGTTTTGGCATTTGTCAATAATACGGTCGATAACACTACGGGGACAATTCAACTGATTGGCGACTTTGACAACACTCAGGGACACTTGTTTCCCGGTCAATTTGTCAACGCAACGCTAACGCTGACTGAAGAACCGAATGCAACGGTTGTTCCTTCCCAAGCCGTGCAGAATGGCCCGGATGGCCAGTTTGTCTTTGTAGTTAAGCCAGACATGACGGTGGAAAATGTTCCAGTTACAGTTAGCAGCACCATTGAGGGGCTAGATGTGGTTCAGAAAGGGCCGCAACCAGGCGATAAAATTGTCACCGATGGTCAAGCAAATCTAGTTTCGGGGAGCAAAATTCGCATCAAAACAGGCCGCAATGACTCAAATGCAGGTGAAAATTCCTCGAAGTCAAGAAGAGGAAGGGGGGCAGGGGGCAGGCAGCAGGGGGGAGAACGCCCCAACTCAGGCGGAGGTGATTCGTGAACCTCTCAGAACCATTTATCCGTCGCCCGATCATGACAACTCTGGTGATGGCGGCGATTTTAATCTTCGGTTTCATGAGTTATCGCTTGCTGCCAATTAGCGATTTACCAAGTGTGGATTATCCCACAATTCAGGTAAGTGCCGCTCGACCGGGAGCCAGCCCTGAAACGATGGCAGCATCGGTTGCCCGTCCCCTAGAGAAGCAATTTTCCAGCATTGCTGGACTCGATTCGCTCAACTCAACTAGCACTCTGGGACAGACTCAAATTACCCTGCAATTTAACCTGAGTCGGAATATTGATGATGCGGCGCAGGATGTGGAAGCAGCGATATCGGGAGCATCGGGGCAAATTGCGACGGATTTACCCAATCCTCCTACATACAGCAAGGTTAACCCCGCTGATCAACCGATTCTTTACCTTTATCTGGACTCTCCTACTCTGCCCCTTTCCCAGGTAGACAATTATGCCGAGACTTATTTGGCGCAAAAACTATCTACAATCAATGGGGTAGCACAGGTAGCTGTTTACGGTTCCCAAAAGTATGCGGCTCGAATTCAACTTGATCCGCAGCAATTGGCAACACGGCAAATTGGGCTAGATCAGGTGGCGACGGCAATTCAACAGGGTAACGTCGATTTGCCTACCGGTAGTCTTTCGGGAAATCATAAGAATTTTACAGTCCAGACTAATGGACAACTTCAGGATGCGGCTGCTTATCGCCAGCTGATTGTGTCTTACAAAGATGGAATGCCCATTTATCTCAATCAACTGGGGCGGATCATTGACAGTGTAGAAAATGACAAGGTAGCAAGCTGGTACAACAATACCCGCGCGATTATTCTCACCATTCAAAGACAGCCTGGAACCAATACGGTGCAGGTCGTAGACACGATTAAGAAATTGCTTCCGAATTTGCGAGGCCAGATTCCGGCATCCGTGGAAATTGGGGTTCTCTATGATGCGTCTCAGTCGATTCGAGATTCAGTGGATGATGTCAGATTTACGTTGATTTTGACCATTGGTTTAGTTATCTTAGTAATTTTCCTATTTTTGCGGAATCTTTCGGCCACAGTGATTCCCAGTTTGGCATTACCCGTTTCGCTAATTGGCACCTTTGCAGTGATGTATTTGCTGCATTACTCACTAGATAACCTGTCGTTGATGGCGTTGACCCTTTCGGTGGGCTTCGTTGTGGATGATGCGATCGTTATGCTGGAAAATATCGTCCGTCACATGGAAATGGGGGAACGTCCCTTAGAAGCGGCGTTAAATGGGTCGAGAGAAATTGGTTTCACAATTTTATCCATGACCCTTTCTTTGGTTGCAGTCTTCATCCCGATGTTGTTTATGAGTGAAGTACTGGGACGATTATTTCATGAATTTGCTGTGACGATCGCAGTTGCAATTCTCGTATCTGGTTTTGTGTCTTTGACTTTGACTCCAATGTTGTGTAGCCGTTTTCTGCGTCCTGTGGATCATGCCCATCAAAGTCGGTTATATCAAGCTTCCGAATATGTCTTTGATCGCTTCCTGGCTCTCTACGATTGGAGTCTAAAAAAAGTCTTAAAATATCACTTTACCACGATGATTTTATCTGTCGTTCTATTCGCGGTGACAGTTGGGTTGTTAGTGGTAGTTCCCAAAGGCTTTATTCCTAGCCAAGATACCGGACAAATTACAGGCATTACCCAAGCAGCCCAGGATGCATCCTTTGATAATCTTGTCCAGCATCAGCAGACAGTTGCTAATCTGATCCGCCAAGACCCGAACGTAGATGCAGTTAACTCCAATATCGGAGCGGGAGCGAGTGCTAATGGCAGTGGAGCCGCAGTTGCAGCCAATTCTGGAAGTTTGTTTATTCGGTTAAAACCGCGATCACAGCGCCAACTTGGGGCTGAGGAAATCATTCAAAATTTGCGAACCAAACTCGCCACTGTTCCAGGCATCCAAGTATTTTTACAAAATCCCCCAGCGATTCCGATTGGCGCTCAACAAAGTACAGGACTTTATCAGCTAGCACTCCAGAGTTCTGATGTCAAACCCTTGCAGGAGTATGTTCCTCAACTTGTTGCGAAGATGAAGACCTTGACAGAACTCCAGGATGTCAACAGCGATTTACAGTTTGCTTCCCAAATTCAAATCGACATTGATCGCGATAAAGCTTCAACTTATGGGATTACCGCCGAGCAAATCGAAAATACTCTGAGAAATGCTTATGGCTCCTACCAAGTGTCAACCATCTATGCAGCGACAAATGAGTATCAAGTGATTCTGGAATTAGCACCGCAGTATCAGGAGGATATCAATGCTTTGTTGACATTGTACATTAACTCCAGTACTGGAGTAGCAGTTCCTCTGAAGACATTTGCCAAACTATCTCAGGGAGTCAGCCCGTTAATGGTCAATCATAACGGTCGGATGAACGCCGCCACCATTTCCTTTAACCTTGCCCCTGGTGTGTCCTTGGGAAATGCCAACCAAGAGATTGAAAAACTGATTGATCAGGTAATTCCTGCCAGCATTAGCACCAACTTTAAGGGCGCAAGCCAGGTATTTCAAAGTTCGCTGCCGAGTTTGGGTTTACTGTTAGCGATCGCTGTTTTAGTAATTTATCTAATTTTGGGTGTTCTCTATGAGGATTTCATTCACCCGATTACGATTCTTTCCGGTTTGCCTTCAGCAGGTTTTGGTGCATTGTTAACGCTGATAATATTCCATGTCGAACTGAATGTTTACTCCTTCATCGGCATAATTCTCTTAGTGGGCATCGTCAAGAAAAACGGGATCATGATGGTGGACTTTGCAATTGAAGCCCAGCGAAATGAATCGAAAAAGCCATCTGAGGCGATTTATCAAGCCTGCTTAGTGCGCTTCCGCCCGATTATGATGACGACAATGGCAGCACTCATGGGAACTTTACCAATAGCGATCGGATTTGGGGCTGGCTCAGAATCCCGCCGTCCTCTAGGTATTGCAGTTGTAGGCGGACTGGTGTTTTCTCAGATATTGACCCTGTATTTAACTCCCGTGTTTTATATCTACATGGAATCATGGCGGAAGAAGCTTAGTCAAGTTAAGTTCCGTCGAGTCTTCTCATTTACAGGAGGGCGATCATGATGGTTTCTTCCTTTGTGTTCTTTGCGTTCTTTGCGGTTCGTTAAAAAATTGAATTTGAAAAAGAGTTAAGTCTTAACCCAAGCGTATTGCATTATTTTTAGCGATCGCATCCACCACATTTCTGGGAGAACAAAACTCATGAACCTTTCAGAACTCTTCATCCGTCGTCCAGTCATGACCACTTTGGTAATGATGGGTATCCTCATCTTCGGTCTCATGAGTTATCTACTGTTACCCATTAGTGCCTTACCCAACGTTGAATATCCTTTTATATCTGTCTCTGCTAGTCTCCCTGGTGCTACCCCAGAAACAATGTCATCTTCGGTCGCCGCACCCCTAGAAAGACAGTTTACTGAAATTGCCGGACTCAATTCATTTAATTCCACCAGTTCAACTGGCAGCACCAACATTTCCCTACAATTTGACTTTAGCCGCAGAGTGGAGGATGCCGCAAAAGATGTACAGGCAGCCATCTCAGCCGCAGCAGGACAACTGCCCCCCGGAATGCCTCACCCACCCACCTACCGCAAAGTTAACCCGTCTGTCTCACCAGTTCTCTTCCTCTATATGTATTCTGAGACACAGCCAATCTCGACAGTAGACGAATACGCAGAGGTAACAGTTGGTCAGCCAATCTCGATGATCAATGGTGTTGCTCAGGTACAGGTTTTTGGTCAACAGCAATATGCAGTCCGCGTCCAGCTTGACCCGCGAGAGTTGGCATCAAGGGGAATTGGTCTAACCCAGGTGAAAACTGCAATTCAACAGGGAAATGTTAAATTACCAATCGGCAGTCTCTCTGGCCCTTACAAAAGTTATACGATTCAGGCGAACGGTCAACTCACCGATGCTGCCAGCTATCGCCAGTTGATTGTAACTTACAAGAATGGTGCGCCTGTGCGGCTTCAGGATTTGGGGCAGGTGATTGACAGTGAACAAAACGTCAAAGTCTCAAATTTGTATAGCGATGACAAGGTAACAAACCGCCATTCCGTTGTTCTCGCCGTGCAGCCGCAGCCGGGAGCCAACACTGTAAATATCGTTGATGCCATCCAGAAACTTTTACCTTCACTCCGCGAACAAGTTCCCAAATCGATTGAGATGGGAATTATGTACGATCGCTCCCAAACAATCCGAGCCTCTGTCAGCGATGTAAAGTTTACTTTGGTTCTCTCGGTTTGTCTAGTTGTCTTGGTGATTTTCTTATTCTTGCGTGACATAACTGCAACGCTAATTCCCAGTTTGGCGCTACCTGTAGCGATTATTGGCACTTTTGCTGTAATGTATCTCTCAGGCTTCTCCCTAGACAACCTCTCCCTCATGGCATTGACCCTTTCCGTGGGCTTTGTCGTGGATGATGCGATCGTGGTGTTGGAAAATATCGTCCGTTATCGAGAAATGGGCGAATCTCCCTTAGACGCGGCATTGAAGGGATCAAAAGAAATCAGCTTCACAATTTTGTCAATGACCCTCTCCCTAGTGGCGGTGTTCATCCCGATCATGTTTATGAGTGGAATAATCGGTAAATTATTTCATGAATTTGCCGTGACGATCGCTGTGGCAATTTTGGTTTCGGGTTTTGTTTCCCTCAGTCTCACGCCAATGTTGTGCAGTCGCTTTTTAAGTTCATCCCATCAGCAAAGACCAAATCTGCTGTATCGTGTCTCAGAATTGGTATTTGATTTACTCCTGCGGGGATATGATTGGACCCTCAAACCCGTCTTAAAATACCGCCTGATGACACTCATTGGTTCTGGCATTTTGCTGGTAATGACCGTCTATTTGTTCATCATCGTTCCTAAAGGATTTATTCCTACGGAAGACACTGGACAACTGATGGCGAACACCAAAGGAGCGCAAGATATTTCTTTTGATGATATGCGGCGTCACCAGCAAACGGTTGTTGACATTATTCGTAAAGACCCCAACATTGAAGCAGTTGACTCGATTGTGGGTGCAAGTGGCCCGAACGCATCGGTCAACTCCGGGCGAATTACGATTCGGCTCAAGCCACGTTCTCAACGTCAACTGAGTGCTGACCAAATCATTCAAGAACTAACCCCCAAGTTGAGACGTACAACTGGAATTAAAACATTCCTCCGCTCTCCACCAGCCATTCCCATTGGTGGACAACAAACTAATTCTACTTATCAGTTCACGTTGCAGAGCTTGAGTTTACAAGACTTGCGCCAATACGTTCCTAAACTTGTGGATAAAGTCAAAACCTTACCAGGACTCCGGGACGTTGACAGCGATTTACAACTCAGCACTCCCCAAATCCAAGTTCAAATTGACCACAACAAAGCTGCAACCCTTGGGATTACCGCCCAAGAAGTTGAACAAACCCTTAGCGCAGCCTATGGTTCCAGCCAGGTTTCCACTATTTATACCCCAAATGACCAATTTTATGTAATTTTAGAAGTGAAACCAGAGTTTCAGCGAGATCCCAGTGCCTTATCGATGCTTTATGTGCAATCGAGTACTGGAAAACAGGTTCCCCTGAGTGCGATCGCTAATATCACCCAGAATGTCGGACCCCTGACTGTGACTCACGTTGCTCAACTCCCCTCTGCAACTATCTCTTTTGACACTCTACCAGGAACGTCTCTAAGTCAGGCTACAGATGCCATCAAGCAAGCAGCTAGTGAGATGCTACCCTCAACAATTACCCCTAGCTTTCAGGGTTCAGCCCAAACCTTCCAACAGTCCTTCAACGATCTAGGCGTACTGTTGTTGGTATCTATTTTAGTAATCTATCTAATTCTCGGTATCCTCTATGAGGATTTCATTCACCCGATCACAATTCTTTCCGGTTTGCCTTCGGCGGGTTTTGGGGCATTACTGACGCTGCTGATTTTCCAAGTTGATTTAAATCTTTACTCTTTCATCGGTATCATTCTGCTAGTGGGCATTGTCAAGAAAAACGGCATTATGCTAGTGGACTTTGCCATTGAAGCGCAGCGAAAGGAAGGGAAAAATTCCTTTGATGCCATCTATGCCGCTTGCTTGATTCGCTTCCGTCCAATTATGATGACGACGATGGCAGCTTTAATTGGGACACTCCCGATTGCCTTGGGGACGGGAGTAGGTTCAGAAGCGCGTCGTCCTCTGGGTATTGCGATCGTTGGTGGATTACTGTTCTCTCAGATATTGACTCTCTATCTGACTCCGGTGTTTTACACTTACATGGAGGCATGGCGGAAAAAGCTTAGTATACAACAATACCTTCGCCAAAAATAGAAGTAGCCTAGCTTTTGCCTAAATAGCGTTAGAGAGCCAGTACAGTAGAAAATATTGACAAATTAAGCTGATTGTGGAGTAGTAATACCAATTCACTAAAACTGTGATAAGTAGCTGGGTGGGAAAATTTATCGTTGAGAGAAGGCAGGAGGCAGGAGGCAAGAGGCAAGAGGGTTTTAGCCGAATGGCACTAAGAAAAGGAAAAACCTTTGCGCTTAGTGAGTGTGGGAGGGGTGGGAAGAGGGAAAAGCATAAATTCTCTTTCCCTGCACACTCCCCACACTCAAAAGCCTTATAACAATGGATTTGCCGTTATCTTAGTGCCATTCATTCATGACCCGCGTGTTCTTTGGCCAGATACTCTATCAGTGGCAAAAGATGGTTATCTTTACTTCACAGCTAATCAGCTGCATCGTCAAGCCAGATATCACCAAGGAAAAGACCTGCGCCAGAAACCTTATAGTCTGTTCCGAACTCGAATCGATGCCCAACCAGTTGCTTTGCTGCCAAAATAGCTGTCTTTATTTTATCGTTCTCATGCCTCAAAAGTACTACTTACCGTAACTACTGGCTGTATGCTGTTGTGAATTGCTAGGGATGCATCTGTATCTAACAATGCCTATCTACTTGTTTTTTAACAAGACGAAAGCGTTTTATGCAAAGAAAATAGCACAAGGGTGATCGTACAAAGTAGACAACTTACCCCATCCACTCTACGCAATCAGGCGCAGATGAAATCAACTGACCAAATTTCTGTGCGTCAACGTCCTCAAACTCTAGCACAACACCCCAGCGCTCATCACTCGTAAGTGTACTGAGAAATTCTTTAGAAGTTTTACTTAGTTTCAACTTTTACAACTGCTGACATTCCCGGAGTAAATCGAGATTCGTAACCTTGAATACTTGAGCGATCAAACAGAATCTTGACGGGAATTTCATGTAGTGAATTACCAGAAGCTGAATTGCTCGTCAGATTATCTTGTGACATAAAAGCGATACTATCTACCTTGCCTTGAAACTGCCGATTAGCAAAGGCTGAAACTGTAATTTTTACCTTTTGCTCTGGCTGTATTTTTTCTAACTGCTTTTCAGGAAAATAAGCAATAATCCAAGGATGTGGTTGTATTATTGATAAAAGAGTTTGCCCTGGAAGCACCTGCTGTCCTATCTGTACATTTTTATTCCCAACTACTCCACCGATCAAAGTCGCAATGTTAGTATAGTTCAACTCCAGTTGTGCTTTTGTTACCTCTAGCTGCTTTTGAGCCAAAGTAGCGTTAGCTACCTTATATTGTTGCTCGTTTATCTTCTTTTGCTGATTTAGGACTTGTAGTTGTAAAGTTCTTTTTTTTCTGAAAGCTTGTTGTTGTATTTGAGCCTTTTTATTTTCAGTAACTGGTTGTAGTGATGGAATCTCAATAGCAATTTGGGGAATTTTCTCTTGTGCCAATGCTGCTTGCTGTTTAGCTAATTCTAAAGATGCTTTTGCCCGTGCCAAAGATAATTGATAGTTACTTTTATCAAGTTTCACTAATACCATGCCTGGAGATATCGTTTGGTTATCATTGAATGTAATTTCAGTGACTATTCCTGATACACGACTAATCACAGGGTTAATCTCTGCGCTAACATAAGCATTATCAGTTTCTAGATATTTTTGCATATATTGCCATTGCTCATAAGCATAATTAGCTATATAAACTGCAATTACACTAAACAACACTCCCAATCCTGTAAGTAGTAGCAGATGCCGAACCCAAGGAGGTGATAATCTTTCCTTAAAAGCATTGTTTGATTCACTAGAAGTGTTAGTTGGCTCCTGTTGTGACACAAAGGGAGTTTTTTGTTCTGATAATTTAGTAACTTGTTGGGACTGCTGTAAAAAATTTTTAAGTTTCATCAGTGATATTTATGTAATTCCAGATTTCAGTATAAATATTGGCACTCCTAAAGAGTCTGTTTACAGAATAGAGCAAATATTACTTAAATGCATAATTGCTCTTAAGAAAGCTTCATCGTCAGCTTCAGAACCCCTTAAATTGGCGCTGCCAAGGTTGCGATCGCCACAATTGATGCCATCCATTCTACCCAATTGGTACCTAAAAGTTTAAAATTACAATGCAACGGACTGACGCAAGATCCTATTGGTGCATCAAAGACCTCGGCAGTCGCCCACCGATTTGAGACGTTATGCAGATGTTGCTCCCGGTATATGTATGGACAAAGATCAACTAAAGCGGGTTTTGACGGAGCGGATGGCAATCGGCCCTGGTCAGCTGTGGTTTAATCCCACATTCCGCACTTCAATAAGTAGTATAAACAAACTATATTACCAGTCAATTCAAAACGAGAATTTTTGACAATAAAGTAACTATCGAAAATAAATTATGTACGCCAAAAAATCAGCTTTTTTATTATATTAAAAAAGCTAGTTATCCAACAATATTTAATTAAAATTATTTAATCAGTGAGCAAAAATCAAACCACGTAATCGTGAATTAGAAATTTTACAATTCCGACAATAAATAATATTTTTTACAAGCAGTAGGTAGGAATTGCAAGATATGACAACATGACTCTGTTAAGTTAAGAATTTGTTGAAATCCTTGTGTAATCAGAATGTGAATCCCTTGAAAGCATTGAAATATCCAGCGCAAAGTAGGGACTTCTGTGGGTTTATTAAGTTGATTTCTAACTATAGTTTTTTGATTTTTTAACGACATTATTAATTGTCTTTATCCCAAATTATAAACCAACAAACATAATGACATTAATATCATCATTATCTCATGCTTTAGCAGCCAAATGTGATTGTAAAGCTGGTTGTCCAAGATGCCTGTATTCAACAGCTTGTCCACAGCATAATCAACCATTGCATAAAGATGTGGATTTGTTTTTATTGAATGCAATTAGCCAAGCGAAGCAGAATACCTAAAACCCATATTGACGTAAGCAGCAAAGTTAAAAAAGATAATATAAAGTCTATTGTCAAAGCTAGGCGTCTTTGCAGCAAAGGTGGTTGGCATCCACTTGGTGAAGATCGGCAACGCCTAAAAGAGTTTTGATTTGCGATTTCTTTAAGTGTAGAAGTGCAATCAAACTTTCTAATGTTTGATAGAGTGATATTTTGTCGAAGGCTGTTCATCTCTATGTCGTCCCAGGTATCGCTCCCCCAATCGCTGCATCCAGACCTACCGCTCACGGCTCTTGCGCCCATGCAAGATGTGACAAACCTCTGGTTTATGAAGGTGATTGCCCACTACGGCAGTCCTGACTACTTCTTCACTGAGTATTTTCGGGTGAATGATACCTCACGGCTCAATCGTAGCATTCTAACAGCAATCACCGAAAATGACACCGGTCGCCCCGTTTTTGCTCAAATGATTGGCGAAAGCATAAAAGACTTAGTAAGAACAGCAAAGGAACTCTGTAAGTATAATATCGCTGGAGTTGACTTGAACATGGGTTGTCCAGCACCTAGAATCTATCGCAAAAATGTTGGGGGTGGATTGCTGCTCTCACCAGAAAAAGTGGAGCGAATTTTGGGAGAACTGCGTTCTGCTGTGAATGATCGTCCTTTAACAGTCAAGATGCGCTTAGGCTTTGAAAATACTGATAACTTTTATTCTATTCTAGATATAATCAATCGCCACAGCATTGATTTACTGAGTTTACATGGTCGCACAGTGAAAGATATGTACCACGGAACAGTGAAATATGATTTGATTGCCTCCGCGGTCAAACGGGTCGATTGCCCAGTACTTGCCAATGGCAACATCAACTCTGCTTTTACTGCTGTTAAAGTGCTTTCTCAAACGGGTGCGGCGGGTATAATGGTGGGACGCTGGGCGATTGGGAATCCTTGGCTTTTCAATCAAATTCGCCAGGCTTTGCGCTTTGAAACGATCACGCCTGTTCCTTTAGTAGAGGTACGCAACTATATTGATCGTTTATGGCAAACCCCCGCAGCAGCAACTATGCCAGAGCGAGCACGTATAGGCTACCTGAAAATGTTCCTCAACTACATTGCCCTAAACGTTGACGCTGAAGGTGATTTTCTGCGGCTGATGCGACAGACCTCTACCGAGGTAGAAATGTTTAACCTCTGTGATCGTGTTCTCCTTGCCGATTTGACGAAAACTTTAGCCCTAAGACCCTTAAGGAGCCTGTAACTGTGGACAAGAAATCTGAAGTAGATGCAACGATCGCTTTGTTTGTTGATTTAGCGAAAAAACAAGCAAAGAATTTTTGTGCATATTTGAATAAGCATCGAAGTCGGATTATCAATTACGGCTACTGTCAGGCAGAACAAATTTACTCTATTGGTTCTGGATCTGTGGAGTCTGCTATTAAACAAATCGGTCTGATGTTGAAACTTTCTATCTAGTATTCAGTGGAATCCTGCCAATGTGCCGTCTATACTACAACTTTGCTGTGCCTACCTCAATGGTCAACTTGCTATCTAATGTTTTTGCAAAAATGGGATGCTCCCCACGTAAATCGTCGTCTAAAGATATTTAAAATTTTGTCTGATAGATATCGAAATTGTCAGTGACATTTTGGCTTAAGGTCTAATTTAATTGCGGGAATTTATAATCACTTAGCCATATAAATCAATTAAAAAATCAAATTTTTCAAATACTTTCAGTAATTAATCAATAACTGAAATAACGTTTGCTGCAATTTTTTAGTTAGCGATAAGCGAAGCCATGCCGTAGGCTTATCGCCTGATAATACTTGCTCGAAACAATTTATAAACTCTTACCAAAAACTGAAATTAGAACAACCCCTACTCATACCACAAAATATTTATGCAAGAGTTCTAAAGTTTATTTCTCGAGTGAACGAACTGCGCGATCGCAATCCTCGTTGTTGCGATCGCAGTTAACCAACTAGAATTAATCTGAAGGTTTTGCCTATTTTCAAGATCAATGACCCTTATAAAAGTTTTCCTAGAGTCGTTTCAACATTTTGAACTAGGCAATCCCGATGCCACCTGTTACACCATAAACTTCTCCAGTGATATAGCTGCCTTCTTGGGAAGCAAGCAACACATACACAGGAGCAATTTCCACAGGCTGACCGGGTCTTCCGAGCGGAACTTCAGAACCAAATTTCTCGATCTTGTCCTGGGTCTGACCACCACTTGGCTGTAGCGGTGTCCAGAATGGACCGGGTGCGACTGCATTAACACGCACTCCCTTCTCGATCATCTGTTTGGCTAGAGATTTGCTGAAATTCTCAATGCCCGCTTTAGTCATCGCATAATCAAGCAGACTCGCTGAAGGTTGATATGCCTGAATCGAAGTCGTGTTAATAATTGATGCTCCAGGCTTAAGATGTGGAACGGCTGCTTTAGTAATCCAAAATAGCGCGTAGAGGTTTGTCTTCATCACTTTATCGAAATGCTCAGTCGTAATGTCGCTAATTGAGGGGTAAGATGTCTGTGCGCCAGCATTGTTCACCAGAATATCTAAACCGTTCAAAGATTGCACTGCATCTGTCACCAGCTTTTGGCAAAAATGCTCATCGGTGATGTCACCCGGAAGCGCAACCGCTTTGCGCCCTGATTGTTCAATCAATTGGATCACCTCTATTGCATCAGCCTCTTCGCTCTTAAGATAGGCGATCGCAACATCAGCACCTTCCCGCGCAAATGCGATCGCAACAGCGCGGCCGATACCAGAATCGGCTCCGGTGACTAATGCCTTCCGACCTACAAGCTTTCCACTTCCAATGTAGCTCTGCTCACCGTGATCCGGTTGGGGCTGCATCTTTTGAGCAAGTCCTGGTACGGGCTGCGGTTGTTGAGGAAAGGGCGGAGCCGGATATTGCTGCCGAGGGTCTTGCATCTCTAATCGATTGTCTTTCATCACTTGGTTGTTTTGATAGTTTTTCCAATTCAAGACTCAAGTATCAAGCATTAAGGAGAACGATTCCTCATCCTTTGAGCAGAATAATGTTCCTGACTTACCCGTTAAGTTGTAAAAAGCTTACGGGCAAAGGATTTAAAAAACAGCACAGCATATACGGTACAGTCAGAGAAATCGGGTGCTGTCATATGACAAGCAATGGTGGACTGGTTGAAAAAATTTTGCAATCTTTGAACTGGGAGATAAGCCTGACGGCATGGCTACACTTACCGCCGATTATAGGATTTTACGTTATTATTGTTATCGTTGGCATGTAGAGGAATACCACAAAATTTTTAAATCGGGCTGCCAGGTGGAACATGAGAGTGGTGTATAGCATATTGGCTTAAAAATTTGACGGCTCTATCAGAATAAATGGCAATAACCGACTCAGAAATCCTTGAAGAAGTTATTAAGTGCTTAATAGAAAATTTTTATCTTGAAACTCAAGGAGTATGTGAGCAACAGACTTTATTTGAGATTCTGACTTCTGCTGTCAGCAATGGAGATAGTATTGAGAACACTGCTAAATTATTAAACAATGTTCCTACAGCCAATGATATTAAATATCATCTTAAGAAAATCAATAATTTTGAAGAATTAGAGGCGTAAGTTAATTTTACATTGAAAAGCCGAATTTCTTTATGAGTAAAAAAAGGTTGTTTAAAAATAGCGATTAATTTAAATTTAATTTTTTAGTTAAATACTTTGTTTAGGTTGCTCACAAGATCAGAACAAATTTAGATTACATCTATCAAGATTATCAAAAAAATATTTGGAATTGAAAATAGTTATCGACTGAAAAACATTTATCGAATTAAAACGAATAATAAAAATCCAGCTTTGAGATTACTATTCGTGGGTATACCTTTTCTTTTAGTTAATATTTTGGTAAATCTACTTTGGCTCAGAATCAGTCGTAAAAGGAAAGGTAGTTGATTAATTTATCGCACACTTTTTGTGCTCAAACAGATGTTAGCCTTTTTATCTCAAGCCCTACAGCGTAATTGGATACAAAGGAATAATACAAAGGTGATTCATTTAAAAGTGGTGTTGCCAATCTGTTCGACTCAAGCGATAAACAAAGCACTCATCGTCACTGAATCGTCGATATTCGATAAATTGAAAGCCAAGACGTTCATAAAAGCGGTGAGCGCGAGTATTACTAGCCAGTGGATCAATGATTACAGCCGTCACAGAAGAGTCTGCGAAACATCGGGTAATTGCTAGCTGCATCATTTTTGTGCCATAACCTTTGCCCAAATCAGCTGCTTCTCCGATCCAAATATCAATGGCACGAAGATTGGCTGCGATATCGCCCCAATAGTGACTTTCCTCTCGTGCAGGATCTATAATTTGGATAAATCCGATGGGACGACCTTCGATCTCAGCAATCAATTGCTCCCTCCAATCAGGATTATGATTTAGTTCCACCTCCCACCCCCAGTCATCATTAGGGTCTGAAGCAATCACATGAGGTTGATCGTCCCAATGTCGCAGTAAATCTAAATCAGCAAAGCTAGCATGGCGTAAGTTCATCTTCGTTGCATTCGCTGACGATATATTGTAGGCGATTCGCCGAACTTAATATAATACCAATACGGTTGGTATTTATCCAATAGCTAATGTTCTGAAATTTTTATATTATCGTTATTTTCAGTTTAATTTTCATCCTACAGTCCCATCAAGAGTAATTTTTGAGCGCATAATAAATCTCTCTTGAGAGTATCACTGAGAGCCGATTCAAACGCAATAAACAAGCTGCTGATAACACTTTAGGATCAGGCAATGCAATAAAACAGCGATCGCACTCCATAAAGATAGAGGAAAAACCAGGCTCAAGCAGCTTCCTGATTGTAGTTTCCAGGCATCAATAATTTTTTTAATTCATATCGGTAGTACTTTGTCAAGACAATTTAGATGCGTTCCCCCTGCATATCTCGTACAGTGCCATTAAACCTTCACGAGTCTGAGCATGATTTGCTTTCAATGCAACACTCTCAAGAGAGAGCCACTATCATTCCAGCAATCACATTCTACTTTAAGCATCCCTGTTTCATTCTCTATACCCACTTCTTTACAGTAATATGTTTTCTAGGAAAACTCCAGTTTTCAAGATGGATGAGGTTTATCTCTGGTTTTGGGGTTAGATAGCCTTGAACTTCTATACTGGCGCGATCGCCTTCTGCCCCAATTTCGAGTGTGACTTTTACCCCTTGGTTCAA
>NZ_JBALFV010000068.1:0-152408 GCF_036916735.1 Nostoc sp.
AAACTTCTCTAGATAATAGTTTTGGGGAAATTTCAGATTTAGCATCACTTCAAGCAGAACCAGATGATTTACTCGGTTTCGATGAAAATCCACAAATGCTGTTTGAAGATGTCGCTATATCCACCTATATTCAGATGGAAACCACAGATAATACTGTGGATGAACTATCGGCTATAGAAAATATCAGTTTTGAGGAAACTTTAGATTTAGCTCAGACAAGCCCAGTAATTTTAGGTACTGAGCCAAACAATAACTTAGAGACTGCCTTTGAGTTCCCAGAAAACCCAGATGTTGAAGGTACAAAGCTTGGTTTTGCAAATGATTTATTGTTTACAGAAACTGCTCTATCAAAAGTAGAAAAGCAGGAAGAATTAAGAGAAAGTGCGATAAGAATTGATTTGCAAGATGTCAATGATTTCACACAAACGGTTATTCAGGAACGTGTAGAAACCGATTTGTGGGATCTGGCAAAGACATCTGAACCTGTACCAGTGTCAGAGGGCGAAAATGCTATTGTTACCTCAATTAAAGAATTGGTAACGACAGAAAACGTTGAAGTAGTTGCTCCAAAAGATGATTTTGCAGACTTGGAAGCATTACTAGGAGAGGAAGTAGCACTTAACCCCAAAGCTAAGGAAATACCAGAAGTAGATTTTGCAGCCCTGGAAGAATTGCTAGCTACAGATAACGCCAGCGATGTCTACGACGGGCTACGCCAACGCCAGCCCTTGAATACTCAACCAGTCTTGGCAAAAAATGTCAATTCATCACCATCTATAGATGAATTTGGTGACTTGGAGAAGTTGCTGGCAGAAGCGGATCAAACAATATCCCATTCACCATCAGTAAAATCTAACACCAATAAAACTGCTCGTCCCTCTACTCGTCGGGCTGCGAGATTTGAAGAAACGATGAAGGTTCCAGTTAAGCAACTGGACGATATGAGTAATTTAGTTGGGGAGTTGGTGGTAAATCGTAATACCTTAGAGCAGGATCATGAACGGCTGCGGCAGTCATTAGATAACTTGCTGATTCAGGTACAACAACTCTCGGATGTGGGCGCAAGAATGCAGGAGTTGTACGAGCGATCACTACTAGAAGCTTCTCTATTAGCTGGACGTAAAAAGAAAGACTCCGGCTTACAAGCAGCTGATTCCGATGCCGATAGGGGTTTTAGCGAGTTAGAAATGGATCGTTTTACTCCCTTCCATACACTGTCCCAGCAGATGATTGAACGCATTGTGCGAGTGCGTGAGTCGGCAAGTGACATTGATTTTGTTACCGAAGAAACCGAGCGCGTAGCAAGGCAGTTCCGCCAAGTAACCACCCAGCTACAAGAGGGATTAACAAGAGCGCGAATGGTGCCTTTTGCCCAAACTATTGATCGCTGGCGGCGAGGTGTGCGCGACACCGCTATTAAGTGTGGCAAACAAGTAGAGTTGGTGATCGAAGGTGGCGATACCTTAATTGACAAGATGATTTTGGATCATCTTACCGATCCATTAACTCACATGCTGAATAATGCGATCGCTCACGGTATTGAAACACCGGATCAAAGGCAAGCTGCTGGAAAACTACCCATAGGAATCATTACTATCCGTGCTTTCCACCAAGGCAACCAAACGATCATTTCTGTAGGCGATGATGGCGCAGGCATCGATTCAGCAAAGGTTAAGGCTAAAGCGGTGAAGATTGGCATGATTACAGAAGCGCAATCATTAGCCATGTCTCGTCTGGAAGTCTACGATCTGCTGTTCCAGTCTGGTTTTACAATCAAAGACCAAGCAGATGAAATTTCTGGTCGTGGTGTGGGTATGGACGTAGTACGCTCCGAAATTAGCGAAATTCGGGGGACAGTGAACACCGATTCTGCGATCGGTAAGGGAACCATCTTCACCATTCGTCTGCCACTGACTCTGAGTATTTGTAAAGCTCTCTGCTGCGTCTCTGATCGAGCCAGAATCGCCTTCCCAATGGACGGTGTAGAAGATACGCTGGATATACCAGTCAAAAATATTCAGTACGATGCCAATGGGGAATCATTTATTTCCTGGCGCGATACGGTGCTGCCATTCCGACCCCTGAAGGAACTTTTAACCTTCAATCGCCAAATCAGTCGCGGTAATGTCTATGGCGGCACTAGAGATGATGATATGGTTTCTGTGGTCGTGGTGCGATCAGCAAACACCCTAATTGCTCTACAGATTGACCTGGTGTTGAGTGAACAAGAAATTGTAATTAAGCAATTTGAAGGCCCAGCACCTAAACCCATTGGTGTAGCTGGTGCTACAGTCCTGGGTGATGGTCGGATTATGCCCATTGCTGACGTACTAGAAATAATTGACATCTTCCAAGGACGGATTTCTACGCAAATTGGTGGCAATTCTTGGCAACAGAAAGGGATTCCCGTAGACACCTCTCCTGCGAAGATTGACCCAACAGTGCTGATTGTTGATGACTCGATTACAGTCCGAGAGTTGCTCTCCCTAACGTTTAATAAGGCAGGTTATCGTGTAGAACAGGCGCGTGACGGACAGGAAGCTTGGGATAAACTCCGCTCCGGTCTGCCTTGCGATATCGTCTTTTGCGACATCGAAATGCCCCGTTGCGATGGTCTGGAATTACTCTCTCGCATTCAGAAAGACTCAAACCTCAACCACTTACCAATCGCGATGCTCACCTCTCGCGGTGCAGACAAGCACAGACAAATAGCAGCTCAACTTGGTGCTAGTGGCTACTTTACCAAGCCTTATCTCGAAGAAGCTTTACTTGAAGCTGCGACGCGGATGTTGAAAGGGGAGAAACTTGTTAGCACTATAAGTAATGTTTAAGACATCGGGTGAAAAAGAATGTAGAGACGTAGCACTGCTACGTCTCTACAAAGGTTCTAGGTAATGCATATTTAATTTCTAGAGATGTCTAATAAGTAGTAAAGTAAAATTATTTACACATTTTATTTGGCTCTGTGCCTTATCTATAGGGCTTATGCACAGGTAACGGAAAATCGTAGACGCATTCGCAAAGCGTGTCGTAGAGAAGCGGCTTACCGCAGGCTACTACTCCAGATATAGAAAACCCAAAGAAATAAGAGTTTGAGAGATATTTTGCGTAATACCAATTCTGTATAATGATGCGCCAAATTATATAAGGAACGAACCGCAAAGGCGCAAAGGAGAGGCAGCGCGGTCTTGGGGGTTTCCCCCATGAGCGACTGCCGTCACAAAGGAAAAAAGAAAATTTGGCGCAGCCTCACAAAGAAATGGTATAAGTCCTGATTCAATAAAGGATACAGTATTTCAAAATAAGAAATTAATTGTACATGAGTACTTAAAAAACCTTGGCAGTAAACCTGTCAAGGTTTTTTACTTAAAATTTTCAGTCTTTATTAAAACATGATGTTGAAAGCTGTATAGTGTTATTTATCAAAAATATGATGCTATTTGCTTTATGTATAAGGAATTAAAAATGAAAAGTTTAATAAAATTAGGATCTGCTATCTCTGGAGTTGTTCTCTCTCTTGCAACTATAGAAGTAGCAAAAGCAGATATTGTCCCAGGCACCGTTTCTACTGATGCGTTCGATTTTACACAAGGCACAGTGATCACGAATGACGACACAATCATTGATCCTATTAACACTTTTCGTACAAGTGGAGGATTTGAGGACGGTCATACACTTATGCGTAATGGTGGTCTTGGCTCAATCAGCTTTATTGAGTTTGCCACTGCTTCCCCGGTTACAATCGGTGGTGTAAAATTATTTGCCCACAATGATGGCGAATTTTTCGATTTTCGTCGTGCAATGAGCAATTTTTCACTCTTGGCTGATACAAATTCTGACAGTGTTTTTGAGACTGTTGTCGCTAACCGAAATATCAATCCCAATTATGCACTACAGACTGGTAACAATGCAGCACTCCCAGAAGACCTCGATCTGACAATCCCATCTCTTGTTGGCAACATAACCGCACAGTTTTGGCGGCTTGAAGTTACGCAAGGAAGCGATATACAGCCTTTCGAGGGTGTTCGTTTGGTTGAGTTGGACGCTTTACCATTTATACCTACCTCTGTTCCTGAACTTACTTCTGTAAGCGGTATTGCTCTGGTTAGTGCTTTAGGAGCATGGATAAAGCGTAAACAAAAAGCTTCTAAATATGCCTAATTTGAAATAAAGAGCGCGCAGTAAAGTAAAAACTTACATACTAAGAAATGCAATCTCATTTTTATTGATATCTGGTAAGTTATATCGCGCTTGCTCGGTTATATTTTTCTTTTGCAAGTGTTTTCAACGGGCGTGACTATAAAAAATAATTATTCAGTTTTAATAAATAATCGAAATATATTATATAGTAAACATACAATTTGGCAAAACCAAACTAGGATAAGGAGTTTTCCAAATTTTTATACTTTGTTTTATACAACTTTTTTAGAGTAATCCCAAAATATCTGAAAATATTGCCTAAATGGCAACATTGCTCTGCTGACTTTAGGTATTGTCAGTGCTGAGTTTATCTATTGTGGATTCTCTACTCAGACTTGTCTATTAATTACGTAAAGTTTGTATAAAGAACTCTAACTAACCTGCTTTTAGTACTGAATAGCAAATTTGCACCGTTACCTGCTCAACTTTATATATACAGGAAAAGCGAATTTGGTATAGTTAATTCTTTGTCTATACCAAAATCTACGTTAGAAAGAGAACAGAGCAAACATATAAGCAAAAGAGAGTATAACGATGTAAAACTACATTTTAACCTCTAATAACCCTTATTTAGGCTGTACCTAGCCAATAAAAGCGAAATATGTAGTTTTTCTGTAGTTGACTAGTGCTAGATTTAAGTTAATCTTAAAGCGATCGCTTCTTGTAAGAATCTACCTTGACAGAAGTGTATAAAGATATAGTTAAATTTAGCAATTCTGTCCGAGATTTTTAATTTGCAAACTGAATAGTTTGATACGGCGCTCAAAAACCTAATCCACTACCCTAAACAAGGTAGTCAATTAACGACTCAATATCATTTGTCTGGTAATTGTATTGAATAGTTTACAATACCAGTGGATGAGAAAATCTAAAGAAAATATAAAAGAAACTCAAATTACTGTGGTGTCTGGAGGACAAAAGTGTTTCTGAGACTAGCACATCAACATCGACAATTCGTCCAAGACTTGGTAATGAACCTGCAAGCCTTGGCGGTTGTATTAGAGCGGCGCGGGTATCCTGCATCTTGTTATACCTGTGGCGACCAAATGAATAGTGCATCGTTTATGGTTAGCTTGGGTGATAACCACCTAATTCGGTTTTTGGTGTCCGATTACGGTATTACTTGGACGGAAATGCGGGATGACCGCGAATTAATGAAGCTAGAAGGTGCGGAGGCAATTAGCCAATTAAACGAACTGGCTGATCTTGTCAAGCAATCTATGCAAACCGATACAGGCTCTAAAGCTCTTGCCAAGAAGTATTAAGGTTCCAAAGGTCGATCACAAATTAGAAATTGATTATCGGTAATTGGTAATGGTGGCTTAGTTAGCGATCGCTCTTATCTGTTCTCCATTACCATATAAGTGATTGGCTCGTGGCTGGCCCATCGCATACTTTTTTGTATCTGCCAAAACTTCACCAGCTAGATTCTGAGCCTTTAGCTGGAAGGTTGGTAAAATACACAAGATAATTGGTAATTACTAATTCATAATTAAAAGGCAGGTTAAAAAACCTACAACCATCAAGCAAGCAACTCTGTTTTGCTTGGGTCTAAATCTACTCAATATAACACAATTATGAATTATCAATTATGAATTATGAATTTTTAATGAATTTTCTAAGGGACTTCTAGAAAAGAAATTATCCAATTTACTCAGATAATATTCTTCTTTCTCCCCCAGCTAAGAGCTAAGTGTCCCTCTGCCTACACACCAATAGGATATTTTTTTAGTTGGAAGTCCCTAGCTGACCGAAGAGGTAGGGGAGCAATAAGCAGAGTGAAAAGGGGAAAGTTTCTCCCCAACAAAGCGCACCCTGCCCTGTCCCATTAACTCTCAGAATTAATGGGACAGACTAAGCTGTCGCGCTTACAAGTTGCACTATTTTCATTGTCAAAAAAAGCTGCAAACCCTCTCCCTTGCTCCCAGCAAGAACTGCCCCTCTGCGGCCTCAATGTGCTTGCTTAAATGCTTAACAACTTACTAGTACGCCACGGTGTAAATAGAGCAACCATCTAAAATCCCTCAAAAGCCTATTCAATAATACTTTTGAGACTTCGACTCCTTTCGACTGCGCCCAACTCTACCAGAGGCTGCGCCCTAAGCGTGGCTATGCCGCAGGCTTTACGGCTTTGCCCTTCTCTTCTTAGGCTGCGCCCTAAGCGTAGCTATGCCGTAGGCTTTACGACTACGCCCTTCGACTATGCTCAGGACAGCTCAGGACAAGCTCAGGACAGGCTTAAGGCAAGTCGTTCAGTGTTAACTTTTGACTTTTGCCCTGCGATACTAGTGGGACTTCAACAAAAAATCAAAACCAACTAAGGTATACTGTTATACTACTGGCTTGGTGGATTTTCAACTCGGAATTGGTTTCGGCGAAAAGATTAAAGCTTTTTTATGCTATTCAATAATTTATAAAATTTATAAGTGCTGAGAAATTTGAAGATGTCAGAAGAAAAACCAAGCCAAGCAAAACTACCACCAACCGATGCCCTTGACAATCTATCAAGTCCTGAATTTAAGAATTGGTTTGAATATCTTGTCAGAGTGCAACCCCACCATACTGATTATGCCGGTATTGTCTGGCATGGTTCTTATATAGCTTGGATGGAAGAAGCACGGATTGAATGCTTGCGATCTATAGGGATTGAATTTGCTGATTTAGTTGCTATAGGTTGCGATTTACCAGTTGTAGAACTGTCAGTGCGCTATCACCGTTCAATTCAATTGGGTATGACAGTGCTGGTAAAAACGCGCATGGCTGAGGTGACTGGTGTGCGAATCAATTGGGATTATGCCATTGTCTCAACTGATGGACAACAATTGTACGTCACTGCCAAGGTGACTTTAGTAGCTTTAGATAGCGAAAGAGGTAAAATTATGCGTCAGTTGCCGCCGAGTGTTAAGGATGCACTGGCGAAAATTTCAGTGTTAAATAAAAATTGATCAACAAAGGTTATAAAGGCAATTTGCTTTAAGGTTCAAAATTTTATCTGGTCATTTTTTGTAATTCACCTTCGTTAATCAAGGTGAATTTTAATTTTTTACCTGCCGTTTTTAAACTGTGATATAGTTTGCGTAAATTGCATTATATAATGCCAAATATCTTGTGGGGTAATGCCAAAACTAATGTTTAATAAAATCAGAATTGCAGCAATAGTTAATGCACTACTCACAGTTGCTTTCAACAACTTCCACAATATTATGAAGATAATCCAAGCTACAATCAACGTAGCAATCATAATTTAGAAATTCCTTAAGAATAGCTTTTATCTGAGAAGATGTTTTTTCATAAAGGGGAAGTTTTTATCTTAAGTGAAAATTACTACTATTAAAGCTATTAAAACTAATTTTGAATAGATACTAAAGCTAATATTTTTTAACTGTACTAATACTATATTATCTGAAAATGGAACAATGATTCAGATAAGAGGCAATTTATTTGGCAATTTGGCAGAGGATAGATAAAAATGAATTTATTCGTTAGCCTTCAGCATTAGGCTGAAGGCTAAACAGGAATTGGCTAAGAACTAGAAAATCTGCCTTTTGGGTATCTGCAATTAAAGGTTTTTATCGCAAAGAAATTATCCGCGAGTGAGTTTCTAAGTTTTCAGTCGCTGTTAAAACTTCTTGTCTTGCCCATTTATCTGCTGCCAAAATGTCATCTAAAGAGGGATTATAACGGTTATCATTTTGATGGCGATCGCACACCCATTCGATACACCGGGGAATATCTAAAAACCGAATTTTTTCATCTAAAAATAAAGCCACAGCTTGCTCATTTGCCGCATTCAACACAGCTGGCATCGAACCACCAGCTTTACCCACAGCATAAGCCAACTGCATACAAGGATACTTCTGGTGATCTGGTTCACTGAAAGTTAAGTTTCCAGCTTTGACTAAATCTAGTCGTTCCCAGTTGGTGTAGATGCGATCAGGCCAAGATAGAGCATACAGTAAGGGTAAGCGCATATCCGGCCAACCGAGTTGGGCTAAAACTGAAGTGTCTTGCAGTTCAATCAGCGAGTGAATAATGCTCTGGGGATGAATGACAATTTCGATATCGTCATAATCCAAGCTAAACAGAAAGTGAGCCTCAATTACTTCCAGTCCTTTATTCATCAAAGTAGCAGAGTCTACTGTGATTTTTCGCCCCATTGACCAATTCGGATGCTTCAAGGCATCAGCAACGGTTACATCTGCTAACTTTTCTACATCCCAATCGCGGAAAGCACCACCCGATGCAGTCAGCAAAATTTTCCGCAAGCCTCCCTTGGGCACGCCTTGAAGGCATTGAAAGATTGCGGAATGTTCGGAGTCTGCCGGGAGTAATTTTACACTGTGTTTTTCAACTAGGGGAAGAACCACAGGGGCCCCAGCAATCAGAGTTTCTTTGTTCGCTAAGGCAATATCTTTACCAGCTTCAATAGCTGCGATCGTAGGTAGCAAACCTGCACAACCAACGATCCCAGTCACAACAGTTTGAGCATCGCCGTAGCGGGCGACTTCTATCACTCCGGCCTCACCAGCCAGTAGAATCGGTTGGGGATCGAGGTCAATGATAGCTTCTTTAAGCGCTGGTAATTTAGCTTCTGAGCAAATGGCTGCTATTTTCGGTCGAAACTGCCGAATTTGAGCAGCTAACATCTCTACATTGTTCCCAGCTGCCAATCCCACAATCCGAAAATGATCTGGGTACTGAGTGACAATATCTAAAGTCTGAGTACCAATAGAACCAGTGGAACCAACAAGAGTAATCGCTTTCACAATTGCTTAAGGATTTACAGACAACTCTCACTATAAATTGCTTGGGACTCTTTAATCACAGCAATCACTCTAATCGATACATTGACGACGACGGGGAGAGAGGGAGAGACGCTAAGAAGGAAAATTTACCCGTGTCCTCGTCACTGCACTAACCCTGATCCGTTAATTTCAACTCGATAGACTGCTAGCCATCAAGTACTAAAGTTGCTCAATTTTCATACAAATAGACAAAAATTGTATTTATAAATAGTATATTTTTAAAGATAAATCTGAAAAAATTGTCAAAAGTAACCAAATAAGAAATAATTTTAATTAATTGCTAATCTGTCCAGTTTGTTAATGATGTTAGTGGAAAATCTACTATGCAAAATGTTACTCATAAATTGCTGTCTCGCAGCTATATGTAAAAGGATGCATAAAGGAGTTTGTTGAAGCACTCAAGCTTATGTTTAAAGTTCAGATAGTTATAAAAAAAGTTTTATGGAAAAATGATTTCCTGTTTCCAGCAGGAATATGGCTTGCCAGCAGAATACTCATCTGGACTGTTATGTTGCTGGTTGCGCCAAAACTACCATTACCAGCAGAAGAATTTTTGCCCAGTTTTGGCTGGGGGGTTTTTGATGCGTGGGATAGTATACATTACCGAGCGATCGCTACTTCTGGATATGAATTTGTGAATGACGGCAAGCAACACAACCTGGCTTTCTTTCCTCTTTTTCCCTTAAGCATTTGGGTTTTGATGAAACTGGGCTTGCCCTTTGAATTAGCAGGTACGTTAGTCAACAACTTAGCATTTTTCGCAACCCTTTACTGTTTGTACTTTTGGATCAAAGAAAATTATGGCATCAATGCAGCGCACTGGACTACTGCTGTGATTTCTTTGTATCCATCTTCTATGTTTACGGGGGTAATTTACACAGAGGGACTGTATTTATTTTTAAGTACGGCGACTTTGCGGGCGTTTGATCAAAAGCAGTATTGCTGGACTGCGCTTTGGGGCGCGATGGCGACAGCAACACGTCCTACAGGTATGGCACTAATTCCAGCATTTGCGATCGCAGCGTGGAAGGAACGCCGACCAGCCATTGCCTATATAGCTGGTTTTACTACCGCTATTGGCATACTTCTATTCAGTTTGTATTGTGCGATTTATTTTGGCGACCCTTTAGCTTTTATCGAAGCACAACGGGGATGGCGACCAACTTTGGGGTTTGATTGGCAGGGTTGGTTAAATATGCTTATGCAAATTGTAGTTGGCACAAAAAATTGGCAATATGGTTGGGTTCAAAACCCCTCTGGCGGGATTGAAGACCCCTGGTATCTGTTGTTGTTTGGCGTGATTGTTACGTGTGGCTATCTTTTATGGCGTTTCCGTCAACGTTTTAATTTTGTGAAATTATTTTATGGCTTTTATGCTTTAGTCTTATTTTTGTTGATTCTGGCAAGTGAAGAGTGGATCAACAACTTGCTCAACTTGTTCATGGTCTTGGGTGGTGGCTATGTTTTGTGGCGCTTACACACACAACTTACCGCAGTTACAGTTATTTATGGTTTTTGTGGTGTTGGTTTGCTACTAGCTTCTGGAGGTACTATCTCCTTGAGCCGTCTCGCTTATGGTATTGTGCCCTTGAATATAGCCATTGGTGTGCTGCTATCTCGCCATCCACGTCAGGGATATTTAATATTGGGTGCTTTTGTGACACTACTAGCCAAAATAGCTGTAGGATTTGCCCAAGAGCGCTGGGTTGGTTAGAGGGTTTAATCTATAATATTTAAATTTCTTAATGAATGTATCCAATCAAACAAATATAGTGATCGCTTGATTATTTTTAGGTGTACGTGCCATTTCTTTTGGCTCCTTATTTGTTGCTTTGGCTGGGTATTTTTTATTCGGTCGGCGCTTCGATAACAGATTTGTTATTGGTTTGGTTATAGCGTTAGGGAAAGCGATCGCATTTGAACTGAATAAGGTGCAATTACAGCTACAGCTAGTAAAAGTTTATTAATATATCTGTAAAGATGAATATAATGAAAAATTTTTGGCTAATGGCTTATTTTTTGCTATAGCAATGTGGCTTTATAGCAGGCTTATAATAGCTATCTTGATATAACTAATTTTTGATAATCAGTGTAAATCCGTTAGCTGCTCCTAAAATTTTACTACTAGTTAAATTGATTTGCTGTAAAGCCTCATTGTCTAATAGCAAATAAGATTTATTAGATAACATTTTTTGCAAAACTGGCACAGTTGCAGCAGTTACTTTGCAATCGCTGTAAAAGTCTAAACTAGGACGATTATAAGCAAAAGAAGTATAAATTTGTGTTCCTGGCGAAACATTTGTCCGAATTAATTCTGCTACTGGTTTAACAGGAAAAGCTTCATTCAATTCCCAAATCCATGATTGCGAACTCATTAACATTGCTAAAACTAAGTACATCCCAGAAAATAACACTGGAATAAAGTTGCGATCGCGCTGTTTAACTAGCCATGCTGCAATGGTCATACTTATTGTCAAAACAATACTCAGCACTATTAAAACAGGCTCTTTATTGGCAATAATAAAGTAAACACAACCTCCTAAACCAGCAATAGCAATAATAGCCAGAAATATTGTTAAACTTCGCACCTTAAAATGACCATACTGCCAAATCTCGCTAAGTTTAGCACCAATTGCCAAAGCTAAAAATGGATATACAGGCATAACATACCACGGCAGTTTAGTTCTCATTAAAGATATACTTACTAAATAAACAATTGTACCAATAATAATTAAGATACCCCAGGAAGTATGACGTTTTTTCCAAGCTAAATAAAAGCCTCCTGGGAAAAATAATAGCCAAGGAAAGCTATACTTAATTAACTCAATTAAATAGTACCAAAGAGGCCCACTATGACCTTCAACAGATTGTGTAAGACGATTAAAGGTTTGTACTTGAAAATTAACTTGTAAGAAATTTTCGCCAGCATGTTGCCATTGAGCAGTAAACCAAGCGATCGCGGGTGCAATTCCTAACAACATTCCCACTAATAAATAGGGGCTTTTTAACAAAGCAAACTGCCGATCTGCAATGAGGAATAAACAAGCGATCACCCCTAGCGGCAAAACTATCATCCCTTTAGTTAAAGCGATCAACCCTAAACAAAATCCCACACCTACAGCATACCGAGGATTCTGACGTGCTTTTAGCAAACAAAACAACAAGAGCAAGAAAAAGGTAATAGTTGTACCATCTAGCATTGCTAGCCTTCCGTGACGCACTACAGGCAACATTGTTAAGTAAACTAAAGCGGCAAACAAAGCTGGTAAACTTTCGTTAAAAAGCAAACATCCCACTAAGTAAAGTAAAGGCACTCCCAAAGCAGTTAACACTGCACCTGGTAGACGTGTTGTCCACTCATTCACGCCTTTGATAGAGTAAGTCCAAGCAATTAGTAAGTGCATCAGTGGTGGCTTATTATAATAAGGTTCACCTCCCAAGGTGGGGTAAAGCCAATGCATTGAACCAAGTGGGGCACGCCAAATTTCACGAGCAATTTGTGCCACAGTACCTTCATCCCAATCTCGTAAAGGGGAGTTTCCTAAAAATATCAGCCATAGAACTAAAGATATTACCAGTAGGCTAAATAAGCATTCTTTTTGTCGGAATAGACGCATATCTAATCACTGAAGCAGATTTGGTTGATGCCTATCTTGCTAGGGACTTCCAGAAAATAAAATATACAGTTGCTAAGAATGATAATCATTTTGATAGGTGGTTGAGTCCAATAATATTAGTCCTATCGGACTACCTTACAGAAGAATACCTAATCTTATAGATATTATATATTCCTCCGATCGCATGAGTACAGAATTCTGTAATCTTGGCACACTGGTATCGTAGAAGTTTAAAAATTCTTATGACTTCTAGAAGTGTCGGAGGTAAATATGAAACGAATTTTTTTGACGGCAGCAGCCTTACTCAGCACGCTATCTCTAGCTGCTCCCCTTCCCGTCAAAGCAGAAAACTCCGCCCCTGTCCGGCGCTTGCTGGAAACTAGAGAATGTTCTGGATGTAATTTAACAGGAGCCAACCTCAAAGGCGCTCACCTAATAGGTGTTGACCTCAGAAATGCAAATTTAAAAGGGGCTAACTTGGAAGGTGCTAACTTAGAAGGTGCTGATTTAACTGGTGCAAATTTGAAGTCTGCTAATCTGACAAAAGCGTTCGTCAGCGATACTATCTTAAATAATGCTAATCTTACCAACGTTAATTTAAGTAATTCGCGTTTATATAATAGTGACGTAGATGGCGCTGTTATGGCTAATATTGATTTAAGCGGTGCTGATGTATTTAATACAGCCATTAGCATTGGTGGTGAATACTAATGGTGAGTAATGATTTCAAAGTGATGAGTTAAGAGTTAGATTCAACTCCTAACTCTCTACTTTTTAAATTTTATTCACCAGTAATCGACAGTTCACTTACCCAGATTTTCGGGCAAACTCCCCCTGGCGTTAACTCTGGCTCTTTTTCTACATAAATAATTGACTTCAGGACTTCCAAGAAATCGCCAGCAACAGTTGCTGATTCAATACTCGTCCTGACACCCTTATTTACTAGCCAACCATCAAACGGCAAAGAAAACGAACCTTGCAAGGCTTTAACTCCAGCATGGAGAGCTTGTAAATCATCAATAAAAATCACATTTTCAGCAGTTTCTAAACTTAACTCTTCTTCGGGAGTTGCTGTTGAAAAAACGTGATAAAAATTGGGACTAACACTAACTTTTGCACCAATACTGGCATTACCTGTTGGCTGGGTATTGAACCTTTTTGCAGTGCCTGCACTGTGGAGAAAGCTTGTTAAAATGCCATTTTCAATAAGCGAAACCTGACGAGTAGGAGTTCCTTCCCCATCAAAACTTTCTGCGCCTACATTAGCTGGGTGAAGTGCATCATCAAAAACTGAAAGCAGAGGAGAAGCAATTTGCTTACCTAAATCATCAGCAGTAGATAAGCTTTGATTATCCAAAATACTTTGAGCGTTGAATAAGTTAGAAAAACCACCCAATAAGCTTAAGAAAGCTTCCGGTGAAAAAACAACCCGATATTTACCAGTTTTGATTTTTTTATAATTCAAGTGACTGACAGTTTTATCTGCGGTTTCTTTGATGCAACCATTGATGTCTAGATTATCTAAACTATGGTTGATTCTAAAAGCACCTGCACTGCGAGGTTTTTTTCCTTCTTCCTCAGTTTTGCTGTAAAGATAAACTGATGCTAAAGAGTGAGATTCAGTTCTAACTGCACCGTCACTATTGAGATAAAATCTGTCAATATCTCTTTGCGATAACCCATTATAAGGAACACCTTTAATTGCTGGATGAGCTGCTAGTAATTCTTTTTCAGCTAGCAATAATTTTTCGATCAGTTCAGCAACAGGTGCTTGTGGTGTCTTCTCTTGAGGTTTATTTGCAATAGGAACAGTAGCTTCTGGACTAAAATCGGGAACATTTTCTTTAACACCAAAGAAACTGGCTTCGTAGGCAGTTTTCAAAGCTAATTCTAGTCCTTTAGTGTCTACATCTGTGGTGCTGGTGACACCCATTGTATTATCTTCATTCCAGACACGAACAGTAACACCAGAGCGATTTGAAGCTTTGACTTGTTTTGGCTCACCTTGGTCTACTTGTACACTAGTATCATCTACTGTTGAGCCATAAATGTCGAATTTTTTAATACCAAGCTTATCAGCATTGTCCTTGGCGGAATTTGCAATTTCATTGATATTTGGCATAGTCAATTTTGGATTTTTAATTTTAGACTTCGGCTTCTCTACGAGACGCTACGCGAACGCTCAGTCGAACGATTTTTAATTGGAAGCAATTTCATTTTGGATATTATATTTTTGGATTTTGGATGTTAAGCTGTTCCACATAAAATTTGCATATATTGGGAGGCGAGACGCCAAACCTACAATAAATGTATTATTTAATATTATGCAAACTATATGTGGTGGTTTAGCTTATAACTTATATTTCTTCGTAGCTTTTTATTGACGCAATATCCTGAGCATTCACAATCCAAAATCCAAAATCTCAAATCCAAAATTATTATCTTCCACCGACGGTAATAGAATCAACCTTGATGTGAGGTTGTCCTACTGTGGTGTAAATACTGCCACTGACGGAACCACAAAAACCAGGTGCAATTTCCAAATCTTGGGAACACATAGAAATTTTGTTCATAATTTCCTTAGCTTCACCGATAAGAATTGCTCCCTTTAGCGGTTTGGTGATTTTGCCATTTTCAATCAAATAAGCTTCATCAACACTAAAGTTAAATTGGCCTGTAGCACCGACGCTTCCGCCACCCATCTTTTTACAGTAAATACCTTTATCAACAGAGGTAAATAAATCATCAATGCTATATTCGCCAGAATCAATATAAGTATTACGCATCCGGCTAGCAGCAGCAAAGGTATAATTTTGGCGGCGTCCACTTCCAGTTCTGGGATGTCCGGTGCGTGCAGAACCTGTTCTATCTGCTAAGAAGTTTTTGAGAACGCCTTTTTCAATTAATAGGGTTCTTTGAGCAGGCATACCTTCGTCATCCATGTCAATCGTCCCGAAAGCATTTTCAGAACGCCCTTCATCCCAGGCTGTTAAACTTTCGTGGGCAATTTTTTCGCCTTTTTTGTCAGCAAAGGGAGTGGTATTACGTTCAATTTGAGTAGTTTCTAGCAGGTGTCCGCAAGCTTCGTGGAAGATTACGCCGCCAAAGTGATTAGCCATAATAATCGGGTAAGTACCTGATTCTACGTAATCGGCGTAAAGCATTTTACCAGCAGATTCTGCTATTTTTTCGGCAGCTTGTTGAGAATCCCAAGTCCTCAAGAAGTTGGCATCGCTGGTATTACCAACGCGTTCACCGATGGAAGCACGATTAGCACCATCAGCACACAACAGGTTAAATCCTACTGACTGAGTGAGGCGAATGTCACGAGCAAAAGTGCCGTCACTGGCGGCGATTAAAACTTCTTGCCAATCCCGGAAATAGGTAGCACGGCGTGATTGAACATGGCTAGCTTTTTGCTTCAGGTGAGCAGTACCATCAAGGAGGACTTCTCCCATTTCTCGGATAGAGCTACATGCTGGTAACCATGCATCTTTACCTCTTTTGGTAGCATAATCTCTCAGTAATTCCAGATTAATTTCTGGGATGAAAGCTTTAGCAGTGGGTAGCTGCAATCCTAAGATAGAAAGACCTTTTTCTAAAGCTGCTTTCAAACCGGAAAAAGAAAGGTCATTGGTGCTAACGTAGCAATCAGCTTTGCCGCGAAATACTCTGACTCCCGCGCCTGTAGACAGACTGGGTGAAATACTGGTGATGGAGTCGTCTTCTGCAAGAGAACTAATATAGTTGCGACGTTCTAAAAATAATTCGATGAAGTCAGCACCTGCGGAGCGTCCTAGTCCCAGGAGGGTAGCCAGGGGGGCTTCCCAGGTTTCATCGAAACGCTCTGGTGTGGAGGAATATTGCAGGGTGGGAAGTTGATTCGAGAGAAGTAGCGTACTTGTAAGCATGGGTAGCCTCGTCTGCTGGCGTAGTTCAGAGATTTGACTGAAAAATCCTGGTGTGTTCAGTCTAACAAATCAGTGAAAGTCAGAGTCGGCAATTAAGTAGTAGGGGTTTCCTCACCTGGAAAACTTACTTGGCTCTTAAGCGTAAGTGAAATATTGCAACTAACGCCCTTTAAAAAGCGATCGCTTAAACAATTTAATACACCAAATGCAGATAATTCGTGTAAACTTTTGTTTCAATATACTGGCTATGACCCTATCAACGATTGTGTTTGGTCAAAAAGAAGCATGAATCCACTCGCCAGATGCTAAACGATATTCTGCAAGTAAGGCATAGTTTTGCTCATGGCTTTCCCATCCCTGCATGTTCTTGGACACAAACACCAACTGGAAAAGTTCGGCTTACTGCTAAAGCTATTAAGGATGTTGATGCGTTATTACAATATCTTGTCACTGTTACTAACCTTGGCATGAAGCAAAATATTCAAAATATCTATGACATAGTTCCACCCTGGTAATAAGTGAAAAGAATGTTTAGAGAAGCAGTTGCAATACTGGGTGTCATGTTTTATACGCAGAGAATGAGCAAAACAGAAAGTATAAACATTCATACATAAATAATTGGAAGGCAGTATAAGACTGTCTTCCAATTTCTTAAACTATATAAAAAAAGATCCACATATATTGGTAGAAGCAACAATTTTATCAAACTTATTTTTGGTTTCTGCCTTGCTCGTCCTTAGAATGATGCCGTTGATAAATTACTATTTTTCTATCCAGTTAATTCTTAGTGAGAGCTTATTCATTCTCAGGTTTATTTACGATTTGTCATTTTTAATGGAATTCTTACTGTTTCTTGCTGATTAAAAGTCTGATCTAAATTACTAACAGTTGGCGCTGTTGATGTTAAATTTTTAAACAATAGCTTGAGAATTCGAGTAATAGTTTTAATAATTTTCATTTTGCTGGCAGTCGGCTTTTGATCGTATCTCAAAACCATTGGAATTTCTACAATTTTTGGTTTTAGCGGTTTGGCTTTCAGCAGTAAATCTATCATGCAAGCAAATCCACTTTCAGTGAATAAATTCTCGCCATAATACATATTTAGTTTGCTGACGAAAGTACGGTTATACAGTCTGTAACCGCAAGTGTAATCTCTTACACCTGATACACGGGCTGCTATTCTAAAAAGCCAGCTTGCTCCATAACTCATTATCTCTCTAAATATTGATAAGCCTATGACTTTAGAGCCTTTTCGATATCTGGATGCGATCGCAATATCATAGCTACCAGCTATCATCGTCTCATACATCTTGATTAACAGTTCTGGTGGTTGAGTGTTGTCGCAATCCATCGCGGCTAAAAAATCGCCTTCTTTAGAAATTTCTAAGAAAGTCGTGAAACCTGTTTTAATTGCTTGACCTAAACCAGCATTTTTGGCATGTTGGACTAATCTTAGTGATATCCTCTGGGATTGACATTCATCTAAAGCAGTCTGAGCAGTTGTATCCTTGCTACCATCATCGACAAGAATCAACTGGATATCCATATTAGATATTTGCTGCAATATCTGAAACTTTTTGAACAAGGGGCGAATTGATTCTTGCTCATTATATGCGGGTAAAAGAACAAAAAGACTCATAAGTACCTCGTATGATTTTTAAAATATTATTCTCAATTTTCAATAATTCACTAATGTTGATTTCTTGAGAAATTCATCAACCTGTCGAACTACTGCGTTGTTGTTGACGCTATCGTTAACCAACTGTGAGGTATTGACAACGAAAAAATCATTGTTTTCAGTACTCACTTTTGGAACAAGGTTTGAATAATTTAAAACTTGTAGTGGCTGTACTTTAATAGCTCGATTAATATGTGCTGCGACAATATCATCTGCTTTGAGTTCTGGAAACATCAAACGTATACCTTGGAAAAATACTTGGCGCAATTCATCATCTGGCTGTTTTAACAACGGATCAGTGGAAAGGATATATTTTGGTAGGAATGTGATATAGTACCCTGCTGTCTCTTGCAAAGAAACTAAGTTACTCATACCGATGACTCCAGTAAAGGGAACATTTCTATCAGCAATATTTACTACGTAATAAGGAATTAGAGCTTTGCGAGTAATAAGTACCATGCAGATGACACCCAGGTATTCTACTGTTTCACCTGTGTCTGAAACTTTCACCAGTTCTTTAGCAGTAACTTGTTGCAAAATATTCACTGGGCCAGTAAAGATGACTTTATCAAAATGTTCCTTTTTGCCCTGATATTCTACCCACATTCCACCCTCTGGATGAGGTGCAATATATTCCACCGCAACACCTGTGTGGATATCACCCCCGGCCGCGTAAATTAATTTTTCTATATGGTCAAAAACAGTTTTGTAACCGCCTGAAATATAACCAAGTTGTTCTTTATTTAATGAAGAATCCCGCGCTGAAAATAACCGTTTGATATAAGCCCAAATAAAAACTGCTGATATTCGCTTATAGTTATCTCCCAATTTCGATAGAAGCAAGGGTTTCCAGAGTTTCTCGTATGTGTTTTTACCACCAAGTTTCAATAGCCAATCTTTAACTAATATTTTTTCTAAGCGCTGCCAGTTATTAAGGCGTGAACCATACAATAGAGTAAAAGCTAATCTAATTTTACTTATAATTCCAAATAAAGGAAAGCGCAAGAATTCTATAGAGTTGCTGATAGAATAAAATTTTTTATTCTCATAAAAACCTGTTAAACTTCGATGCCAACGCAGCTTATCTCCAAGACCAATATCTCTGAGAAAATTTATTAAATGAGTATCAGAAGGAAGGATAACGTGATAAAACCGATCCCAGGTAAATAACCCATAATCATGATAAGTGGTAAGTCCACCAAGCTGTTTATTACTATCAAATACAGTTACTTTATGTCCTTGGTTTGAAAGACGTTGGGCTAATACTAGCCCAGTTATACCCCCGCCAATGATGCCTATATTCATAAATTTAATTGAAATTTCTGTACAAATACTTTTTAGATTTATCTTTAAAAAATTGTAGTATTAATAGCCTTGCTGTCTACCCCTTTGACTATTAATTTACAACCAGAATTACACCAGTTATAATAATGGAAATTCCTAACCACTGCCTAAATATAACCTGCTCTTTTAGAAGATAGTGAGAAGCAATTGGTACAAATGCATACATTAATCCTAAAACTGGGAATGCTTGACTCAGAGGAATTGTCCGCAATACATAAAGCCATAATATAGTCATAAATGTATAGCAGATAAACCAAATCCAAAAATAACGAGACAATAACAGATTTTGGATAGATGCGCTTGCTCCCTTAGTATGGCTAGAAATGTGAAGTCCATACTTTAGTGATAGGTTCGCTGTTGTTCCGAATAAAACTACAAGCATTAAGACTAGCCAAGTAATGATGTTCATTTGTCAATCTTCTTGATGAGATTTACTATAAATTCCTGATGTAGATTTTTTCAGGGGAATAACCACTAAGAGAACACCCAAAAAAATAGTGATTACTCCTGCTATTCTAGTTAGTGTAATCTCTTCATTAAAAAAATAGTACGAACCGAAAAATATCCCGACATAGTTTAAACTAGTCAGTGGATAAGCAATACTCAATTTTACAGAGCGCAGAGCTAATATCCAATTTAATACTCCTAAGCAATAAACACTAATAGCTAATACTAATTTTTGAATAAATACCCAATTAAATAATCCTTCATCTGCATGACTCATAGTATACTTCATCAGCAATTGACCAGAAATACTAAATAAAATACTGACAAACAATATAATATAAGGAATAATTTTAATGTTTGAAGTTTGCGAGATAGATTTCATAGTATATTTGCCTCAATCTAAATAGTAGCTATGAACCGGACAGTAAACAGGCCAACGTTTTGACCGTTTCAGATTTTGGTCAAGCCTTCTGTACAATTCAATTTCCACTTCAGTAAATAGACAACAAAATTAGGAAGGTTATGTTGAAGGGACTGATATTAAAATGATCATCTAAGCTTATGTCTAAAAGTTAGCAACTAGATACTATGCAGCTTGTCGGACGGTTGCTGTATTATGGCAAGACCCGATATTATCGGAGTAGAGTATGCTAAACTTGCTTGCTCAGAGTTATACTTGGAGACATAACAGTTTCCTTGCTTGACAATTGGGACAATCAATTTAGGCTTTGTCCAATTGTGAATTGCAGATGTATTCTGTATCACCGAGTTATGTTTCCAGACTAGTTTTAGTGCGATCGCAATATCTATGTCATAGTGGATGCATATATAAGAACATTGAGTCCTATGCCACAAATTTGTGGACAAAAAACCATTAACTTGTGCATCAAAATTAAACTGGATTGATAAGTGTTCTTAATTCTATCCAGGAAGTGTTTATTAGTTTTCTGACATACCATAGAATTTATCCAGGCTCACAGACATATCTGCAATTTTGGCTGGAAACTAAGCCGATTTATAAAAATTTGTACTCAAATTGAGTGTATATAAGTACTCTTTTTGGACATTGGAACACAATAGCTAACATAAATCTGCCTGAGAGCGAAAACTATCCATAGATAACTCTACAATGATGTGCTTTACAGGTTTCTGGTGAATTTTCTTGAATGTCAAAACGGAGTTTTTGACAAGACTAAGGGCTAATGTAAACTAGCGTTTGGTGAGCAACTCGCAGCTTACTTATATTTATTTAAGTAGATTTAATGATGTTTTTACATTATCTTAAGACTAGGTTGTTTGATTGTTTTTAACTATATGTAATTTTAACTAGAGTTTCATCTCAAAATTTATTTTTACATATAATTACTTACTAGAATACCATGAGAAAACAATGTTGCAAATTTCTCGCCACACTTCATCAAAAATTCATTTTATGAAAATATACCTAAACATAAACTTTATAAAATATACATTTTCGTTTTGAAGAATCTTTATTTATAAAAATTTGTATATAAATGTACCACTTTCTGGCTAATAAACTTACAGAAGTAACGATTTAGTATCAAACTCTAAAAATGCAAAGCTAAGAGTTTGAGAAAGCATAATTGAAACTTGAGCAATAGTGTAAACAATATTTTTGGTATAAAAATACACGTAGTTTTCAAAATTATAGATGCTAATTAATAGATAAATTGTTTTTTTATTTATCCATGAAAATCTTCAAATTTAAATAATATCTTAGATAAAACTGATTTTAAGGTTAACTTAGACACCAAGTAAGCCGGAAGTCCCTATTTCTGAATTCTTTAAGAGGGTGTTTATAAATAAAAAATTCGGCAGAGCCGCCCAACGCACTGGCTCCCTTTTTTCAGTTGTTCTGACCGATTGACTGTCTGCGGCGATGCCTACGGCGAGCTTTGCTAACGCTGTTGGCTGTGTTGATTTACCTAATTTTGAGCGAACTTGGCCACGTAGTATATGATTTAATTTTTCCCAAACCCCCTTGCGCTGCCATTTGCGGTAGTAGCTATATACCGTTGAAAGGAGTAGAAAGTCTCCCGGAAGCATATTCCATTGGCATCCAGTTTTCAAGTGATAGTAGATTGCATTGCATACTGCTCGCATCTCAGTTGTGCGTTCGCAAAGCGTCTCCCTTTAGGAGAGGATGCCCTCCAGATTTGGTTGGTGGAATCAAGGGAGCCAAGATTTCTCACTCTATATCATTTAAGTCTATCGGGTAAGACTTTCGTGCCATGAGCAACTATGTAAATACACTGTATATGGGGTATCTTATCCTTGCAAAAATTCCTTTCTACTTGCCTTTAGATTTACTTTATAAATAAGCTCTTATGGTAGTGTTTGGATTACTCCTAATTTCATTGACACAGCTAGTTTAATGCGATGGCGTATCCGCTTGCCGTAGGCGATCGCAACAAGATGACTCAGGTTTAGAAAAGCTATTATAAATAGGTACTAACCTTACAGGCAGGTCTTTAGTAAATAATAATTTTGGCACACTCGATTAAGCACGGCAGTTCGTTTATGAACAAGATTTTCGTGTAACAGAACATAGTATGTAGAACCTAATAGACGAGTTAAGCTGCTTAGAAATTTTGGCCACTGATGTAGAGTTGGTAAGGAGAATGCTTGCTACTCAATCTGTCTTCGCAGTTACTCTCGATGCCACCCAAGCTAAAAACTTACCCGACGGCATTTTTTCGCCAAGATATTTTCGAGTTACTTCTGCTAGGTTTGCAGTGTCAAAATCACCTTTGATATCGCTAGCCTCACGCAGGAACTAGAGACGCAGTTGGATCAGCACCTCTAAGTCCTGCAAGTTGGCTTGTCGCAAGTTGAACATCACCCTGATTAAGTTCGTACTTCGACGACGGTGATAATTTTTTCATCACGGTTGAGTTGGAGGATGCTTTCACCTTTGACATCTTTACCCAATATTGGCACTGTGTCTACAGGAATCCGCACTACCCGCTCCTTATTCGTCACAAAAGCTATTTCGCCAGATGCGATCGCAATAACCATACCAGCTAAGTTGTCAGTTTTGCTAGCGAATTTCAGCGCTTGCGTGCCTAAATCGCCGCGATTAGCCGCTCTTAACTGACTTGCAGCCATCCGTTTGGCATATCCTTCTTGAGTAACTAGCAGCAGTTGGTCATCTTTACCAACAGTGACACAGCCAACCATTTCCTGATTTCTCAATAGTCGAAATGCTTGTAAACCCATCGCTGCGCGTCCCATGATTGGTAATTGTTCATCATTGACTGCAAAGCGCAACAGTCGCCCACCTGAACTAGCTAAAATCAGATGATCCCCTGGTTTAGTGAACTGGGTAAATGACAATTCATCATCGTCTTTGAGCTTCAAAATTGTGATTCCACGCCGAGTTAAGTTAGTAAATTCTCCCAGAGACAGCCGCTTAATTCGTCCCTGTTTTGTTAAGAGAATCATCTGCTTAGTTTCAAAATTTTCCGGCAGTAAAAAGCGACTGACTACAGCTTCTTGAGCACCTTGAGCAGTATTACTGAGCATAGTGATCAAAGGTTTGCCCCGTGGAGAACGGCCAGTAGTTGGGGGAATTTCTCCCACCTTCACAGGATAGACTTTGCCGCCACCAGTTAGGATTAGCAAGTCTTTCTCTGTGTCAGTCAACACAGTTTGGATAATGAAGTCATTATCATGCAGACCATTTTCACCTTTTGACTTTTTCCCAGATGGCTGGGTACGGCGCACATAACCTCGTTGGGTAAATTCTAAAACCGCTTCCTCTGCTGGCTGTTCTAATTTTGGATTTTGGATTTTGGATTTTGGATTGTCTTCATCATCTTCTGATCCTCTGTTCTTCTGCTCCTCTGCCCTAGACTTTTGCTCCTCTCCAATTTTTGTCCGCCGGGGATCGCTGTACTTGCGCTTGAGCGATCGTAAATCTTTTTTCAGCGCCTTGAGCAATTCTCGGCGATCGCTCAGTAATAGATCCAACAATCTAATTTGTTCACTTATCTGCTCAAATTCCTGCTGCAAATTTTGCTGTTCTAAACTGGTGAGGCGACGCAACGGCATAGCTAAAATTGCATCTCCTTGTGCCTCACTCAAATCTAGTCGGCTACAAAGGTTTATTTTTGCCGTACTGCCATCGGGAGCTTGCCGCAAAATTTGAATTACCTCATCCAAATTAGATAGTGCTTTGAGTAAACCTTCCACCAAATGCACACGACTTTGGGCCTTCTCTAACTCGTAATTGTAGCGACGGTTCAGCGTCTGTTCTCGGAAACTCAAAAACTCCTGTAACAGTTGACGCAAACTTAACTGCCGGGGTTGTCCATTTACGATTGCTAGGAGAATTGCCCCAAAAGTCACTTGCAAAGCAGTTTGGTGATATAAATGCTGGAGAACTTCTTGGGGATTGCTATCGCGTTTGAGTTCAATTACCACCCGCATCCCTTCGCGATCGCTCTCATCCCGAAGATCAGAAATTCCTTGCAAACGACCTTGATTTACTAAGTCCGCGACCTTCTCAATCCAGGCAGCCTTATTAACTTGATAAGGCAATTCTGTAATAATAATTGCCGTCCGTCGCTTGCTTCCCCTCGCGGCTGGAATTTCCTCCAAAGTCGCAACTCCCCGCAGCAGAATCCCACCTTTACCTGTGGTGTATGCTTCCCGAATTCCCGCCTCACCAATTATTTCCCCACCGGTGGGAAAGTCTGGCCCTGGAATTAACTCAAATAATTTTTCATCTGGCAAATCTGGGTTGTCGATTAAGACAATTAACCCATCGACAACTTCCCCTAAATTGTGCGGTGGAACATTAGTCGCCATTCCCACAGCAATACCAGAACAGCCATTGAGCAACAGAAACGGCAACTGAGCAGGTAACACCGTTGGTTCTTGCTGTGAATTATCGAAGTTCCCGAAAAATTCCACAGTTTCTTCGCCAATTTCTGTCAGCATTCCCTCATGGCTGATGGGTGCGAGGCGCGTTTCGGTGTAGCGCATCGCTGCTGGCGGGTCATTATCGACACTACCAAAGTTACCGTGTCCTGCCAGCAAGGGATAGCGGCTAGAAAAATCCTGTACCAGCCTGACTAAAGCATCGTAAACTGATTGGTCGCCGTGAGGATGGTATTTACCTAACACATCACCCACTACACGGGCACATTTTCGATAAGGTCTATCTGGTACTAAACCGAGTTCGTGCATGGCATATAGAATGCGGCGATGCACAGGTTTTAAGCCATCACGCACGTCTGGTAGCGCTCGCCCGACAATTACGCTCATGGCATATTCTAGATAAGACCGTTGCATCTCGGTATGCAGGGCTGTTGTAATTACCTGTCCCGTTGAGAGAAGGTTTAACTGTTTTGCCATGAGTTTTTTCCCTGAAATTTAACTACACTAAAGCCGTTGGAACTCAATATTGCAGCAACCACAGCATAACGGATGAAATGGGATTCCTAACAAAATATTGATAGTCAAACAATTTTGGATAATGAAATTGCCGATTTTGGATTGACACCGACCACAAGGGTACGAAGCTTGATAGCGCAGCGTAAAGCCTTTGGCATAGCTTCGCTTAGAGCGAGTCGTCGAGAGCGTCGGATTTTGGATTTTGGATTTGTTCAGCTCACCATAAAGGCAAAGCTCAGAGCATCCCTTCGGGCGGGGCATGAACCGAAATAATTTTTAATCTAAAATCTAAAATCTAAAATTGGCATGGTCATAGAAGAAAAAGCAGTAGTATCATCCTTGGTGACAGGATATACATTGACTATTAAAAAGGAAACAGATACGAGACAACTGCTTTAATCAAATGATATGCTGCACACTTAATTTGTATAAACTCCATAGCCAGGATACTTGCCATGACTGCATTTTCTCATTTTAAATTTGGAATTGCCTAATCGCCTTACCTCTACCTGTATAACTAAAAATCTCATGAAAACTGTTTTAATTGTCGAAGACGATCTAATTAATGCTCGGGTTTTTTCCAAAATTTTGTCCAAGCGTGGCGGCTTAGGTGTAAAACACACTGAAAATGTTGAAGAAGTAATAAAAATTGCCCAATCAGGAGAAGCCGACCTAATTTTGATGGATGTTTCTCTGTCTAGAAGCGTTTACCAAGGTAAATCTGTTGATGGAATCAAAATTACACAAATGTTAAAATCCGATCCAAAAACAGCAAACTTACCAGTTATTTTGGTAACTGCACATGCTATGGAAGGCGATCGCGAAAACTTTCTCAAGCAAAGCGGTGCTGATGGCTACATTTCTAAGCCAGTTGTTGACCATCAACAGTTTGTTGACCAAATCATCGCACTTCTACCCACAGCTGATCACTGAGAATTGACGACTAATTTCAGGAATACTCGCTCGCAAAGGTTTTTGGGCGACTAGTTCCTGTATTTAGTCAGTTTAGTATAGATGTACTACGAAAAGGTACTGTTAGGCAAGTGGTGATAAGAGAGTTGGGAGTCATGAGTGAGGAGTGAGGAGTTAAATCAATGAACAGGGAACAGTAAATACCGTTTGACACTTTGGCACAGAGAGCTACGTGACCACCCCCACAGCAACACACCATTTGTTAGTTGTGGGGAACTCTGACCCCCAATGGACAAATTAACTGATAACTGATAACAGTTGAAATATTTAACTTCCAACTCCTAACTCCTAACTTTTAACTCCTAACTCCTAACTTCTATTGAGTAGGCTGTTGTTCAGGGGCTGATAATGAGTTTTCTCGTTGCTGTAGGGCTGCTTGAATACGGGGTAATTCTAGGAATTTTTTCGTATCAGACAGTAGACGATCGCCCCAGAGATTTTCTTTGAGAAAATTCAAACTAGCATAGCGCTGATCGATGCGGAGTGCCGCTTCTCCGTAGCTTAATCCTTGTTGGTGATCGCCTTTAGTATACAGTGCCACTGCTAAGGCCAATAAAGGTTCTGCGGCTTGCTTCTCAAGGGTTATAGCAGATTGCCATCGCTTAATCGCTTCAGAGCTATTGCCCTGTTCGTAGTTGATTAAGCCAATATTGTTGATCGCTGGCCAGAATTTTTTATCGTGGGAGACGGCTTTATCATACTGTGTGATCGCATCTGGCAATTTACCTAGTAGATAGTAAGCATTACCCAAATCAAATAACCCCTCTGGATCGTTGGGTTTTAACTTCAAACCGTCTTGGTAATTGACAACAGCTGCTTGGTAATTTTTCTGCTGAAAATTAGCTGAACCTAAAGCAAACAAAATATCACCATTTTTGGGGTTGATAGATTGCGCTTGTTTCAGGCTAGCGATCGCCCCGTCAAACTCTTTGGTTGCCAGTTGCAATCCACCTAAAAGCAACCAAACTTTATCATTCTTAGGAGCCAGTTGAGTAGCTAACCGCGCTCGTGGCAAAGCTAAATCAACCTGTTGAAACTGAGCCAGTTGAGCCGCCTCTTGTGCCAAGCTCAACCCCTGCCTCTCTAACTTTGTCCCATCTAGTTGCAATGTATGGGGTATTAATGCCTGCGCGTTAGCGGCTTTTGGCATACTCCATAAACTACAGACCATTAGAAAAGAAATCAAACGAACATGTTTAGGCACACTACCGCCTTTAAGCCAGTAATCAAAGAATCTTTCAGCTAGCTTAAACGATCTACGCTGTTGACGGTAGCAAAATTTTACAAACAAAGGCAGGAGGGAGAAATCAATTCAAAATTAAATAACTTCTGCCTCCAGCAAGAACTGCCTCCTCTTTCCCAATGCCCAATACTTCTCTTCTTAGGCTGCGCCAACGGCTTACCTCGGCTACTTCGACTTACCTCGGCTTCTCTACGAGACGCTACGCGAACGCTCGGCACAAGTCGCTCAGTACAAGTCCGCTCGGCACAAGTCGGCACAAGTCGCGGTTCCTGAGCGTAGTCGTAAAGCCTGCGGCATAGCTACGCTTAGGGCGCAGCCTAAGAAGAGAAGGGCAGTACAAGTGCCCAATGCCCATTAAAAAAACTTATGACTTTGGTCATACATCAGTTTGGAATTACTAATGACTTTGGTCATACATCGGTTTGGACGTTTTAAGCAATAATTAATATGTATGAATTTATACGAAGAGGAAAAGATTAAATACCTTCATGCCAAAACAAAAACAACTGTCTAAAGATTGCTAAATTCAAACCTCAGCAAAATTTAACTTTAATACAAATAAGGAGTCAATTCTATGTTGAGAGCAAACCGAATATCGATAGTCTTAGCTGCTGCTGCCCTGATGATTGTTCCCACTCTCTTGACTGCGCCTGCAAGTGCCCAGACGAAAGTCTACGTTGTTGGCGATCGCAATCAAAATTGGGATCGCGACGGCAGGCGTAACTATAGAGAAGACAGAAATGGAGACAGGGGTAATTGGAACCGCGACGGCAGACCCTATCCTGTAGAAGTCAGAAACCATAGAGATCGGGATAATTGGAACCGTGACAACCAATTCAATAACAGAGTAGTCAGACTTGGTAATGGTGATATCAGATATGCCAATGGGGAAATTATTCCTGCTAGATCCATAGTTAGACTGCGTAATCAAGGTTACTTCAGACTTCCCAACGGGGATATTCTTCTTCCTAATCAGGAAATTGTCCCTGCTGGGAGATTAGTTAGAGTGCATGATGATTACTTTAGACTTCCTAGTGGATTAGTACTGCAAATAAACCTTTAAAACACTAAAAACTCAAAATCATTGTTGGTATAGGGCTACCAGGCTATATTAGCCGTGAATAACTAGCTTGGTAGCCGTTCTTTTTAAACGAAGTTATATGAAACTTGATACACCAAATACCGTAGATTCATCAGTTTTGGTTCCAGAGGTAAAGAAAAAAAAGGGGAAACGTAATTGGCTCTCTTGGCTAATTGCTCTTTGCCTTTTGGGTGGAATTGGCTATGCCGTTTATTACCAAGTAACGGTTGCTCCCCGTCAAGAAGCCAGACGCAGAGTGCTGACAAGACCTGTAGAAAGGCAGAGTTTAACAATCACAGTTTCAGCCAATGGAACGGTGAAACCTGAGCGGTCAATCAACCTCAGCCCGAAAAATTCCGGTATCCTGAAAAGCCTGCTAGTCAAGGAAGGGGATATCGTCAAACAAGGACAGATTGTCGCTTACATGGATGATTCCAACCTGCGGGGGCAACTCACCTCTGCTCAAGGACAATTGGCACAAGCCGAAGCGAATCTGCAAAAGGCACAAGCAGGCAATCGTCCTCAAGATATTGCCCAATCACAGGGAGCATTAGACGAAGCCGAGGCGAATCTACAAAAGGTACAAGCAGGTAATCGCTCTCAAGATATTGCCCAAGCACAGGCACAGTTACAAAATACTCAAGCGGCTCTAAGTAAAACACAAGATAATCTTGTCCGCAATCAACAACTTTACAGTGCAGGCGGTATTTCCCTTCAGACTCTCAACCAAAGCCGTGCTGATCGCGATAGCGCCCAAGCTACTGTGAATGCAGCACAACAAGCACTGGCTCTACAAAAAGCTGGGTCACGTCCAGAAGACATTGAGCAAGCCCAAGCTGTGGTGAAGCAGAGACAACAAGCTTTGGCACTTCTAAAAGCCGGAACGCGCCAAGAAGATATTGACGCAGCCCGCGCCCAGGTAACATCTGCTCGCGGTTCGTTGCAAAATATCCAAGCCGAAATTAATGACACAATTATTCGCGCACCCTTTGATGGTGTGGTGACAAAGAAGTATGCTGATCCCGGCGCTTTCGTGACACCTACAACCGCCAGCAGTGAAGTCGCTTCTTCTTCTTCTTCTTCAATCTTGGCTCTCGCTTCAACAAATGAAGTTGTCGCAAATTTAGCGGAAACAAATATTTCTAAAATCAGCCTTGGTCAAAAAGTCTCGATTCAGGCGGATGCCTATCCAGGAAAAACCTTTGAAGGTAAAGTCAGCCAAATTGCTGCTCAAGCAATAGTAGAGCAAAACGTCACCAGTTTTGAAGTGAGAGTATCACTTTCAGACCCTCAAAGGCTATTGCGATCTGGGATGAATGCGGAAGTAGATTTTCAAGTCGGTCAAGTTCAAAATGTTTTAGTAGTGCCAACTGCCTCGGTGGTGCGGCAAGAAAATGCCACAGGTGTGTTTGTGAGAGGAAAGAATAACAGACCTGTGTTTACTCGTATTGAAGCTGGTGTCAGCGCGAATAACTTTACTGAAGTTAAGTCTGGATTGACAGGAGATGAAAGGGTATTGCTGAGTTTCCCACCAGGATCACGTCCGCAATCAACACCAAGAGGAGGAGTTTTCCCTGGTCTAGGTGGTGGTGGAGGTGGAGGAAGAGGAGCCGGTGGCGGCGGAGGTCGTTCAGGCGGTGGTTCTGCTGGTGGTTCCCCTTAAGGGACTTCCAATTAAAAAAATATTCCATCCCTGCGGGACGCTACGCGTAGCTTGCTTCCCCAAAGGGGTACGTTTTGAAGGCAGGGGAGCAGGGAGCAGGGGGTAAGGGGAGAAGAGAGTCGTTTTGATGGGCGTGAAATTGGATAATTTATTTTTTGGAGTTCCTTAAAGTGAGTTTTAAATCAATACGGTTTAGTTAAAAAGAGGCAAGGGAGCAAGGGGATGGAATATAAAGGGGAGTAAAAAGGCTCAACTGCCGAGTAAAAAGGCTCAACTGCCGAGTAAAAAGGCTCAACTGTCGAGTAAAAAGGTTCAACTGTCGAGTAAAAAGGTTCAACTGTCGAGTAAAAAGGCTCAACTGTCGAGTAAAAAGGTTCAACTGTCGAGTAAAAAGGCTCAACTGTCGAGTAAAAAGGCTCAACTGTCGAGTAAAAAGGCTCAACTGTCGAGTAAAAAGGTTCAACTGTCGAGTAAAAAGGTTCAACTGTCGAGTAAAAAGGTTCAACTGTCGAGTAAAAAGGTTCAATTTTTTTAACGAACCGCAAAGGACGCGAAGGACGCAAAGGAAGAGAAGGAAGAAATGCTTAAGTGAATTGTATTGAGTTTTAAATAAAACTTTATGTTTAAGATATTTAAGGGCTTTTACAAAACTAAGAATACTCGCACAGTGCCGTTGCTGGAAATCTTGACAATGGCGGCAGAGACTCTGTGGAGTAACAAATTACGCACAGGTCTAACTATGTTGGGCGTAATTATTGGAATTTCTTCGGTCATTGCCATTACTTCTGTCGGTCAGGGAGTGCAAAAGGGGGTTGAGCAACAGATACAAGCATTGGGTACAGATGTCATCCAAATTTTGGCGGGTGCGGCAAGAAGCGGAAATGTCCGTCAAGGAGTAGGTTCTAGCAGCACCTTAACTTGGGAAGATGCAAAGGCGATCGCTACACAAGCGCCATCAGCACAGATGGTTTCTGCTTATCTTCAACGCAGCGCTCAAGTTGTATATGCAGGACAGAACACCTCAACAACCATTTATGGCACAGATTTGAACTACCCAGAAGTCAGAAATACTCATCCCCAGCAAGGGAGATATTTTACTCAAGAAGAATTAGATACTGCTGCACAGCTTGCTATTCTTGGCCCTACTGTTCAAAAAACACTCTTTGCACAGGGTGTAAATCCGATCGGCGAGAAAATTCGGATTCAAGGAGAGGCTTATGAAGTAATTGGGGTGATGGAACCTAAAGGTTCTCAGGGGCCGATGGATCGAGATGACCAGGTTTTTATTCCTCTTACTACTATGTCCAAGAGACTGGTTGGGAACAATGCCTTGGTAGGCGTTTCTGTAAGTGGAATTTTAGTTAAAGGCGCTAATCAGGAACAGTTAGAAGCTGCTCAGTTTCAAGTCACCAATCTTTTACGGCTGCGTCACAATATTTATCCGCCGCAAGTCGATGATTTTCGGCTGACTAATCAAGCTGATATTGTTAGTACCTTCACTAGTATTGTGGGTTTATTTACAGTAATGGTGGTAGCGATCGCTGGAATCTCATTAGTGGTTGGTGGAATCGGTATTGCCAATATTATGCTGGTTTCTGTGGTTGAGCGGACGCGAGAAATCGGGATTCGCAAAGCCGTAGGAGCTACCAATTCGGCAATCCTTAATCAATTTTTAGCCGAAGCGATCGTGATTTCCATTGTTGGCGGATGTATTGGGATGGTCACTGGTGTTGTATTAGCCTTTGTGGCTGCAAACACTTTCAAATTTCCCTTTGTAATTTCTTTATTGTCAATCATTGCTGGCTTTGGACTCTCATTGAGCGTTGGCTTAGTGGCTGGGGTAATTCCAGCACGAAATGCATCTAAATTAGATCCAATCACTGCTTTACGTAGCGACTAAATAATTCGTAATTCGTAATTTTTAATTCAAAACTTTTGTACAGACGCGATTCGCGTCTCCTAATTCTTATGCCAACAATGATTTGGATGGAATCCATTACTAAAACGTACCACTTGGGAGAAGTTAGTGTTCCAATCCTCAAGGGAATTGAACTCTCTATTCAAGAAGGGGAATACGTCTCGATTATGGGTGCTTCAGGTTCGGGAAAATCGACGCTCATGAATATTTTGGGATGTCTGGATCGTCCCACAACTGGAGACTATATTTTTGAAGGCAGAAACCTGACGACTTTTGATGATGATGAATTAGCCTATATCCGTAACCAAAGGATTGGTTTTGTTTTCCAACAATTTAACCTATTGGCACGGGCAACAGCGCTGGAAAATGTTATGTTACCAATGGTTTACGCTAACTTGCCTAAGCCAAAACGCCGTCAAAGGGCATTAGATGCCTTGGAAAAGGTAGGACTAGGGGGACGCATATCTAACCGTCCAAGTCAACTATCTGGGGGACAACAACAAAGGGTAGCGATCGCTCGTGCTTTAGTCAACCGACCTGCATTAGTTTTAGCAGATGAGCCAACAGGAGCTTTAGATACTGAAACTTCTCATGAGGTGATGAGTTTGCTGACTGAACTTAATGACCAAGGGATCACAATTGTGATTGTCACTCATGAACCAGATATCGCTGCTCAAACCAAAAGGATTATTCGAGTTCAGGATGGCTTGATTGTAGGCTAATTTGTTAATATCAGTTTTTTGAGGGAGAAATTAAAATTACCGTAGATCAATTAAGATGAAAAGTTGTGATTGTATCCTCAAAAATTAATTAATAACTACAATCTATTTATGAATTTAAGTTTATTCTTCGTGCATTTTACCTGGGTTAGTGTAGCAATCGCTATTCTTTTTCCAAATGCAGCAAGTGCAGCAACTCCTTCAAAACCCCAGAATACCCCAAGCCCTGTACAGGTTCCCAATTACCTCAACCCTAGTCCCAATCCTCTCCAATTTCCTACCAAACCAGGGGAAGTAAGGATTAGGCAAACTGTGCCAATCAGTTTGGCACAAGCTTTGGAACTAGCAAGACGCAACAATCGAGATTTACAGGTAGCGCTATTACAGCTAGAACGCAGCCGCTCGCAACTACGCGAGGCTCAAGCTGCATTGTTTCCTACTCTGATAATTAACAGTAGTGTGACTAATAGTGGTAATGGTTTTACCAACAATTCATCTCAAGGCATCACCTCTTTTAATGGTTCAGCACAACTGAATTACAACGCTTATACCTCTGGTAATCGAGAAGCGACTATCCAAGCTGCCAAAGAACAACTACGTGTAGATCAATTGAATATTGAAATTCAGTCTTTGACAATTAGCTTGAATACCACGACTCTATACTACAATTTGCAGCAAGCAGATGAACTAGTAAGAATTAATCGAGCTTCTGTAGAAAATGCCCAGGCTAATTTGCGGGATACTCTAGCTAGAGAACAGGCTGGAGTAGGTACGCGCTTTGATGTGTTGCAAGCTCAGGTGAATTTAGCTAACTCTCAACAAGAACTGACTAATGCTATCTCGCAGCAGCAAATTGCCCGTCGTCAACTTGCCACGTTGTTAAGTTTGTCAGAGTCAGTTGATATTAGTGCCGCAGATCCTGTACAAATAGCCGGTCTTTGGCCGCAGACGGTAGAACAAAGTGTTGTCCAAGCGTTTCAAAATCGCCCAGAATTGCAACAGTTTTTAGCACGACGTAATATTTCTGAGCAACAGCGACGACAGGCACTTTCACAGCTAGGGCCGCAAGTTAGTTTAGTAGGCAATTACAATCTGTTAGATCAGTATAATGATGGCGTCAGCGTTACTGATGGCTATTCATTGGGAATTAACGGAGATCTGACTTTGTTTGATGCTGGAGCTGCAAGAGCAAGGGCGGCTCAGTCGAGAGTTAATATTGCGATCGCAGAGTCTCAATTTGATAGCCAGCGTGACCTAATTCGCTTTGATGTAGAACAGTACTATTCTCAATTGCAATCCAATTTAAATAATATCCAGACTTCTAGTGTGGCTTTAAATCAAGCCAGGGAAGCTCTGAATTTAGCAAGGCTAAGGTTCCAAGCTGGTGTAGGCACTCAAACAGAGGTGATTGATGCTGAAAATGACCTGACAAGAGCAGAAGGTAATCGAGTCGCAGCTATTTTGGATTACAATCGCGCTCTAGCTAATTTGCAAAGATCAGTCACTTCTAGAGGTTTGCGCTAAGGTCAAAGTATTTTGGATTTTAGATTTGCAATTTTGGATTAACCCTGCCCACAACGAGACTTAGCTTCAGGATTTTAAATTTGCTTTCTTCATAGCGCAGTTGCTTTACAAGGAACGGGGCATGAACCAAAAAATTATTTTAATCCAAAATCCAAGTTGCGTTGGAAGCGCACCAAAGGTGCGACCCAAAATCTAAAATTGCTGTTCAAACAAACTAAATGCCTCTAAGCCAAGAAGCCTATGGCGTAGTAATTACCCCTACTGGGCAATGTGCTCTATTTAGAATTGCATCAACTCTGTGACCGAAGAAAACGCGACCCGTAACCATTCGGATACTACTACCTAAAAGAATTAAGTCAACTTCGTTGGTTTGGGCAAACTTGAGGATTTCCCTTTCTGGGCTAGTTCCTTGAAGAATATAGGTTTTGACATTAGCACCTAGATTGCGGCCAATTTCTGCTTGTTGTTCGAGCAGATCGTGGGCAATTTCTTTAACTGGAGTTAGCGATCGCTGCTCGTAAAGAATATATTCAAGCTGTGGCACATTAATCACGTTCACGATCATAACTAATGCGCCTGTTTGAGCAGCGATCGTACTTGCCATTTCTACAGCATTTTTGCTATATTCTGTCCCTATTGTTGGCACCAGAATCTTTGTCAGCTCTTGTTGAGCGATTTTGCATATCTCACCTTTGGCGTAGGGTAGGTGCGACTTCACCACCATCGTTGCACAAGGCGCTTCTTGTACTACCCGATCTACAAGTAAATTGAACAATGTTTTCTGGGGGCGGATCTGTTCAGAAGCTCCTAGTACAATCAAGTCATAGTTTTTCTTCGCTTCATTCAGAATTACCTGCGCTTTATTTTGCCCAGACTCGGTTTTTGTTTGCAGGGTGGTATCAGCAGGTAGCTGCATTTCTTCAACAACAGATGCCAAAGCAACCTCTGCGGCAGTGTCTTTTACCTCGGTTGCTGTTCGACGGGCTTTTTTTTGGGGCTGCTTATCACTCAGGGCATATAAAGATGTAACTTCTATCGAGTTTTGGTGAGCCATGTAACCGACTAATTGCGCCGCGAGTTGGATGTTGGGGCCACCGCTAGTAGGTATTAAGACACGTTGGATTTGCTTGATAAAGCTACGGCTATCCTGTTCTTCCTGTTGCAAACGTCGAGCTTCTTCATCACTCATAACCACCTTCGACAAACACCAGCGCAGAAGGGGTGGAGCCATTAGGGAAGTGACGATAGCCACCATGACAATAATCGAGTACATCTGGGGATTGAGCACTCCCAAAGATAAACCAATCGTGGCAACGACAATTTCCATCGCCCCGCGAGCATTCATCCCAGCACCCATCGCCAAACCTTCCCAATGACTCAAACCGCCGACGCGAGAACCAAGGTAAGCACCTGTAAATTTGCCAACACAGGCGACAGCCAGAACAATCAAGCCGAATATCAGCGTTTTAGGGACTAACAGAGCTAGTAAATTAACTTTCAAGCCAGCTGAAGCAAAGAAAATTGGCGCTAGAAAGCTGGCTGTGAATACTTCTAGCATGTGTCCAGCTTCATTGCTAAAGCGGCGAGATTGCCCTGCCAGAATGCCTAGCACGAAAGCACCTAATGCTGCTTCTAGACCTAATGCGTGGGTAAGTGCTGCTGCCGAGAGCGAAAGAATTAGCACCACCGAAATACTCGCGGCAATTCCACCAACATAGTCATCAACCCAGCGCAAAATCTGGTCTACGATGGTACGCCCAATTGTAAAGGCGATCGCTAGAAACAATATAGCCGCACTCACGGAATGGAAAATTGTCCCCAGGTCAAATTTACCGCTACTAGCTAAACCTGAAACTACAGAAAGTAAAATCCAACCGATAGTGTCGTCGGTCATACCAGCAGCTAATGTAACTTGACCAATGTCACGGCGAATCAGGTTTAAGTCCATCAACACCTTAGCAATCACTGGTACTGCCGAAATACTCATTGCTGTGGCGATGAACAAACTGAATACTAGTCGCTTTTCTGGATCGGCTAAAAAATTATCTGGCAATAGCCAGCCCAATCCAAATCCGGTGATAAACGGGACAAGAATTCCGCCCAGTGAAATCAGCAGAGCCGTTTTACCCTTACGAAGAATCAGCTTGAGATCCGTTTCCAACCCAGTTACAATTAGCAAAAATAACACGCCTAACCAAGAAATAACCGAAAGTAAATTAGACTGTTCTTGACTTTTGGGAAAGATGTGTGCCTGTAAGTCTGGAAGGAGCAAACCAAATAGAGAAGGACCAAGCACCACACCCGCCAGTAATTCTCCAACAACAGGCGGTAGGTTAATCCGGCGCATCAACTCACCTAATCCCCGCGCTACGAGAAGCAATAGTGACAGTTGCACTAACACCAACAGCAGTTCATGATGACCAAGAGGTTTAATTAAACCGTCACCTGCTACTTTCTGTGCAGCGAGTACAGGCACTAACATCAGGGGCAGGTTTTGCATATAAACGTCCAAAGGTTGGATTACAAATTTTTAAAGGGGCTACTTCAAGTAAATCCTAAAAATGTTTACTTCCACATCGGTCTAGGAGATTAAACTGTCATTAGTAACGGTAACATTATTATGCGCGATCGCCCTTAGCTGTAAGTTCAGGATCAAAGCTCATCAACTTATTTTCGAGCGCGAACAAAGAACTTTGTAGTGTCTTCCCAAATACCTTGATCGGTTGCTAGTTTCTCAATTTCAGCTTTGTACTCAACTTGCAACTGATTTAATTGTTCCTGTGATAATTTTGACAACAGGGGATTACCTTTAAAATTTATCTTAATTGCTGTTTCAGATAATCTGTTATCCCTAAGAGGGCGATAACGTCCTGATGGCTCAATCTTAATTTTAATATCTTTAAAACCTGCCTGATTGAGCAAACTTCCACATTTTTCTGGAGTCCCCAGTGGTTCAAGGATATGTGGTAGAGATACGCCCAAAACTCTAGCGCAGATCCTTTGCTGAAGAGACGCCATATAAGCAGTTTCAGGAGGACAGGTGAATGCTACAAATCCTCCGGGTTTCAAGAAGTGATACCACTTTTTTAAAATAGCCATTATATCAGGAAAAAGTACAATGGCCTCACAGCAAAAGACAACATCAAAACTACTATTAGTAAAGTTGAAATATTCTGCATCTGCCTCAATCAACTCGATATTTTGTAATTTTGCTGCTGCAATTTTAAGTCTTGCTTGATGTAACATTCCAGGAGTGATATCAATCCCAATCACGTAGCCTTCTGAACCAACTTTTTCAGATGCAGGAATCGCAACTAAACCTGTTCCAGTTGCCACATCAAGGATTTTCTGTTTCGAATGTAGTGGAACAAATTCAAGTAAAATCTTGGCTTCTAGAGGATGGCGAGTACCCTTCTCATGGTCATAAGTCGTTCTACTACCATAAAATTCTTTTAGTTGCTGCTTATAACTATCTCGATCAGTCATAACCAAATGTTAAATTTTCTCCACTTTATAGTAACTTTTATTGGGATATTAAGTTGCTTGCTGCTGAATCCAACCCTGATAACACAAGCCGCGACTTCATCCAGCACTGTTTACGAACAACGCATAATCCATAGTCCAGATGGTATTGGCAAATATTATATGGGGCGCGAAATCGCCAAAGTTATGGGATACACAGGCGCTGGGTGGCTAGAACGTCCAAGTCGAGAGGGAGAGGAACAGCCAAGTAAAGTAGTCACCCTCCTCAATCTAAAACCTAATGATGTAGTGGCGGATATTGGTGCTGGTACTGGTTACTTAAGCTTTCGCATCGCCCCATTATTAACAGCAGGTAAGGTGTTAGCTGTAGATGTTCAGCCAGAAATGTTGGAAATTATTGAGTTGTTCAAAAAAGATAAAAATATTACTAATGTTAAGCCTGTTTTAGCAACTCTTAGTAACCCCAACTTACCATCTGAAAGTATCGATTTGGCGTTGATGGTAGATGCTTACCATGAACTTGAATATCCCCAAGAAGTGATGCAAGGAATTGTAAAAGCACTTAAACCAGGTGGTCGGGTAGTGCTGGTTGAGTACCGGGGTGAAAATCCCTTTATCATGATTAAAGGTCTGCACAAGATGACTCAAAAGCAAGTCCGTAAAGAAATGCAAGCTGTTGGTTTGGTTTGGCGTGAAACTAAAAACTTGTTACCTCAACAGCATTTAATGGTATTTGAAAAACCTGATTCTAGCGTTCCTAGTTTACTCTGACCTGACTTCCATTTCTCTGTTTTAAAAGCAGATAGGCTTTGATACTTACTCCCCTTCTCTTGTAGGGAAGGGGCTGGGAATTAGGTCTGTATTGAACTCAACCTAAAAGCACTATAAGTGATTTAGTAAATCTGTAGAAAATATGCATTAAGCCATAATAAAGTAAGACTCCTTGCCAGAGCAGAAAATCATGATTAACCTATCACTCAAGCGACGAATTCCTCCTTTAGAGAATGGCGATCGCCTGACTCGCTACGAATTTGAGCGCCGCTATCAAGCAATGCCCCGTCATCAAAAGGCAGAATTAATTGAAGGAGTTGTATACTTGGCATCCCCGTTACGCTTTGAAAGTCATGCTGAACCACATAGCCATACAATCACTTGGTTGGGAGTTTATGAAGCATCAATCCCTGGTGTGAGATTGGGAATTGAGCCAACAGTCCGCTTAGATCGAGACAATGAACCGCAACCAGATGGAGTGCTATTAATCACACCAATAGCTGAAGGACAATCTCGTTTCAGTGATGATGATTACATATAAGGTGCGCCAGAACTCGTAATAGAAATAGCAGCTAGCAGTGTTGCTATTGATTTACATGACAAGAAAAAAGTCTATGGTCGGAATGGGGTAAAAGAATATATTGTTTGGCAAATATTTGAAAATAAATTAGATTGGTTTAGCCTGCAACAAGGAGAATATGTCTCTTTAGAAGTCGATGCAGATGGAATTATCAAAAGTCAAATATTTCCTGGCTTGTGGTTGTCAATGTCAGATTTACTTGCTGGCAATATGCAGCAAGTATTGGCTGTGTTGCAGTTGGGGTTAAATTCGCCAGAACATCAAATATTTGTGCAGCAGTTGTCTAGGCAAGGAAGATAGTTAGAATACATCCGTCTGAATAGTTAAAGATTCAGGTAATTTGAGGAATATTTTGGCATCAGTCTATTTTTTTGGGAATGAAACTGGCACTTTTGGTTGCACTATCCCAAACAATCCAGCTAAGAGAATCATCTAAATCATCCGGGCTATTTGAAACTTTAAAATACAGTTTTTCTTCGCCCTTTCTTTCAATAGCAAAGTCGGCATTTTGAGCATAAACGACTATAAAACCTTTGTCTCGCAAACAATACATTGCCCAGGCTTTCAATGATTGCTTGTATGGTTCGTGTGGAATTGGCGGTTTTTTGATTGTGTCTTCAATTACTTTAAATATTTGCGTGAGTTTTGCGCTCATAGTAGATTAATTAGTGTCCTTTAAAGAATTGTTGCCTTTTTTTACAGGTAGTATTTATTAATTGTATTCTCACAAAATTGAGTATTTTAAAACATTATTATTACTAATTTTTTTTCAGACTGAGTACAAAATAAGGTAAAATATCCTCCCCAGAAAGAGTTTGAATTGAATTTAAAACTTCCACATCTTGTCCAAGACGATAAATTTCAACTCCTGCTTTTTTCGATTTATCAGCCAACCCAAACAATATCTATTTTACATATACTCATGCATTTTTTATTGAACTTTTTTTAAAGTGTCAGATGGTCACATTATTTCAATTGTAAAATCAGGACATAAAGAAATAATTTTTTCTCTTTGTTCTTTAGTCAAACTATCCCAACGAGATTTTTCAACCCAAGAAACATCAGGAGAACGGTCAGCCCCTGAAGGTAAAGTAAATCCAGTTGAAGAATTAAAAACTTCGCTTAACTGCTTTTGTTCATTCCATGATGCCAATTGCAGAATTAAATTAACGTTACTTCTTCTAGTTTCTCCCCCGGTTGGTGGCATTATGACTAATTCTCCTTGGGCATTGCGTTCTAGTTGTAAATCAGGGTTTTCTTCACACAACTGATAAAACTGCTCTCTTGTTAGTTTAAGAATCGAATTAAGGTTTAATGTCAGTGCTGTCATAGAAGTATTTCCTGTTTTTTGCTGACAAATAATTATTTAATGGACATCTGGATCGCAACGAATTTCAATCATAAAGCCATCTGGATCGTAAAAATACACTCCTCTACCAGTAGGACGAGTGACTGGGCCGTGTGCGATCGCTATTTTATTTTCTCTGATCACTGTCACCGCGCGATCAAATAACTGTGGATCGATGTCAAAGGCTAGATGATACGCTCTGGTGAATGTCTTTTCTGGGTCTGGATTTGGTGGTGTTAAATCGGGTTCCCCGAATAAATCCAGTATCGTTCCATCCGGGGTGATGAAGTTGGCTACTTTCCCAGATGCGACAAGTTCCACCAAGGTTGCGGGTACTTCGTCGCCTGTAAGTTCATGCAAACCCAGGATTGTGCCATAAAAGTAGCGGGAAGCTTGCATATCCTGGACGTTGAGGGCAATGTGATGCACTTTACGCAGATTGCCGGGTGCAAGGACACTGTTCACGGATTGGGTGCTAGATAGCATAATAAAACAAAATTTCCCTACAGAGATAGAAGCTCGACTTTTTTATTAAAGTTTATTATGAATAATAAACACTTCGCATGGCTTTTGATTATTCTTTAGACTTTAAAAATCTCGATTTTCGTCAACATCCTGAACTTTATCGCGTTGGCAAGGGTGAGCAGGGTGTACTTTTGGTTGAACCATACAAATCAGAAATTCTTCCTTACTGGCGGTTTAAAACTCCTGAGATTGCTAGAGAGTCAAGTGAAAAAATATACGAGCTTTTTCTTGATTATTTAGAGAAAGATGATTTTGTCGGCGCAGATATGGCACGAAAGTTTATTCAAATGGGTTATACTCGCTCTCGCCGTTATGCTAATCATAAGAGTGGCAGGAAATATAAACAAAATTTGGAAACTTCAGGTGACAAAAAAGAGATTCTTCCCTATGAAGTAGACTCAGTTAAAGCGGAATCAGCAGCAATATTTAAAGCTAAGTGGGTAGAAGCAAAGACAAATGAGAAATATCTACAGCTTTTAGCCAAGCATAAGCAGATGTATGAATTAGACTAGCACTCTGTCAACTTTCAATTAAGTGACTTTCGGAGAGTGCGTTACGCGAATGAACCTCTGAGCTTCGCGAATGAACTTCTGAGCTTCGTCGATGAACCTTTGAGCTTCGTCGATGAACCTTTGAGCTTCGTCGATGAACCTTTGAGCTTCGTCGATGAACCTTTGAGCTTCGCGAGTGAACCTTTGAGCTTCGCGAGTGAACCTTTGAGCTTCGCGAGTGAACCTTTGAGCTTCGCGAGTGAACCTCTGAGCTTCGTCGATAAACCTTTGAGGTTCGTGAATGAACCTTTGAGCTTCGTGAATGAACCTTGTTAGAATTAGATACTGAAGCAATCAAAAATGTGAATAATTCTCTGAGTTCTTAACTGCTGCCAACTCCGTTTTATCCAGACGAGCTTATTGAGTTTACTGACTGCGGGATGGACAGAACAAAAAGTTTTAGAAGATTATCTTACTCTTAACTCAAAAGCACTAAGAGCAGTATTCGCTTTTACCTGGGGTTAGACTAGATGTTAAAAAAAAGGGGTGTCTGATTGAACACAGACACCCAATTGGCAAAAGCTAAGAAAAGAACAACCAAAATCAACAGGTTAAGGGTTGCAAGTAGGCGGGTTTTTTGAGGTGTTAGGTTTAATGCAAAGCGGTCCGAGGTTGGTTAGATAATCAGGTCGGCTAATAAATGCTAATGGGCCAGCCTTGTGTTCACCATTAAAGGGGGTAGGTTTGCGAACATCAAAGCCACACGTGGCAGCATCTTTAGGGTTGTTAAACCAAAACCCTATATGGAAAGTGTTTGTAGGTGGTAACTTCACTTCCGGATCAAAACCGAAAATCTGATCTAGCAGGATAGTTTTAATTGTTACAAGTCCAGGCTCAACATCAGATTGATACCAAGCCAGACCAAAGTTTTTGAAATTTGGGTTTGGGGTTCCAAATGCCAACTGAGGACTATTCTCTACAGTAAACAGGTCAAACTTCAAACCAGGCTTGAAATTTGTCAACCTCAAAGTCAGCTGATCGTTAAGATTGCCACGCTTTACGGTGGCTTTAACCCGAGGCGTAACTCCAGGAGTGGCTGCCATACAATTAATGAACTGCTTGTTAGGAAATAACTCAAAAGTAGTTTCATCAGATTCTGGTGAAAACTGTGCTGTGGCAAGCTGGCTGAACCCAAATACTAATAGCAACCCTCCGGCAAATATGCGAGGAGCTATTAAAAACGGAAATTTACAAAACATAAATTTAAACTCTTTTATTAAGTATTTTGCAACAATCAACCTACAGGTGTACCCTACTACGAATTTGCACATATTCAAAATAATTTAAGATAATGTTACATATTGAATTAATAAGAAAAAGGTAAGTCTTTAAAGATTTCTAAAGAAGAAGTTAATCAAAAAAAATAACAGTTTACCCCTCACAATAATGATAATTATTGTGAGGGGTAAGGAGATGGTTACCAACATCATTCTAGTTTAGAGGCATGGTTGCAGGGATAGATTCTACAATAACCTTCACCGTGTTATCAATCTTTTTTGGAAGTTATCGCCGATATTCGTCGCCGCAATCGCCGATTAGCTGGTATAAATCGCGTGATTGGCGAGATACCGCATCAATGCGATCGCGATCGTCTGCATCTAAACTAAAATTAAATACTTTGGCGTTCTCTTCTATATGTTCAGATACACCAAGTCTGGCACCAACTATCACACCGCCTACAGTTGGCTGATCTAAAATGTAACGCACTGCTACGTTAGAAATGCTTACCCCATGCTTATTAGCAATTTCCTTCAGGATAGCTAGCAACTCTTGAAATAGTCGCCAACCACCCCAAGCATCGATCATATTTTTATATTTTTTCAAGCTAGCAGTGGATAAATCAAATCCTCGTGGTTCCGGTTTACCCAAATAGTTTTCTGATAACAAACCACCGCACAGTGTACCGTAAGTAAAAAGCTTTATGTCATGCTGTTGACAAAACTGCACCATATTCACTTCCGGGCGGCGGTCAATAAGTGAAAATTGCACTTGGTTAGAAACGATTTTGATCCCTGCTTCGGTAATAAGCTTTAAGTTTTCCGTGTCAAAATTAGTTAAACCTAAATGCTTAATTTTACCTTCAGTCTGAAGTTCTGCCATGTATTTTAGGGCATCTAGGTAATTTTTATCCTGATATTCCCACCAGTGGAATTGCATCAAATCTAACGATTCCACATTCATCCTTCTCAGAGAAATATCAATATTTTCTTCGACCAGTTTTTTAGTCATTTTGCCAGGACGAGGCACCCATTTTGTAAAAGCTTGTACCTGAGATAAAGCATCTTTCCCACGAGTGTCAATTAGTTGACAGCGAAATTCACCAATAAAGTCTTCTGCGGGGCCATAGTGGTCTGCTAAATCCCAAGTGGTAAAGCCTGCATCTACATATTTGAACATCGTCTCAATAGCCGCTTGGGGATTAATGCGTCCGTGTGCGCCGGAGACTTGCCACATCCCATTTAATATACGGCAAATGTTCAAATCAGGAGTGAATTGGAGACGGCTAGCTGTGGGTAAGTTCATTTTCAAGTTTAGGAGTGAGAAGAGACACGATTAATCACGTCTGTACAATAGTTAGCAGTGAGAAGAATGAAGAATTAGTAAGTTCGTAAGCATCTTATTACAAGATTCTTAGCCTTTACACCTTCTTAATAACCATTTATAACAGCGATAATCAATAACTCTTAAATCTTAACTCTTAACTCCTGTACAGACGCGATTAACCCTTGTCTCTACTCCTAACTCCTGTACAGACAAGGGTTAATCGCGTCTCTCCTAACGCCAGTCTTTTTCAGCTTGTTCGAGAACGTAAGCAGCAACATCTTGAATTTGCTGTTCAGTCAGGCGTTCTTTGTAGGCTGACATATTATTTTTACCATTGGTAACTATAGATGTGACTGCCTCTATTGAATCCATGCCATACTTTTTCAGCGCTTGCTTTTTGAGATTTTTACCTCGCCTGATAATGTTGCTGCCGTTGATATGACAACCAGCACAATGAACACTAAATATTTGTTCACCGTTAACTGTATCTGCTGCACTAGCAGGTAAAGTAAAAGTGCTTATCAATAACAAAAATGTAACCAATACTAATGTAAGTAGTTTTTTCAATTAACTTCTCCCGATTTGGACATACTTGTTGCAGGGATTAGTATCAGAACCAATACTACAAGGATTCAAAGTCAGTTGTAAATCCAGCAAAATTTGCACAATCTTCTTGAAAGGCTTCGGCATCGCTAACATCTTCAATTTTGTAAGACATGATGCGCGTCCCATCTGGCATTTTTTTGGAACTAATCAATTCACCTTGATATTTTTCTGCGATCGCTTTAAATTCAGTACCATAAAGCTTCCAGGCATCGCCTGAACAAGTAATATTTACTTGCCACATATTTTTATCTCAATTACTAGCAACAAATATTAATCATCTCACGAATGGGCAACATACTACACATCACCTTATCAAGGTTATTCTTTTCTATCTAAAGGAAGTGCCGAGCCTTTTTAGACTACGCCATAATATACTTATGGGAACATGTCTAGAAAATTTTATCCAAAATAGTTAAACCTCAAGAGTTGAAAATGCCTAACAATATCAAACAACAAATTCAAGCAGACCTGCAACAAGCGAAAGAAACTGGACAATTAAGAACTGAACGGATTCGAGAAATTGTGAAATCCGCAGTTTCTCAAGTAGCTTCTGAGTTTAAACAAGGTTCAAGTGAAGTTCGTAGTATTGTTAAAGATGCTGTCTCTGCTGTAATTGAAAACTTCCAAGAAAAAGGTAGCGAACTCAAAGATGAAGTGACAGCTTCTATTGAAGGAGCGCTGGAAGGGATTAATAGCAAAAGACACGAAAGTATTGCTCAAACTCAGATAGATATAAAGCGCCTACAGGCTCAACTGGATGGTGAAGAAGAACAACTACAGCAAGAAGTTGATGTAATTTTGGCAGAGATTGAAGAGACAAGTAAGGAAGAACCTGCTAGTACCAAAACTGCCATTGATTCTGCTGTCAATGCTATTAAAGATAGTGAAGAAGTAGGATTGTTAAAGAAACGTTACGCGCAACTGCAAGCGCAGCTTGCAATTGTCCGAGCTAACTTAGCTGCACGCTATGGCGGACGTAATATGGAAGTTCAAGATTATCTAGACGAGGCTAAACACTGGTATGATAAAGCTCGTCCTCAAGCAGAATCTATGGCTGTGCAGGTAGAACAGAAGCGATCGCAGCTTGAAGATAAACTGGGTGAAGCTGGTACATCTTTAGCAAGAAAAGAGCGCCAAATCAAACAAACGTTGAGAGAGTTACTTTTAACGGCGGCTGACTTATTCAAAGATAAGGAACCTGCTAATAAAGAGCGGGAGACTATTCATAAATAGACTAGACTACTATTCACAAAAACCCTGATACATATAGAATTTTTGTAGGGACAGGACAATGTCGTGTCCCTATCAACGTATTTGTATAATTATTAAAGACTTAGCTTTATTAGGCTACATTAGCCTTTGGTATAACCCACTGCTTAATAAGTTGAAAAATATCTAATTGTATAATTGTAGAACTATCGTCATATCAGTTATCGACCCAGTGATGTACAATTTTGACCTCTCTACTAAAAGGAGAGAGCTTTTGAATTTTCCCCCTTCCCGCTTCATAAACGGGTTTAGAGGGTTAGGTCTTATAACTTCTAATTCTAGTAGAAACTAAAATGGTGTGTTACGCCTAAAGCTGTAACACACCCTATTTAAGATTCCCTAAAATTCATCTTGCGTATTAGTAAATATTTCCTTCTCTATTCAGTTGTTCATCATGCTTGGCAATAACCCAAATTGCATGAATACTACCGGGTAGCCAACCTAGAACTGTGAGCAAGATGTTAATAAACAGAGTTGGCCCAATTCCAACTGTCAGGAAAACGCCTAAAGGAGGCACTAACAAACCTAGAAGAAAACGAACTAATTTCATGATTTTACTGTATTTTTGTGTGATTTTCTTTAATTACATTATGGAAAATATTCCAAATTAGCAAATCCACCTTGAAATATTTTATTTGGAGTAGACAAGTGGTACTAAAATTTGTCTTTCTACTCCTTTTAATACTTATCTAGAAGAAGGTAATTCACCTTGGTTTTTTACATCACCACTGCCGATTAAAAGGTTTCTTTCAACAAAATAGTTATTAATGAAGGTGTTAGCAAAAGTTAGAATCACTGGCCCAACGAGGAAACCAATAAGTCCGCGAACTGCGAATCCAGGAACTAGCACTGCTGCTAACCAGAAACACAAACCGTTAACGACGAGCGAAAATGCTCCAAATGATAGAAAGTTAAGTGGTAGAGAAAGAGTAGACAAAACTGGTTTAACTGAACCGTTAATTAGACCAATTACTAAAGCAGCAATTATAGCTGCGGGAAAATTAGCAATATTAACGCCTGGAACAACTAAATCAACAATCAACAGGCTCAAAGCTGTAGCTAGGGCGGTTAATAATGGTGTTAACATTTTTCTTACCTTATCACTAGAGATTTTTTGTAACTTCTCATTTCATCCTCAGCTATGTGCTAGGTTTTAACCTCTCTTGCAAGATAGAATTTGCTTCTACCGTTAGACCGATCATTGAGAAAAAGATAGCGATTTCAATACTACGTAAGTTTTACTTAAAAAAGCACTCCAAGGCAGGTTAGGTTGAGGAACTAAAGCCAACTTTTTCATGTTTTTATTCGGATTTCACTACCTACCCCTATGGGTATCTTGCTACAACCCAACCTACAAATCTTCTTAACCGATTAATATTGCAATCACTTAGATTTTCCAGACTCAGGCTTATAATAAAGGGCTGATTTATATAAGACTTGTTCTTGATGAGTTTCTAAAGTGCAATGAGACAAAGGGTAAGTTACACAAGTCACAACATAACCAGCTTGTATTTCACTTGGACGCAGAAATTTTTGCTCACTTTGATCAACTTCACCGCTAATGAGTTTAGCGACACAGGCAGAACATTCGCCTTGTTTACACCCAGATGGTAGGCGGATACCAGCATCTTCCGCCATATCCAAAATATACTGATCATCTGGTACTTGAATGGTGCGATCCAATCCAAGTGTAGGATTGATGAATCGAACTTGATAAACTGCCATCTCCTGTTTCTAATTTGAGAGTCACATATTGTTATTTTCTAGCGTGTTTGGATCTGGGACAAGAAGATTGATTAAATACTTTGCTTGAAAATCCTCATCTAGCAAAATTCGTAGGCTCAAGTGAGACTCCTTTTTCTTGCAAGCGATCGCGTTCTTCTTGGACTTCCAGTTTCATTAGTTCTTTGTGAGTTTTACACTAACGACGTTATATAGCAGTCCTAAATGATTCGTAAACTTCTTTGCTTCTTCTCTTAACGTTCTTGGCGGCTTGGCGGTTCGATAATTTTTACAATCTTATTTAGGATTGCTATAAATAGATTCTCTAGCATTATCCCTAGTTGAGCGGATCGAAACGCTACAAGATGAGAACTATGAACACCACTGGCAAACCTACACCTATAGAAATGAGAGCTTGCGTAAATGTCAAAGGTGTGGTATAAAACACTTGATTCATCATGCTCCACTGACTGAACAGACATTGTAAAATCACCACAGCCACAATTCCGATCGCAGCTGCTGTGAGTGCATGATCCCCAGTGATCATCTTCACCTGAATCCCGGCAGATTGACAGGCTTTGACTGCGGCGATCGCTTCCTCACGCGGCGGATCGATTATGCCTTGAAGTCCCAAAAACACCAGTCCTTAATCGATATCATGGCGCTTCAAAGAACCTTTGTTAGAGGTAACTTCTTTGCTGGCAAAAGCTAGCACTCGTAACCCTTGGTTTGCCATGCGGCCAACTTCCTGTTCCACTGCGGCAGCATTGAGAGGAGCTTGTCCTTGAGTGTCGAGCATCTGATCGCATCGTTGGAGAATTGCCTCTACAGAACCTTTGAGATAAATGATATTGAGTGATCGCTTTGCATCTAATTCATGCAAAGTCGCCATGTACTGGAATTGAGACTCAAAGGGAATGGTGTCTATTCTAGGTAATTCTTGCTCTAGATTCGCTTGCGTTAATCCCGCTTTATTGGCAGCTGTAATCAATGCTCCCTCAGTTGGGGTTCCTACTAAGTCCCACTGTTCATCTCCCCATTCGATGTGAGAATCATTGCAGAGCAATCCTGCTTCCAGGGATTCCCAAAGAGCAATATGTCCATGTGCATCGAAATCAACAGGCTGTTGATCCATTAGGATTTCACCATCTGGGGCATAACCAATACCGCTAACGGTGTAGTGTTGCCCACCTGCATAAATCGCCTGAACCGTCATCTGATTCTCAGTTAACGTCCCAGTTTTGTCAGAGCAGATAACAGTAGTACTTCCCAAGGTTTCCACAGCAGGTAGCTTGCGAATAATTGCTTTACGTCGTGCCATTCGGGAAACCCCGATCGCCAAAGTGACGGTAACAATCGCAGGTAATCCTTCTGGAATCGCGCTGACTACCAAAGCTACACTCGCTTTAAAAACATCAATCCAAGATTCGCCTTGTCCTAATCCGACTGCAAATGTCAGGGCAGCCAAACCTAAAATTACATACAACAAGCTTTTGCTAAACTTGTCAATATTTCGCGTTAGCGGTGTTTTCAGATTTGTGCTGCTTTCAATTAACTGTGAGATGCGACCGGTTTCAGTAGCATCTGCGATCGCTACTACAATCCCTTCTGCCTGTCCAAAACTAACGAAACTTCCTGCATACACCTATTGCTGCGTTCGGCTAACGGTGTCTCAACATCCAACAATTGGGTTACTTTCTCCACCGGAACGGATTCACCTGTTAAGGCAGACTCATCAACTTGCAACTGACGCACACTTAATAGCCGCAGATCGGCGGGTACTTTATCCCCAGATGCCAGCAGTACCAAATCACCCAGAACAAGTTCAGTCGAAGCCAAACGAGTTTTTTGACCATTGCGAATCACAGTTGCTTCGGTAGTGACGGCTTTGGATAAAGCAGCGATCGCACCTTCTGCTTTTGATTCTTGAATGTAGCTAATGATGACGTTAATTAGGGTAACGGCAAAAATTACTCCTGCATCTATCCAATCTCGCAGCAGCAGCGTTACTACTCCCGCCGTCAGCAAAATATATAGTAGTGGTTGATTAAATTGCTCTAAAAATCGTAGCCAAGGACTTTTTCCACTTTTACCAGTCAGTTGATTTGCACCCATCTGCTGGTGTCGTTTGCTAGCTTCTTCATGAGTCAAACCTGCTTCCGAATGGCTGGCTAACGTTTGCACAACCTTTTGTTCATCCAGAGTATGCCATTCATAGTTGAGTAAATCTTTTGTTGTTTGGGCGAAAGTATTTGTAGCGATCGTATTTGCTGTCATCTCAGTCTCCAAAAACTAATTTGTAATTCGTAATTAAGACTCATCAGATTTATATGGATTTCTCTGTTTGAATCTGTACTTTTCTTTTTTCAAATTGGTGTGATTACGAGAATCTTTTGCTAAGTTCATAAATATCCCATTCCTGCACACCCCAATAATTGAGAATCGATTCTGCTTGCCAGATTTCATATGTTGTTCCTTCTACTTTCACCAAAAATTTTTCTTGACAGGTGGCTGGCTCACAAAGTCTAGGTTGCCTTTCGGGAGTAAACCAACCTTGAAATGCGCCATAAACACTGCCAAAAATCGCACTTGCTCCACCTGCCAGCAGTGTACTCACCACAGATTCAACCGCTAATACTGGCCCAAAACCGGGAATAATTAATACCCCAAGTCCGGCTGTTAGTGCCAGGAAACCCCCGGTTGTTCCTCCTGTAATTGCACCTGCTTTAGCACCTTCAATCGGAGTTATGGGATGTTTACCCGCATTAGCATCCTCGTGCAACTTTTCATCTTCAGAGTCTAAAGTGAACACAGAAATTTTCTGCATGGGAAAGTCAATCGCTCTGAGTTCATCAAGCACCTGTGTTACAGCCTGACGGGTAGAAATGATGCCGATCGCATTTTTAACTGGACTGAAATTCATCACAACATCTCCTATCAAAATCAGTAAGTTTAAAACGAAGCTTTATTAATCTCCAAATAGTAAAAAACTATAGTTTTATAGTGTGAGCATGAACCGTATTAGGTAAGAGATTCGTTTTAAACCTCAGTTAGCTTAGTTTCGTTTCTCTGCTTCTTTTCCAGGATTGCTGATGAATGTGAACGAAAAGTGAATAAATTGCTTATCGGGACTTAATTTCACTTTTAAATCACATTTGTCCCTCAAGCTAAAAAACAACAAATGAGAGATTATTGGAGCTGGATATGAGCTTTAAGAAGATTTTGGTGGCAGTCGATGATTCACCTGCGACTGCAACAGTGTTTATAAAAGCGCTGGAGTTAGCCCAAAGAGATGCTGCTCAGTTAATGATTGGTTACAGCATTGAGTTAGCAACTTCTAGTCAACTTACTGTGAACTTAGTAGACCTGGAAATAGAAACACAACAAGCACAAAGTTTACTCCAGTTGTACTATCAGAAAGCGAAAATACTAGGCATTATGGCAGAATCCAGTTATCAAACAGGAGATCCTGGGACTAACATCTGTGATTTAGCCCGGAGTTGGGGAGCAGATTTGATTGTGCTTGGTCGTAGAGGACTTAAAGGATTTGCTGAACTTGTAGCAGGAAGTGTGAGCAATCACGTCGTTCATCACGCTCCATGTTCCGTCCTGGTTGTTCAAGGTCAGTAGTTCCTTCACAACTGTCTACCAGCCGCCAGAATTTTGCTGTTCAAACGTGAGTTTTCTACGAATAATATTCATTATGCTTTACAAGAAACAATCTAGTTTCCTTGTAGTCCACCAAAGAGACTTTGCAGGGTTTATGGTAGGAAAATCAAGTTCTTTTCTCTCCCTAATCCCCCTGCTTTATCTGCCTGCCTTCACCCATAATTTTTGGGTTGGTCGAGTACTAAAACGACAATACATTGGGTTATTTTTAGCAGGAATAACCGTTTTAATTCTGGTTTTCCTATCAACTCATACCCATGAAAATCTACACTGAAATCGAAATTCAGGCATCCGATAAGCAAGTATGGAACTTACTCACAGATTTTGCCAGTTTTCCAGATTGGAATTTGTTTATTCGTCAAATTAGTGGTTCGCTGAGTGAAGGGGCACAGCTAACCGTTCACTTTCAGCCTCCGGGTACAGATATTATAATTTTTCAACCTACTGTGATTACGGTAGAACCTAATCGCAAATTGCGCTGGTTAGGGCACTTTTTGATCCCAGGGTTATTTGACGGTGAACACAGCTTTATCATTGAACCGCTAGGAAGCGATGTCTACGACGGGCTACGCCTACGCGTCCGCTTCATTCAGCAAGCATCTTTCCAGGGCTTACTAGTACCTCTGCTGGCTCGTCGATTAAATATCGACGTTCGCCAAGGGTTTGAAGCGATGAACCAAACATTGAAAACCAAGGCAGAACGCATTAATCAAATTACGACTACTTTAGGACTTACGCAATAACTCTCTGAAAGTCTTATTCCTTTGTGTCCTACCCTGCGGGAAGCCACTTCGTGTCTATGCGTTCTTTGCGGTTCGTTTTTTCATGATTTTCCGTAAGTCCTGTACTTCATTAAATCGCTAAATCGCTTTTTCAAGTCAACTGCTGGCATCACCTGTTGAGAGTTGACAGCAGGGCAGGGCGTGGGATGTGTAGTCGCCTAGAACATCAATAAGGCGATGTCTGGCGACAAGCCCTGCGGGTAGCGCCAGTCGCTCATGGAAAAACCCCCAGACGCTCGATGACTCGCTAACGCTGCGCTATCGCCTTTGGCGTCTCCCCTTCTCCCAAAGGGAGAGGCTAGCGCCAAGGGAGAAGACTGCGCTGGCTTACTGCTTTGCGTCTACGCATTGATGGTTGATTAGTTTGCAGTCGTTATCTGAAATCATCAGTCATCACTGAACGGGTATATAACCAAGCTCACAATCTTTGCATTTCCCCCTGTTGCATACAGCTTGAACTCTTTATTGGCTGAATTAGGAAAGAATAAACTGCTTAACACTACGCGTCCATCGCCCGCAAACACTTCTACCGAACTTCGATCCACGAGAATCCGAAGTTTTAAGAGGCTATTATTAGTGCCACGTGTCATAACAGGCATCTGAGTGATCTGCGAACTTTGATTGGGTTGGGCATTCCTAAAGTTTGATGCGAGTCGCTCAATTGTAGATGCTGCAAAAGGAAAAGAGACAGACAACCATTTACCGATAAACCCAGACTCTTGTTGTTTTAATTCTGAAGTCGATCCACCCGCTTCAGAAGCAGAGCGCGTTAGTGATAACTCTCCCTTATTGGAACCAGTACGTCGCCATGCCAACACCATTCCTTCCCCTGTATTACCCGATCGCAGATGAATCTTGATTTGGGAATTCACTTTGGGCAAACCAGCAACATCAATTGCTAGGTCAGCGTCGAATGCAGTTGAACGAAAATTCTTCAGCTCCTCTGGTGTTTTGTTAGTCAAGGGTTTATCCCGCAGCCGAGTCACACGCCCAAGCGCAGAATTTCTCAGAAGCGCTAGTTCTTGAACCGGAGTTTGAGTCAGCCAATAGGTGCCAGAATCTCTCATCAACCCCAAGTCTTGCGGAATGCTCAATTGTCCTCGCCACGGCGTTGTTGGAGTTTGATGGGCGTAATGCCAATTATTTTGCCAGCCAGCCATGATGCGTCGTCCTGGAGTGTCAGACCAGGTTTGAGGCGCATAAAAATCTGAGCCAAAATCTATAGGTCGAGGCTGTGACTCCTGCTTGAACTGCTTCCCATCAAATTCGCCGACGATATAGAAGCTACGTGAGGTAAATTTTCGGGATTTTTCACAGTCCTTTTTGGGTTTGGGGTCAGTGAGCGGCATTCCGGTACTGTCTCGAAGACCCTGGCATACCACAGGCGGAAGGAAACCTTCGCTGTAGGTCAGTATCCACTTGGTCTGGTTTGTCACCGAATTGCTGATCGGTAACTCAAACAAATCTGGGGTTTCGACGAAAGGGCCTAAAGTGGTGAGGCTGCTGTAGAGCGGGATAGAGGATAGGAGGTTCCATTGTCTCAGATTCGCAGATTCATAAAGTTCCGCTTTATCTCCAACCGCTAACACCATAATCCAGCGCCCTTTATAGGAGAATACCTTCGGATCTCGAAAATCTGGCTTAGGAGGTGTCAAGTTAGGCAACACACTCTCCGGTGCTTTAAAGGACTCGCCCCCATTGCAGCTAGCCGCAAGCCACTGATCCTGGAGTGAGATAATAGAAGTGTTCTTGGTGAATATAGAAGCAACACAAAGGTTTGAACATTCGCAGGGGAACTGTTTTGCTGCCTCACCGCTAACAGTCACCGCAGACCCCGAAAAAGGAGACCAGACTTGATTTTGATCGTCGCTACTGGGAAGAAGATCCATTGACGGACTGAACATCGCGTCTCTGCGCCCAGACCAGTGAACCAGATCGGTGCTAACTGCATGTCCCCAGTTAATTTGGCCATTAAGATCACGGGAGAACGGAATTGCCTGATAGTAGAGATGGTACGTTCCGTTTACATAGACAAGACCGTTGGGATCATTCATCCACCCCCATGAAGGAGCAAAATGAAACAAAGGTCTCCATGAACTGTTAGGATATTCCTGCACATTCAGCCGAACCGTTTCAGAACCTCCCTTGGAGTAATAAAGGTTTGGGGCGATTTTAACCGTCAAGTTAAAGTTCTGATCTTTAGGGACATTGAGAGGCACAGCAACTTCCAGTACAATTTGCCCTTTTGCTCTACCCTGTCCAAGTCCTTTCTTACTGAGAAGCCTGACACCAATCCGTGCATCCGAGGAAGCGACCGAAGTCGCAAAATCGATCCCATCTCCGATCACAGTAATACGGCGTGTTTCACCCTGATGAACACTACCACCTCCAACAACCTTTTCGATCGCAGACCGAGCAGGAGCGGGAAAAATCAACAAAGCCGCGATCGCATAGAGTACAGAAACAGTACGCACCTTCATCCCTCTTCTCCAAACAATATCCCTGCAATTCCGGCTGAAACTTCACCACCTTGACGCAAGGAAGTGGATGGATGCATTACATACATATTAAATTTTCATGGTAAGCATTTAATGCAGTAAACAAAAAATAATACTTTTCCGCTTTCCATGACGCTCCATTCATGCAATAACGTCACTATTAGCGTTTTTAATGCAGGTGAACACATTAACAATGCAAGCCGACGCATTAACAATGCAAGCCGATGCATTAACAATGCAAGCCGACGCATTAACAATGCAAGCCGACGCATTGGCATTGCAGGGTATTGCCAAATTTAGTTCGTAACAAATTAATGAAATGCTGTATTTATACCGTTTCTTTGTGAAGCTGCGCCAAATCTCTTAATTTCTTATTTCTTGGCGTACTTGGCGCTCTTGGCGGTTCGTTCTTTATTTCTTGCACCATAAGCGCATCTTTATACAGAATTGGTATTAGTGGTGAAGCATTGGGCTGTACGTGTTGACATTCCTTCTACCCTCTGAACGGTTACGTTTCTACTGTGGTTACAAAAATGCTGCTTAAGTTAGGTAAGTCCTGTATTAGTCAACAACTTCATAGCGCACTAACTTTCTAACATCCTCACGGGGTAGACCTAGTTCTTGGGCAATTGTCGCTTCTATTTGGCTGAATTCTATTGTTGGAAGTTCTAATTCCAGTCGCTTCAAAATAGGGTCTGCTGTTTCCACTTCTACCTGGGTAATTCTTTTAGTTCGGTTGACAGCAGCGTTAATGAGCAACACATTGACTGATACCCTTGCTTCAAGTTGAGTATCTGACTGAAGTTTTTTCTCCGTGGAGTAGGGTCGGCTTAACTCTTGAGCAGCTAGGAAATTACAGCCAAGCCAAAACACAACCGCTACCAGTGGTAGAGGCAACCAAAACTCTAATCCCAGCCCTTGCAGCCAACGTTTACTAATACGCCACACACTACACCTGCTTCTGATTTTGCTAGATCAAAGTTCATATATATCCTAATGAGGTAGACAATCCTCTGAAATCTGACTGATGAAAGACGTTGAGATTGCTTCAATGGATTATTCTAAACAAGCACAAGTGTATAAAGGTGATGAAAATCTTACTGGTAGAGGATGATCCAAAACAATTAATGCCATTACAAATGGTTCTCTCTCAGGCTGGACACAGCGTTGATGGTGTTAAGGATGGTGAAACCGCTCAATGGCTTTTGGCTGAAAAAGAATATGACCTGCTGATTTTGGATTGGATGTTACCTCGGATTAGTGGAGTAAGTTTGTGTCAACAGTATCGGGCGGCGGGAAAAAAAGCTCCTGTATTAATGATCACGGCAAAAGATACCACACCTGATAAAGTCATAGGATTAGATGCCGGAGCAGATGATTACCTCGTCAAACCGATTGATATCGTGGAATTCATGGCACGGGTGCGGGCATTGAGGAGGCGATCGCCCCTGTGGCAAGGAGACACCCTCTGCTTGGCAGACCTCGAACTTCATCTCGATACACTAATTTTGGAGCGACAAGGAGCGACTGTCTCCCTTTCCAGCCAAGAATTTCAATTACTAGAGTATTTCATGCGTCATCCCAAGCAAGTCTTGACTCGCAACCAAATTGAGCAAGCTGTATGGGAGTGGGGTAGTGAGCCAGAAAGCAATGCAATCACCGTTCTAGTTCGTAAACTTCGCCAACGTTTGCAAACATTAGCAGCAGCCGATTGGATTGAAACCGTCTACGGCATGGGCTATCGTCTCAACCCTCCAGAAACATCTTGAGATTTAATAATGGCTACGCACAGTAGAAATATAGTCTAGTTTAATTACTTGAAAAGCATTGTAATTACAAATTATGAATTACGAACTTGTATTGAGCTTGTCCTGAGCGTAGTCGAAGGGCGCAGCCGAAATATTACAAATTATCATGAGTTGTGTTTAACCGCAGTCGTCGTAACTTAGCTCGTTGGTTTACCCTTTCAATGGGGTGCATTCTTATTCTTTTTGCTGGAGTCATTTACAATCTTGAGGTAAAAGACAAGCTCAAAGCATTAGATCAACTGCTTTATAAAAGAGCAGAGCTAATGGCAGCCAGTTCGCAGTATCGGTTGTATCAAGGACAAAAACAAGTTGATCTGAGCAATATACCGCTATTGGGTAGTGGTTCTCACCCTGCTGATATTGAACTGGTGTATATTCGCTGGTATGACCCCAATGGCAAACTCAATCGGTTTTTTGGTACTCCACCTCCAGAAAAGTTAGAAATAGCATCCGAGTTTCTCACGATTAAGTCTGTTGACCAGTTTACAGGTAAGATGCTTTGGCTGCGTCAAGTCACGCTACCTGTTCAAGGCGGAAATTCAGTCATCGGTTATCTGCAAGTTGCCATCCCACTAACAGAAACTCAAAACGAGCTTAGAGAATTTCAGTTAATATTGACCCTTGCTGTACCTGTAACACTGGGGTTAATTGGACTTACAGGTTGGGTACTTAGTGGCATAGCCATGCAGCCTGTTCAGCTAGCCTATAATCAACTGCAACGCTTTACATCAGATGCTTCTCATGAGTTGCGATCGCCACTTTCTGCGATTTTGACTAATGCTCAAGTTGGGTTACTAATGGCAGCTGACCATCCCCAAATCCATCCCTCAATGGAGAACCTCATCGATAGCGCCAAGTCGATGAGTACCTTGGTCAATAACTTATTACTGTTGGCACGGCATCAGGGAAAATTAACTCCTGAATCTCTCAAAAAAGTTAATCTCAATAGCTTGCTAGAGAATTTAGCTATTTATTACAATACTGTTGCTACAAAAGCGTCGATTAAGTTGATCAGCCATTTGCCAGAACAACCCATTGAGTTGTGGGCTGACCCCGATTTGCTACGCCTAGCTGTGGAAAACTTGCTTAACAACGCCTGCAATTACACTCCGTCTGGTGGAACTGTCTGGTTACGTTTAGAACCTCATCCAGATCGGGCAGTAATTCAAGTCATCGATACTGGAATTGGAATTCCAGATGCAGATTTACCTTACATTTTTGATCGCTTTTACCGAGTTGATACAGAACGTGCCAGAGAAAGCGGCGGATTTGGGTTGGGATTAGCGATCGTTCAACAAATTGTGTAGGCTCACGGCGGTCACATTCATGTGATCAGCAATAAGGGTAAAGGCTCAACGTTCCAGATAAAATTACTGCTTATGAGCCATTCCTAAATCATCTTTAAGAGATGATTCATAATGAAAATCTAAAGCAAACAGCTATATTTAACGACCCGCTAACAAAGAAGGCACCCTTAGCGAGTCGTTAAATTAATACAAACGTGGACTATTACAAATACATCCTATTGAGCAAAGCTTCTTCAAAGGTGTAGCCGTCGATTGTTTGACAGATAATAGATTACTTCGAGACCGATGGCTACTCCTATCATGAATATTAAAACCCAAACAGTTTGTGGATCTGTTTGCAAAGCAAACCAAATTAACATTCCTAGTGCCACCAAACATATTCCAGCACCTAGAAGTGAAATCCACTGCTTACTTTTCGTATAACGATGCATACGAGCATTAGCTAAATTAACCGCAGCAAATATCAAGAGAAACCCAGCACTACCCATCGTTGAGATCCGATTTACATCAAAAAAATTGGCGATGAGTAAAGTAATACCACTAGTAATAAATAAGCCAATTGAAGATTGAGCTATGCCATTTATTTGGCTGCCAGAGTCAAATCCCCTAGATTGAGCAATGACAGAACTAAAACGAGCTGAACCGTAGAGTGTTGCGTTACTAGCCGAGAGAGTTGATAAAAGAGCAGCAATAGTAATCAAAACAGATCCAAATTGCCCCATAATTGGTTTGGCAACTTCAGCCAGAGCATAATCTCTTGCTGCCAAAATCTGTTCTATTGGTTCTGCTCCTAATGTAACCAGTGCTATTAAAACGTAAAGCAAAATAATGAACCCGATTACAGAATAATAAACTCGTGGCAAAGTATGCTTGGGATTGACAAGATCCTCTGCTGCATTGGCGATTAGCTCAAAGCCTTCATAAGACAAGAAGATTACCATTGCTCCTGCGAAAATTGACTGTAGCAACGATACTGAGACTGGTTCTAGATGGGAAATGTCGATATGACTACTTCCCATAGTAATGAACAGTATCAAAATCCCCAGTTTGAAGCTGACAATCCAGATTTGAGATTTACCAACATGATTGGCAGTTAGTAGATTCAATCCAGTTGTCCCTAAAATTGCCAAGCTAATCAGTAAATGCTTCCAAATAGGTTGAGTAGATGTGAACAGGCTAACTCCATAACTACCAAAAGCCTGCAAGTAAAAGGAAAGCATGACTACATAGCTAAACCATAGTAGAAGATTCAGTGTCCCACTAAACAGCCCTGAACCAAAAGCCTGGTTTAAAAAGGTTACTGTCCCGCCTCGACATGGATGAGCTACCGAAAGTTTTGCATAAGCATAAGTAGTTATCAAAGCTATTGTCCCTGCGATAACAAATGCTAGTGGTGCGCCTGTATGAGCTATTTGAATTACAACTCCCAGCGCTGGGAAAAGTCCACCGACAATGCCTCCGACACCCAACGCCCACACAGACCAAAAACCGATTTTTTTGCTTGACACCTGTAACCTCTTTAGAAATAGATAGTCTTATAGTCGTTGACCAACAGGCATATAATCAAGCTGAAATTAAACGGTTGGGAATATAGCAGTTCAAAGTTGAAAGGGTTTATATATGAAGTTTAGCTAGACTTCACCAACATAGAAAGGGCTATAGAAGCCTTAAATAAAGAATTTGGCCCTGCCGGCATGGCGAGATTTATGCAGCGATTTGAGATTAGGAGTGGAAACTATAGGGTTCGGTTAAAAAGTTATCCGAACCGTATTGGCAGTGGAGACTATACACCAGATGACTTTTCCTGTTAAGTCTCAAAAGACTTACTGATAAAGAATTTTGGATAAAGGGCTGCATATACAGTACAGTAATTGAAATTGGGTGCTAAAGATGACAAGCAATGTTGGACTGGTGAAAGAAAAATTTTGGTTTAACTTGACTTGGGTCTTTTACTTGTGCAGTTGTTTTAGAATCGGTTGCTACTCCAGCCAATTGTCCAACGGTGGTATTAGTTGTCTCTTGGACAGTAGCTTTAACACCTTTTCCGACTTCAGCAGTATTAGTGGTTGTGGTTACAGTTTGTACTGTTTTAGGAACTTCAGTTTTTGTAGCTGCTGTTATTGAAGTTATGAAGTTAGCTCAAGCAGGTGTGATAGCAGAAGATACCCCAAGCAAGCTAATGACAATAACTAAAGCGTTAGTACAAAGTTGCTTATTCATTGATAACTCCAGGTAAAATCTTGATGTTTGTTTCGCTTCTCATGCTAAGGAGTTTAAATAGCACTTGTAAGTAGCGAATTTACTAGTTTTATTAATTGAATTTAAATTGGTGAAATGACGGCTATTTTTCTTCAATTTCATGAAGAGTTAATTAGGACTTACGCAAAATTATGAAAAAACGAACTGCAAAGGACGCATAGACACGGAGTGGCTTCCCGCAAGGTAGGACACGAAGTAATAATAGTTTGAGAGAGTTTTTGCGTAAGTCCTATTATTGTTTAACTGCTTTCATAGACAAACTAATCCGCTTGAGTTTCTGGTTGATTTCTAGCACCTGCACTTTGACTACTTGTCCGACTTTGACAACTTTGTTGGGATCGTCTACAAATCTCTCAGCAAGTTGGGATATATGCACCAAGCCATCTTGATGTACGCCAATATCGACAAATGCGCCGAAGTTGGCGACATTCGTGATGATTCCCTCTAGTTCCATTCCCACCTTTAAGTCATTAATTTCCTTAATTCCTTCTTTGAAGATGGCATACTTAAACTCTGCACGGGGATCTCTCCCTGGTTTTTCTAGTTCGCTGAGGATGTCGCGCAGTGTCGGTTCACCAACGCTATCGGTAACGTATTTCTTTAGGTTGGTCTTTTTGAGTTTTTCAGCAATTTGTGTCACCTGATTTAATGGCACATTTAGATCGGATGCGATCGCTTCTACTACAGAATAACTCTCTGGATGCACTGCTGTATTATCCAAGGGGTTATTACCGCCGCGAATTCGCAGAAAACCCGCCGCTTGTTCAAAGGCTTTTGGTCCTAACTTCGGAACTTTCAAAAGTTGTCGGCGATTTTTAAAGGCTCCATTCTGGTTGCGATAGGCGACAATATTATTGGCAACTGTTGCCGTAATTCCAGAGACGGAAGTTAGAAGTTCTTTCGAGGCGGTGTTCAAGTCTACGCCGACGAAGTTAACGCAGCTTTCTACAGTCTCATCCAATTTCTTTTTCAGTAACTTCTGATCGACATCGTGCTGATATTGTCCCACACCAATTGATTTGGGATCGATTTTCACCAGTTCTGCTAGAGGATCTTGCAAACGGCGGCCAATGCTAATTGCACCGCGCACGGTAATATCTAAATCGGGAAACTCTTCTAGCGCCACTTTACTTGCAGAATATATAGATGCGCCAGATTCATTCACCATCACCTTAACTGGTTTGCGTTCTATGGTTTGCAATACTTGTGTGACAAACTCTTCTGTCTCGCGCGACGCTGTACCGTTACCAATGGCGATTAACTCAATCTTGTATTTTTCAATTAAATTTTTGACAGTTTGTGCCGCTTTAGCGCGTTGTTCAGCCGCTTGGTGAGGAAAAACCGCTTGGTATTCCAAAAATTTCCCAGTTTGGTCGAGGACAGCAACTTTACACCCAGTTCTAAATCCAGGGTCTATCGCCAAGGTTGGTTTCATGCCTGCTGGTGCAGACAGCAGCAACTCTCGCAGATTAGTTTCAAATGTCTTGATTGATTCCATGTCTGCGTAGATTTTATTATCAGAAATTACCTCTCCCATTAGAGAGACTTTTATCAAACGATTGAATGCATCCTTTAACATCGTCTGATAAAAATCCCGAATTGTCCGAACTTTGGTTTTAATTTCTTTCGACTCAAGATAGTAAAGTACCGTATCCTCATCAAAAGTAATTTCAAAGCTTAATACTTTTTCCGTTTCGCCCCGACACAACGCCAGCATATTGTGTGGTGCAATATTTTTTACCCTAATTTGATAGTTACGGTACATCTCAAATTTGGTTGTACCTTCGGGATAATCATCTTTGATGTGGGAGACAAATACCCCTTCTTCTAGAAAAAAATCGCGGATATATGCGCGTAATTCAGCTTTTTCAGCCACTTCTTCCGCTAAAATATCAGCAGCACCTTTAAGCGCTTCTTCTACTGTTTTTACTCCCTTGACTTCAGAAATATACTTAGCCGCTTCTTCTTCTAGGGAAACCGTTGCAGCATTTTTTACATTTAGCGATTTAATAAATTCTGCCAGTGGTTCGAGTCCTTTTTCTCTGGCGATAGTAGCGCGGGTGCGTCGTTTTGGGCGATAGGGTAAGTATAAATCCTCAAGTTCAGTTTTTTGTAAGCAGGATGAGATTTTGGCTTTGAGTTCATCTGTGAGTTTACCTTGTTCGGCGATCGCACTTAAAATCACAGATTTTCGTTCTTCCAGTTCTGTTAAATAAGTATATCGATCAGCCAGTTCACGTAGTTGCACTTCATTCATCTCATCGGTGCGCTCTTTCCGGTAACGTGCAATAAAGGGAATCGTTGCACCCTCCGCCAAAAGTTCCAGCGCGTTTTGCACCTGATGGGGTTTGAGGTTGATTTCAGTTGCCAGTAGTTGAGGAATGTTCAGCATTGAGTGTCTAAAAGGAAAAAATGAAAACGCTACTTCTAAAGGTAATATGCTAGTACCGCAAGGCGGAAGTCAAAACTCACGCATTCAAAAGTCAAAAGTTTTGTATATCAAGGCTTTTGCTTGTTTAAAATGGTAGCTTGATTTACACCACGCTATACTAAATCCTGATTCTCGTGCAAGGCCAAAGTTTTAAGCTAATTTATCAGATGATTGCTCACAAGAGTACAATTGTCTTGTCTAAATAGACAAAACCTATCTACGCAAGTTTTAAAGCCTTGTGTCCGTATGTGTAAATGATAGTTTGTATAGCATAACGCAGCTATGCTGAGTCGGAATTTCACCAGAAGGGATTGTGAACTTTTCACCAACCTACGCATAGCGTCTCGTAATCTACTCTTAAAGCGAGCTTGGCTAATCATCGACCACAAAAGAAGGATTTATTCGTCAAGCTTTTGGGCGCTTCTTCTGTCGCAAGAATTATTTCAGTTGGTGTAAAATTTAACATTGCATAACCTTAATTTTCTATAATATTTATTTCAATGGGCTGTTGTGCCTAAAACCTTCTTGGATGTAAAATTAACCACAATTCTAAAAAACAATTTCAATTTGTTTTATAAGCACATTAACTTTAGTTCAGAAGTTAGTAAAATGGCTTTGTTCTTCTTGCTCCCACTGTGTACTGCTTTAGCCACTGGCTACTTATTTAAAAAGAGTAGCGATGAAATTGCATATATTGCAGGTGTATTTGCAGCTATTAGCTTTATTTTCAGTTTAGTATTAGCACCCTGGCAGATTCAGTTTGGATGGTTAATGATTGTCTTAATTATTACCAACAGACTTTTGCAGGAAAATGAGTCAAAACAAACTCAAGGCAAAGGAAAACAATTTAGAGAAACTAAATAAGACCAACTTCTACAAACTATCAAATATAAAATTTGATAAGGAATGTGAATTAAATAACATCTAAATATAGTTTTTAACCTCACCCCGCCTTTGACTGAGCGTCTTTGTACTAAGCGCCTTGTGCCGAGCGTTCGCGTAGCGTCTCGTAGAGAAGCCGAGGTAGCAATCTGTACTGAGTGTAGTCGAAGTAAATCGAGGTAAGCCGAAATGTCTAATCACCGCACTTACCGTGATAACTGATAACTGTTGACTGTTCACTGATTTAATAGTGTCAGATTATTAGACCTCTTGCAAAAATAAATTATGGTACAATAATGGGTTAAAAAATTTGCTTTCTATTTCTATCAGACATGCCAATGAGGTAACAAAAGTTCTTTGTATAGATTCTGATATGGATTTTTTATAAAATTCTCAATCATACCACGAAACTTTTTTGCAAGATATCTATTGATAGAGGTATAACGGAAAAGCAAGGATTTTAAAAATAATTTTCTGTTCTTTTGTGTCCATTTGATTCCCAACTCAACTTGTGTATACGCAGTAGTAGTAAGCAGAAGAGTTGAGAGTGAGGTTTTGTACTTTATTAAAACCGTGTACCTAAGAGGGTGTTTATAAAATAATTATTAAGCAGTTGAACGACTTTGATTACGGGCTAATCGACGTAACATTCGGATTGCTAGACATGAAAAGCTCACGCGGTAACAAACCAGATGCTTGCTAGTTCTAGAACTTGTATTTTTTGATATTGAGCTATCACCTGGCTGGTACCTTTATAACGAGCTTCTATACGTACGCTAAGTAAAATACTTTTGTCTTGATTTTATGGTTGAGATAGCTTTACCAACCCTTGTATCTCTATTAATTGTGCCAACTCCTTAGCATAAGGAATATCTGTAAACTGTCTAGCTAGACTAACCATGAAGGCGGTAAGGATAATTTTGTCATTTTGCGTAAGTCTTATAGTTATATCCAAAGATAGATGTTTTAGCTTTTATTAATTCTTATTTTTTATGTCAAGGTATATAAACAAAAGTATAAAATATGTTGCCTTTATAAAAATATTTGTTATATTAGTTTACATAAGGCAATAAACCTTAAAAATTAAGCTTGGAGTCTGAACCATGACAAATGCAACTACAACAAAAATAACTACTCCTGTAATTGAAGATCGCAACGCTTGGCGTTGGGGCTTTACTCCACAAGCAGAAATTTGGAATGGTCGCTTGGCAATGATTGGCTTTTTGGCAGCCGTTTTGGTTGAGCTTTTTTCTGGTCAAGGCTTTCTACATTTTTGGGGCATCCTATAAGTTTTAATATCTAAGATGACCTACAAATAAAAAAACCTGGAGTGCTAATTCACTACCAGGTTTTTTATTGTTTTGTCATTTGTCATTTGTTTATTCACTAATGACCAATGACTATTGAATAATTATTACCGAATATACTCTTTGAGAACGCTATTACGATTTGGGTGGCGTAATTTGCGGAGTGCTTTCGCCTCAATTTGACGAATGCGTTCGCGGGTGACGTTGAAAATCTGTCCGATTTCCTCAAGAGTCTTCATGCGACCATCATCCAAGCCGTAACGCAGTCTGAGAACATCACGTTCACGAGGGCTAAGACTATCGAGGACTTTTTCGAGGTCTTCGCGCAGAAGATTTTTGGAAACTTGGTCTTCTGGCGTTTCACCATCGGATTCAATAAAATCGCCCAACCGAGAATCTTCTTCTTTACCAATGGGTGTTTCTAATGAAATGGGTAACTGGGCAGATTTAGCAATAAACCGCAACTTCTCAATGGTCATTTCCATGCGAGTGGCGATTTCTTCTTCAGTGGGTTTGCGACCCATTTCTTGAGACAATAACTTGGTAGTTTTCTTAATCCGAGAGATGGTTTCGTAAAGATGAACTGGAAGGCGAATTGTGCGTGATTGATCTGCGATCGCGCGGGTAATTGCTTGACGAATCCACCATGTAGCATAAGTGGAGAACTTATAACCTTTTTCGTGGTCAAACTTTTCAGCGGCACGAATCAAACCGAGACTGCCTTCTTGAATTAAGTCTTGGAACGACAAACCACGATTCATATACTTCTTGGCAATTGAAACTACAAGACGGAGGTTAGATTGTACCATCTTGTCTTTTGCCCTGCGACCAACATGGAGGCGATAACGAAAAGCTGGCAAAGGTAGTTGTACTGCTTCTGCCCATTCACTATCTCTAGGATCGCGATCTAACTGCTCACAGAGTCTTTCTCGCACCCTCTCTAATTCGAGCAAATCGGCTATTTTCCGCGCCAATTCAATTTCTTCGTCTGCCCGCAACAGCCGAATTCTACCAATTTCTTGCAAGTAAAGCCGAATTGAATCTTCAGTGTAGTGCTTTTTCTTGCTTTGTGTCCGACGACGCGATTTAGCGGCTTTTCCAGACTTTGCGTCGTCCTCATCAGACTGAGGCTCTAAAAATTCCTCGTCACCTTCATCGATGATCAGCAAGTCCTCTTCATCGTCTATTAAGAGTTCTTCTAACTCGAGCTCAGGCTGATTCATTATTTCTAGGTCAGGCTGATATATGCTTTCGAGTACGTTGTTAGCCTGGTTCATGCCGCGTTCCTCATGCTCCTTGCAGAATCAATTACTCAAGATGTGTTTACTGCTCTTTTAAACGAGCTATTCATCAACCGAAAATAAGCTTTTTGGCAGATTTGCCAGAGATATTTTCGGGCGTTTTACACCTCCGGTGGGAGGTTTTTTACTTTAGTTTAAGCGATTACTAAAAGTGACTTGCTCATCTTAGTAAATGTGATGTGTATTGCTATCACACACTGCTTTCAACTAACTGGTCAAAAAAAGACTCGCCTTTATCAAAAAATTTGCCACTCTATACTAAATTAATTCAGACTTTTGGCAGATTTTTCTAGAAAGACTCTTCCGATTGTAGCCTGTTTCACAGAAATTGCACTCTTTTTGTGTATTAATCATGAACTTTTAAAGCAATTATTAGCCACTATTACCAAAAAGATATTCAAAACGGGAGTTATACTCTTAAATTTTTCTCCACTTTTCAGAATTGGAGTGACCCTCTTATTACATTACAAAGTAAGTACGTTTGCTTTTGCCAAACTTCATGTATGTTACACAACATTCCTTACTTAGGAAGAGTGAATTTTATGTTAACTCAGACGTTTCGTCTTAATCTACCCATTTTTACATTTTCTTTACAAATTACGCATTCCTTAGACTAAAGTGGGTCTTGAACTTGGGTAAATACAACCAGGGTGATGGTGTTTGCCTTAAAGCGGTTAACCTTCTGCGTACTAATTACCTTAACTGAGGAGTTGAGGCTTTGGCAGAATCGACCTGATAGCAGATCAATTTCGGTTTAACTAATTTGGTCTTATTCACACGTTAGCGCACTGTGGCGATTTCAGCCCTATGAAACTTGACAAACTTTTTTTATTGTATACAAGGATATTTTAATCAATACAAAAAGAATTTGTCCTGTAAATTCGCCAGTATAGTCTTATTTTAGGCAAAAGTTCATTAGATACATCCGATACAATAGCGATCGCCAAGGCAGTACATGAAGATATCAACAAGTTTGCTGCCAGATGGTGTACGCTTCCAGTAGGCATTACCTCCAACAAAGATAAAGACACAAGATTGCCTGATGATTTGGTTATAAAATTTAAGTACGTAATTCTTTGTAAAATTAAGTACTTGTATATCAGTGATTTTCTGTCATTTTATTATGATAAATCCCCAAAATACTTTCAAAATACTTATTAATTGCTGTTTTATAGATGAGATTCAGTTATTTTCTTAAAGCATAACAAATGTGTTTCTAGCTGGTGGACAAAATAAATCAGCTAGTCAGTGCAATGCAAAGAGTATTATCTTAACTAAACTTTCATAAAGTTGGTAGTTTAGCTAACACTAGAAGATTGAATTTTTATAAAATCTTGACAATTAGCAAATTATATGGTTATTTATTAATTGAAAAATTGAGAATTTTTATAGTTATGTTGCACTGGCCTGGCGTTTGCGTGGTAAAGGAACCTAGTTTTTTTAATCTAATTGTTAGCGTCTAGTTTTCGCTAGGGATAGGTTTAAAAGCACCAATGGTTTGAAAGCCATCCCTACCGAAAATTGGAAACTCTAGCAATACTTGAACTACGGTGGTGTTGGGGTGGTTTTTAAGCTTGAGAGAAAATTAGGTGGCATAAGTACTTGGTCAACTATATGAACGATGCCGTTGCTAGCTGGGATGTCTGGCTGAGTCACTTTAGCATTGTTGACTGTGATTGAGCTGCTGGCACGATCAACCGTGATTTGAACGGGACTACCCTCAATTGTTTTAACTTGTCCAGATGTCAATTGCTGGGAGGTAATTCCTCCAGGTATAACATGATAGGCCAGAAGCTTGCCTAATTGTTGTTTATTTGCTGGCTGTAAGAGTTGGTCTAAAGTAGCTTTTGGTAAAGCAGAGAAAGCGGCGTCAGTAGGCGCAAATATTGTGTAAGGGCCTGGTTTAGCAAGCTGTTCAGTTAAGCCTGCTGTTTGCACTGCTCGGATGAGGGTTTGAAACTGTCCTTGACTGGCTGCTGACTTTGCCAGTTCTGCTAAATTTTGAGTGACAATGGTGGCAGTAGCAGTAGGAGTTGGCGTGACAGGAGAGACAGTTGCTGTAGGAGTTTCGGCAGGTTGAACGCAGGCAGACAGAGCAATCAAGCTACTTATGCCAATAATATTGAACAATATTTCTACTATGCCTTTGCTCACTTTCATAGCTTTATCTAAAATCCAGTTAAATAAGGAATTATTGACAATATCTAATGAATTTATGGATATAGTCACTTATCTAACGACATAGTTTCTAGATTAAAAATATTAATACAAAAGATTTATATTTTTTGTAGTTTGTCATCCTTCAAAAGAGGTACTTTTTTAGCAGTTTTTAGATATAAAAAAGGTAATGGGTGAAAACGTATCACTCATTACCAATGTCACAACTTATTAGAGTCGTGTCAGGGAATTGATATTAAATATCTAAATCGGTGAAGTTGAGTTTAGAGCCATAGGTTTCGATGAATTCTCGTCTGGGTGCGACGCGATCGCCCATTAAAATTGTGAAGATGCGATCAGCTTCGGCAGCGTCCTCAATTTCGACTTGCTTCATTTTGCGGGTTTCTGGGTTCATTGTGGTGTCCCAAAGTTGTTGTGGCATCATTTCACCCAAACCTTTGAAGCGTTGGATGGTATAGTTGGCGTTAGCAGGAAATTTGGCGACTGTTTGATCTTTTTCGCGATCACTATAGCAATACTCATGATTACGTCCCCGTTCTACTTTATACAGTGGCGGACAAGCAATATAAATAAAGCCTTGTTCAATGAGCGATCGCTGATATCGATAGAAGAATGTTAACAACAAAGTCCGAATATGCGCTCCATCTACGTCAGCATCTGTCATGATGACTATCCGGTGATAACGCAGTTGAGTGGAATCGAATTCATCACCTTTAACACCTAAACCGAGTGCTGTAATTAACGCTTGAACTTCATTATTTTTATAAATTTTAGCGTCATCGGTTTTTTCAATGTTAAGAATTTTACCACGTAGAGGCAAGATAGCTTGAGTGCGGCGATCGCGTCCTTGTTTAGCACTTCCACCGGCTGAGTCCCCTTCCACAATAAATATCTCAGATTCGCCAGGGTCACGAGAGCTACAGTCTGCCAATTTACCGGGTAATGGCGAAGATTCCAGTACAGATTTGCGTCTGACTAATTCTCGTGCATGACGTGCGGCTTCTGCGGCTTTGAAAGCTTGGATAGCTTTATCTAAAATTGCATCAGCAACGCTGGGATGAAATTCTAGATACTCGGTAAGGACTTCTCCTACCAAAGAATCGACAATTCCCCGTACTTCGGTATTACCGAGTTTGGTTTTGGTTTGTCCTTCAAATTCTGGATCTGGGACTTTAACGGAAATTACGGCTGTCAGACCTTCGCGGACATGTTCGCCACTGAGGTTAGGTTCATTCTCTTTAATTTTATTGCGCTTGCGAGCGATCGCATTTAATGTCCGCGTCAGAACCGCCTTCAAGCCTTCTAAGTGCGTACCACCATCGACCGTGCGAATATTATTGGCAAAACCTAACACATTATCCGTGTAAGCATCAGTACACCATTGCAAAGAAACTTCCACTTGTACGTTGTTACGTTCGCCCTGCACATAGATAATTTCTTCATGCAGGGGTTGCTTCTCACGGTTCATGTAAGCAACATACTCTTTGATCCCACCCTTGTATTCGTAGGTTTCTACCTTGGGTGTATCGCTTTTTAGTAGTTCTAAACGGTGGTCACTAAAGGTAATTTTGACACCTGCATTCAGATACGCCAATTCCCGTAGGCGACCTGATAAAGTGATGTAATCAAACTCAATGCTAGTAGTGAATATTTGGGTATCTGGCTTAAAAGTAACAGAAGTTCCGGTTCTAGCTTCTTTATAAGGCTTGACTTGCAGATCGCTAACTGGGATACCGCGTTCATAGCGTTGGATATGAACCTTTTTATCTCGCCAAACTGTAACTTCTACAATTTCAGACAGGGCATTAACAACAGAAATACCAACCCCGTGTAATCCTCCAGAAACTTTGTAGCCGCCGCCGCCAAACTTACCACCAGCGTGCAGTACCGTCATTACAGTTTCCAAAGCCGATTTTCCGGTGCGCGAGTGAGTATCGACGGGAATACCGCGACCATCATCTGTTACAGTCACTGAACCATCAGCGTTGATATCCACCTCTATATGAGTGCAATGACCCGCCAAAGCTTCATCAATTGAATTGTCCACCACCTCGTAAACTAAATGGTGGAGTCCTCGCGGCCCAGTGGTACCGATGTACATTCCTGGTCTTTTGCGGACGGCTTCCAGACCTTCCAGAACTTGAATCTGATCGGCACTGTAACTGCTCGTCATGTAAACTCTCCTGATGCGTGGGGTTGAAATCGCCTAAAGGCAAATAAAAGTAAAAACACTCCAAAATTGTAACACAAAAGCCTTGCTGGCGTCTGTAGGGCATTTTCAAGAGAAGTTTTTACTGGGGTTGCACTACCGTGGAAGATGGGCAGGGGGAGCAGGGGGAGCAGGAGGAGAATAACTATTAATTATTGCTTAATGCCCCATAACAATGACTAATGACTAATGACTAATGACTAAATTAATTGTGATTTGTGGTGCGACGGCAACGGGTAAATCTGGTTTGGCTTTGGGTTTGGCAATGCGATTGGGTTCTGTAATTTTCAGTGCTGATTCTCGTCAAGTTTACCGTGAGTTTGATATTGGGACGGCGAAACCAACTGTCGCTGAACAAAAATTGGTGCGGCACTATTTGATAGATATATGCGAGCCAACAGACATGATGACAGTAGCAGACTATCAAGAGCAAACACAAGTTTTAATTGCTTCTGTTGGTGTTATGCCACTATTCCTAGTTGGTGGGACTGGTTTATACATCCGTTCTATTGTTCGAGGTATGAAAATTCCGAGAGTTGCACCGCAAACAGAATTGCGATCGCAGCTTGAATCTCTTGGTCAACCACAACTCTATGCAATGTTACAACAAGTTGACCCCGTTGCAGCACAAAAGATTCATGGCAATGATTTAGTGCGAACTTTAAGAGCCTTAGAGGTATATTATGTCACTGGTTGTCCAATTTCAGAACAGCAAGGGGAGAATCCACCGAATTATCCGATTTTGCAAATTGGTTTAGATTGCGATGTTGAAAAGTTGCTTGCTCGTATTCAACAGCGTACTGAGGAGATGATAGCAAATGGTTTGGTTGCTGAAGTGGAGTATCTTTGTCAAAAATATGGCGCTGATTTGTCTTTGTTAAATACTTTGGGATATCAAGAAATCAAGCAATATTTGTCTGGGGATATTTCCTTAGATGAAGCGAAAGAATTAACCATTTTGCATACACGACAATTTGCCAAACGCCAACGTACTTGGTTTCGAGCATATCCACAAATTGAATGGTTTGATTCAGACGATCCTAATGTATTAGAGAAGGTTTGGCATCGTATAAATGAGTTTATAATTTGCACAAGTTCGTGATAAATTTTTGCTCATGTAAAGACGTAAAGTTTTTTTGCGTCTTTACAGCGAGTGTCCTAAAAAGTATTGGGATCTATGCCCATAGCCCGTAGCCTATCTGCTAGTAATTGGGTGCGTTGTTCTGCTTGTTCGGCACGTTGTCGTTCCTGTTCGGCACGTTGTCGTTCCTGTTCGGCACGTTGTCGTTCCTGTTCGGCGCGTTCATCTCCAGTCGATAAAATATTACCATCTTGGTAGCACCAGCGTAGCCAATGATCCTGTCTACCTTCAAATTCACCTTCCCACAAAGTTACGCCTAAACCAACTTGTTCCAACCAATTTTCTGAAGTTTCAAAATAGCGCCTTCCTCTAAGTTCATAAACGCGTAGTACTTTCTCTCCCAATTGCTGATTAGGGTCATATACGATGTAGTAACTAGCCCGCATGTGTTCATAAATTTGCAGTTTTTTGCCCAGTTCATCACCTTCTTTATTAGAGACAATTTCAATCACGACTTCTGGAGGTTTACCAAAGCGCCAAACCATATAACAACGATTTTGTTTTTCCCACCAATTTTGAGGCACTTGGACATCTAAGCTGAGAAAAATATCGGGTACAATTGCAGGTTGTCCGTCTGTATGGTAAATTCCAACATTTGCCGCTGCTAAAAAAGTCTGCTGCTGTAGAGAACTGTAAAGAGAGCCAATTAAAAGGCGTTTCTGTTTAGAAGTAGCAAAATTATCTAAAGTGTCATTTTCAGTGATTAACTGGTTAGCATCTGGCACATAATAATCATCATCATTGATTAAAAGTTGCTTAATCATGACTTTATCTACTATTTGACAATGTGATCCTACTCTTCCCTCTGCCATTCTTTAACAACGGCTATTGCAATGTTAAGGTAAGGATTATCAAGCAACTCTTCTAGTGCCTTCTCTCCTCCGGCTTGTAAAGCTCTCACAATCTTGCTTCTTTGCTCTGGAGGAATTTCATAAGAGACTATTTTTTGTTTTTCCACTTGAGTAGCATTAGGTTGATTTCTCTCAACTTTTTCTAAAATTCGCTGTATATCTTTTGCAAATTGAGATAAATCGTGCTTTTGCTCAGATGTATACTGAACAAATTGTTGAGTGTTTGTATTTGTATTTGTACCTTGATTCCCAACAGTTATATTTGAATTCTTTTGATCAAAATTGATAGGATTGCTCATATTGCCTCTTCTCGTATTAGATTGATTAGTCTTGTTATGAATAGTAACATGAACATAAGGTAATGAATGAGCTACTTTCTTGTCCTGATTTTTGACGACAGATTGAGGTTGAGGATTTCTTATTCTATTGTTTTCTATCTCTACTTTGCTATTATTTTGATTTTGATATCTTTTAATCAATACAGGTAATGTACTCACAAAAATTAGTGGAACCAGGATAAAAACTGTTTTTATCCAGAAGTCTGGACTGGGCTTATTACTATAATAGCTCAAATCATTTTTAATAAAATTTTGAAAATCTGGATTGTTTTTGTTCAATAATATTTTAAGTTTTGTGCTGCCAAAAGATTTGATTGCAGCTTTTCCAAGCAAAAGATTTATCGCTTCCAATAGTCGCTTATTTTTAAGATCATCTGTATGATAGACTACGACTCCATATTCTTCATTACTTATCAAATCATCTTTAACAGAATATTTTTCTGCACCTGCTTCTTCATTTAATTTTTTTCTAAAGCGCGTTAAAATCATTTCGTCATTAAAATATACATCTATTTCACCCCTTCTTAGCTTATTTATTGCATCCTCGGTTTTTTCTAAGTAGCTAATTTTTTGCTCTTCTAATGAAGGATTAGTTATTTTTACTATATTTATAGTTGTTGTTCCTTTTGGTAGACCAATTTTTAGTGTTTTAAACTCAATTCCAGGAGAAAGCTTTTGTATATTTTTACTCAATCCTAAAGCCGTTGCACCTGTCCAACCAAAAGTTTTAGAAAATTTACCATCTAGACCATTTAAACGGATTTTTTGTTTACGTTCTTCGTTTATGGTATTAGGGCCACACTCAGCATCAATTTTACTGCTCTCACTTCCTTCGCCTTTGAAGCGATCCTCGTCTTTGGTAATCTCTACTATCTTTATATTCGGAAACCCGTTTTTCTTTAAATATTCTATTAAGGCAGAACAGTAACCTTTCCAAGTTGCGGCTTGATCGTCATAATAGCTAATAGGGGCAGATGTTTTAATAAGACCAAACTGGTAAGTTTTTGATTCATTGATTTCTACCTTATTACCACTATTTTTTGGCGACTGTGTTAAAGCATGAAAATTGAATAACAAAATTACTACTACTATCAGTATGCCTAATAAATAGTTCAGCTTCTTATCATAATTTAGCTTCATAGTCAGTGATTATTTAATATAAATAAAGTTTGTAATCACCTTATCGATTCCCTTATAAGATCGAATTGATTCCCCAAAAATACTTAGGAAAATATGTAATTATGCTGAATAAGCGACTTCTTAAAATTTCAGGAAAACCACGTTAAAACCAATAGTTTCGTAAGAGTATGGTTTTTTGTAAACAATATATTTACTATATTATCGTGAGTGACAGGATAAATTGTACTTGAGTTCCCCTTAATTTCCCGGAGACACTCAAGTGTACGCTTCTTACTGCTGAATCAGTACAGTGTAAGCTGGGTTAGACTGAGAGTTTTAGCCAAGTTCATCCTAAGATCATAAGCCAGCAATGAACAGAATGCTAAGTTTCGTTACAGTTCAAACCAATCTATCTATGAGAGGTGTGATAGGCAGAAGGCATTAAATCTCACTTATCATACCTGTTCTACCTAAATCATGCGATCGCTCTTACTCTACATCATTAAACATCGCTTTTACTCACTTTTGACTGCTATTCTTGCAACAATAGTAATTACAGCTATATCAACCAGCCTGCAACATCCACCTTGAACTTTTAAAAACTATGCTTACCCAAGATAAAAAACAACGCAACTGGAAACCCATTATCAAAGCATTCGAGGCTGTCCTTGGCAAAAATGGTGTAGTGCAACGCCGCGAAGAACTCATTACCTATGAATGCGATGGTTTAACTGGCTATCGCCAACGTCCGGCTATAGTAGTGTTACCCAGAACTACAGAACAAGTTGCGGAAGTTGTGAAAATATGCAATCGATACTCTATTCCCTTCATAGCACGCGGTTCTGGCACTGGTCTATCTGGTGGTGCTTTACCATTAGAAAATTCTGTTTTGATTGTCACTTCCTTAATGCGGCAAATCCTCAGCATTGATTTAGAAAATCAACGCACAGTTGTACAACCAGGGGTGATTAATAGTTGGGTAACACAAGCTGTCAGTGGTGCTGGATTTTACTACGCTCCTGATCCCTCCAGTCAAATTATCTGCTCTATTGGGGGTAATATTGCTGAAAATTCTGGTGGCGTACATTGTCTCAAATATGGTGTTACCACTAACCACGTTTTGGGATTAAAAATTGTCACGCCAGAAGGGGAAATTGTTGATTTAGGTGGACAAATTCCAGAAATGCCTGGTTATGATTTAACAGGTATTTTTGTTGGTTCTGAAGGCACTTTAGGAATTGCCACAGAAATCACTTTGCGAATTCTCAAAAGTGCAGAATCAATTTGTGTACTATTGGCAGATTTTACTAGCATTGAAGCTGCTGGGGCAACTGTTTCTGACATTATCAGTGCCGGGATTATTCCTGGTGGAATGGAAATGATGGATAACTTCAGCATCAATGCTGTTGAGGATGTTGTCGCAACTAATTGTTATCCACGCGACGCTACTGCCATTTTGTTAATAGAAATTGACGGCTTAGAAGTGGAAGTTGCAGGAAATAAACAGCGAGTTCTTGAAATTTGTAAGAAGAATGGGGCACGAAATGTCACTTCTGCTAATGACCCAGAAACCAGATTGAAATTATGGAAAGGACGCAAAGCTGCTTTTGCTGCGGCTGGACATTTAAGCCCAGATTATTATGTACAAGATGGTGTAATTCCTCGAACTCAATTGCCTTATGTTCTGCACGAGATTAAGACATTAAGTGAACAATACGGTTATCGTGTTGCTAATGTATTTCATGCTGGTGATGGCAATCTTCATCCACTCATTCTTTATGATAATTCTGTGCCTGGAGCATTAGAGCAAGTAGAAGAAATGGGTGGAAAAATTCTCAAACTTTGTGTCAAAGTCGGTGGTAGTATTTCTGGCGAACATGGCATCGGTGAGGAGAAAAAATGCTATATGCCACAGATGTTTAGCCAAGTTGATTTAGAAACTATGCAATGGGTGCGGCAAGTTTTTAATCCTAAAGGGTTAGCAAATCCGGAAAAGATATTCCCCACACCACGAACTTGTGGTGAAGCAGCAAATGCATCGGTGATCAAGCAATTTGAAGGTGTGGAAAGATTTTAATAAAGAATTCAGGAGTTAGGAGTAGAGACGCGATTAATTGCGTCTCTACAGGGGTTATGAGTCATAATTTATTAGATTTTGCTATCGTTAAGTATATTCGTCACCAAAACTGGCTCCGTATTATTTGAAATATTCTAACTCCTGACTTCTGAATCATCATTTCTTTACATCATCCGGAGGATTACAACTTTATTTTGTAGTTATATATATTCCGATCGCACTAGGTCGCGCTTACAAATGAATCGGGTTGTTCGCCGTTGTGTTTCTTGCTTACTGTGTTTGGGATTAGTAGTCGCTTTAACAGTTTTTTTCCCCTCTTCACTGCCAGTTTATTCCCAAAAAACAAGTCCTTTAACTACAGAAATTCGCGGCGTTTGGCTCACTAATGTTGGTAGTGGTGTACTATTTCTTCCTTGGGGTATTAACCGTGCTATAAATCAATTATCGGCTCTCAACTTTAATACAATTTATCCTGTAGTTTGGAACCGAGGACATACTTTTTATAAAAGTGCAGTAGCCAAAATAACTACAGGCTCAGAAACTCAACCTTTGCTTAACTTCATGCATGGTGGACACGATGTTTTAACAAAGATAGTAACACTTGGTAAAAATAAAGATTTGAGAGTCATTCCCTGGTTTGAATACGGATTCATGACACCGCATTATTCACAATTAGCAAGGCATTATCCCGACTGGTTGACAATTGGGCAAAAAGGTATAAAGTCTACTCAAGATGCCCCGCCAGAAGAAATCGACAATATTTTAGTAACTAAGCTGGCCTGGTTGAATCCTTTACATCCGCAAGTGCAAGAGTTTATTCAAGAGCTAATTTTGGAAGTAGTGAGGAATTATGATGTAGATGGTATTCAGCTTGATGACCATTTTGGGATGCCTGTACAGTTCGGATACGATCGCTTTACTATAGAACTCTATCAACAAGAGCATCAAGGTAAAAGTCCCCCAACTGACCCTTTTAACTCAGAATGGATGCGGTGGCGGGCAGATAAAATTACTGATTTCATGGCAGAAATCTACCAAGCTGTCAAGGTAGTTAAACCCAAAGTTAAAATATCTTTATCCCCTAACTCTCAAACTTTTGCTTATAAATACTATTTGCAAGATTGGGAAAATTGGGTAAAAAAAGGTTTAGTTAATGAGTTAATTTTGCAGGTATATCGAAATGACAAAAAGTCTTTTATCGCTCAACTAGAACTTCCATCTATAAAATTGGCTCAAAGTATAATTCCTGTAGGTATTGGGATATCAACAGGAACCTTCAGAAATCCGGTGAAAATGGCACACGTTAGAGAACAGGTTCAGGTAGTGCGCGATCGCAATTTTGATGGTATCTCCTTTTTCTACTGGGAGAGTTTGTGGGGTTACATCGTACCGGAATCACCCCAACAGCGACGCAAAGGTTTTTTTGAAATGTTTAATGCCAGAACTGTCAGATTATTACAAACAAAGAAACTTTGATGCCATTCGCGCCTAAAAATACTAAATTTGGCTTTACATTGCTGTGGACTTTAGCTACTTTTGGCGGATTTTTATTGAGTTTACTCTTTATTGAAGTCGGTGAAAAGCCAGATATTGGAGTAATAGAAGCGGCTATCGGCGGATTTGCGATCGCACTTCCTCAAGGTTGTGTTCTCAAAAAACCTATATTTTGTATCAGGTGGATTTTGTCAAGTCTTTTGGGTTGGAGTATCATCACCGCGATCGGTATTGGTGCGCTGGGTTGGATAGTACCTAGCACTCAGATTTTCCCTGTGAGAATCCTGTCTGGGGCGGTTTATGGGGCACTTGGCGGCTTGGGGATTGGATTAGCACAATGGTTAGCAATTACCCAATATAACGGGTGGCAATGGATATTTGTCTCTTCGGCAAGTTGGGCTGTTGCTGTCCCTGTGGGTTCTGCTGTTGGGATGATCTTACACCGCCTGATGCAGTTATTCTTAGGCGAAGTCATGGGATTAGCTATTACTTGGCTACTGGTTGGTATCTTCACCGGAATGAATGCTCATAAATTGCGATGACTGAGGGTGGAATTAAGCATCCTTACGACTCCCAATTCCCCCTCGTTTTATTAAGAATTGTAAATTTTATTGATGTATAGTGATACTTGCACTTGGATATATGCAAAAATCTTGAAAAACTGTTAAAAATCAACTTTCAGTAAGTTTGCGCTAACCTGCAAATGTATTTTTGCCTTCAAAAAGCAGGATTTGTTAAGCTGACTTTTATTAGCTTTCCTAGATTTCTGACAAAAAGTAGAGAAAGATCCAAATTTCGATGAGCAACAGCTGACAAGACTTTGCTATAGGCGCTAAAGTGCATCTACTACAAGCGTAACAACAAGAGAGCGCCTAGAAGAGTTAGTAATACCAGACAGGGACTCTCGCATGAATATAAATCCAACGGAATCAACTATAGAGTTGATAAAATTATCACCACCTCAGATTCTCTTCGGCACAGAAGTAGATGAGAAAACTAGTATTGAGCAGTTTATACGAAGCATGTACGATTCTGTGCAAGCATCAATATTTGTAGTTGATGTTCTAGAGGACGGAGATTTTCGATATGTGGCACTTAATCCCACTCATGAGCAGTGGATAGGCATTCGCTCAGATGATCTCCGGGGCAAAAAACCAGAGGATATTCTCGCCCCCATCGATGCTGCTAAGGTGCGTCAACATTATGCTGAATGTGTGCTATCGGGCAAAACTATTTCTTACGAACAATGTTTGCAATTCCAGGGGGTTCCGACTTGGTGGAGTACGACTCTCACCCCACTACGGGATGCTAACTCCCGGATTTATCGACTGATTGGTACTAGTAGCAATATTACTCCTGTGAAGCAAGCAGAACAAACAGTTGGACTCCAAGTTAAACGAGAGCAATTATTAGAAGCGATCGCAGGAAGGATTCACCAATCTGTAGAATTTGAGACAATTCTGCATCAGACAACAATTGAACTGCGGCAATTTTTGAATTGCGATCGCGTCCTCATTTATCGCTTTGAGGCTGATGGCAGTGGGGTAATCATTGCCGAATCAACTGTGGCTGCAAGCGATCTCCTGTTGGGAAAAAACATCACCGATCCCTGCTTTAGTGGCAAACATCAAGAACACTACAGTCAAGGTTGCATTCAAGCTGTTGAAGATATTTATGCAGCTGGGTTGCATCCTTGCCATATAGATTTTCTGGCATCTTTGCAGGTGAGAGCCAATCTAGTTGTGCCGATTTTCCAAGAGCAAGATATGTGGGGACTATTGATTGCCCATCATTGCCACCAATCGCGTCAATGGCAGCAAACAGAAACTGATTTACTCAAACAGTTGGCAACTCAAATTGGCATTGCTGCTGAACAAGCAGAACTTCGTCAGCAAATCAAGGATCTCCAAGCAAAGTTGGAGTTGCACAAACACAAGCATAAAAATCAGTTGCAGCAGGTGCGAAACTTTGAAGCCTTGGTGCGACGCATGACAGAACAAATCCGCGACAGTCTGGATGAAAGTCAGGTGTTGCAGACAGTAACTCAGGAATTAGCAGAGTTACTGAACCTTGACCGTTGCCAAATCGAACTCTATAGCGCCTGTCAAACTCTGGTTACTATTACCTACGAGTACAGCATTAACCTACCTCGGTGTCAAGGATTGACTAAAAAGATTGCTGACCGTCTTGAAGTTTATCAGCCACTGTTGCAAAAACAACCATTGCAATTTTTGGAAATTGTGTCAGGATGGCAACCAAAATTGTTGGTTATGTCCCAGATGGCTTGTCCAATTTTCGATACTCAAGGGATTTTAGGAAACATTTGGTTGACAAGACCATCACAAGAGGCATTTGATGAATTTGAAATAGAGTTAATGCAGCAAGTAGCAAGTGAATGTGCGATCGCCATTCGTCAAGCCCAGCTTTACAAACAAACCCAGGCACAGGTAAAAGAATTAGAAAAATGCGATCGGCTCAAAAACCAATTTCTCAGAAACCTGTCCCAAGAACTGCGGACACCAATAACTAGCATCAGCCTTGCAGTCCAAACCCTTGAAAGTGTCCTCACACCAGCAGAAATATTAGAGATAGAAATAGTTCCACAACTCTTGCAGATTCTGCATAACGAGTGTGGGCGAGAAAACAAGTTAATTAACGACCTACTCACACTCACATATCTCGAAGCCGAACCCGATCCCCCAACATTGATTGCCATTGACTTACAAAGCTGGCTTCACCCCATTGTTGAGTCTTTTCGAGACCTCACCAACTGCCAGCGACAGCAGTTAAACCTGAGTGTTGATCCTGGACTCCCGCTTTTAGAAACAGATATCACAGATATGGAGAGGATTATCACCGAACTACTCAATCATGTCTGCAAATATACCCCAATCGATGAGTCCATTATAGTTTCTGCTCACCTGACAGGAGACACAGTAGAGCTTAATATTAGCAATTCTGGACTAGAGCTTACCAGCAATGAACTGTCACGGATATTTGAGCCTTTCTATCACCTTTCCAAACACGATCCTTGGAAACATAGCGGCACTGGACTAGAATTGGCATTAGTGCAGAAAATGGTCAGACATTTAGGCGGCTCAATTTATGTAGAGAGTGGAGTCGGTCAAACCACCTTCACCATCAAATTTCCTCTTTAATTAGTTTTTTGGGTACGGCACTAGCTAATTTCTTAGGAGTCTGCTATAATAGTTATTTGTGTGGGTGACTAGCTCAACGGTAGAGCAGTAGACTCTTAATCTATTGGTTGCGGGTTCAAATCCCTCGTCACCCACTTTTAAAGTATTTTCAAAGTTTATTAATCAATAATTCTTCAGATACATATTGGTATATTGCCATACCAAGATGTTGGTATATTGCCATACCAAGATGTATCTGACTTTTTAGTATATGTGGAAAAGTAGAAAGTTATGGAGTTGCCATTGGTGTCAACTTGAGTTAGACATAGCTTAAATGTTGGTTTCCTTGCCCGCCTAGAACTAAAGTTCAAGGCTAACAGCTAAAGTCTACTGAGTAGACTAAAGATTTTTGGATATGTTTTAGCCCACATTCTGCAGGTAGGCAAAAACTTTTTGACATTTTTCAAATCATTGTATAGCAAGGCTTTAAGTTATTTATCTTTTGATGTGGTCAAGGCTGAAACATTAAATGTTAATCATCAACTTGTGGCTTATTGATACTATTCTCAAGTAACTTAATTGCGATCGCATCTGGACTCAAAGGTCTTACTTTGGATACCAGTCAATGTCAACCAGATAGTAAGCACCTACTATTAGTTCAACAAAGAGGCAGTTCTTGAAGCCTACCACAGATGTGGTTCAAATAAATAAAACCTGCTATAAATTCATCTTTGCAGAAATTATTTCATAATTTACTTAAAAAAGAATATGGAAATCAAACAAATTTGCGTGATTGGGGCTGGAATTAGCGGCCTGGTAACAGCTAAAACTTTTGTCGAGGAAGGCTATAACGTTACTGTATTCGAGAAACAAAAAGGACTTGGTGGTGTTTGGGAAAAATCTCGAAGTTACCCAGGATTAACAACCCAAAATACAGGTGACACATATAGTTTTTCTGACTATCCCATGCCTGCATCTTACCCAGAGTGGCCGACAGCAGAGGATATGCGGAATTATCTAAATTCATACGCCCAGAATTTTAGAGTTTTTGAAAGAATTCACTTTCAAACAGAAGTCACCAATGTTTCTCGAAAAACTGGAGAACGGCCAGGATGGGTAGTTACCATCAGAGTGAAAGAAGGTAATGGGGGTGAAACAAAAGAAGAAAAGCATGAATTTGACTTTGTGCTAGTGTGCAATGGCATATTTAGTTTCCCTAATTTACCTTCTTTGCCTGGTAGGGAGGAGTTCGCAGCATCTCAAGGACGGGTACTCCATTCTACTGAGTTTAATGATGCTTCAATCATTGAGGGTAAGCGGGTAGTGGTAGTGGGTTTTGGCAAATCTGCCTGCGACATTGCGACTTTAGCAGCGAACATAGCTAAAGAATCCACCCTCGTCTTCCGTCAACCTCTGTGGAAGGTTCCAAGATTTTTTCTGGGTTTAGTAAACCTGAAGTATGTTTTATTAACCCGCTTTGCAGAAGCTTGGTTTCCCTACCGTCAGATGGGACGGATTGAAAGATTGCTGCATACTCTGGGTAAACCGCTAGTGTGGGCTTTCTGGCGCACTAACGAGATGGTGCTACGCCTACAATTCGGTCTTGATAGCTGCGGCATGTTGCCCGAACAACCGATGAATCAGGCTAACTGTCAAATTACTATAGCTCCTCCAGATTTCTTCAAGTATGTACGCTCTGGTAAAATTCAGGCAATTAAAACCAGCATCGCCAAGTTTATCCCTGATGGTGTGGAATTAGCCAATGGTCAGCAGTTGCAGGCAGATATAGTAATTTTTGGTACAGGATTTAACCAGGAACTTCCCTTTCTCGAAGAAGAATATCGTCGACAGATAATTGATGAAGACGGTAATTTTAACCTTTACCGTTATCTGATTCATCCTAATTTTCCACAGATGGGTTTTGTTGGCTATAACAGCAGTTTCTATTGTCAGTTGACATCAGAAGTTAGTGCTTGGTGGCTGCTAGAATATGTCAAAGGCAACTTGTTATTACCTTCGCCCTCAGAAATGTATCAAGAAATGGCAGCAGATATGAATTGGATGAAAACTCAATACAATAATGTTGTAGCGAGGGCGACATGCATTGCCTCATTTTCCTTGCGTTACACTGAGCAACTCATGGAAGATATGAGTGCAAATAATCAGCTTGGTGTCTGGAAGGAAATTTCACAGATTATGATGCCTGTGGATTCATCCCTCTACAACAAACTTCGACAGGAATTAAAGTCGCAAAGATTGAAAAAAATTAATGATTCTTCTAACGAATTAACCGAATCATTGTGAGTTGAAAGCAAGTTGCTATACTTACTCCACTGAGGTAGCACTGAAACGATACCCTTTGCCGTAAACTGTATGAATCAGTATAGTTTCTTTACCTACCTCAATCTTACGGCGTAGCAAGCGAATTAATGCCGCAATCACATTACTACTTGGTTGTTCTTCCTCTTGCCATAAATTCTCCATTATCTGGGCATGAGTCATTAGTTGTCCAGTGTGTTCCATAAAATATTGCAGCAGCTGGCTTTCTTTTTGGGATAGCTCAATTATTCGTTCTTGGCGATAGGCTACTTGATTTTCACAATCGAGTTCTAAATCAGCGACGGTTAAACGTCCGCTAGTGGTTTCATAGGTTTGGGAACCAGAACGACGCAATAAAGCACGAACTCTGGCTAGTAACTCTCGCAGTTCAAAAGGTTTAACTAAATAGTCGTCTGCACCAGCATCTAAACCTTGTACGCGGTCATCTAGAGTATCTTTGGCTGTGAGAAACAGCACGGGAGTGGTTTTACCTTGGCGTCGCAATTGCTGACAAATTTCTAACCCCGTTTTTCCTGGCAGCATCCAATCTAAAATTAGTAGGTCATAACTGCCTGCTTGTGCATGTTCGCTGCCACTTGTCCCATCGTAAGCGGCATCTACAGTGTAACCCTCGCGAGTTAATAAGCGACTCAAGGGTTCAGTTAGTTCAACTTCATCATCAACTAATAAAATTCTCATGCTGCTTGTGGTAAGCATATAGAGATATTCTCAATATTATTCAACTGCTGGGACGCCAAGGATACTAAAAAAAGAATGCTGACTGTTGCATTGCCAAAAGGGGAACTACTTAAAAATAGCATCCGCTTGCTACAATTTGTAGGATTAGATTTTAGTGCTTTTTTAGATTCAGGAACTCGCCAACTTCAAATTATTGACACTCAAGGACTTGCAAAAGCTTTGTTGGTGCGGGCGCAGGATGTGCCTGTCTATGTGGAATATGGTCAGGCACAACTGGGTGTTGTTGGTTACGATGTGTTGCGGGAGAAGCAGCCGCAAGTTGCCCACTTGGTGGATTTGCAGTTTGGGCATTGTCGGATGTCGGTGGCGGTAAAAGCATCTAGTTCTTACCGATCGCCTTTAGATTTACCTCCGCATGGTAGAGTTGCTTCAAAATATGTCAATTGCGCTCGTGAATATTTCTACAGTCTAGATTTACCTGTGGAAATAGTGCCGTTGTATGGTTCAGTGGAACTAGGGCCAATTACTGGTATGTCAGAAGCGATCGTGGATTTGGTTTCTACAGGGCGGACTTTGCGGGAAAATGGTTTGATTGAAATTGCTACTCTATATGAAAGCACGGCACGGTTGATTGCCCATCCTCTGAGTTACCGCCTGAACACAGGTAATTTGAGTGATGTAATTGCCAAGCTTCGGTCAGCTGTTTTGGTAGGGGTTTAACAGTAGCCCTTTTAAGGTGAGCATATGTACTATTAAGGTTTTTACGGCATTTCAAGCATCGGCTGGAATTGAACAAAGAATTTATCCATTAAACTCCAAATTTTGAATTGTATAATTAAGCGATGCCTAAGCTAAAATACCAAAATTAGGTTCAAATACCATTTATTAAATAGTACAAACGTTCACCTTGAAAGAGCTAGTTCTAATACAGTTTTTATGAATTGGTATTAGATTAAAGCTTAATGCCAATTTTTTTGCAAGTTCCTAAAGCTTGCCGATACAAGTCTAAGGATCTGGGATTTTGATTATAGGTAACGTAGATTGCTCCAATGTTTTTCAGGGTTATGCATTCACTCGCAACGGAGCCAGTTTGTTGGTGAATCACTAAAGCTTGTTCAAAAAACTCTATGGCTTTTTTGTACTGACGCTGGTTATAGTAGACTGACCCAATACTATTGAGGGCTGTACCTTCTCCTGATTTGTTGCCAATTTGTTTGTTAATTGCTAAAGCTTGCCCAAAGAATTCTAAAGCTTTGGGATATTGTCTCTCGCTGTAATAAAATGCCCCCATGTTATTAAGGGTTGTACTTTCTCCTGATTTATTGCCGATTTGTTTGTTAATTGCTAAGGCTTGCTCAACAAACTCTAAAGCTTTAGAGTACTGCTTCTGTTCATAATAAACTGACCCAATACCGTTAAGAATAGAGGCTTCCTCAGCCTTAGTGCCGATTTGTTGGTAAATCGCTAACGCTTGCTGGTAAAACTCTAAGGCTTTAGGGTATTGACCCTGGCTTCTGTAAAATACCCCCATATTCGCAAAACTTGTACCTTCTCCTGCTTTGCTACCAATTTGTTTGTTGATTGCTAATGCTTGCTGGTAAAACTCTAAAGCTTTGGGGTACTGACCTTGAATGGAGTAAACAGCCGCAATGCTATTAAGAATCGAACTCTCCCCCGCTTTGCTGCCGATTTGTTGGTAAATGGCTAAGGCTTGCTGGTATAATATTAAAGTTTTAGCATACTGACGCTGGCTAGAGTAAACTGACCCAATACCTCTAAGGTTTGCACTTTCCCCTTTCTTGTCGCCGATTTGTTTGGCAATATTATTTGCTTGCTGGTAAAACTCTAAAGCTAGAGCATACTGACTGAGGTTGTGATAAATTGCCCCAATACCATTGGTCGCCTGACCTTCCCCCTTCTTGTTGCCGATTTCTTTGGCAATGCCATTTGCTTGCTGGTAAAACTCTAAGGCTTTGGCGTACTGATTTTGGCTGGAGTAAAACTCTCCAATAGCATTGAGTGTCTTACTTTCCTCTTTCTTGTCGCCGATTTGTTTGGCAATGCTATTTGCTTGCCCAAAGAACTCTAAAGCTTTGGCATACTGACTCTGGCTAGAGTAAACTTCTCCAATATCATTAAGGGTTTGAATTTCTTCTTTCTTGTTGTCGATTTGTTTGGCAATGCTATTTGCTTGCTCGAAGAACTCTAAAGCTTTGGCATACTGACTTTGGCTAGAGTAAACTTCTCCAATACCATTGAGGGTCTTACTTTCCTCTTTCTTGTCACCAATTTGTTTTGCAATGCCATTTGCTTGCCCAAAGAACTCTAAAGCTTTGGGGTACTGATTGATGTTGTTGTAAACTGACCCAATGCCTCTAAGTATTGCACCTTCCCCTTGTTTGTCGCTGATTTGTTTGGTAATGTCTAAGGCTTGCTGGTAGAACTCTAAAGCTTTGGGATACTGACCGATATCGTTATAAACTTCCCCAATTTTATTAAAGGTCTTTGCTTGGTGGGAGCGATGCTCCTTTGGAGCCGCTTCGCTAACGCCAATTTCTTGATCAATAACTAAAACCCGTTGAAATGTCTCTAATGCTTCTGTTAACTGACCTTGATTATACTGGTGTTCGCCTACTTGGTACAGACGCAATGCCTCATCTGTGCGTTTTTGGTCTGTTTGCGTCTGTGCCGATGTACTTAATATTGTTGAATTAATTACAAATAATGGTAAGGTCAAAGTTAGAGAAACTAACACACTCGCACTCAGCAAACTCTGTCGATGAAGTTTGTTTTGCACCCAAGTCCTGAAAAAATAATCCATAGAAATACTCGTTGCTCATTTAAAGCAGAGATATTTTCCTTTAGTTATATATCACTCTTTTTGTGAGAAAATTACGCAGATGTTGCAAAATGAACAAGTGTAAATGTGGACAACCCAAACAAACTTAGAGGATGTTTCCAAAATCAGAACTAGTCAAAAATCATCCAAGCCGTCTGACCATTAGCTGAATCATTAAAAAAATTTAAACAGACTTCTTTGAACAGCCAAAGACAGGGAAAGAAATAAGTATTATTAAAAAATGTTAAGCTATTCTTGAGATGGCCATGCTACTAACTGGATATTACATTTAGATTTTTTAATCAAAATTAATGAACCCAGGACACATTGATACAGAAATGGCAAGGCTAGAAGCGCTTCGCCAGTATCAAATTCTTGATACCGAACCGGAAGAAGCCTACGACAATCTTGCTCAGTTAGCGGCATTTATTTGTGGCACTTCCATCTCTTTGATAAATTTCATTGATGAAAACCGTCAATGGTTTAAGGCAAAAGTAGGTTTAAATATATCAGAAATGCCCCGGAGTGTTGGCTTATCTTACCTTTGCCAAGAGCAGCGTAATCTTGTAGTGGTTCCTGATACCCTAGCTGATGAAAAATTAGCAAATAATGCGATGGTAACTGGCTATCCTTATGTGCGGTTTTATGCAGGTGTACCTCTAATTACCCTGCAGGGAGATATGCTAGGAACTCTGTGCGTAATTGACCAAGTTCCACGGGAATTGAACCAAGAACAACTACAGGCGCTTGTAGGTTTGAGTCGCTTGGTAATCGACCAACTAGAACTTAGGCGTCATGTAACTGAAGTATCTCAAGTTACCGAGCAATTAATAGCACACCAGCAAGCAGCACACGCCGAGTCGGAAGCTGCGAGAATCCGCATTGCTAATTTGCTCGAAAGCATTACTGATGCGTTTTTTGCCTTAGATAAAAAATGGCGATTCACCTACATTAATGGTCAAGCAGAATTACTGTTGCAAAAAGCCCAGAATGAATTATTAGGTCAAAGCATCTGGGAGGTATTTCCAGAACTCATAGACACAAGATTCCATCGTGAGTATTACAGAGTAATGTTAGAACAGGTGAGTGTGAAATTTGAGGAGTTTTATCAGCCACTAAACTGCTGGTTTCAAGTCCACGCTTATCCTGCAAAAGACGGCTTGTCTGTTTATTTCCAAGACATTACTGAACGACGGCGCACAGCAGAAGCACTACGAGAGAGTGAAGAACGCTGGCAATTAGCATTACATGGTAATAATGATGGTATTTGGGATTGGAACCTTAAAACTAATGAAGTGTTCTTCTCAACTCGCTGGAAAGAAATGCTCGGCTATAAAGACTACGAAGTTTGCAACGTTTGGGATGAATGGACAAAACTAATCCACCCTGATGAGCGAGATTGGGTAATGCAAGCTTTCCAAGACCATTTTGCCAAGAAAACGCCGTTTTATGTTTGTGAATATCGAGTCCAATGCCAAGACGGCAGCTATAAATGGATTCTAGATCGAGGACAGGCACTTTGGGACGCATCGGGTGATATAGTTCGTATGGTGGGTTCCTATACTGATATAACAGATCGCAAGCGAGCAGAGGAAGAATTAAAGCGACAGAATTTGCGATCGCAATTATTTGCTGAAATCACCTTGAAAATTCGAGAATCTTTACAAATAAACGAAATTCTCCAAACTACGGTTACTGAGGTACAAGAACTACTACAAGCTGACCGAGTTTTAATTTTTCAACTAGAGTCTGATGGTTCGGGAACAGTAGTGCAAGAGGCAGTGCTACCTGGTTGGCCAGTAATTTTGGGAAAAAATATTTTTGACCTCTGCTTTAAGGAAGAATACATAGAAAGATATCACCAGGGAAGAGTCAGTGCCATTGAAGACATTGAAACCGCTTATATTCAACCATGCCATCGAGAATTTCTTCAACAGTTTGCTGTCAGAGCTAACCTTGTAGTACCAATTCTCGTCAGGGAAAGCATTTGGGGCTTGTTGCTGGCTCATCAGTGTTCTACACCTCGACGGTGGAATGACTTTGAGACGGAGTTATTAAAGCAACTAGCTAACCAAATTGGGATTGCTTTATCTCAAGCGCAACTATTAGAAAAAGAAACTCAGCAAAGTCAAGAACTGGCTCGTTCTAATGCGGAATTGGAACAGTTTGCTTATGTAGCTTCCCATGACTTACAAGAACCGTTGCGGATGGTAACGAGTTATTTACAACTACTAGAGCGAAGATACAAAAATCAACTTGATGCTAATGCTGATCAGTTTATCAACTATGTAGTAGATGGGGCGCGGCGGATGCAGACGCTGATAAATGATTTGTTGAATTATTCTCGCGTTAGTACCCGCGGACAGCCCTTTATACCAGTAAATTGTAGTATTGTCTTAGAACAGGCGATCGCTAATCTACAAATTGCGATCATGGATAGTAAAGCAATTATCACTCACGATCCTCTACCTGAAGTAATGGCTGATGCTACCCAATTGATACAAGTATTTCAAAACCTGATTGGTAATGCGATTAAATTTTGCCGTCATCAGCAACCACGAATTCATATCAAAGTAGGGAAGCTAGATGCAAATCCAGAGGGGGAAAGTTTAAATGTTATCCCGTCGGTAGATGAATGGTTATTTTCGGTGCGTGATAATGGCATTGGTTTAGAATCCCAGTATAGTGAACGTATTTTTATAATTTTTCAGCGCTTGCACGGTAGAGATAAGTATCCGGGTACTGGAATTGGTCTGGCAATTTGTAAGAAAATTATAGAACGCCACGGCGGCCGGATCTGGGTTGAGTCGAAACTGGGTGAAGGCTCGACTTTCTACTTCACAATTCCAGATAGAGTTCTTAATCAATCGTGGGCATCATAACAGCAATTATGCCTATTGAGGTTTTGTTGGTAGAGGACAATCCTGGCGATGCCCAACTTACACGCATCGCCCTGGAAGATAGCAAAATTTCGATTCACTTGAATGTGGTCGAAGATGGGGTAGAGGCAATGGCATTTTTGCGAAAGCAGGAAAAATATGTCGAAGCAGCCCATCCAGATATTGTGTTGCTCGATTTAAATCTCCCCAGAAAAGATGGGCGAGAAGTACTAGCAGAAATTAAAGCAGATGAAAACCTTAGACGAATTCCTGTAGTAATTTTGACGACTTCCCAAGCTGAAGAAGACATCCTCAAAGCCTATAATTTATGTGCAAACTGTTATATAACTAAACCCGTAGATTTCGATCAATTCGTTAAAATTGTACAATCAATAGAAAATTTTTGGTTTGCGATTGTAAAACTGCCACCGGAGTAGTGGAAATGGCAGGTAAAAATATTAAAGTCTTATTAGTAGAAGATAACTCTGGTGATATCTTTTTATTACAAGAGTTTTTAAAAGAAGTTACTACAGTTGTAGTTGATTTGTCGCCCGTTGAGCGACTTTCCGAAGCACTCAACTACCTAGCTAAGGAACCTTTTGATGTAATTTTGTTAGACCTCTCGCTGCCAGATAGCCAGGGACTGGAAACTTTTGTCATCGCTCACCATCAAGCAAAAGCCACTCCGATAATTGTGCTGACGGGTATAAACGATGAAACCCTAGCAATTAGAGCAATGCAAGAAGGAGCGCAAGATTATTTGGTGAAAGGACAAGTAACTGGCGACTTGCTGGTGCGCTCCATGCGTTATGCCATCGAACGTCAACGGGCAGACAACGCCCTGCGACAGAGTGAGGAACGATTTCGGGTGGCTCTGAAAAATTCTCCCATCTTCGTTTATAACCAAGATTGCGAGTTACGGTACACCTGGGTTTACAATCCCTTCAATGGATTGACAGTTGAAGAAATGTTGGGTAAACAAGATTTGGATCTTATCCCAGATGAAGATGCTCAACGTCTCACCACAATTAAACGTGAAGTGTTAACCACTGGCATAGGAACGCGAGAGGAAGTATCAATCACAATCAAAAATACAACTCGATATTACGATTTGACAGTTGAGCCATTGCGGAACGAGTCGCAAGAAGTTGTCGGCGTGACATGTGCCAGTATTGATATTAGTGAACGACAAGCCGCGCTACGCGAACGCAAATTGGCAGAAGAAAAAATCAGCGAACAAGCAGCATTACTTGATGTGACCACAGATGCCATTTGTCTGCGAGATTTAAACAATCAAATTATTTTCTGGAACAAAGGCGCAGAAACACTTTATGGCTGGAAAGCTACAGAGGCTTGGGGTAAAAATGCTAGTGAGCTTTTGTATGACGAACCTTCACCAGAAATTGAAGCGGCTCTTTTACAAGTTGTTAGTAAAGGAAAGTGGCAGGGCGAGTTAACTAAACTTACTAAAATGGACAAGGAAATTCTTGTTTCTAGTCGCTGGAGTTTGGTGTGCGATGATCAAGGAAAACCTAAATCAATTCTTACTGTAGACACAGATATTACCGAGAAAAAACACTTAGAAGCCCAATTATTTCGCGCCCAACGCCTGGAAAGTATTGGTACTTTAGCTAGTGGCATTGCTCACGACCTCAACAATATCCTGACACCGATTTTGACAGGAGCGCAACTGCTACCGCTCAAATTTCCTCATGCAGATGAGCGAACTCGCCATCTACTAGAAATTTTGGAAATCAACGCAAGACGCGGTGCTGATTTAGTTAAACAAGTGTTGTCCTTTGCGCGGGGTGTAGAAGGGAAGCACATCACTTTGCAACTCAGGCATCTGATAGTGGAACTAGCTAAGATTCTCAAAGAGACATTTCCCAAATCCATAGAAATCAGCACTGACGTACCGCAGGATTTGTGGATGGTTTCTGGAGATAGTACCCAACTGCATCAAGTGCTGATGAACCTCTGCGTTAACGCCCGGGATGCTATGGCCAATGGCGGTAGTTTGAGTATTTCTGCTGAGAATCTGTTGATTGACGAAAATTATGCCCGGATGAACCTGGAAGCCGAAGAGGGGCCTTATATAGTGATTACTGTCTCCGATACTGGAACTGGGATTCCGAAAGAAATCTTAGATAGAATTTTCGAGCCATTCTTTACCACAAAAGATGTCGGACAAGGCACTGGTTTAGGACTTTCCACCGTAATGGGGATAGTTAAAAGCCACGGAGGTTTTGTGAACGTGTATAGCGAACTGGGAAGTGAGACTAGCTTTAAAGTTTACTTACCAGCAGTAGGGGGAATGGAAACACTCACTCCAGAAGAATTATCACTACAGACAGGACATGGAGAATTGATTCTGGTTGTGGATGATGAAGCTGGCATTCAAGAGATTACCAGAACATCATTAGAAGCTCACAACTATAAAACCCTAATTGCTAGTGATGGCATTGAGGCGATCGCGCTGTACGCTAAAAATAGGGACAAAATTAGTGCTGTAGTAATGGATATTATGCTGCCCTCGCTAGATGGTTTAACTGCCATCCGTACCCTGCGAAAAATCAACCCCCAAGTCAGAATTATTGCCAGTAGTGGATTGATGTCTGAGAAGAAGCTCAGTTCCTTAACTAACATTGGTGTCGATACGTTTTTGCCGAAGCCCTATACTGTTAACGAATTATTGCTTTCTTTACAGAAAGTACTATCATGAGTCAAGTAATTACGTAATTATCTTGTTAATTGGAGTACAAAATACAATACAGTTCAGTTAAGCACTTTTTCCTTCTCTTTGCGTCCTACCCTGCAAGAACGCACTCGCGTTCGTGTCTATGCGTCCTTTGCAGTAGCCTGCGGCAAGCCCTTCGGCTTGGTGCAGTCGCTCATGGGGGAAACCCCCATCGCCTTTGGCATCTCTCCTTGGGAGAAGACCGCGCTGGTTCACCGATGCAACGTCTACGTTAAAAAAATTGACTTTGACAAAGAGTTTTAGCCTTAACCCAAGCGTATTGGGTTACAGTGCGATCGCAACTTGGTGTAGGTTGACCATTATCTTATCGATAACGGCCACTCATTAATTACACCTACACATTAAATCGGAACAACATTACATCCCCTTCCTGCACAACATACTCTTTCCCTTCACTGCGAACCAACCCTTTTTCCTTCGCAGCATTCATCGAACCATTTGTTACCAAATCTTTATAGGCAACAGTTTCAGCACGAATAAATCCCCTCTCAAAATCACTGTGGATTACACCAGCAGCTTGAGGTGCAGACATTCCCATATTAATTGTCCAAGCGCGGGTTTCTTTAGGGCCCGAGGTAAAATATGTTCGCAAGCCTAAAAGGGTGTAAGTTGCCCGAATCAATGATTTCAAACCGCCTTCTTCCACATTTAAAGACGCGAGGAAATCCGCTTTATCTTCATCTGGTAATTCTACTAATTCCGCTTCAACTTGAGCCGAAACTATCACAACTTGGGCATTTTCAGTTGCTGCAATTTGCCGCACTGTTTCCACAAAATGATTACCAGTTGCCAACTCATCTTCAGATACATTCGCAGCGTAGATAATCGGCTTATAAGTAAGCAGATCCAGTCCTTTAATAATTACTGCTTCTTCTTCATTCAAGCTCACCTGACGCACCGATTTACCTTCATTTAAAGCCGTAGCTAATTTTTCTAAAACTATGATTTCAAATTGTGCATCTTTGCTAGTACGAGCTTGTTTGCGAGTGCGGTCAATTCGCCGCTCAATTTGTGCTAAATCTGATAAACCCAGTTCTATATTAATGATTTCAATATCTCGCGCTGGGTCAACAGAACCAGCAACGTGGATAATATCATCATTTTCAAAACAACGTACCACATGGACGATCGCATCAACTTCCCGGATGTGGGACAGGAATTGATTTCCTAGTCCCTCACCCTGACTTGCACCTTTAACTAAACCAGCAATATCTACAAATTCAACCCGCGCCGGGATAATTTGTGCCGAACTGGCAATCTTAGCAAGAACATTTAACCGTTCATCCGGGACTGCGACAACGCCGACATTCGGTTCAATCGTGCAAAAAGGGAAGTTAGCTGCTTCTGCTTTGGCATTAGCAACTACAGCATTAAATAAAGTAGATTTTCCGACGTTGGGAAGTCCGACAATTCCGGCTCTTAGCATTTTGGATTTTAGATTTGGGATTTTGGATTACATTACCAAGGTAATCTAAACAGGTTCCGGTATGGTTTGGGGAATTGGTTCTGGAACTGTTTGAGGAATCGGCTCTGGAACCGTCTGAGGAATGGGAGCAGGTACTGGTTCTGGTACAGGCCCAGGTAAAGGTTGGGGAATCGCTGGCCCCGGTACAGGTTCAGGACTCGGTAACGGGTTCGGTTCAGGATTAGGACTAGGTAGCGGATTCGGGCCAGGAGTAGGAATTTGTGGGTCGGGTATAGAAATCGCAGTAGGATTAATCATGATAAGTCTAAATTAAATTATTCAACCTTCTCAAATTAGATGACAACCTCAGCTGTTGACATCTCCCCAAATGGCTATACCCACGAACACTTCCTTTAATAATTTACCGTTCTTGTCATCTCCCCCATCTCCCCTTCCCTAAATTCAACAAATTTATACTAAACTACTGCTCTGTAACTTTTTCTACCACTTCTGGCACTGGATCGTAACCACCTGGATGAAACGGATGACAGCGCAAAATCCGCCGAGTTGCCATCCAGCTACCACGCAATACTCCAAATCGTTCAATGGCTTGAATAGCATACATCGAACAGGTTGGTTGAAAGCGACAAGTCGGGAGAAACAACGGCGAGATAAACATTCGGTAACCCCGAATCAGCCAAATCAATAATAATTTCATTACAGCTACCCAAATCTTATAAATTAGTAACAGGGGTAAAACTTTTCATTTGTCGCATCTTTGTTAATTACATTTTCTGACTTCACCTCAATTCCGGTTTTATGGCTGCAAATTGCGTCGGCTGCAATTTGGGTATTACTCATCCTCCTGATTGCATGGGTGGTAAACCGCTTTGCCGACAAGCCAGAAATCGTGCGGAAGATTGTTCATATTGGCACTGGGAATGTGATTTTAATCGCTTGGTGGCTCGATATTCCCGCCAGTGTAGGGATTACAGCTTCTATTTTAGCGAGTGTAATTACCTTATTATCCTACCGATTGCCCATTCTTCCTGGTATTAATAGCGTTGGACGGCAAAGCTTAGGAACTTTTTTTTACTCTGTGAGTTTCGGTATTTTAGTTGCCTGGTTCTGGTACTTGCAACAACCCCAGTACGCAGCACTCGGAATTTTGGTAATGACTTGGGGAGATGGATTAGCAGCCTTAATTGGGCAACGCTTTGGTAAACATAAGTATAAAGTTTTTGGGACAGAAAAAAGTTGGGAAGGCTCCCTAACTATGATGCTCGTTAGCTATGTCGTCAGTAGTTTGATTTTAGTTGGAACTCAAGGAAACAGTTGGCAAACTTGGGCAGTATCCCTGTTTGTAGGAGTTATAGCTACTGCTTTAGAGGCTGTTTCATTTTTAGGTATTGATAATTTAACAGTTCCTTTGGGCAGTGCAGCACTTGGCTTCTTTTTAACTCAGTTAGTTTTGTTGAATTAGTAATTGCCTTGAGTGCTATTTCAAACAATGTCTTAAATAGAAAGTAGCACTATATTTTAGATTTAGAAAGGTTTAACTTAACAATACTTATCATTATCTCAAAATTTTCTTCTAGGAGGAAAAAATGATGCTTATAAATCGATTATTTAAAGGACTAGCTGTTGTATTGACAGTAATGGGAGGCATAGTAATTATTTGGTTCTTAGTTAACTTGGTACAGACGCAGCTAAGAATATCGTCCTCTCATTTTGAAGGCGATTTTTCAGCCACAAGGTTTGCTATATTATTAAATTCACAGCTTCCAAAAATTGAACTAAATTTCAGACTTGTGTTCCTTGCTAGCGCAGTTGAGATTGCCTTATTCTGGCTACTAGTACTTCTTGATGTTGTCTCTCGACATCGTGGTTTAATAGCTACTTTAGTCCTCTTTATTTTCGTTGGAATTGTCGTCTTTATTGTTTACAGTCAGTATTTAAGTGTATTTTAGCTGATTGACAAAATTTACACTATTCTAACCTCTCACAGATGATCACCGCGATCGCTCCAAAATCCAATCGAGTAAAATCGGATTGACTAACTCCGGCGCTTCATCTTGCGGACAATGCCCCACTCCCTCCAACGGAATAAACTTTTCTACTTGCGGAAAGTTAGCTAATTCTCTCCCTAACTTAATTGGTTCCCACGGATCGGCTGTTCCCCACAAGATAATCGCCGGACAAGGTAACAGTGGCAAAAGGTCTTCAGGTAATGGCCCTGTAGAATAAGAAGTAAAAGCAAGAAACACAGCCCCAGCCCCCGGATCGCTTGCTGGTGAAGTGAGAATATCTACTAACTCATCTGTCACCATCTCAGCATTGGCATAAGCTTGCAGCAGAATTTTCCGCACTGTTTTCGGTTTAGCGAGTTGATTGAAAAAGAAATCACCAACTGGTTTGATAGATAACAGGCGTTGCAGTAGAGGCGCTCCGTAACGACGAGATAAAGGTAAAGTTTCCCGTTTGCGATCATGCAACAGCCGTAAAGAACAGTTGAGCAAAGCAACTCCCAAAGCAATATCTGGGTTGCTTACTGCTGCTTGCATAGCTACAATACAGCCAATCGAATTTCCCACTAAAAAAGCTGGCTCACCCACTACTTCGCGGCAAAAATCTGCTATTTGCTGTCCCCAGGTTTCTAGGGTATAAGCAATTTTTTCACCGGGTTGAGGTTTTGCGGAAGCGCCAAAACCAATTAAATCAATTGCATAAACACGACAACTTTCTGCTAATATAGGAATATTTTTTTGCCAATGCCACCAAGAAGCGCCAAATCCATGCACAAGGACAACGGCTGGCCCAGTAGTTCCTTGGGTTTGATAGCAGATGGGAAAATCTTGCCAAATCCAGATTTTTGTAGAGGTAAGTGCTGTTTTTGAACTTGAGGTTGTCATAAAAAATTTGATGAAAACGAGGGTAAAAGCCTTTCAGCAGGAAGACGCAAGTAAAATTGTTTTGAATTTGAATAAAATTTATCAGATTTTCAAAGTAAATCCTTTGCACTAGTGATACCTTAGACAGACAGCACGAAAGCTTCTAGGCTGATAGTTTTATCCAGCATAGATTTCCGTCTTGTTGATCAAGATAATTTACTCACAACTTATGATTATGTCAGTATTAGAAATCATAATTTCTAGAATGTGAGTAATATTTTCGCTATTTTGAGATATGAGTAAATTAGCATCAATGCTAGATTCAGTAGTTTCACAATTTACGATCGCTAATGCAAGTCTATAACATTGTCAAATATGAGGCATCGGCTAAGGGGTGGTTTGCAACTGGAAACTGACGCTGAATTTAACAATCTTTTTCTTGTTCCTAGTTCTGCGAGCCAGAAATCATGAATCTACTAGAAACAATCGATACTCCCATTGGGAGCTATGCACCCGATTTTGAACTGCCAGGAATTGACGATCAAGTACACCATCTCAGGCGTTATCTTGAGAAGTTCCGAGCAGTGGGCGTTATTTCTCTATGTAATCACTGTCCTTATGTAGAGTGGTATATAGACAGGTTAAAAAACATTCAAGCCGAATTTGCCCCACAAGGTTTCACACTAATTGGATTGAATAGTAGTAATGTTGATAGCGGCACTAAGTCAAGCTTTGAAAATATGAAAGCTTTTGCCCAACGTCACCAGTTGAACTTCCCTTACCTGTGGGACTCAACCCAAGATGTCACAGGTAGTTTCGGTGCAACAAAAACACCAACGGCCTTTCTAATAGATAGTAATGGTATAGTACGTTACAAAGGTCAAATTGATAATCATCCCCAAGACCCATTATTCCAGGGAGAGGATTATTTAAGAACTGCGATCACTTCTCTGTTTCTTGGTGAAGAAATAGATATACCAGAAACAAAACCAATAGGTACTACATTGATTTGGCGTAACTAGACATAGATAGTCCCTGTACCTGCTATCTTAAATTGGAGGCAATTGCAACTTTTTTGATAAAGCGGAACTTCATGGGAACCAATTACCGACGGGTTTTACTCAAACTGAGCGGTGAAGCCTTAATGGGCAACATGGGTTATGGCATTGATCCCGAAGTGGTCAAAGGCATAGCACAAGAATTAGCAGAGGTTATAGCCACTGGCACTCAAATCGCCATAGTTGTTGGCGGCGGCAATATTTTTCGTGGCGTCAAAGCAGCGTCGGCGGGGATGGACAGGGCAACCGCTGACTATATTGGGATGATTGCCACGGTAATGAATGCCATGACGTTGCAAGATTCACTAGAACGCATAGGAGTACAGACGCGGGTGCAAACTGCGATCGCTATGCAAGAATTAGCAGAACCATATATCCGTCGTCGTGCCATCCGTCATCTTGAAAAAGGGCGGGTGGTAATTTTTGGTGCTGGTTCTGGAAATCCCTTTTTTACTACAGATACGACTGCGGCATTAAGAGCCGCAGAAATCGATGCTGAGGTGATTTTTAAAGCAACCAAAGTAGATGGGGTATATGATGCCGACCCTCATATTTATCCTAACGCCAAGCGTTACAATAGCCTTACCTACGCGCACGTTTTAGCCAAAGATTTGCGGGTGATGGATAGTACTGCGATCGCCTTGTGTAAAGAAAATAATATCCCAATTCTGGTATTTGATCTAACGGTGCGAGGTAACATCCACCGAGCCGTCTTGGGAGAATCCATCGGTACCCTTGTGGGAGGTTCTTGTGATATTAGCTGACGCGAAAAGTAAAATGCAAAGTTCTGTTGATTCAACTCAACGAGCTTTTAACACGATTCGCACTGGTCGTGCCAATGCGAGTCTATTAGATAAGATATTAGTGGAGTATTACGGTTCGCCCACGCCCTTAAAATCACTGGCAAATATTAGCACGCCAGATGCCTCGACAATTCTGATTCAGCCTTATGAGCGTAATACCCTAAATATCGTTGAAAAGGCGATTTCGCTCTCTGATGTGGGTTTAACCCCCAGCAATGATGGTTCTGTAATTCGGCTGAATATTCCGCCTTTAACCAGTGATCGCCGTAAAGAATTTGTCAAAATGGCATCTAAATATGCTGAAGAGGGTCGTGTTGCTATTCGCAACATCCGCCGCGATGGTGTAGAAGCGATTCGCAAACAGGAGAAAGCTTCTGAAATCTCCAAAGATGAATCCAAAGACCAACAAGATAGCTTGCAAAAACTCACAAACGAGTACACTGCCAAAATAGACGCACTATTGGCAGAAAAAGAAAAAGACATCATGACTGTTTAAAGTTTCATGTCTGAAGCATAAAGGCTGAAGGATGAAGGATAAATTTTTCAGCCTTTATAATTTCTTAAGTATTTAATAAAAATTGATCAAGTAAGTTAAGTGGGCGTGAATAATTAAACTAGGAGCAATATTCTGTGGGAAGCCACTTATCTACGAGACGCTCTAGCGAATGCGTCTACATGAATTGCCCCTACTTAATAGAAAATCACTAATTCAGGAGCAAAAATTCAGCCTTATGTACGATTGCATCATCGTCGGTGCTGGGCCAGCTGGTGGAACAGCTGCATATCATTTAGCTAAACAGGGTCGCTCAGTATTAGTGTTAGAAAAAGAATCCCTACCAAGATATAAACCTTGTGGCGGTGGTGTATCTCCAGCGATCGCTCAATGGTTTGACTTTGATTTTAGCCCAGCAATTTCTGTAAAAGCCGACTCCTTTCGCTTTACCTGGAAATTGGAAGACCCAGTAGAAGCAAAAATCGCCACAGAAGAACCAGTCTGGATGGTGCGACGAGATATTTTTGACCATTTTCTAGTGCAGCAGGCACAGAAGCGAGGGGCTGAACTCCGAGATAATACAGAAGTAACAAGTATTGAATTTAAAAATGAGTATTGGCAAGTTAACACACCCAATGGCCCAGTTACAGGTAGCTACTTAATAGCGGCTGATGGTGCTAAAGGGCCAATGGCAAAATGGCTAGGCTTCAAAGAACGTAAACGCAGTTTAGCAGCAGCTTTGGAAGCAGAAGTTTCTGCAACTGTGAAAGACAAATCCACAATTCACCTTGAGTTAGGCTTGGTGAAAAATGGCTACATTTGGAACTTCCCGAAGGCGGATGGTTATTCCATTGGTATCGGTACATTTGTTAGCGGTCAACCCCAAGATTTTAAAAAGATTTTAGATGAGTATGCGCGATCATTTGATCTAGATATCAAAACTAGCAAGCAGTATGGTTATCCTCTTTGCTTGTGGAATGGAAAACAAAAGTTGCATACCCAAAATGCTGTTTTGGCTGGGGAAGCTGCTTGTGTAGTTTATCCTATGACAGCAGAAGGCATTCGTCCATCAATTTTTAGCGGTTTGATTGCAGCAGGAGCGATTAATGAGGCCCTTTCTGGTGATACCAACGCTTTAGAAAAATATACTGAAGCTATTAATGAAGAATGGGGTACTGAGATGGCTTGGGCACAAAAATTAGCTGGAGCATTCTATCGCTTTCCTGCTATTGGCTACAAAGTCGGTGTTAAGCATCCCTCTGGTGCCAAAATCATGGGTAAGATTCTCTGTGGAGAACTCCGCTATAGCGATGTTACCGATCGTGCCCTCAAGCGTTTAATTCCTGGCTTTGGAGGTTAAGTATTAGGCGTTAACCACCTATAGAAGAAATTTATCGTCAGAATGATGTTTATTGGTACCACTAGCATTTAAGCTAGTACGGGTGAACTATATATAGCATGGAATGTCTGACTTAATTCTGTTTTGGCATCGGCGCGATTTACGCATTTCTGACAATACGGGACTAGCTGCGGCAAAACAACAGAGTCCGAAAGTAGTGGGCGTGTTTTGCCTCGATCCGAATATTCTCGAACGAGATGATATTGCTCCTGTAAGAGTAACTTATATGATTGGCTGTTTGCAGAAACTCCAAGAGCGATATGCTCAAGTAGGTAGCCAGTTGTTAATACTCCACGCCAATCCTGTACAAGCGATACCAGCTTTAGCAGAAGCAATAAATGCCAAAGCTGTTTTTTGGAATTGGGATGTAGAACCTTATTCGCAAGAACGCGATCGCACCGTTATAAATGCCCTCAAAGAAAAAGGTATTCAGTTTCTTAATCAAAACTGGGATCAAATCCTCAATTCGCCAGAGCAATTACGCACTGGTAGCAATCAACCTTACACGGTTTACACCCCCTTTTGGAAAAATTGGATTACCAAACCAAAAGCGAACCCAGTAGAAACTCTGCAAAATGTTGAGGGGTTAACAGAAGCTGAACAGGAAATTGCTAAACTTGCAGGAGCCTTAACCCTACCTTCAGCCAAAGATTTAGGATTTATTTGGGATGGAGAATTGATTATTTTACCGGGAGAGGCGGCAGCGCAAGAACGGCTAGAGGAATTTACTACTAAAGCGATTACTGAATACCAAGAACAGCGAAATTTTCCCGCAGTGGACGGAACATCGCAACTGAGTGCAGCTTTAAAATTTGGTGTAATTGGCATTCGCACTGTTTGGCAAGCCACGATAGAAGCACAAGAAAATAGTCGCAGTGAGGAAGCAGCAGCTAATATTCGCACATGGCAACAAGAATTAGCTTGGCGGGAGTTTTATCAACATGCAATGTATAACTTCCCTGAATTAGCTGATGGTGCTTTCCGCGACACCTTTAAAAATTTTCCTTGGCAAACTAACGAAGAAAATTTCCAAGCTTGGTGTGAAGGGAGAACTGGCTATCCCATTGTGGATGCAGCAATGCGCCAGTTAAACGAAAGCGGCTGGATGCACAACCGTTGTCGAATGATTGTCGCCAGTTTCCTTACCAAAGACTTGCTAATTAATCCTCAATTGGGAGAAAAATACTTTATGCAGCACCTGATTGACGGTGATTTATCTGCTAATAATGGTGGTTGGCAATGGAGTGCTTCTAGCGGCATGGACCCTAAACCTGTGCGGATTTTCAATCCAGCCAGTCAAACACAAAAATTTGATCCAGAGGGGGAATATATTCGGCAATGGGTATCAGAATTACGGTCTGTAGATACAGAATATTTAGTTACTGGTAAAATTCCATCTTCGGAACGTCATGCTGTTGGCTATCCTGAACCTATTGTGGATCATAAAGTACAGCAACAGCAATTTAAACAGCGTTATCAACAGCAAAAAAATATTAGTAGTGATGAGTAAAATTATGAGTTTTTTTAATAGATATTTCCGAAATTGATGTAGGCATAATTAATGAATTGTGCCTCTCAAAAATTTTGAGCAACGCATAATTCATTTATGGAGATATGTAATGTTTAGTTAAGAATGATATGTTAACATAATACAAATTTTGCTACGTTCCATCTTAGCTTACTGCTCTTTAACTACAAATGGATTTCAAAAGTTTTTCTGAACTACGTGAGTTTATTCGCCGCTACAACTCAATATCAGTTCTAGAGATTGGAGCTAAGAAATGCTGGCAAAAGTGGGAACCGAAAAAATACTCAGATCCTTTAGATTGGGTGCTTAGTAATACTGAACGCAATTATGCTGTCCGACTCATGTTACTAGCTAGTGCAGGTAATCCCCATCGGCATGGGGATATTAGTGTTGAGACGTTTGACAGTTTAATTAATGCTTATCATGGTTGGGAACATCATACCATTTCAGACAAACGTATTCTTGATAAAGAAGCAGAAGCCCTATTAAGTTCTATCCAAAAATGGGAAAATGAACATGAGAAAATAGTGCGTAATTGGTCGTTAAAATTGAGTAAGATTTTGGATTTAGAAGTAATTCGCACTCATATAGCTGGTTTATTCTTACAAAGGCTACTAGCTTTTCAAAATGCAGGTTTTGGATACCCAGTTGCTCGCATACATCGAACTATTAAATTTATTGAGTTACTGGAAAAACATTCCGATAAAAATTTTTACAATGATTTTTTAGAGCGCACAAAACTAAGTCCAACAAATTACTTAAAACAAATTCTAGCTTGCTTAAGTCTGTTTGGCAATTTTTATAATAGAAAAGGATTTTGTAATTTTTCTCAACTTCCGGATATAGACGATGAAGTTCAAAAATTAGGTATTAACCCAGAAAATTTACAAATAATTGTTAAGCAAAATAGTAAGCCTTTTTCCTCGGAAGCTGATAATTCCTTTCGGAATAGAATCAATCAAACACTTAATAGTGTTCCTGATTATTATCAACCTCTATTTTACAATTATTTTCTAGAAGTTCCTTTTATTAAATTAAATAGTGAAAGATTCTGTTTGCCAGATCCCTTTTCTTTTTCTGAATCTTGTTGGAATCAGATTAGAGGTCTTGTTTTCGAGGATATTACTAGGAAAAAGTTAGAAGGATTATTAAGTCGCTCATTTGAGGATTATCTTGAAAATATACTTCTTCCTTTTATTATTCCTAATTCTTTTCAGAGAATTACCGAAGTCAAAAATTCTACCTCTAGCAAAGATAAGCGTGCTGATTTTCTCATTAAAACTTCAAGTTCATATATCGTATTAGAATGCAAAAGTAGTATTATGTCTGCCGATACAAGCGCCTATTTTCATGCTGATAAACTTGCTGATGTTTGGTGTCGAATTCATTCTGCATTTGAGCAAATTGGCAACACAGTAGAAGCTTTAAATCTTCACGATAAGCCAGTGATTCCTCTTATTTTGACTTTTTATGACAGTATTGCTGCATCTACAGTATTTGAGGAGATGGTAAAGCAAACTGACTATTGCTCTCGTATGGGTTTGAATATACCGCCAATTGTGCATTCTCTACATGAGTTTGAACATTGGATTTCTGATAGAAGTCTTAATAATTGGGCAGAATCAATTCTTTCAAAACAGAATGCTTCTTCTTTTATACAACGTGATAATAAAGGACATAATTATGGGCATTTAAAAAATATTTCAATTCTTTAAAATTTATTTAAAATAACCCAGATGAGTTATTATTTTATCATAATTTTGCAATTCAGCTTGTTAGAGTTCAACAAGTTACAACGCTAACATTATATTACGTCTTGAGAGATAAACGAGAAATTGTCCATAAAATGAGCAGGAAGATTAAGTAAATTGCGCCAACTAGTCCAAATTCAATCAGAGGAATATAGGTTACTTCGTAAATCCTGCCCAAGCCGCGTTCAGTTAGTCCATAAACCGTCATTACACTGACTAAAAAGACTCCATAGATAGTACGTTTAGTCAAGATACCTAAAGGTAGACCGTGGAGTTGAGTAAGTACTAAAATGCCAAGAAAACCAAAGAGAAATGTTGGCCACTTGCTTTGTCCTAATATCAAAGATACAACAACACTATGTAAAATAACTGTAATTTCCAAAGTGAATGTCCACCAACGATTTACATGCGTGCGGTTAAATATCAACGACGATTGGAGCAAAAGCAAGAACATATAGAGAAAACCAATTAAGTGCCCCAAAGTCGCTTCCATTGGATGATACCAAAAGGTATAGATAGCGGCGAAGGAGAAAAAGTAGCCGTGGTACAGCTTGATAATTTGCAAAAACTGTTGATGGAATGGAACAGAATTGCCAAAAAACAAACCGCGTCGAGGCGTTTCCAAAATTAGTACAAACACCAGTAGAAGGACAACTGCACCTTGAGAAGCCCAAATTGAAGTATCTTGAGCTAGAGCATCGTACCAAATATAAGTCTGGAGAAAGTGTAAAGCGATGAATGCACCATTAATAGCAAGCATGAGATAATTAATCGGGTGCAATGCCGATTTGTATTTTAACTGCGATCGCTGTGCCCACCAGATACACCCCCAGATGCTAAACTGATGCCCAATGTACATGCCCCAAGCCGTCGCTCGACTCCAAAAGGTTGGTTGAGGAAGCTTCCAGTAATACCAGTTTAATCCTTGGTCAGGAAGTTTAATGATGCTTGCAGGAATGCTCCCACCTATCCAAATTGCATAGGTGAGAAGGATGCTTACAATTATGCCTAAAAACAATACTCGGCGACCAGTCATAATAATTCGTAATGGGCTACGCCCCGCTTCGCTAACGTAATTCGTAATTCGTAATTTTTAATGAACCTATCCCACTAATAATATATGTGCTAAAAAACTTAACTTTATTGATAACTGAAAACTAAAAATAAAGGTTTTTCAGCAGTCATGCTATTATTTTTAGTCTCCATAGTGCAATTCATTTTTAGAAAAAATATGTATAAATTTAATATTAAAACTCAGGATTTAGAATAGTTAAATAATCAGGAGAGTCTTTGATAAATAAATATACCAATCATTCTAAATTATTAATAACTTCTGACCTGACCTAACAAAAATATCTCAGGCTTTGCCCCCTGAATTCTGGGTGCTGAATTCTTACACTTTGATTAATTTTATAGAGATTAAGGAACACTTGATAATAAAAAAATATTGAACAGAATCATTAATCATCTCAAGCAATATAATTGAATTTGAGTGTGGTTGAGCAAAATAGCATGGAACAAACCCACTATAAAAATCAAACCAATAATACTACTAATAAAAGCAACTATAACCTCATGCTTCCGTATAGCTTTTTGTATCTTAGCGTCTACGATGTGTTCTAATTCTTTGTATGACATTTACTTTAATTTGGCTAAAGATAAGAATTATGTGAACCTTATGTCTGACTGAAGTTTGAGTATGTCCAAATAATTAAGCTTATCCAATGAAAAATTTTTTCGACGCTGTGGAAGTGCCGAAATAATTCCTCATTGATAATAATACTCGCCTTTGGCAAGAAACAAGCTACTTAATTGTTAACTACAATCACTGTTAAGCGATTTCCAGAAAATAAATTATCTAATTTACTCAGATAATATTCTTCTTTCTCCCCCTACCCCCAACTAAGTGCCCCTCTGCTTACACACCAATAGGATATTTTTTTAGTTGGAAGTCCCTAATGCACATCACGATGCATGTGTAAACACATCCAATCTTTTGTCTTATGTGCGACGCACTGTACTTAGGAAAACATTTAAAGAGGTACGTCAACGTCTTTTAAGCAAACAGCGATCGCAAGACTTATTTGCATAATTTTGGATACATTACCGCAAATGCGCTGATACTTTATTTTCGCCTCTTCATAAAATCCGCAAAAACACCGTTACGCTATTTGAACTTGTGATCAAAACTTAGAGCATCCAGTTTATTAGGGCGTGTTTATGACCAACCCTGTAAAGACGGTTATCCAAGTCAATCTGGAGATGGCTCTTGAAGTAGCTCATGAATTGGAGCTTGCTCCATACACTCCACTGGGTGCTTATTGTTTGCAGATTTTGCGCGAGACTGGATGTCCTGGTGTTGAACTTCCACTTAACTTACAAACTCGCGATCAGCAACTAGACTTTATCACAGGCTTTGCGTCTTATCCTTTTGGGGAGGTACAAAATGTATAAAGCATTAATTGAAGATATATTTTCTAATCTAGAAGAGGCTGAAGAAACTACTTTTCCTGCCACAGATAAAGATTTGTTAATTTTAACAGAAAAATTTTTAGGGTTTGAAATTCCTTCAAAGGTTTTCTTACAAGCTATAGCCATTGCTGATTACGATGGTGCAGCTGCTTTTCGCTACGTTGATAATTATTTGACAACTCTTAAAAATAAGAATAAACGTAAGCATAAGAAATTACTTGTGTTAGGTGCTTCAACTAAATTTGACAATAATTGATGTGTTTCTTTACAAGCTAACCCTGAACCAATCTGATTTAGATAAGATAATTTGTACAGCCAATGTAGAGACATTGTATTGCAAGGTCTCTACTCACATCTGTCCCACACCAACAAGAAATAAGAATAAAAATCTATCTAGAAGCTAGTGGTGTAATCTCTATTAAATCAAGCATTTTTATGTGTGTGCTAATTACGTTAAAGTAGCTGATAACCAATTAGCATTAATCTGTTTTAAGACACACTTGTTCATAACTTTTACCAGCAATATCCCAAGTAAATTCTGTTTCTACTAATTGTCTGCCGTTGTCAGACAATTCTGAACGCAGATGTGGCTGCTCAAATAGTTGACTAATGGCGGTGATGTACTCTGTCGGTTTATTTGCTCGTAATGCCCGTAATGGATGACTAGCTGCATCTACGGCTAATCCTTCTAAGCCGCGATCGCTAGCTACTATCGGTACACCAGCTGCCATTGCCTCTAAAGTTTTATTTTTAATCCCAAACCCAGTCCGCATAGGTACAACGCAGATGGTAGATTGATGTAAATATTCTACCATCGAAGGCACACGCCCAATTACATTAATTCCTGGTTTTTGAGCAAGTGCTAAAACTTCTGACACTGGATGAGAACCGACTATATCGAAAGTTGCATCAGGATACAATTTTTGGATTTCTGGCAAAACTTCGTTGCTGAAAAAGCAGACAGCATCAATATTTGCCAAATTATCCATTGCACCGATGAAAATTAAACGGTGTCCACCGGGATCGGTGGTACGGTTGGGGAAAGAAACTAAATCTACACCATTGGGAATAACTGTAATTTTACTATTAGGGTTAAATTCTTCTAGTTGAATTTTATCTTCTTCTGTTGTCGCCACAATTGCCGAAAATTTAGCACAGTAATTTTGCTCATAACGCCGCAAAAGTGGCAGATTAATTCTGTCTCTAAGGGAATTTTCAGAAATACCCGTTGATAGTTGGTTGCGACAAGTAGCGTAAACTGAACTATGAACATTAACTATAGTTTTTAGTTGTTTGGGAAAATGCGAATGTACATAAATTTCATTGACGCTATGTTCGCAGGTAATTACATCACATTTCCCCGCTTCCACCCAGTTATCAATCCATGTTTGCATCTCAATTGAGTAACGGTTGAGTACACTTGGCGGTGTCCCCTGTTGTAAAAATTTACCAAATCGCTGTATTTTCTTTAATATTCCGGTGGTTGCAGAATCTGGCGGGCGTTCAAAAATGGCTAAATGATCCACACAATCGCGCAATCCTACTACTTCTGCGTCTGTAACATCGCCCTCACGTTGAGTCACCAGGGTAATACTATGGCGTTGACTCAGGTATTTAAGTAAATTAAATGTCCTGACTTGGGTTCCTCCGCGCGTTGGTGGGTAGGGAAAGGTAGAAGAGAGCATTAAAATGTTCATATAAGTGATGAATCAAATGTGATATATACACCATGCCCTCATTGGAGGCTATATGTCACGTCACTTCTCTACCAGACGCGCAAAAGACGCTTTGAGAAAAATTGCAAGTTTTTTTGGTAATGTAGGGCATCTATTACAACACGGCGTAAATAAACATACCATTCAAAATGACGCGAAAGCCCGCAATACAATACTTTTGACTTTTGACTTCCGCGCAGCAGTACTAGTGTAATGGTATTAGAAAGCTGCGACAGCTGCCTCAGCTACAGCTTGATCCTGTTCACCGCTACCACCACTTACTCCGATCGCACCAACTATCTGCTCATCACGTTGAAGTGGTATACCCCCGGCAAAGATCATGATTCGTCCTCCATTTGAGGCGTGAATACCATAAAATTGTTTTCCTGGTTGAGCATCCTCACCAAGGGATTTGGTAGAGAGATCAAACGCACGAGCAGTAAATGCTTTGTTAATTGAGATATCGATACTTCCAATCCACGCACCATCCATCCGAATATGAGCAACAAGATTCCCGCCAGCATCAACAACCGCAAGATTCATTGGTTGTCCGATTGCACGAGCCTTCGCTTCTCCAGCCGCTAGTATTCGTCGTGCGTCATCCAAGGATACAGAATGTTTGTCAGAAGTCATGGTAATTCTTTCAATCGGAGAAATGTGTGCCTTAAGGGACGTGTCATCAATAAAGGATATCATGAGCAGAAATTCTCGGTGTACTCCTTCAGACTTTAAGCGCTCCTTAGAGGGGATCTAAGCTCATGATCAATTGCATTCAACTGTTAATCACTACAGATCACAGCATAATCAAACCTAGTCGCACACCTACAGCAACAGCCTCAGTGCGACTGGAGACACTGAGCTTTTGAAAAATGGATGAGAGATGAAATTTGACGGTATGCTCAGAAATGTGCAAGTCTTTAGCGATCGCTTTATTCCCCAACCCAGAACCAAGCATACCTAAAACCTCTATCTCTCGTGGTGTCAAGGTTTGTACAGGATTTGCCACCACTTTTTCCCGGATAGATAATAATTCTATAGCATCCGGGTGCAGCACCACCAAACCAAAAGCGATCGCCTCCACAGCCGCAACAATTTCTGACTCCGTGCTAGTACTGGGCAATATCCCCCGGATACCAGAATGTAACCCTGTCTCTAAATCAATGCTGTCAAGTTCCTCAACAATGACGATCATTCCTAATGGATATTGCTGTTCTTGAATAACCAGCAATTTTTCCCACACCGATTGTTGAAGATTGCCACTCAAATCTACCAGCACCACATCTGGTTGTAATTGCCCAACTTCCCTTGCCAATACATCCAAATCAGATGCACTCCCCACAACTGTCAACCGAGGATTGGTAGTCACCACAGCTGATAACCCTGCCCGTACTACAGGCGAAGTGGCAACTACCATCACCCGGATCATGTCGCCTCCACAGGAGTTTTCCCAGACTGCACGTCAACATAAATCACAAATTGCTTCCCACTGCGTAGGAGTTGTAGCGGCACAGATCCTTTACTGTCATGGAGATATTTAGTTAAATCATTCATGCTAGTGAATAATCGCCCCGAAACTCCAATTAAAACATCGCCGATTTGCACACCAGCAGTTTCCGCCGCACTGTTAGGTAGAATTGACAACACCAATAAACCCAAGCTACGTCTACCTAAAAGCACAGGTTGCAGTGTGACTCCCAGTTGCAGACGACCATTGCCCTGTAAAAAACGCTCAACGCTGTTGCTGGGAACTGCCACAGCCAAACCATTAACAATCATGGTGTTAATTCCCACCACAAGGCCTTGACAATCGGCAAGTGGCCCCCCAGAATTTCCAGGATATAACTGCAAATCAGCCATAACTGCTCGTGGATTATTTGCATGGATAATTCCAGTTGTCACAGCACCACTGTCAGCAAAGGGATTACCCACCGCTAAAACTAACTCACCTACTCTTAGCGCCTCAGAATTACTAATCGTTGCAGCAGTTAAATCAGTGGCGACAATTTTTAGGGCTGCTAAATCCTGCTGTGGATCAAATTGTGTCCGCACCGCATCAAATACCCTTCCGTCTGCTAATTCTACAGTTGCGCGGTTGCTGGTTGCGACATGGGCATTAGTGATAATTAGTCCGTCAGATTGCCAAATTACACCAGAACCGACTCCTAGAGAGCCGCTTTTTACTTTGACAGTGCGATCGCGTAGTTTAGCAGCTACCTCTGTCAATTCAGCAGCGATGTTAGTTAATGTTGTGTTTGCCATGTTATGCAATTTTTCCCCATGTCAAAGTAAAATCTAGTGATGTCCTTTGTCATTTGTCCTTTGTCCTTAGAAACACAAATGACAAATGACTAATGACTAATGACGATTCGAGCAAAAAGGTGCAACTTCCGAGTTCAGAGGCTCAACGTTCGAGCAAAAAGGTGCAACTTTCGAGATCAGAGGCTCAACGTTCGAGCAAAAAGGTGCAACTTTCGAGATCAGAGGCTCAACGTTCGAGTAAAAAGGTGCAACTTCCGAGTTCACAGGCTCAACGTTCGAGTAAAAAGGTGCAACTTCCGAGTTCACAGGCTCAACGTTCGAGTAAAAAGGTGCAACTTTCGAGTTCACAGGCTCAACGTTCGAGTAAAAAGGTGCAACTTTCGAGTTCACAGGCTCAACGTTCGAGCAAAAAGGTGCAACTTTCGAGATCAGAGGCTCAACGTTCGAGTAAAAAGGTGGAAGTTTCGAGTTTAGAAGCTCGAATGAATAGAAAATTTAGATAAATCTTGACAGAGCTAGTTAAACCCATCCCAAATTGGATTATTCTTCCTTAGTAGGTCGTTCACCAACTGCGATCGCTAACTCAACTAACACTCCACCCCGGACAACTTGCAGGTTGACAGTTTTACCAATGCGATCGCTACTATTGAGCAGCGCCAGTACATCACCGGTATCGCCCACGGTTACGCCATCGAACGTTACCAAAACATCGCCAAGCAGCACACCTGCATTATCAGCCGGCCCAGAAGACTCAACATTAACGACAATTACCCCAGTTGCAGAAGTTAATTTGAGAGCAGTTTTCAGATTCTTAGGTAAGCGTACAGGTTGCATTCCCACACCCAAGTAGCCTTTTGAAATGTGTCCTTTTGCTACTAATTGGTCAACTACGCGATCAACTGTAGCAGTAGGAATAGTCAAAGCAGTACCACGCCGCCCCGATGTATTCATGCCTACCACAAAACCAGCAGGATCTACGAGCGGCCCACCAGCAAAACCAGAGTAAAGGGTGATGTCTGGACGGATGAATTGGTCAATATTGCCGCCATTTATACTGCGCCATGCACCGCTAACCACACTTACCGCCCCCATCGCCGCCCTTAAATCGCCTTCGCTACCTCTTGCCAGTCCTAGCACCAGATGACCGACTTTAAGCGTTTTGGCATCACCAACTTTTGCCACAGGTATTTCTACATTCTCTAGTTTAAAAACAGCGATATCAGTGCTAGAGTCATGACCGATGAGTGTTACTGGTGCAGTACTACCATTTGATAAAGTGATGGTGATGTCGTCATAACGTTGGAGAGATTCATCAGAGGTAACAATGATGCCATTACGCCAGTGAATGCCGCTTGGAGAAACACGAGTACCCGCATTTACTGCAATCACAGCACTTCCAGCTTGTTCTACGGTATCAGCTAAACTGTTAGATAAAGCCAGTAATGAAGACATAAGATTTTTGTGCCAACTTTCTTGGATGTTCATATCGTGCCGTTTTATCAACACACATGGCATCGGAAAAATGGGGAGTAATTCATCCTAGAAAAATGGCTAGTACAGCTTGGCGGTAGTAAGCAGACCATTAAAAGCTACGAAAATTTGGCTGACCACAAGGCTAAAAAATGGTATGTGTATTTATGCTGCATGATACTAGGATTTATATAGCTCAATACGGTTCAAATAAGCTTTTGTTTACGAATCAGCTCTCAGTAACCTATTTTTGACTACAGCGTTTCAGATCCTATGAACGGTTAGCATAAATCAATTGCACTAGAGCTAATTCATCCAGCATTTATGCAACGTCAAAAATTTTATTTGTTTAGGAGAAAACATTGTGTTTAACATCTATTCGAGACGTAAAATTTTAAAAGTGGGTGGTAGCTTAATTATAGGTGCCACAGCCACAGGAAGCTTTCCACTTATTCGTACTCTGGCTACTGGCAGACCTAAAACCGTACTGAGGTTTAAGTTTACTCTTAAGGGCGGGGGGAAAGGTTCCTTTGACTTCAACACTGCTGCTCAATCCACTGTGACACTCAATACTTTCGGTAAAGAATACTCATACTTTGGCGCAGTGTCTGATTTCTGTTTTTCAGGACGAGATAGTGATTTTAAAAATGAGAATGCTTCTTGGAAAGTAGTTCCAGGTCTTAAAGCTCCATTTCTCGGTCTTCCACCTTATACTCCAGGGGTTCTTAGCGGTGTTAATTATCCAAATGGATGTTCAACAGGAACAGTCAACGCCTGTTCAATTACTGTTGCTGTGCTTTACTTAGGAAATCTTGAACAACTTCCTGTAGTTTCTACAAACCCAAATTCCTACCAACTAATTGGCATTGACATCATTAGTCCCAATGGACAGCTAAATCGTATTGATGCTAAATATAGTAAAGTCATTGCTCTACCTTATAAAGTAGACAAATAGGGGTTCAGCCGGGATACGCGCAAAACAGCACACGTTGTAAATAAATGTTGCAGAGCCTGTTTTATTGATTTACTAACTCGCCCATAGATGCATTACAAAATTTTATAAGGTGTCCCATTTTGCAGGTATCCCAGCTGAACCCCTTGAACGTGCCAATTTTATATTTTTTTGAGTCCAATTAACTGTAGTAAAGTGCTATCGCTGTGCGACAGAATTCCTCTAAGAAAATTTTTAGTGTTCAGCAGTCCAGTGAGGAGTGATAAAGATTTAATCTAAGAGATGATTGGTAAAGAAAATCTAAGAGCATAAAAACTGCCTATTATCAGATTATATGCTAAATCCAGTCTATTTCTGTTATTGCTGATGAGCCACCTGAATCGTTACAAAAATATGGGCAAAATATCACGAACACCAAGCGTATTGCGTTCTAAGGTCGAATAGCAATGAAATGACAGATAAACAAATGCACATCCAATCAACAGAAATCGACCTGCTGACTCCATCTAGAGAATTACCTCTATATGGCAAGAGAATTTTAATCACAGCACCGAGAAATTATGCTTATAGGTTAGCTAAACAAATCATCAAACAAGGTGGTTTACCTGTTTTTATGCCTACTATCGAAACCTGCTATTTATCAAACTACACTAAGTTAGATGTTGCTCTAGGTCGCATAGAGGAATTTGATTGGATTGTCTTCACCAGTAGAAATGGCATTACTGCGTTTTTTCAGCGAATGAATGATTTAGATATTCCCGTATCTGTACTAGAAAAATGCCAATTATGTGCTTTAGGAAAAGATGCAGAAAGCTTATCATCTTTTTGTGGCAAAGTCGATTTAATCCCCGCAGAATCTAGCCCAGCCGGAATTGTAGTAGAACTAGCGAAATTACCAGAAATTCACAATAAAAAAGTGCTGATCCCGGCTCCAGAAGTTATTGGTTTACCTGAGCCTGATGTTATACCCAATTTGATTACAGATTTGCAGCAATTGGGTATAGAAGTAACTAGTGTACCTAGCTATATTACACAGGGTTTAAACACAAGTATCTACAGTATTGAATTAAATTTGATTCGTCAAGGAATAATCGATGTAATTGCCTTTAGTAGCACGGCAGAAGTAGAAAGCTTTTTAACAATGTTCAACTCGCAAAGCGATTATAAAAGCTGTATAGTTGCATGTTTTGGCCCTTATACAACTGCTAATACACGAAAGTTAGGTGTGAATGTTTCCATCGTGGCTAAAGATTATAGTTCATTTGAGGGATTTGCTGAAGCGATCGCAGAATTTTTTGCTTTAACTTCCAGTTCACACTAAGCGCTTAAGAATGTAAATAAATCAACCACAATAAACTCTAGACTAGCTGCACATAAACCCGTAGTATCGAAAATGGAGTTTATATTTAGCTAGGAATTTTTACATGGCAACTTACAAGGTTACATTACGTATCCCAGAAGGTGAAGAAAATGCAGGTGAACACGTAATTGAAGTCCCTGATGATGAGTACATCCTAGAGATCGCTAACGAGGAAAATGGGCTTGACTTGCCCTATTCCTGTAACGCTGGTTCTTGCTCTACCTGTACCGGGAAGCTGATTTCAGGTACAGTTGACCAATCAGATCAGAACTTCTTAGACAACGATCAAATTGACGAAGGATGGGTTCTTACCTGCGTTGCCCGCCCCACTTCTGATTGCGTTATCGAAACCCATCAAGAAGAAGCGCTTAACGCTTAACTAAGAAATGTGGATTTAATCAAGAGCAAGTTTTATCGGGTGCATTATAATATTCCTCCTAGCGCACCTAAAATCTGGATTAGTGTATAACACACTGTAAAAGATTTAAAATTTTGCACTTTCCTAATAAATCTGTATAGGCTGAGTAATTCACGCTAAAAAGCGCTCACCTTTTGGAGAGCGCTTTTTATTTAGTTTAGATAGCTAGCAGATATTAAGCTGGAATTAGCCAGATGATGCTAGATTAACTTTGACAACTTTATTCTTTTCTTCTTCAGCTTTAGGTAGCGTCAGGTTCAAGATACCATCTTTATAATCTGCTGTAACATTGGTATTTTGAATCCGAGCAGGTAAAGGAATTACACGTTGGAATTTACCATAATGGAATTCGCTTTTAATTGTACCTTTATCCTCAGATTTTGCTTCAGACTTCCGCTCACCGCTCAGGTACACAGCTTTTTCTGTAACTTGTAAATCCAAGTCTTTAGCTTCAATTCCCGGAAGTTCTAGTTTCAGATGAATTGCATCTTCAGTTTCTTTTAACTCAGCAGCCGGAACTTTGGATAAACCTCTATCTAAAAATGCAGTTGGCAAAGTATCTTCATCAAATAAGCGATTGATTTGACGTTGTATCGCGTTAAATTCTTGCCAGGGGTTCAAACGTACTAATGTCATATTTCTACCTTGGATAATCACTATCTTTACTGTTTAAGGATTGGAAGATTTGATTCCTTTCTATGTTTTTATAGTATTTAAAAATAAAAGTGAGGTAAATTCGGTTTTTATCACCTGATTACTGATGATTACCGAACTAGAAATGTCCTTATTAGAAATATACGGTAAACTGAACTATTGGAGTTCGGTAAGTTCGGCAAAAGCAGACTTGAAATATAGCAATTCTATTTAAAATGTTGGTACAAGTGTCACCTATGCCCTTACACATAAAGCTTCCAACCCGTAGCGTATCCTACAAATATTGAGTAGATTCATGCGAATAATGATAATAATTCGATTTGCAGTATTTTTTATTTTACAGAGATAAAATAAAAACATATTCTTCACAAAATGCTGATAACAAATATGTCAACAGGTTGGATTTACCTTATCGCCGCAATTCTATTTGAAGTTTCAGGCACAACTTGCATGAAGTTATCACAAGGATTTACTAAAGTAGGCCCTTCCATATTCATAGCTGTTTTTTATGGACTTTGTTTTGCTTTTTTGACCCTTGCTCTCAAGAAAATTGAAGTGAGTGTAGCTTATTCTGTTTGGGCTGGATTGGGAACTGTCTTAATTGCTATTATTGGTATTATCTGGTTTCGTGAATCTGCCACACTTATCAAGCTCATTTCTATCGCCTTAATAATCATGGGAGTAATTGGTATAAATGCAAGTGGGGGATAGAAATTAGGTGGCTCATGTATCATCGAGTTTACCAAAATATCCCATTGCAAAACTTTATATAGGACTCCTGTGTCATTTATGAACACAATTTTATCTGAAATCCTGCTTAAACGGACTTTTCAGCCTCAGTATGTTTTCAAAAATTAAATCGGAGTCCTATACATCAAGTGAAAGTTAAGTAGTAGGAAACTTTTTAACTATAGTTCAATACGCTTGGGTTCAAGTAAAAACTCTGTTATCCAAGTCAATTTCTTAACCTGGACATGATATTTGATATCGCTTCAAATAAAAAATACCTTGTCCATGTTAAAATATTAGGAAGTAAATAAACCAAAACTGATCATTCTGCTTGTTGCTGTTGTAGTGAATACACCAGCAATTTTTATTGTTGCAGGAGCAGAGCAAAATGAGCAGACTTAGCTAAATGCTATTAAAAATATTAGACATCTCCAGAAAGTAAAAGGGACTGGGTACTGGGAAAACATTCCAAAATATGTTTGGGGTTAAAGCCTCAGACATAATTTTTCGTTTGATAACCCAATGCCCAATACTTCGGTTTACCTCGACTTCGCTCGGCACAAGTCGCGGTTCCTGAGCGTAGTCGAAGGGCAGTACAAGTCCCTAATCCCCAGTCCCTTTTACAATTTATTAAACCCAGCAGAACGACGATAAAGTAACCAGATAAATAATGGTGAACCTAACAACGCAGTGACGGAACCTACTGGTAGTTCTACTGCTCCTAGTCTAGATAGTAAATCTGCAAAAGTTAGTAACCATGCCCCTGCAAGGGCGGAAAGTGGCAAAACAAACCGATGATCTGTACCAACGATCAGGCGGACACCGTGAGGGACAACAAGACCAACAAATCCAATCAAGCCACTGATGCTGACTGCACCTGCGGCTAATAAAGTGGCGACACCACCAATTAACAGGCGCGATCGCGTCAACGAAACCCCCAAACCCACAGCCAAATCATCCCCCAAAGCCAGCACATTTACTGATCGCGCCAGCAAGCATCCGCCGATCAATGCAACGATGATATAAGGGCCAGTCGTAGCAATTTCTTGCCAACCCCGTCCATTAAGACTACCAACCAGCCAACTTAGCGCAATTTGAATTTGACCATCTTCAGCTAAAAGCAGCAATGTACTTTGTACAGCACCTAATAATGAACTTACCGCCACTCCACCTAAAATTAACCGCTCAACTGAAATTCCCGATCCTGCACGACCGAGCAAAATAACGATCGCAGAAGTTAAAATAGCTCCTATCCACGCAGCTAAAGGAATTGCGATTGGGAATATTTGCCACACAATCATCAGAATTACAATTAATCCTGCACCTGCTGAAATGCCCAAAATAAATGGATCGGCAAGACTATTGCGTAACATTCCTTGCAATAATGCTCCTGACATTCCCAACGCTGCGCCGACAATCAGAGCAGCTGTAATGCGCGGGAGACGCAAATCCCAGAGAATTGTCTGTTTAACCGAATCGCCTTTGCGGAAAATGGCTTGCCAAAATTCCGACATACTTAAAGGTACTGCTCCTTGAGAAAGCGACAGCGCTAAGGTTACCACCAGTGCTGCACTAAGGAGTAAAACAGCCCAAAGTACTCTGTGTTCAGTAAAAATTGTCTGAAATGGTTTAGTCAAATTTAAATATGTATTTTTTCTTAATATAATATTTTTATTTTCATTTACAGTTACAAGCGATCGCACTAAGTAGGTCGGCGTAAATAATTATCGTTGGAATAAGGCAGGGGGCAGTGTTTCGACTACGCGGCAATCGAGTTTCGGCTACGCTCAACTGCCGCGAAGTCGAGATTCAACAACCGGGCAGGGGGCAGGGGGAACAAGAGTTTGAGCCTTGTTTACTTTTCTTCACACAATTTGGTTTTATTGTACCGACTTACTTACCACAACATCTTACTGTTCTTCGCCTTTCTCCTGAAGGAGCGATCGCCAATCTTCAATCGCCTTCTCCGTCCACAGCCAATTTTTAGCTAATTTATCTACCTGGAAGTTGACTGGATCAGATTTAATTACCAATTGTCGCAACTTTATCGCTTCATTCAAATATTGTGTCTGCTTACCATTAGATTGACTCAGTGCAGATTTATACAGTCCGAGAGCCAAACCTGCATAAGAAGTTAAAGCATCTTGAGGCACTGCTGTCTTTGTAGATGTTGAGTTTATGTTCTGCTTTTTAAGAGCTAAATTCAAAGCCTTGAACCAAGAGTCATTACCTCGATTTAGATCGCCTTCAGTGTAGTAAGCAAATCCCAAAGCGTTATTATACAAAAGCGATTCTGAGTTAGCTTTTGCAGCAGTTTCCCAGTAACGGCGGGCATCATCGACGCTATAGTTATTGTTTCCGGCTTGGATAGACTGCCACGCTAATCGTCCCTTGTAAAAGTTCACCGATGGATCGTCAGCTTGTTTACTTGAAATTAGTTTCAGGGCAGTTTCAGCCCCAGTCAGTGCGCCACGATTGAGTAGTTCTTCTACAGCCAATAACCCATTTTGCAAGTCGCCTTGGCTCAATTCTTCTGTAGCAGTGGCGGTAACAATTCCAGTTTCTGCTGCCTGTAAGTCGGTATTTTGCTGCTTTTTAATGGGTAAAGACTGGGTGGGAATTACTGGGATGTTAGGCAGAATTGGCTGCTGGGGTCGATTTTGCCACCACCAATTTAAACTGATCGCAGCTACTAAGGTACTAATTCCCACAATACCCACAATCGGCCACAGCTTGCGGCGACGGATACGAGGTGTTGGTGAGGCTGGTTGCGATGCCTGCGACGGGCTGTGCCTACGCAAAAAATCAGCAGAATTTTGCCAATTTCCTGCCAAGTTCCCAGAAGTTTGAGGTGGCAGTGCTGGGGCTTCTCCCCACAAATCTGCTTCCTCTTGCGAAGAAGCCATTTCTTCAAAAACGTGGCTTTGCTCAAGACTATTTTCTGAAATTTGTTGATTTAGTTCAGTTGGAGCTTTTTGGTTATCTAGCTGACGAAATAAATCTGAAACTATCGCAGAATCTTCTGCATAGCTTGGGTCATCATACTCAATTTCATCAACAAGATCGCCCCAAGTATCTTCACCTAGCCAGTCCAACCCAGAATCACGCGCCAAATCAGAAGGAATCATATCCTCCATTCCTAAAGCCATCTCGCTATCGTCTGCCATAGCAGAGTACATTGCGGAAGTTATACCTAAAGGCGAACCATACTGGTTGGGCGACTTTGCACTTTCTGATAACTCAGTTTCTTGGCTCAGAAAACCGTCAAATTCTGGCTGGAGATATAAAATCGGTAATGCCCAGTACATCTGGTGAGAACCATAAGCAGAAATTAATCCTTGGCGTACCCGACTGACGCACAAATCCACTGGATATCCTTGACTCAAGTTGCGGTAAAACAATTGTGTTAGCGTCAGTGCCACTTCATCAGGAATCCGTTCTGACATAGCTAAAACGCTTCTAATTCCGCGCTTTACCAGACTTTCTGCCAGATTTCGTTCCCCAGTATCTCCAGAGGGATCGGATGCAGGTGTGTACGCCCCCAAGCAGGAGTTAAACACTGCCATTTGGATGTTATTGTTGACGAGCAAACCAGCTAGATCGTCCCCAGTCAAGATTTCCGTTAAGCCAGTTCTGCGACTAGCAAGATAAATTTCTCCGCCATTGGAACCTAAGTTACTATGACCAGAGTAGTGAAGAACATGGTATCTGCCTTGTTCTAGAGCTTGCGTCAGTTCTTCCCGCCCTGGTTGATCTAACACAGTGAGTTCAATTTCTGGGAAACGATTGCTATTTTCACCAATACGTGGTGTACGGTGAAGTTCTGCTTGCAGTTTGATAGCTTCCTGTGTCTGTAAGTCAAGACGGACTTGATCTGAGGGGGAAGCAATTACCATCAATACTTTTACACTACCTTGTTGTAGTGGTGTGGGCATATTTTGCGTAGGCGTAGCCCCCCGCAGGGATCGCAAAGCGGAAACTCCCAAAACTCCACTTTGGAAGCGAGAAAAAGCGACATAAGGCCCGGTAGCCAAAGGGCGATCGCCTGCGTGCATCACTTCCCAAGGCAGACGAGCTAATCTAGTGTCTTTTAGCCCCAAGCGCAAGCGTAGTACTTGTTGATGGTTCTGGGCAATACCTTGAGCAGTAATCCAACTATCCCTGAGAGTGCCTTGAAATAGAGCGTTATAAAATTGTTGACCCAACGCCACCAAATTAACAGAGTTTCTGGCAATATCGCTTTCGTGTCCGCCAGAGGTAAATAAATCTCCCTGTAATACCGACTTCAATGGATCATTCATCAAATGCCCAGCAGTTATCAACCAATCAGTTACAGGCCAAGTCACCAATTCTTCTGCCAATGGTACTCCAGGCGCGACTTGTTCCGTCCGCACCAAATAGTCATTTCGCCCTACAGGAGTTACCGAAATGTGGAATTCCTGGGTCACAGTTTCTCCTGTCCGCCTCCTAAATCTGGTTTGAAACGCGAAAGTTTCAAGTCGATTTTCCGCTCCCTTTGATAACTTAGATGCATCCCACCTCTGAATGTTTCTGATTCTAGTTGTTTTGCTTTTTCTGCCTTTACAACTTTATCCGGATCGGATTACTTGCGACTAGAACACTTAATTGGTAGATGCACCTTGATCTTCAACTCCCCTAGTTGGCTAAAACCCACTGGGGGTTTTTTTATTTTGGCAAACAACAGCAACTTCTGACGCAGATATTCTCGACCAGAAAATAGTGCTTAACCCTAGAATACTTGATTAGTAGATAGGATGTCCCTTGATTTTTAAGCTAGTTTAGGAGTTTAAGTTCCCTGCCTTTGTAGGCAGCGCGTTTTGTGTTGAAGTCTAAATCCTAATACAGTTCAATTAAGCATTTCTTCCTTATGTTTCTCTCTTCTCTGTGTCCTCTGCGCCTCTGCATGCAGTAGCCTGCGGCAAGCCACTACGTGTCTACAAAAAAAAGAGTTTTAGCCTTAAGTGAACCGTATTGGTTTAAATCCCCGTCACAAAACGTAATTACGTTAGCGTAGCGTTCGTGCAGCGTCTCGTAGAGAGGAACGAGCGTCATTGCGAACTTATACTGAGCTTGTCCTGAGCGTAGTCGAAGGGCGTAGCCGTAAAGCCTGCGGCATAGCTACGCTTAGGGCGTAGCCTCTCGTAGAGAAGTATTGCAAATTGCGAATTGGTTTAACTCCCCTAATTCAGTTAATATCCACTCTTGTTTTTTTGACACACGAGAAGAATGAATTTTTTCAGAAATTTATCCGGAGCATGGTGGTTAAACCTAGAACATTTAATTGGTAGATGCACCCTGATAACTAGCTCCCCTGGTTGGCTAACACCCACTGGGGGTTTTTTATGAAGGAAGTAAGTACAAAACTTACGCACTAAAAGCCTGAAACCTATATTTAAAAAAGCTTACGCCAATTGCTTTTGCTGTTCAAAGACGCTCTTGCTAGCAAGCTTTAAGAGTTGGGGGACAAGTTGGGAACCCTTTTAGTTGTTCCATACCCTACGCATTCCTATGTTACTATAGCTACGCTAAAAGGGAACTTTTGCAGGAGTTTGGGGAATCTCTTGTGCGTAAGCCCTAAAGCAACAATCATGCTTGACTTTTGACTTCCCCGTTCGTTTAGCCTCTCGTAAACAATAGAAGGGGCTGACACACCCATGATTTAAGCCAGCACACCAATTATTTAATTGGCAAATTAGTCCTGATAATTAACCCCTCTGAGATTTTTCTTTGATAAACAAACACTAACAAATTCAACCTCTGCTAATTTATCCGGTAGCGACCCATTTACTGTTGAAAAGATTATTAATAGATGCACCCTGATAACTCACTCCCCTAGTTGGCTAAAACCCACTGGGGGTTTTTTTTTAGTTGCGTAGGCGTAGCGTGTTCTAGACATTTCTATTTTTCCAGATTTTGACCAGAAAGAAAAAGGTACAGAGCAAGTAAATTTATTTATGGAAAATAAAAAATGTATAACGAGTTGCACAGCGCAAGAAATACAGCGCAAAGGCGGAGTGTCTTTGCCGAAGCTCATTGTTACAGAGCAAGTAAATTTATTTATGGGTTCAAAATTATTGAATGCGTAAATGCGTGAATGCGTGACTTCCCCGTTCGCGAGTGCGTCTCGTAGGGAAGGGGTTGACGATTTTCTCCGGAAGGTACTGACTGCCCCTAGAAAACATTAGTGGTAGATGCACCCTGATAACTCACTCCCCTAGTTAGGTTAACACCAACTGGGGTTTTTTTATTTTAAAAAATAACTGACCTTTGTACAAATTTATCCGGAGTATGGTGTTCAACCTGAGAACATTTAATTGGTAGATGCACCCTGATAACTAACTCCCCTAGTAGGCTAACACCCACTGGGGGTTTTTTTAGCTTAGACGAGTAGCGGCTTATCGTTAGACATCGCCCACATAACTGGAGTGCATCACTATAATTTTTGCTACTGCTGGTAGACCTTGAGTATCGCGATCGCACCATCCCTGACTCGCTTTCTTTTTATTATGAGCTAGAGATGTCATCCCAAAATGATTGCTATGATATTTAATCATAATTCTTAATTTTTTTTCTACATTTTGACCCTTACTTCCAAAAAATTGCCTTCTTTACTATAGCAATCCGATTTTGTTTCTGAACTTCTTTGCGTGGGTAGGGAGTAGGGAGTGGGGAATCAGGTTTTTCGAGTTATACCGAGTCTTTTCAAAAATCAAATAGGAGTACTATACAAGCAAGTAAGGAGAAAAAGTTACTGGTTCGTGACGGGTTGACTATTAATTTGCCAAGAATCACCAGCTATATGGTAAGATTTCATGACATTATGTTAAAAAACTTTGCCTAGAATCAAAGAGTCACCAACCCATGAGTTTAGCTGTAATTAAGTTCTCTTCAGAAGAGTGCGGCATCTGCCACAAAATGTCTTTTTATGACAAAAAGGTGGCTGAAGAACTGGGTTTAGAATTTATCGATGTAAAAATGCAGGATACGGCTGCTTACCGCAAGTATCGCAAGATTTTATTAACTCAGTATCCCGATAAATCAGAAATGGGATGGCCTACTTACATCATCTGCAATTCCCCAGAAGGGGAATTTCAGATTGTGGGTGAAGTAAAAGGAGGTCATCCCAAAGGGGAGTTTAGAAGCCGTCTTCAAGAGGTTCTAAATTCTCCAACTAGTCAGAACTAAATTACCTCAAAAGATTTGACCTCTAGGACAGGCCCAATCATGGCAGCTGTCATGATGTCTTCACGCACCTGTCCTTTAACTTTTGCTTTTTGTCCGGCTTTGAGCAAGTCTTTGTCAGCCCCTCTGAGGATTTCGTAAGTAACGCCCTCTTCTGTGACTAACGCCCATGCGCCTGTGCCAATATCACGGCGTTCGATTGTACCTGTAAGTGTAATGCTCATAAATTGTGGTGAGTAAGGAATGAGGGAGTAAGGGAAGCAGGGAAAGAAGCAAGGGAGCAGGGAACAAGGAAGAAGAGTTTTCCCCTCTGTCCCCGGCACCCCGTCCCTCTGCCTCTTTCGCATGCCCATTTATTACAGCACGCCAAAAATCAAGCTACTATTTGAAACAACAAGCAAAAGCCTTAATATACAAAACTTTTGACTTTTGACCCTTCGACTACTTCGACTACGTCCAACTCTACCAGAGGCTGCGCCCTAAGCGTAGCTATGCCGCAGGCTTTACGACTACGCCTTTCGACTACGCCCTTCGACCAAGCTCAGGATAAGCTTAGGACAAGCTCAGTACAAGTACACTTAGGGTCAAGGCTGAGCGAAGCCGAAGCCTTGACTTTTAACTTTTGACTTCCGCCTTGCGGTATTATGCTATTTTTTCTTCGTTTTTCAATGCTAAACGAGCTAGTCCATAACAGATTAAGGCATTGACGATGAGGAAGAGGCGTGCTAGGTAACCACTTCCCAAACCCATAACTGCTGGATGGAACAATGCACTTACTGTCAAGCAGGCTGCAACACCTAAAGTTGAACCAATGGCAAACCATCTCCAACTAGGATGTCCTAACAGCAATGCCATTAACAGAATGGGAATCAGTACGCTAGCAAATAGAGGATTTAATGCATGAGTTCCCTGGAGAGTATTTCCTAGTTCGGGAATTGAACTGCCCAAAACCCGGAAAGGCCATTGGGGAAGATCAAAAATATAGATTCCTTTGAGGAAGAATAACCCGGAACTGCCAGCAATTAATCCACTAAATAAAGACCAACTCCAAGTGAAGGGGAAGTAAACCCGTAAAAACCAAGCCAGCAGATAGGAACCAACTACCATTAAAATCTTCGGTAACAGTGCTACAGCACCACCATCAATCCAAAAGCCGGGGTTAAGGTAGCCGTTATCTCGTAACCATCGAAAAAAATCTGGAAAACTAATTTGTCCACTAAAGGCTAGTTTGACTGCTGCTTCTGCATTGAGTTGTCCAGCGCCATAATAGTTCAAACCATCATCCTGGATAACTCGCGCTGACTGTTTGAGGACTTTTAAAACTTCATCTGGTTCCTTGATGCCAGCAGCTTTGATTAATGCCGCAACACCAGCAACGTGGGGAGAAGCCATGCTTGTACCCTGGAAGCCCAAAAATACCTCTTCGCCCTTTTCGTCGATAGTTTCTTGGAGAATCTTACCAGCTTCACTACCACCAGGAGCAGAGATATCTACCCCAGCACCAAAGTTAGAATAGGGCGCTCTTTCACCATCTGGGCCAATTGCAGAAACGCCAATGACGTAGGGATAGCGAGCTGGATAGCTTGCCCCATTGGTGTTTTCATTTCCGGCTGCGGCAATGATAACTACGCCTTTTTTATGGGCATACTCGATCGCTTCTTTCATCAACTTGCTTTCACCGCCACCGCCTAAGCTCATATTAATCACATTTGCGCCTTTATCAGCAGCAAATTTAATCGCTTCGGCAATATCAGCTACAGTACCGCCACCATAAGAACTAAGTACCTTCAGAGGCATCAAACTGGCTTCGTAAGCAATTCCAGCTACGCCATATTTGTTATTTGTGGCTTGGGCTATGGTTCCGGCAACATGAGTACCGTGACCATTATCGTCTGTGGCTTTTTCCCGGTCGTTAACGAAATCATAGCCTTTGACGAATTTTGTCTCAAACAAGTCGCGCACCTTGGTAATCCCAGTGTCAATTACTGCAACTGTGGTACCACTGCCTTTAGTTTGACTCCATGCGCCTTCAATGCCGATTTTATGCAAGTTCCACTGCTTGCTATAATATTGGTCATTAGGACCAGTTAATGAGGGGCTTGTCTCATTATCATCTTCTTGGGGTCTCAAAAATTCTCCAAGCCTTGCGGCTTTACCTGGTTGGGGAATCTGATTGTAGATATAGTTTGGTTCAATGAATTCTGTCGCTTGGGCAAACTGAGATTTTTTCAGTTCTTGAAGCCGTTGGCGATCACCTTTGATAATATAGACATTATCTTTTTTGGAAAACTTGTTGTCTAATTGGGGTGTAACGTTATATTGTTTGGCGATCGCTTGCAGATCCTGTTCCACCACAAGTGAGGGAATATCTTCTCGAAAATCAAGCAAAATCGTCTCAAACTCTCCTTTCGCTGCCAATCCCTGGAAATTCAGGAAACTAAATATCGCAGATCCTAGCCCAATGACAAACAAGCACAATAATATAAGTTTTCTCATATTAACTCATCACCGCTTTTTGCCAGTTTGCTCACTACCATAACTTATCTCCATCCTTTAGTGGTGGATTTTGCACTTTTAGTTACAAGTTTCACTCAGGAATATTTTAAACGATGGAACATGGTCTTTTGTGGTTGCCGTTATTAGTAATGTTTTTCTGGTTGGCTTGGCAAGGCTCGAAGGAATATCAAAAAGTTGAAGCCTATCGCGCTTGGGCAGAGCAATTTGAACGGGCTAAGTACGATATTTATGCTGTATTAGGTCAAAAAGGCAACAACGTAACTTGGGGAAAACCCACGCCGAAAGGACCTGTTAAACTAAAAACATTCTCTTTGCTTGATCTGAAAGAAATATATCTTTTAGTAGATGACAAAAAAGTAGATTTAGAAGGTATACCAGAAAAAGGTCGTTGTATAGAGTTAGAATTTCTATTTTCAGAATCTACTGATTCAGTGCGGGTTCCGTTTACAGAAATTCCTTTGGCAGCAGAATGGGGTAAGTTTTTGCAGGGGGCGTTAGAAAGTTTGCGAAAGCAAGCGAATCAGTAGGTGTAAGCTAATCAGCATTCAAGTTGCATAATTAGGGCGGGCAAGATGCCATTGGTGTCAACTTAAGAAAAAATCTGCTTTGAGAGGACGTTTTGCCCTCATCCCCTAACCCCTTCTCCCAAGTTGGGATTCGGGTAACTAGAAAATTTGCTCCCCTCTCCCAATATTAGAAGAGGGGTTGGGGGTGAGGGTCAAACCTGGAAAGTTCGCCAAATCTAGCTCATACGTTAAGTTGACACCTATGGCTAGATGCCCACCCCACAAGATATAAAAATGAAAAATTTATTTATGGGTTCAAAATTATTGACTTTTGACTTTTGATTTTTGACTTCACCAAAGGGACTAATTTACTCTGGATTTATGCTTTTTTCGACGAGAAACTGCAATTAAACTTCCAAACACCAACAACCCTAATGCATGAGAAGGTTCAGGTACTGCTGCTATAGGAACTGCTCGCAACGACCCTACAAATCGAAGATTGAATATATTGAATCCGTGTTGCAGTGCATCAATCCAACTATTATGCCCAAACGAATTGCGTAGGCGTAGCCCGTCCTAGACATCGCTTTCCACATTAGTTCGGAAGAACTATTAGCTCGTTATCGTCAGGCGACAGAAGCAACACAACGCAGCCATTACCAAATAATTTGGTTATTAGCTACAGGAAAAACACCGTAGGAGGTAGCGCAAGTAACAGGATATACGAGAATCTGGATTTCTCAGTTAATAAAACGCTATAACCAATATAGCACCAGCGCTCTAGCAGACCAATCGATTTTTACGAAAATCTTGGTTATTCAGAAGAAATAAAACGTGAATGTCTAGAAATGTATGTAAATGGGTCTAGCTTCCGTGCGATAGAAAGGGTGAAAAAAGTACATCATACAACAATAATCAATTGGGTAAAAATGATTGGTAATGCTTTACCGAAAATCCCTGATTATGATGAGATACCTGAGATAACACAAATTGACGAGCTAGAAACTTTTGTTATAAAAAAACACTCTTTGGTTGTGAACAGCAGTGAATAAGCATATACCAGGCATTTTGGCTTGAGTTTTAGGGATAGGAGTTCAGGAACTTTCCTTGTGCTAGTAACCATATAATCTGGTATTGACGACTTTCTACTCCCTCTTTCGCCTGACGGTAACGCTGTTGTAACTCAGCAATATCTAAATGCTTGGCTATACTGATTCGTTTTGGCATGATTCATCGTTTGTATCCCAATTTTTCTCATAAGTGATTATCCGAACATGATATGACTGTTATGTTGTCATTTGTAAAGCTTTGTTCCTTTTTCAAGTCGAACTCACGTAAAAACTAAATTGGTAGAGTAATAATAAACTTTGTTCCCTTACCAGAGGTTGACAAGCAGTTGATTTGTCCATTGTGTTTATCAACAATAATTTGGTGGGTGATAGCTAATCCTAGCCCAGTTCCCTTACCCACAGGCTTAGTTGTAAAAGATGGCTCAAAAATTCTAGCTTGCACCTCAGGAGGCATACCAAAAGCATTATCTTCGATGCAAATTGTAACAGTTTTTTGCTGATGATCGACCGATGTAGTAATCGTAATGGTGTTATGGCAAGCGGCTATCTCCTGATTTGAGTGCATTTGATGGGCTTCATCAAATGCATCAATCGCATTGGCGATAATATTCATCAGTACCTGATTTATTTGTCCGGGATAGCAAATAATTGGAGGTAACTCACCGTATTGCGTGAAAACCTCGATTTTAGGGCGGTTTACTTGGTCTTTTAGTCGGTGTTTTAATATCATTAAGGTACTATCAATTCCTTCGTGGATTTGAAACTCTACCTTAGATGAAATATCGGATCGGGCAAAGGTTCTTAAAGAAAGGCTTATATCTTTAAGACGGTCAATTCCTTGGTACATTGATAAGAGAACTTTTGGTAAATCTTCAGTGATATACTCTAAGTCAATTTCTTTAACAAGTTTTTCAATTTCTGGATCTGGGTGTGCTAGCTTTTGCTGTTGCAGATTCACCAAACGAAAGAGATCCTTTACATATTCCTCAATATGAAAGCAATTTCCACTAATAAAACCAATTGGGTTATTAATCTCATGACCGATCCCTGCAACAAGTTGTCCAAGGGTGGACATTTTCTCACTCTGGATTAGTTGTAGTTGGGTTTGTTGTAACTGTTGTAGAGATTGGGATAGTTCTGCGGTGCGTTCTTGCACTCTTTGTTCTAAAGTACGGGTGAGATGGGAAATTTTCAGGTGTAACTTTAATCGAGCAATGACTTCTTCCTGTTGGAAGGGTTTGGTAATGTAGTCAACTGCACCAATTTCTAGCCCTTTCACTTTGTCTGTAGCATCAGTTAAGGCAGTCATAAAAATGACCGGAATGTTCTGAGTGATGGCATTGGCTTTCAGCCTGCGGCAAGTTTCAAATCCATCCATACCTGGCATCATTACATCCAGAAGAATCAGATCGGGATAAGCATATTCTGTTTGTTCGATCGCGGACTCTCCATCCGTTGCCATGAGTGCTTTCCAACCACATCCTTGAATCGCTTCAGATAGAACCTTAAGATTATTTGGATTATCGTCCACCAACAGGATATGCATTGGTTTCAAAAAAGGCTCGGTCATTATGGATGTGACTCCGTTGCTACAAAGGATTTTAGGAACTTACGGATTTTTGCGGTTTGGAAGTTGGCAGTAAGTTTGCTCAACTCAGTTGCGAAAGCAGTTAACTGACTGTCTTGCTTGATTAGCTCTCCTATAATTCCCTCAATCGCTGGAATATCTCCCATCATTGCCAGATGATAGAGTTGTTGCAAAATATCCTGAGATGGCAAAATTAATTCACTATTATCTATTTGCTCATTCTTAGCAGATAACTGCTGAGGTTTAGATTGGCTATAGATCCAATCAAATTTTAATGGCGCTCGCTTTGCTGCTGCCTCGAAGGCAGAATGCAGCCCATTAAATAGTTGATCAATTTGCAGTGGTTTAGGCAAGAATGCTGTAGCTCCTGCCTGTAAACTCTGTTGCCGATTTTCTTCAAATACGCTGGCACTAGAAACAATAATCGGAATAATCCGAGTTTGGGGATTCTCTTGTAAGTGAAACATTAGCTCAAAGCCATTCATATTAGGCATGGCTAAATCAAGCACAATCACATCTGGCTGATGTTCAGTTGTCATCTGTAGCCCATGTTTGCCGTCGTTTGCTTCCAAGGTTCGACAGCCGATTTCTTGTAGCAGACTACTCAACATAGAACAGTGGTTGCGATCGTCATCGACAATCAGAATTTGAGGGGCAGTACCCCGAATCCCGACGATTTTTTTGTGGGTTGAGGCAATGGTTACTGGGTGCCAGTCATGGGAAACTGGTACTGGTACTGTTAAATCCAACCAAAATAGACTGCCTTCACCTTGATGACTTTGCACTTGAATTTGACTGCCCATCAATGCCGCAATTCTTTGACTGATTGCTAATCCCAAGCCAGTACCTTCAGATTTCCGTCCAGCTTCACCTACTTGCTCAAAGGCCAAAAATATTTTCTCTAGTTGGTCTGGTGACATCCCAATACCTGTATCTTCAATCTGGAAGCGAATCTTAGTGATTGGGGATTGGGGACTTGTACTGAGCGACTTATGCCGAGCATCTCGACTTGGCTCGATAGAACCGGAGCCGAGGTAAGCGGAAGTATTGGGGATTGGGGATTGGTTATTGTCCTTGTCCTCAGTCTCCAGCCCCCAGCGATGCACTGTGCCGCACTGATCTTGTCGTTCGCGTAGCGTCCCGCAGGGAAGGGAGCTTGTCGTTGGCGGAGCCTCTCGTAGAGAAGTATCTCCAGCCTCCAGTACATCTACTTTTAATGTGACGCTACCATTGTCTGTAAATTTAATAGCGTTGCCTAGTAAGTTGATCAACACTTGGCGTAGCCGCTTTTCATCAACTTGAATGACAAGTGGTAGGTGATCGCCCATCAAAACGTTAAATGTAATCCCTTTCTGATCGGCTCGAATACTGCAAATCTCGGTGACACCACGTAATAAAGTGGGCAGATGTACATTAGTCGCAACCAATTCTAATTTACGAGCTTCAATTTTTGAAAGGTCGAGAATGTCATTGATTAGCATTAAAAGGTGTGTCCCACACTGGTAGATAATACTGACTCCTTCTAGGTTTTTCTCTGTCATGTTTGGCGATGCTTCAAGCACCTGAGCAAAACCAAGGATGCCATTAAGCGGTGTGCGTAGCTCATGGCTCATATTAGCCAGAAACTCGCTCTTGGCTTCGTTAGCAGCATCAGCAGCTTGCTTTGCCTCCAGCAGTTGATGAGTTCGTTCTTTAACTTTGAACTCCAAGGTTTTGGAATAATCTAATAGCTGACTATTAGCAATTTCTAGTTGCCGATTCGCTTCTTCTAACTTCTGCTGTTTATAGGCATTGGTTGTGGCAATTACGCTACTGATGAACGCAGCTAAGGCAGGTGTTACGGGAATCAGAACACCGGACAAAAACATCCCGTAACCACCACCCATGAATGCGCCACCGATGCCTACAGTTGCCCAAAGAATTTTGCCGCCTGGAATTTGCCGCCCAGTACGCCCACTAGCTAAATACCAACTACCACCAGAACCAATAAAAGACCATAAGATAATCCAGAGGGACACAGCCATCCCAGAAACGCCTTGCAGATTTGCTTTCCCTGTTTTTGCCCCTTCTACTAGTTGATGGGCAATATTGGCATGGATAACAACGCCAGGTGTAGGTTTTTGGGCAGAAATGAAGGAGGAACTGAAGGGTGTGCTAAAGAAATCATTGGTACTGGCAGCAGTTGACCCAATAAACACCATGCGATCGCGCATCAGGTTTGCTGGAATTTTTCCTGCCAACACATCCCGCATCGCAACTGTGCGAAATGCCGCATCTGTTCCATACCAGTTGAGCAGAATTTGATAACCGCCGACATCGGCATCGGAATAACCTGCTTCTTGATTTTGTAGTGGCAGGTAGATTTGATTGCCCAATCGAAACTTCTGCTGCTTTTCGTCAACGGATTTTAAAGTTATTTTTTCGGCTTCAAGATACTTAAGGGCTACAAGAGTTGCCAGTCCCGCTTTAATTTTTTTTTCTTCCTTGGCATCGACTGCTGTAAGTAAGGCACGACGCACATGGCGATCGCCATCCAACACCAAATCTGCTAATCCGACTCGATCAAGTTTTTTTAATTCTGGTGGCGGATTGACATGCTCTCCAGTCATTTTCTCAACGCCAATCAAATTGGCACTGTTGCGGAAGACTTTTACAAGTTGATTGTATCCACTGCCTTCTGGCAAATCCCGATAGAGATCCAAACCGATGGCCCGGGGTTGTTGCGTCTGGATTTTTTCTAGTAATTGCGCTAGTGACCAATCTGGAATTGGCCATTTACCAACTGATTGGATATCTTGTTCATCAATTGTGACAATTATAATTTTGTTAGCTATTGTATTTTGCGTAGACGCAAAGCGGCTTGCCGGAAGGCATCGCTGTCGTATCCATTCATCACGAAGTTTCCACTCAGGCAAATTAAAAAGTCCCAAAGACTGCCCAACAATAAATGTCAGAGCAATAGTGGGACTAATAATCAAAACACTGCCAGAGCGTTGGATGAAAACTTGGAATTTACGCCACATAATTTCGCCAGAGGCTTAAATAATATTGATTAGCATTCATCAGCTATGACTCCACTAACACTTGTCTGGGATTGGAGATTAGGTTTTAGAAAAACTCTTCCTAATCCCCAGTACCCAATACTTCGGCTTACCTCGGCTCCGGTTTCATCGAGCGTTCGCGTAGCGTCTCGTAGAGAAGTCGAGATGCTCGGCACAAGTCGCTCAGTACAAGTCCCCAATCCCCAATCCCTAATCCCTAATTCCTAATCCCCAGATGCTACTAAGGGAACTGTTGCAATATCCTGTAAGCTAACTGAGGAAAGAAGTTCTTCCCATTGCTTGATGATAGCTGCATTTCTGGGTTGGGCAGTATGCAGCACAGCCATTGTAGCTACACAGTCATACCACACCCCGTTTTTACCAAAAGCAGTTGCTTGCTTTAAAGCATCTTTCTGCTGCATCGCTGTTACTAGTTCAGCAGTAGGCTGGATACGCTCAATCCAACCATCAACGTAAGGTGTACTTGGACCGAGTGTTCCGTTCACTTTCACTGCCAAAAACCACTGGTAGTTTTTACCAACGGCTAAAGCGGGTGCATCGGCTGGTAATTTGACTGCGATTACCCCAGCTTTAAGAGCAACGGGAATGGTCATTTTATACTGTATATTGCCAGCTTCATCCTTGAGGCTGAATACAGCTTCTTCTGCATTAGAAGCAGGGATGTATACCAAAATTGTCGGGCGTTGAGATACTGTTGTGCCATAGAAGCTTTGGGGCAGAAGTGCGATTAACGCTGCGGGCCCTCCTGCTGCTACAGTTGATGGATTCAAGTAGTAACTACCAACCCGGGAAGCACCTCCAGATGCTTGTCTTGGAGCGCTGTTACCTTTGCTTGGGGTAAACAAGTCGCCACGCGAAGCACCTCCAGATGCTTGTCTTGGAGCGCTGTTACCTTTGCTTGGGGTAAACAGGTTGCCACGGGACGCTCCTCCTGTTGCTTGGCTTGGAGCGCTGTTACCTTTGCTTGGGGTAAACAGGTTGCCACGAGATGCTCCTCCTATTGCTTGGCTTGGAGCGCCATTTTTGATAGGTGGGGTAAATGTTACAGCATAGGTACTAGCCCATGTACTGCTAGCTATCAGAGCGATGATGCTCAATGCACTAGTTAAATATCGACGTTTCATTGTGTTTGGTTTCATTTCATTAAACAGTGATAGAAAATACATTAAATAACTGTGCTACAAAATTAGGGAATACTTCTAAACACTAGCCAGGGCAAGGGAAGGTTACTAGCATTTATATACGAATGTAGGTTGAAATTCCATAAAGTAGATGTTTTTTTATATATAAATAAGCAGTAATATTACGTAATTACAACCAATTTCCAACCAAAACAAAGGCAGACCAAAAGAACGGGTCATGGAAATCAGTTTGGCGAATCAGGTCAATTTGTGCCTGCTGTAGTGCTTCAGCTTTAGTGATTCTGGGTTGTCGTAGTTGCTCATAGAAGTGAGTCATGAGTATTTGGGCTGCCTTATCTTTCACTGGCCAAAGTGTGGCAACGGTGGAACGCGCACCGGATTTAATAGCCAAGCCTGCTAGTCCAAGAACGGCACGATCGTCTCCCATTGCGGTATCGCAAGCACTCAGTACCAATAATTCGATCGCTTTTGATGAATTACCACTACGATTTTTCAGGAGTTCGGATAACTCCTTTACATTAAGTTGTCCGTCCCATGTAAGTAAAAAGGTATCTTCGATCCGAGAGCTAAACTGTCCGTGCGTTGCTAGATGAACAATATTAACATTACTGGATTTGACATGATCGGCCAGGGCAAGACTAGTAAATTTTTGGTTCAATAACATCGAAGATGGCACCGTCTGGGAGATTTCCTTCACTTCTGATTCCACAGATGGCAAGGCACTAAAACCAGCACGAGATTGGCTGATACCGCCGATAATCGCATCAATGTGGTTTTCCTGGAGTGATTGGGACGCCATCAGTTGCAATCCTGGTGAGAGCGCCACAGCATACTTCTCAATCAGATATTGATTACCGTCATACAGGGCTGCCATTGGAATGTTCCGCAACCGACCATCCAAAACAAATACTAATGTTTTAGTATCAATGAATGCTTGATCTACTTCTGCCTTCCTAATTAGCCAGTCATAAATCTGCTGGGACAATTGCTCCCGAACTTTTGAGTCTGAGACTGGGTTGAGAGCAACTAGGAATTTATCTAAAGTTTGCTCAATTTCAGTTTGAGATTTTTGAGTGACATAATAACGCAGTGGTTGTCCAGCTTTGGAGAGAATAACTCCTAAGCGATCGCTTAGGATAATGGGATAAATAACCGTTGCTGTGGGGTCAACTTTGTCAATCTGCTGGGCTTTATCTAAACAAGCTTCACGGAAAAAGTTATCAAGTTCGGCGATTTGGAGTGACTCAATCAATTCACGCGCTTGCATCAATGCAGCCTGGGTTGGTTGCTCATCGAGAAGTAAACCCACTAGTTCCCGATAGACAGGCTCTACACTTTCCCGGAAAGAAAATTGGATATCGGGGTTAACCGCAACCATATCGCCTCGCAGTGCCTTTAATGACTTAATTGCTTCTGTATAGGCTGTAATTGCTTTGGAGTGATCGCCTTGTTGTTTATACAACTGCCCCACCTGCCATGCTGATTGAGCAATGAGATCGTCAGCTTGGAGTTGACGGGCAATATTGAGGGATTTATCGGCTAATTCCTTTGCTTCAGACCACTGTTTTTTGTGACGGTAGAGTTGTGCCCACTGATGCAGTGCATAAGCTTGGGCGGTTGCATCCTGAATTTTTTGGGCAGACTTAACTGTGTCTGCCATAAGTTGTGCCAAATCTTTACTTGGTAAAACTTTATCGGGGTTTTCTAAACGATTTAAGGTTGCTACAAAATTAATCGCTGCATTAAGGGAAGTATGACTGGGTGATAGTTCTGACAACTGTTGTTGTAATTGAGGCGCCAGAGGAATTGCATATTCTAGTTTGTTGTAATCTACCAATAATTTGAAATGGGCTAAACGCGCTTGTAAAGCTTCATTCGGGTTCATAGCTGCTGTTTCTGCATCTTCAAAATAATTTAATGCTGCTTCTGGATTTTGCAAGTCAGAAGCAATTTTCCCTAGACTCGAAAGAATAGAACTTAGCTGGGTTTTAGCGGCAATTTTGTTCGCTGTGGCTAAACTTTGTTCTAAAACTTGCTGGCTTTTGTTATCACCGATGGCGTGCAAAGCTAAACCCAGCGATCGCAATCCACTAACTTTGATTTCCGAATCTGGCATTGTTGCTAGCTTTTGGGTTAGCGTTTCCAACTGTTGTTTCGAGCGGCGATAAAATCCTAAACTTTGTAAGGCTTGTGCCTGGTTAATTTGACTGCCTAAGCTGCCCATTTTGTCGCCTGCCTGCTCATAATACTTTTGAGCTTGTTGCCAAGTTTCTAGAGCGGTTTCAGCTTTATCTGTATGTAGTTGTAAATTTGCTTGAGTATTCAGTATTTGCGCCCAGATAATCGCATCGGCAGAGGGTTTAGCGGTTTGCAAAATTTTTACACTTTGTTCGATAGATTGTTTAGCCGCTTCCCACTGATTAAGTTCCTGTTGTGCCAATGAGAGGTAACTCAAACTTAAGGCTTCGTTGGTGCGATCGCCTTGAGTATGATATTGTTGTGCTGCCGTTTGCCAAACCCTAATAGCTTCTGCAAAACTTCCCGATTGGTAAAAGTTCCGTCCTTGTTCTAGGCTGTTGGCAGGTTGGGCAGAAGAGAGAACAGAGGTTGTTACTGGTGGAGATGCTTTTACAGGTGTAATTATAAATACTAGCCACAAACCGAAAATGCTGAGGCTGACATATAGCCAACGAGTTTGTTTAATTCGGAAAATCATAAATAATTATTTATTATTGAGCAGTTTGTTTGAAAATTAGTCACAGCACAAGTGTTTAGAAAATGACTAAATGTATAATGCCCAACTGATAATGGCAGCTATCAGTTGAAGAGCAATTCACATACAATTAAAAATACTGTGTCATTCCGGGTTAACCTATGACCACCTTCTTTTCCACGATGCAGATTTATATTTTCCCGACAGCGACGGCAAGCCAAAGACCCAAAATAATTAACTCCTCTTAACAGCAGCACAGGTTAATGGTTGTTGCACCTGAGGAGAAGATTTATCTGCAACTAACTCAATTTTTCCCTGAGGATTACGATGCCAACCAGTAGCTTGAATCAGAGTTTTTGAAGATAGGGGTGTTTGAGCTTGTACTTGCTAGCTCCATCCAGCATCATTATTTGAGGTGCTGCGCGATCAAGTTTCCCCCATTACCATGATTCAGAGTGGTTGTTGATATTGCACTGGTTCTAAAAATAATGGGATTTTCTCCAATAGCTTCAATTCTTTCAGTGGCATTCAGGGTGATATTACCGCTTAATCCGGTTCCAGATGTAAGGTTTAAAATACCGACTCCATTGATAGCATTATTCCTTGAGTTAATAACCTAGTGGCTAATATAAATAGAAAAGTGTAGACGCTTGGCAGCTTGTCGTTAGACATCGCTCTTATTACCAAAAACTTGCTTTACGGATTTAAAGTTAGAGTTTGCTAAATAGCATGATTGATAACATCATTAACTTTTGGTAACCGCAGCACACGTTAATGCTGGTTGCACACTCGAAGAAGATTTATTGGCAATTAATTCAACTTTGCCTTGGGCGTTACGGTGCCAAGAAGTAGCTTGGACAAGAACCTCTGGAGATGATGATATTTGGGCAGTGGTATTGCCAGGTTTCCGGTATGCTCTGAGATCGCGGATATCGGACCAAGGGCGATCGCTCCTCACTTCCTGGGTGGGATTTTGCGGCACACCACCCCGTCCTGTTGCCACAAACCGACTGCCTTGAGTATCCGAACAACCTGTGGTAATTTGCTGAGATGGATCGGTAACATTGGCTGGCAGTTCTACTAAACCGGAATTTGGATCGACGCCGATGGTATTGACTTGAACCGTGCCGCTAACCCCAAATTCGGAACTAGCAGTGATGTCATTGTCTGGTGTCAGTTGAGGACGAAACTTCAGTCCGAAAAGCCCTTGTGTGGCAATTTGAATATTACCTCCACGTCCACGCAGTGCATTAGCAATAATGTTGCTGTTTTCTAATCCAGCGACGATCGGTGCATTGATATTGATGTTACCTCCATTACCATTACCGCCTGCTGTGGCAGTAATATTGCTGCGATCGCGCATCAGCAACAAATCTCTCACTTGTAAATCGATGTTACCACCATTACCAGATTCTGTCTGTGCTTGAATTGAGCCTTGATTTTTTAATTGGATGCGATTTGCGGTGATGTTGAGATTGCCACTATTACCAGTACCTTGACTAGTAACACTCACACTACCACCATCCGTCAGGATCAAATTGGGTGTGGTAACGCTAACATTACCTGCATTTGCCGTCAGTACATCCTGTAAGCCCAATAACTTAAGTAGTTGTGGACTTGAACGGATGACAGATGAACCGAGGCTACTGTAAGTGTTAGGACTGACACTACTAATTGTGATCGCCTCTTTAGCATTAATGCTGACATTTCCTCCATTCCCAGCATAAAATACTAATGAACCAACTGCTCCTCCATCTAAGATTTGTAACTTACCAGTATCTAGTATCAAATCTTTTGTATTTCCGGTCGCAAAGCTACTGATACTAATGTTACTAGGAATTTCAAAAGGGGTTTTCCCCATAACTGTGGTATTTTGATTGCGAATTGTCACTTTACCACTAGAGCCACTGCCATATGTATATGAAGTCAATAAAGCTCCATCAGACATTACTAATCTATCCCCATTAATAGAGATATCACCTGCTGACCCAGTACCGTATGTGCCAGTGAGAATGTTTGTTGCAATGGGCGTCAGGGGTGAGAAGCCGGACATCTCTATTGCTGACGCTTCAATCTGAATGTTGCCACTGTCAGCTACTCCGTGTGTTGAGTTCTCTATCCCTGAACCCTGTTGGAGTGTTAACCGGGGAGTGATGATACTTATATTCCCACCAGTTCCAGTGCTCAAGGTGTTACTGCGAATCCCACCCCGAATTGTGGTAGCGGATGTTCCGCCAATGATATCGATGGCTTCTGATGCTTGAAAACGAATGTCTCCACCAGGAAGACTTCCATAATTCTGCGCTAAAACTAACGAACCATCGCTCAAGTGAATATTTCGTCCCTGAAGCTGAACTGAACCCGCATTTACCCCACTGACATCTAATAGTGACTTTTGTGCTAGTTGAATGTCACTAAAGCTTTGCCCGTTGCCATACTCCAATTTATATCCCTGAGTGGTTGGCACTAAACTAACTAATCCTGCACCTCCCAGGCTACCTAATTCTATATGCCCTGTTTCGGCACTCAAGGTAGCGCCATTCAAATTGAGATTACCACCCACCAACGCCAAAGTTTTTCTTGCCTGTACTTGCAATCTTGTTGGGCTAGGATTGCGAATTGTAGGAATAATATCGCTCTCGATATCTAAATGTCCTGTACCTTGGACTTGTATCACTGAAGGATTATTACCTAGTTGCAGTCCAATGGGAACATTGATACTTAATAATGCGTTAGTTTGGGGATTAATGGCGCTAAATTCACTTCCATCAGCAAATTTGATGCTATTAGCTGTCGTTGCAATTAATGAACCGCCTATATTTAATTGGGCATTAGCACCAAAAATGATTCCATTAGGGTTGAGTAAAAAAAGATTGGCGCTACCATTGGCTGTAATTAAACCATCAATGTGGGAAATACTGCCTCCAGTCACACGACTAAAAATATTTTGCACATCTGCGGCATTGTTGAAGAATGCAGAACCATTGCTAGGAATAGAGAATTGGCTGAAGCTATGAAAGAGGTTGTTGCCGACACGACTGCCGTTGGTAATGGTGAAGTTATTGCCGCTTTGGGATACTGTGCTGTTGAGAGTTCCATCGGTAATTACTTGAGCATTTGCACAACTACTCCAAATCCCACATATCAGCATTCCACCAATCAAACCAAACTTAGCAGAAATTACTTTCATCACCCCGTCTCCATTTTGAACTGTGTACTTAGGTTTCCCAAAATGGAATTGTTGCTAACTTTATTTGTCGTTAACTCTTAGCTGAAACAGCACAAGTTAACGGCGGCTGTATATGTGGGGGAGATTGCGCCGCAATTAATTCAACTTTGCCCTCAGCGTTGCGATGCCAAGAGGTGGCTTCGACAATAACCTTTGGTGATGGGGGCATTTGGGCAGTGACATCACCTGTTTTTCGATATGCAGAGATATCTCGCACATCGTCCCAGGTGCGATCGCTTGTTACCTGTTGATTTGGATTTTGCGGCACACCACCTCTACCCGTTGCCACAAAGCGGCTGCCTTCACCGCCCGCGCAGCCTGTAGCAATTTGCTGTGATGGATCAACCACATTCGCTGGCAGTTGTACTAAGCCAGAGTTTGGATCAACGCCGATGTTATTAATTTGAACCGTGCCACTGACCCCAAATTGCGAACTAGCAGTAATGTCATTCTCAGGTGTTAGTTGATTACGAAACTGCAACCCGAAAATCCCTTGGGTGCTGATTTGGATATTGCCCCCTCGACCTTTGATGGCATTAGCAATAATGTCACTATTTTCTAATCCGGCGATGATAGGTGCATTGATTGAGATATTACCACCGTTACCTATGCCCTTGGCTTCAGCAGAAATTTTGCTGTTACCGCGCATGAGCAACAATTCTTTAACGTTGAGAACTAGGTTTCCTCCGTTTCCAGATTGCGTTGCGGCAGTAATTGCTCCCTGATTCCTCAAAGTAACTGAATCAGCATAGACCTCAAAATTGCCTGCATTGCCTGTGCCATCATTTTTTACCCCCACTTGCGCCTGATCCAAAATGCGTAATTGCGGCGTTATCAGAATTACCCCACCCGCATTACCGCTAGGAATGTCAGGTAGTCCATAAGCGGCGCGGGAGACTGGATCAAGGCGGAGCGCATAAGCCCCAATTCCGCTAGTCAACGTGCTAGTTGATGCTGCGCCGCTCACCTGAATAAAGTCTGAAGCCGTGATTTTTAGGCTTCCAGCATTCCCCATTCCCCCAGTTGAGGAGGTAACATTGGCTCCATCACTTACGGTTAACCGTGAAGTTTTAATAGTCACATTACCTGCATTGCCAGTACCAATCGTTGATGAACTCACATTACTCGGCAAAAGATTGACATTATTGATCCCAGCAACATCAATGGAATCGGAGGCATTAATCTGAACATCACCACTGTTGCCTTTTTGGAAGCTGGATGACGCAATGCCAGCACCATTAGTAACACTTAGTTTTTGGGTGGATAGCGTGATATTGCCTGTATTTCCAGAACCATAAGAAAGCGTTAAAATCGCTGTATTTCCCCCTGGACTGGCAGGGTTAAACCCACTCATTTGAATGGACTCTAACGCATTCACTGTAATGTTACCACTTGCTGCTGGGCCTAAAGTTTGAGTCAGAATATCTCCCCCATCCTGAAGCAAAAGTTGTTTTGCTGATATGACAATATCTCCACCCCGACCTAGATTGCTCGCACTGCTTATCAATTGGCTGCTTGTGGTTCCATCCTGAGGTGTTCCGATAAGTTGGAATGATTCAGTGGTATTAATTGTAATTCGATCCGATGACATTGCACCTAAATTATTAATCAAAACAGTTGAACCATTTAAAAGACGAATATTTTTACCTTGCAATTGAATCGCACTGTTGCCAAACCCAGTTACATTTATCAGTGCTTGCTGACTCAATTGAATATCGCTCAGTCCCCCAACATTGGAATAATCAAACGCCCAACCTTGATTTGTTGGACTGAGGCTAACTTGTCCTGACTGGACACTACCGAGTTCGATGGAGCCATTCACAGTTTTGAGAACGCCCCCTGCTATATCAATCCCATTTCCCAACAAGGCAAGGGTCTTTCCTGAACTCACTTGTAAACCTAGTGAATTTTGGGAGATGCCATTGATCGAGTTTTGTACTGCGATGCCTACGGCGGGCTGCGCCAACGCACCTGAGTTTTGCCCAAATTGCAAGCCAACTGGTACATTGATCGTCAAGATAGGGGCTGCTGTAGTGTTACTGGCACTAAACTCTACCCCATCCGCAAACTTAATGCTATTTGCAGTTGTACCAACAAACGATCCACCAATATTCAGTTGGGCATTGGGACCAAAGACAATGCCACTAGGATTGATCAAAAATAGGCTAACGGGGTTGTTGCTGTTGATGGTTTGAATCACGCCATCAATACGAGAAATACTACCTCCTGTAACACGACTGAATATAGTGGATATCTTAGGTGTGTTAACTAAATCAAAAATGACTGAAGTGCCTGTGGGAACACTAAACTGCTGGAAACTGTGAAATAGGTTACTGTAGGCAGCACTACCGTTAGTAATAGTGAAGTTATTACCACTTTGAGAGACAGTAGTATTCAAGGTGCCATCGGGAGTTACCTGGGCACTCACAGAGCCGCACGAAAGTTGCATTACCATTAATGGCACTATTCTACCGCACAGACCTAACCAAATAGAGGTCGCTGTCATCGCCAAGCCTTTATTTATACTTTGTATTTAGGATGCCCAAAATGGTGTGGTCTTGAACCATCAACTAGGCGATCGCCTCGATCAAAATGGCGAATAACTCACCGAGAAATACAGCCCATTTTCTTGGAGCGATCGCTTTTCACCGTCTACCGATATTAATGGAATACCCCAATCTAGCCTAGCTGAGAATTTATCCCTCTGTTGCCACAGCAGTCCTAACCCAGTACCCACCAAAGTACTAGATGATGGATTGTCACCCTTGGTATTCCAACCTTTGCCCACGTCAATGAATGGTGTCAGTTGTAACACTCCTCCCAGCTTGGAGGCACGCACAATCGGCAACCGGAATTCAGCCGAAAACAACATACCATTGTCTGTCAGTAATGTATCCTGGCAATAACCCCGCACACTTAGCTGTCCACCAAGACCAAATTGTTCTAAAGGTAAGAGAGAATTTGCTGCTAATTGTAAATCACTTCTAACTAAAAGCAGAGTGTCTGGTGCGAATTGCCGCACCCACTGCGCCTGTCCCCGCCAAGCAAAAAAGCGGCTATCTGGGGCATCTTGATTGACACTAGCATCAAACCAATCTACCCCGAGGCTAAATTGCGATCGGGCTGCAAAAACTTGTTTATTGCTGCGTTGGGTATACTCTTGGATAAAACGCAGAGCAGAAATCTTGGTTTTTCCGTTCGCATCTGCACCAGGCGATAAAGGAAACCCGCCAATATTATCAAGACCTAATTCTGTTTGGCTTTCTTGGCGTGAGAACGATAGCCCTATAGCTAATTCCTGAGTTGGCTTTTGTATTAATGGTTGCCGATAACCAAATTCGTAAGACGTAGTGTTTGACTGAATATCAAGGACGCTGAATGGTTTTTCAATTACGCGGTTCCAGCCTTGGTTAAAATCAAAAAATACAGTGCTATTGTGAGCATTAATCGGCAGTGTGTAATTCAGATTGATTGTATTACTACCATCGGTATTGGCGTATCCGACACTGAGAGTATCACCAAAGCCCAGTAGATTGGCTTCTTGCAGATTCACACCCCGGCGAAAACTGCCAACACTAGGCGATCGCCCATTATCTAAAGTTGTTGTAAGCGAAAAAGTATCGGCTTCTTTGACCTCAACTTGCAAAATATTGGTTCCTGGATGTACACCCATCTGCAACTCAGCTGATAGGTTTTGAATGCGCGGATCAAGGCGAAGCAGTTGCAGTTTTTTTATTAATCGCGGTACATTTAAAGGTTGGCCAGCACCAAGTCGGATGCGATCGCTAATGTATTGACTACGCAATCGCCGATTGCCAATGATTTTAATTTCTTGTAAACTGCCTTCGACTACCTGAATTTTAATGACTCCAGCTTCTATTGTCTGCGGTGTAATTAGAGCACCCGTAGTTACATAACCTTTATCAGTGTAGAGCTTGCTGATGGCATCTTTGACTTGCAACAATTCTGCAAATGATACTTCTCGTCCTACAAAAGGAGCCGTAATAGGAGTAAAATCTTCTGGTTTGAAAATTGTACTGCCAACAACTTCAATGCGATCAACCCGGAATTTGACATTAGGATCATCCTCTCCTAGAGTTGGCTGATCCGGTAGTTGGGGGGAAGGAAGTAATTGATTCTGATCTGATGGCTGCGCTAGCACATCCGAACGTAAGGGAATGACAGGGGTATCATCTATCCGGCCAAGCGGTAAAGTTTGAGGATTAGAAGTTTGGGCGTAGACGCAGCCCTTGGTAGACATCACCCAATCATAGTTGCACAATACTGCTGTTAGAACAAAACCAAATGTTAAAAGTTTTAGTGTTGCTATACGAGGTTTATGAGTCAGTTGCTGTTTTTGCGTATAGTTAATTATCGATTCTTTCTTCACATTTAAATACATATGTATAAATATTTAGCCATTGTTTAATACGATTGAAATCACTGTATTCCTTCATTATTAATATTTCCCTTGCCTAACTAGATAATTTATTTTGCATGACTAGTTATCTAATTAAGCTCTGATACTTGAATGTAACGAGTTTTATTTTATTTTATATAAATATTGACTGTATTTTTTACAACTGCCGTCAGTGTAAATACTGTTTTTTATGAAAAGTAACCCCAATACCGTCCCGCAGAGTAAGCCAACACTTGATCCATATTAATGTTGGGTTAACGGCAGTGAAACCCGAACTACGCACTGGACGCGTCTACTCGCGCGACGGTTGCTTCTTTGCTATTGATAGCCTAAATATACCCTAAGAAGCTCGAAACCTTTTCTTAAGTCCTGACATCTCCCAATACCCGAGCCAAAATTCCTTGGCGGATTAGATGCATTTGCCCCATCAGTGAGAGCTTGGTTTCATTAATGTGTGTGTGGTTATCACCCACATAAGAACATGTGGTGATAGGATTAATAAAATTTTCAGTTCACTCATCATCAAAAATGGTACGCACAACTCCAGGGCAGAAAATTCCAATTGATAAACTCCAAGCCACGCTGGGAGAATTAGAGAAGCTAGAAGAGAAGGCTAAAAAAGAATTATCCCTGCGAGAGAGCATTTACTTTTTGCGTGAACAACTTCAATCGGCACTGAAGAAAGGCTATAGTTATCAAGACCTATCAAAGTTACTGGATAAGCAAGAAATAAAAGTTTCAGCAGCGACACTTAAGCAATACTTAACTGAGATTGAAAAAGAAAAGCGTTCTCGTCAGCGAAGGGCTAAACCAAAACAAGTTTTACCTTTTGAAGATTCGACTCAAAGTTCAACAGAATTATCTGTAACACCAACAGTTATAAGAGTAGCTGAGGACTCTCAAAACGCTCCGAAAGATGTAGGTCAATTAACACAGGAGTCACAAGAGAAGCAATCATTGTCAAAAGGGGGTAAGGATTCTCAGAAAACTGCTAAAACTACTAGGCGACAAACACCAAAAACTTCTAAGCCTAGTTCAGATATATTGAGTGAGTTTAATCAGTATTAGAGGTGGGTGTTATGCCGACAATTCATTTGGTAGATGGTGAAAAGGGTGGAGTAGGGAAGTCTCTAGTGACTAGAACTATGATTCAGTACTTTCTGGATAAGAAAATCCCGTTCGTACCAGTAGAAACAGATAGATCAAATCCAGATGTGGCAGGAGTCTATAAGGGAATATGTCAGTATGCAGTGTTTAGCGAGAATGAACGCCAGGCTGATAAGGCAGATAGAATATTTGAGATGGCGACAAGTAAGCCAGTAGTTGTGAATTTGGCAGCACAATCACATAGAGCAGTCTTTGACTGGATAGAAAGAAATCAGTTAATTGAACTAGGAAATTCTGAAGGAGTGACTTTTTGCAAATGGTTTGTCTCTACAGGAGGATATGATAGTCTTAATCTGTTTGTACAGTCTGTGAATAGCTACGGGGATAAAATGCCTCATATTCTGGTACGCAATTTAGGGCTGTGTGATGATTGGGAGCATGTAGATTCAGATGTAAATATACAGAAACTAATCAAAAAATATAAAATTATTGTTATAGATTTTCCAAAACTAGCATATAAAGAAAGAAACATAATAGACCAAAACAGAATGACCTTTGCTGAGGCAAGAGAGAATAAAGAATTTGGAATTATAGGAAGACAGAGAGTAGTAAACTTTCTGAAGCTTGCTTATGCAGAGTTTGAGAAGGTAGGTATCTGGGATGAAGAAGTTAAATAATAAATCTTTGGAGGTACTAGATAGCTAGTACAGTGCGGCAGAAATAAACAACACCTTCGGGTTCGGCAGTTCCTCATGGTGGGAACCCCCAAGACCGGACTGCCTCACCATTCAAAATCAACAAAACGCTTACGCTGTATTCATTGAAAGCGGCGGGAAACTCCATCCCCAGACTTCGTCTTGCTACCCATTCTGTGGGTGGACAAGGTTGTTCCCCCCGTCACTTGGACCAAGCAGGGTATTAGCCAAACAGGTAGTTTCTTCCCGATGCCCCATGCCCAAAAACTCCAGAGAGCAAGTAGCGTGGAGTTTTTTATTTCAAGCATTATTCTGACAAAACAGAACAGAGCTACAACAATTATTAATAATTAATAAAATTTAAACCTAAGAAGAGAGCCGCAATAGTTCCCGCTACAGAAATTTCACCTTGGGCAATTTTATCTAAAACTGATTCTATAGGGATTAATATCACTTCAATTTCTTCTGTAATATCTAGTTCTTGCTCTCCAACTTTGCTCACATTATCTGCTAAAAATAAATGTATTTTATTAGTATCTTTACTCGGTTTATCGTATAAAGTTGCAATTTTTCTAAATTTTTGGGGAATATAACCAGTCTCTTCTGTCAGTTCTCTAATTGCTGCTACTTCTGCACTCTCTTTTGTAGGATCAAAATTCCCTGCTGGTAGTTCTAAGAAAAATTTACTTACTGCATGTCTATATTGCCGGACAAAAATGATTTCTCTATTACTAGTGATAGGTAAGACCATCGCAACGTCAGGCTTAATACTGACAAAATAATCATCTATAATTTTACCATTGGGTAATTCTATTTCATCTTGCCTCACCTGACACCAAGGATGATCTAAAACCATTTTTGATTTCAAAATCTTCCATTTTTTTAAGTTGCTCATAAATAAAAATAGTATATAAAAACTTTAGCCATTAACCAATGAATGTAAAAAAGTATAACAGATGCATCCGATAATCTAAACTTTGAACTTACACTGGCTTTTGCTTGAGTATAAAATGTATAATAAACATGCAAATAAATTTACATTTATTTATAGTAAATAAGAGATTTCCATTGACCATTAGTCGAGGTACAACGGCACAAACAACGAATGCATGGGTAAGGATTTCACATGATGATATCGAAGGCTGGGGCGAAGCATCACCATTTGGCGTGGGTAATCATCGGCAATCAACTGATACTATTAAAGATGCACTACAGCAAGTTGTGCCGCTACTGCAAGCATTCAGCCCTTTACAACGACAGGAAATTGAGCAAGTTTTAATACAAAATCAGGTTCCTTCTGCTGCTATAGCAGCTTTGGATATGGCAATGCACGACTGGTTAGGTAAGTGCGTAGGATTACCCTTGTGGCAAATTTGGGGACTTGATCGCAACCAAATAGTACCGACTTCTGTCACAATTGGGATTAATTCACCTGAAGGAGCTAGGGCGAGGGCGCGAGACTGGTTACAATTTATCGATGTCCGCCTTTTCAAGATAAAGCTAGGTAGTCCAGATGGCATAGATGCAGATAAAAAAATGCTTTTAGCAGTGCGAGAAGAAGTACCGGAACAAGAATTTTTTGTTGATGCTAATGGTGGTTGGAGTTTAGAAGATGCGATCGCAATGTGCAATTGGCTAGCTAATTTAGGTATAAAATATGTAGAACAGCCATTGCCACGGGGGCAGGAAAAAAGTTTAGCAAAACTTAAAGAACACTCTCCCCTGCCCATCTTTGTCGATGAAAGTTGCTTCACAAGCTCTGATATTCCCCATTTGGCAAACTACGTGGATGGTATTAATATCAAACTGATGAAATCAGGGGGACTAACCGAAGCAATGCGAATGGTACATACAGCGCGAGCATATCGGTTGCAAGTAATGTTTGGTTGCTATTCTGACAGTTCGCTAGCTAATACAGCAGCATTACAGCTAGCGCCACTAGCTGATTATCTAGATTTAGACAGTCACCTCAATTTAATCGATGATCCCTTTACGGGTGCATTGCTAAAAGAAGGGAGAGTTTTGCCAAACGATTTACCAGGTTTGGGGGTACACCACAATGCAACTATCACTTAATCAACGAGTAGCTATCTTGCTGCATGAGGGAATTACTGGGCATCACGGCAAAACAGGGCTAGCAATTTTACGTTACAGTGAAGCCCCAATCGTAGCCGTAATTGATCGCGAGTGTGCTGGTAAATCCCTACCAGAATTAACAGGTATCAAGCGTGATGTCCCAATAGTAGCATCTTTCGCCGCAGCCCTTGAATACAAACCAGAAGTCTTGGTAATAGGCATTGCTCCAGGAGGTGGTGCTGTACCAGATGATTACTGGCTGGAAATCAAAGATGCTTTAAAAGCTAGAATGTCGTTGGTGAATGGTTTACATACACCAATGGCGAACATACCAGAGTTAAATGCATTGCTCAAGCCAGGGCAACTAATTTGGGATGTACGCAAAGAGCCGCCTAATATAAGTGTTGCCAGTGGAATGGCACGCACCCTTTCCTGTCGGCGAGTTTTGACAGTGGGAACCGACATGGCGATCGGTAAAATGTCAACTAGTCTAGAGTTACATTGGGCAGCGAAACAGCGAGGCTGGCGTTCTAAATTCCTTGCTACTGGTCAAACTGGGGTGATGTTAGAAGGGGACGGCGTGCCTTTAGATGCTGTGCGGGTAGACTTTGCCGCCGGTGCTGTGGAACAGATAGTTATGCGCTATGGCAAAAACCACGATATCCTACACATTGAAGGACAAGGTTCATTGCTACACCCTGGTTCAACGGCAACCTTACCCCTAATCCGTGGTTCGCAACCAACCCAACTGCTGTTAGTACATCGTGCGGGACAAGTTCATGTACGTAATCATCCCCATGTAGTAATTCCACCAATACCCGAGGTGATTCGGCTTTATGAAACTGTTGCTAGTGCCGGTGGTGCTTTTGGAAATGTTCCCGTAGTGGGGATAGCGCTGAACACAGCCCATTTAGATCGGTCTGCAGCAGAGGATGCGATCGCTCAAATAATAACAGAAACTGGGCTACCTTGCACAGATGTAGTCCGCTTTGATGCCAATGTACTTTTGGATGCGGTGATGAAGAATTAGATAATGATTGCAACAGATGGAGTGCTAAATGCGATTACTATTAGAGACACGAAATCGTTACACTAACGTGTCTCTACTCTTTTATACCATTTTAGACTTTGCAATTTAAAAAATTGCCTAATATATGGCGCTTTCGGCGGCTGTAGCAACTTCGCCTAAATCCCCCATGTCTGATAAGTAACTTTTATATTTACCATCAGCCTTTTTTTGTCAAGTCATATTGACGTTTTGTAACAATATTGTTAAATTAATTTACATAATTTAACAAAAAAGAGAAAAAACTATGTACACCACCACTAACGAAGACGGCGTTCTCAATAACTATGCAGCTGAACCCAAGATGTACTACGCCGAGTACCCAGCAATTTGGGAACAACGTAAATATGTTTTACAGGCTCTTTTTGCGACTTTAATAGTCACTACTTTAGTTTTGGTTGGTTTTAGCGTTAGCTAATATTTTTCGATTTCGGTATCGCTGTATCTCATCGTCATTCGTACCTCTCTCTTACCTCGGTTAGTTTCGCCGGGGTTTTTGTGTTTTAGAAAATTTATTTTATCTGCATCGTAGCCTTTTTTGCCACCTTGTCAGCACCAAGCCACTGGTCAGCCATAAAATAAAGACAAATCAATAAAAAGGGGTGTTTATGACAACCCAACTCGGTGAAGCTAAATCTTCAATAGAACTGATAATATCTTGGGAAGCGTTGCCAGCAGATTTTCAGTTAGAGGATGAACCAGTGGAAAATACAGGTGAGCCACTATTAGCTGGTGCTTTGCGCGAAAGCCTAGAGATCAGTGGTTTCATCCAACCGCAGATGTTGATAGCCTCGAATTTTGGACTTTGTGCAACGATAAACGGGCAATTTGTTGCTAAAGCACCCGACTGGGTTTATGTGCGATCGGTAAATCAAGTTTTAGGAGAACGCAAAAGCTATACACCTAATTTAGATGGAGATACTCCGGCAATTGTGATGGAATTTCTATCTGACGCTGAGGGTGGAGAATACTCTTTTAAGCGAACCTATCCACCAGGAAAATGGTTTTTTTATGAGCAGATTCTTCAAGTTCCAATTTACGTAATTTTTGACCCAAATGGCGGTTTATTAGAATTTTACCAACTTGAAAACAGGCGCTACGAGTTAAAGCAACCTGATGAAAATGGTCGTCATTGGATTGATTCAATGGGTTTATTTCTGGGAACTTGGCAAGGAATAAAAGAAGTTAGAACTGGTTACTGGTTGCGCTGGTGGGATGAGGCGGGTAATTTGTTGCTTTGGGCGGTAGAGCAAATTGAACAGGAACGCCAGCAAAAAGAACGGCTAATTGCCTATTTACAATCTCAAGGTATTGATCCAAATAATTTGCATTAGCATATATAGACAAAATTTTCAAGTAATTGAGTGATTCAGTTTAAACAAATGAGTGCTGAGGTGCATCACCGAACAGTTCGTGGTTAGCGTAATATCTCACAAAAAATACATCGCTATATGCGTATTTTGCTAATTGCTCATAAAATTTAAAAAAGAGCCTTTTGCATACGTGGCCCCAAGCATGAAACGAATCTGGAAGTCTTTACTGCCAGCTTGGAAGTGGGTATTACTTTCAGCTGCTACATCAATTTTGATAATCCTGACGCAGGCGACTTCACCCCTTCTGGCACAAGAACCTGCTGCTTCTACCACTATTGAAACAATAAAGCCCAGTTCAGAAACAACTAAAGTCCAAAAGTTACGGGAAGTGCTGCAACGTTCATCAACGCCAGAAGCACCAAAACCCACCCTTGAAGTTTCCGAACCGAAAAAGCCAGAATCGGCACAGGAACCCCCACTCACTCCTGAAGAAATCACCCGTCAGCTAAAATTTATAGAAGCGGATAGACTTTATCTAGCGGGACAAATTCCAGAGGCGGAAAAAATTTACCGCGAAGTTAAGCAGCCTTTTGATAAAACATCAGATAATCAACAGCGTAAAGCTGCCATACTCGATCCCATGCAACTATCCCCAGGAGGTAAAGTCTACTGGCGAGAATCAGAGGCGGGGATAGCACAAAAGTTGCAAACAAAAACTTTAGTACCTCTACAACTATTAGTTGAGCAATATCCTGAATTTATCCCTGGTCATATCCGATATGCTGAAGTATTGAAACAATATGATCGCAATAAAGAAGCGTTAGATATATTAGAACGGGCTTCTTCGCTGTATCCAGATCAACCAGAATTAATTAAAGCTAGAATTACAGCCCTAGCTGGTGAGAAAAAATGGATGGAAGCGTCTTTAGCGGCGCGTCAATTTGCTATTCTCAATCCTAAAGATCCCCAAGCACCTGAGTTTACAAAACTAGCAGAGGAAAATCTGAACCATTACAAATCTCATACACAAAGAGAAATTAGAGGCAATGTCATCGGTAATATTATTACAGGTGCTTTAGGTTACGCCGTTACTGGCAGTTTGCTTGGACCGTTTTCTGCCCTTGACTCTACGATCATGCTGCTACAAGGTGAACAAGCCATAGGTGAGTCGGTGGCAAAGCAGGCAAAAAAACAGCTGGGTGTAATTATAGACGAAGATATTTTGGCATACGTCAATGAAATTGGACAGAAATTGGCGAAGGTAGGAGGACGGGACGAGTTTAAATACGAATTCTTTGTGATTCCTGAAGAAAGCCTTAATGCCTTTGCATTACCTGGAGGTAAAATTTTTATTAATGCGGGTGCGATCGCTAAAACTAATTCCGAAGCAGAATTAGCTGGCTTAATGGGTCATGAATTATCCCATGTACTTTTATCCCACGGTTTTCAATTAGTCAGCCAAGGCAACCTGATCTCTAACGTTACTCAATATCTCCCTCTGGGCGGCACCATTGGTCAACTTTTTGCACTTAGTTATAGCCGTGACATGGAACGTCAGGCAGATAATCTCGGCACACGCCTAATTGTTGCCACTGGCTACGCTGCTGATGGCTTGCGTAACTTAATGGTGACGTTAGTAGAACAACAAAAAAATGGTCCTCCTAGTTGGTTATCTTCACACCCAGGCGGTAAGGAGCGAGTTAGTTATTTAGAAGACCTCATTACCCGTAGTAACTACAACCGTTACGCCTATGAAGGAGTGGAGCGTCATTTAAAAATTCAAGCACGGGTGAAAAAGCTACTCGAAGAGAAGAAAGCAAGAGAGGAAAAAAAATAGCGTTTTTGATGAATCAAAACATAGAATTGTTCGTCACTTAAACTATCAATTCCCCACCTATTTCTACTGGAGGATGATTTATGTCATCACAACTGCTTCGATTAATATCTTTGGGCAGTCTTGGCTTATCTTTGTGTCTGGGCAATTCCGTAGCAATGGCGCAATATGACTCTACCAGCGATGGTGTTGTCGTACCAACAGTACCATCAGGTGGGTCATCAGTACCAATAGACACATCAACAGGTATACCAACTTCACCCTCACCTGACGGTACAACTCGGTTTACTTGTCAGACTTACAATGGTCAGTACACCGTTATGTATCAGCCACAAAGTCAACCAGGGCAATACTTTGCTTGGGCTGCGCCTGCGACTTTGGGCGGTGGTTGGGACGCACAAAGGCGTTGTACAGCAATTGCTAGTCGCTTAGAACAGTATCGCCCAGATGGCTTACAAGAGCTCCAGACAGCAACAGAAAATAACGAAAATATTGTCTGCGTCACAACAGAAGCTAACCCAACCTGTAGAATTGTGCTGACAGTACCACCTGGCAAAGACCCCTATGTTATCCGCAATAGTATTTTTCAGAACTTGACTACTGCTGACAGTGGACAGCAGACTATAGCTGTTAACACTTATGGCGATCGCAGTAGTGGAGCCAATGAATTATATAATTTAGGACGCACACTTCTAAATGGTAGCAACAATCGGGTTAGTTCATCGAGAAGTGGAATTAATCTCAAACCTTTCCTTGATCGCAAAGATGGAGGTACCGCTAGAAATCTCCGCAATGGAGTAGCAATTCGTCGTCAGTCTCAGCCTAACTCTGTTCGCTTAAATCCTGGTAAGTTCCGCTAATGTTTCAATTAGTTAACAGATAAGAGCAATTTCGCCAAACCTACAAAATATAGTTTTTTCTGTCACCGAAATACTGAATTATATTAAGGTGGGCTATTATACCAATTTAATGTGAAGCTGCACTAAATTAGTAACTCTCCATTCTGCGGCTCTTCTCTAACCAGAGGCTACGCATTGGCGTACTTGATGAACCAGCGCTCTTAGCGGTTTCCCACCGTAAGCGACTAGTGTTAGCGCAGCGTAAAGCCTTTGGCATGGCTTTGCTTAAAGCGACGAAGGAGCGTCACCTAAAGGGCGGTTAGTTTAATATTCTGTGTATCTTCATAAAGAATTGGGGCGTTGCATATTTGCGGGATGAATTAGGCTGAAAGGGTGATAAAACCGTCATGGAGGTAATGAAGTAATAATTTAATTGAAAGCCTAAGC